>JAJXZS010000029.1 GCA_021779955.1 Chloroflexota bacterium | reverse complement strand
GCAATTGATGCCCTTCGTTGACTGCGGGCGATATCACCGGGTTGACAAACACGCCGTTGTCGAAAAGCAATTTCCAGGCGAGGAATGTCTTTTCGTTATCGCCAATGATGATGGGAATGACCGGCGTGACCGAATTGCCGATGTCAAATCCCATCGATTTGAAGCCGTTGCGCATCTTTTCCGCAATCTTGCAGACCGTGTCGCCCAATCCTGGCTCATCACGCATCACGTGAAGGGCGGCTAGCGCTGCAGCAGCGTTCGCCGGCGGAATGCTCGCGCTAAAGATCAAAGAACGCGCATTGTGCTTGATATAGTGAACGGTATTCTCATTGCCTGCAATAAACCCACCCAGCGATGCAAATGATTTACTAAATGTTGACATGATTAGATCTACGTCGTTCGTCGCTCCTAGATGAGCGGTGGTACCGTGCCCGCCTCCCAACACTCCCATGCCGTGCGCATCATCAATCATCAAGCGTGCACCGTATTTCTTGGCGATCTTTGCCAGTTCAGGAATGGGAGCAAGGTCGCCTTCCATGCTGAACATGCCGTCCACAACGATTAGCGCGCCGGATGTCTCGGGAATGGATTTCAATACGCGCTCCAGATGATCGAGGTCGTTATGGCGGAAGCGTTCGATTTTGCCATAGCCGAGCCTTGCGCCATCGACGATGCTTGCATGGTCGTCCTTGTCCAACACTACCACATCGTCTCTGCCCACCAGCGCGCTGATTGTACCCAGGTTCGTCTGCATACCTGTGGAGAACACCAAAGCTGCTTCCTTGCCCACCCATTCAGCCAGTTCGGTTTCAAGTTGTTCGTGCATGGCCAGCGTTCCGTTTAAGAAGCGTGACCCCGTGCAACTTGTGCCGAATCTTTTGATGGCTTCGATTGCCGCTTCTCGCACCTTGGGATGTGTGGTAAGCCCCAGGTAGTTGTTGGAGCCGCACATGATCAGTCGTTGCCCCTTGAATACGACTTCCGTCCCTTCGTTCTCATCCAAAGGGATAAAATAAGGATAAATCCCTTCTTCAATTGCTTTCTTTGCGATGGTGTATGATCGGCATTTCTCGAATAAGTCCATATTTTCCTCATCATCTCGTTTATAGCTGCGTCGGTGAAATACAAAAACAATCCGTTTCCGGATTCCGCCTGTCTCAACAACATTAAAAGCGATTAACAACCTCTAATTCAGTCATTATACTAGTTTTTCACAAATCGGCTGTCATAAATGTAGTTATGCTATGATTAAGACAATTCACTTGGACAGGTGTAAACATGGATGAATGGTTCGCTGGAATCGAAGCGGGAGGCACAAAATTTAATTGCATTATTGCCAGAGACCCGCAGCAGGTACTCGCGGAAACGCGAATCGACACGACCACGCCTGGTGAAACGATTCCAAAGGTATGCGAATTCCTTAAGAAATCGATCAACGGTTCAGGGATCAAGATCAGCAGAATCGGACTTGGTTTCTTCGGCCCGCTCGACCTGAATCCACGTTCATCAACATACGGATCGATCACGACCACGCCGAAACTCGCCTGGCGAAACATACCCGTACTCTCGCTCATCCAGGACGAACTCGGTATTCCCGCAACCATCGATACTGATGTCAACGCAGCCGCCGTAGGCGAAGGTTACTGGGGCGCTGCACGCGGCCTCGACGATTACGTCTATATCACCATCGGCACAGGCATCGGCGGGGGAGTTGTCGTTCACGGCAAACCCGTTCACGGAATGATTCATCCCGAATTGGGGCATATTGTGGTCAACCATGACCGCATCGTGGATCCATTTATGGGGAGCTGCCCATACCATCTAGATTGCTGGGAGGGGCTCGCAGCAGGCCCTGCCATTCTGCAACGCTGGCATACCCCTGCACAATTCCTGCCCGATGATCACCCTGCGTGGGATCTTGAAGCAGATTACATTGCCCAGGCGCTTCAGACCATCATCCTTGCGCTCTCTCCTCAAATGATCATCCTGGGCGGCGGGGTAATGAATCATACGGGTCTGCTCGAGAAGATCCGCATTCGCACCAAAACCATCTTGAACCGATATGTCGATCACCCCGCCATCGAGCAGCACATCGATCAGTACATCATCCCGCCCGCGCTTGGCAATCGCGCCGGCGTATTGGGTGCAGTCGCATTGGCAATCAAGCAAACCTGATTCTAAAATCCTCATCCAATACCAATCCACATGGCCATCCCTGAATTCATCCTTCGCAAAATGCTCGTACCCAACAGCTATCATTATGATCGTTCGCGTTTTCGCTTTATGATCGAAAACAATTATGCGGCAGGTACGATCACAACTCTGAAACTGATCGCGGACGGCCTTGAAATTCCTTCCAACCAGGTGGAATACCGGGTCACCGGGCAATCACCGAAGAATGCCGGCCATATTTCGACCTCCAGTCCGGCTCCAATACCCACCGGAGTTCAGATCGAGATTTCAGGAACGATTGCTGCCCGGCCAAAGAGACTTGTTTTGTGGGCGAACACGAAGGAAGCAGGAATCATCCAATTCACCGTATTCACCGAATCAAAAACGGTGCGCCACATCCCTGCATGGATGACAGCGTTGCGCAAACCGGTCCATGCCCGGCTTATAATCGAATTGGACTCAGCTATTGAGCTTTCCAATAGTCTGCCCCTGGAACGAGACCCTTCAGTTGTTTATACAGACATCAACGGACTGGCCCGGGTCGGACCGCCCCTGCTTGATTGGCATCTGGCTGGTTTCGAATTCAACTCACCTTCGGGAGTTGAGCATGGCACGATTTGCTTCCCTGCGATCAATCCATTTTCGGACGGAAACACGGGTGGGGAATTCGCTTTTGATACGTTATTAAAACGCTGCCAAAATTCACGGTCGCAGATCTATTGGGTGCTTGATGGTAACTCTGCAAGCCCTGCAAGCCTGTCAAGGTGGTTGTCGAACGATAACCATGCGCTGATTTACTCACCTTATGTGATCATCTCGGGTAACGCATGGCAGCGCTGGGACCTCTCAGCCGAATCGGCGACCGTCTACGGCAGAAAAGTGAGCCGGTTGGCTCAGGTTTTGCACGCGTACGATCCAAAGATACAGGTTGGAATGCTATGCAAGTCTCTGGACGGTTCAGAAGATGAAGAACTATGCATTCAATGGAATGAAAGAGCATTTTCGGAAGCTGGCGACAACATCGATTTCGTTTTCTGGCAATTGATGCCGTTTGAAATCCCGCCTGAAGGCCTCGAGATGCCGCCAATGAACATTTTCGAATCTTGCGCTTCACACATCGTCAAAATGGGAAAAGCGATTTCAAGAATCCACGCTCAGCTTTCTTCTTGTATCTCGGGCAGGCAAATCCCGCAAGCTGTCGATTTGAGCGGCTATACACGTTCGCTCGCCTCTCAATTAGAGAATCGCTTGCTCACTTTGGCTCAGAATGAACTTGAGATCATCAATCTGAAATCTCTTGCAGTGTTGTTTGAGCATTCAGATGAGTTGCTCTTTGCTTGCGTGGACGAACCTGATAGTTTTGCGTCGCATTGCGGTCAATTCAATCCTTTGACGGCCCATTCTGCAGATCCCAAAGTACGCACTCTAATCCTCCACCCGATCATCAATACCGCTGACAATTCCTCCGACTCAAATCAAGATTCAGACTCCCAATGCCTTAGTGCATTTCTGATCTACTCTCCAGAGCACGAGGTTCTTGAAATGACGCTTGCCAATCTGGATCCTCAAAGGCCACTGAAGGTATATCTTTCCTCTCAACAGATGCATATTGCAAGCTTGCGAGAACAAGTGTCTGGCGCTTCGTCGATATTCTTGTCCCGTTCGTTTGGATGGTATCGAGCCACGATTGCCCGCAGCATCATGTTGCAACCCCGCTCTTGCAGGCGGTTTTCCGTTACAATGAAATAGATCCAAAAATGTACTGCAAGGATTTCGGACACTCGACAGTGAAGCTTAAGCTATACTTTGCAGGGCGAGCATAAAACGTGTCTGTGTATGAAAGGAATGTGATGAAACCATCCTCGATCACCTTTTTCTGTGAGCTCCATTCCAGTGAACTCGAAAAATTCTTCACTTCGAATGGATTGATCAACCAACTCGCCCGCATGGACGCCAACCTCTCCCTGGCGATTCACGAATTGACACCTGAATTGGTAAACGTGGTGAAAAAGCTTACCCGCGCCGGCGTTCCTGTGACAGCCTGGCTTCTGCTTACCCGCGAGGAAGGCTACTGGACCAGCCTGGATACAGTTCACCAGACGGCTCAAAAATACGCAGAATTCCGGTCGTCGACCCAGGCAAATCAGTTGACCTGGGCAGCGATCGGGCTCGACATCGAACCGCGCATCGACATGTTGACCAGACTGAACCTCAATCCATTTGGTCAGATTTTGACATTGAAAAAACGCCTCTTTTCTTTCCGCAAATATCGCCGGCTTGAGCGGGTGATGGAAGACTTGATCGCCCAAATTCACGAAGATGGTTACGCTGTCGAAACTTACCAGCTCCCATCGGTGGTTGATGAACGCAAGGCTCACTCCTCGACTCTGGCTCGTCTTTTTGGCTTACCCGCCCTCGATGTCGACCGCGAAGTTCTCATGCTCTACTCGAGCATCTTTGGCAAAGCTGCTGATGCAGTTCTATGGAGCTACGCAAGCGATGCCAATGCAATCGGAGTCGGGAGCACAGGAGGGGGCACGATGATCGATGAGATGCCTCCGCTGCGCAAGCTGCGCTGGCTTGAGTTGAAACGCGATTTGTTGATGGCCAGCAAGCAAGCCAATCACCTCTACATTTTCAGCCTTGAGGGGTGCGTCGAACAGAACCTGATGGACCGCCTCGAGGGTCTCGATTGGGATACACCTCAATCGGTGCCAGCAGCTCGCAGCCATGAGATTTCGTTGATCCGCAAGGCCATCCAGTCCGTTCTTTGGATTCTGTCTCACCCGGTCACCTCTTTTTTGATCTTTTTCCCGATCCTTTGGCTCATGCTCCCGCGAAGGAAGCGGCGGTGCAAACCAGAATAGAGAATTCTAGAATATTCTGCCGGTTCAATATTCAAAAGCCCGAGTTCACATGAATTCGGGCTTTTACTTCAAGCTAAATGATTCACTTCTTCCGGGCGCGATACAGATCAAGGGATTCTACAGCGTGACGCAGATGGGGGACCACGATGCTGCCGCCCACAACCAGCCCGACATTGAAGGCGTCGTAAAGCTCTTCATCGCTCCATCCGGCATCGACGCATTGGATGATGTGGTAATCGATGCAGTCGTTGCAGCGGAGCACCATCGACGCGACCAATCCAAGCAATTCCTTCGTCTTCGCATCCAGCGCACCGTCATGATACGCATTCGTGTCGAGATTGTAAAAGCGCTTAATGCCAAGATGGTCGATCTCGCCAATCCGCGCATTCATTTTTCCACGGTATGATTGGAATTCGTCAATTCGATCTGGGCTCATCGCATCCCCTCAGGCAAAGGAACGTATCAAAATCGATGGATCCGGAACCGGTAGCTCGATACGCAGCACTCTGCGATTCCTGGCTTCCAGGGCTTCAAGATCCCCATCTGCCTGTGCTCGCTCGAATTGACCAAACAGAATTCCTTCGGTTGGAATCTCCACATCATCATCATTAATTGCCACAATCTGCACAAAAATGCCTTCGTCTGAACCGCCCTTGTGCAATTGTCCAGTGGAATGCTGGAAGCGTGGACCAAATCCCAGGGTCGTTGCTTTATCCGTTTGCTCGAGGATGATCTTACGCAGCGACTGCAATTCTTCGGTGGTATGCGCATTGCGAGGGAGATAAGCATTGATGGCCACGTAATCGCCTGGCCTTCCCTTTTTCAGCAAGAACTTGATGATGAGTTCGGCGATCGACTTACCCTCAGTTTCGATTCCGTCAAGATCACCGTAGAATTTCGCATAATCGACTTCGTAAGCAGCTGGACGTTCTTGTGAAGTGACTCCTGCTTTGATCGCTTCCACTTTTTTCTCGGTGCGGGTTTTGCTGTCCTGCACATCGGGCTGGTCGAATGGATTGACCTGCAGTACGGCGCACGCGATCGGAGTTGCGACCTCCCAAATGAAGAACATGTCTCCAAGATCGGTGGTTTCCTTCACATCCAGAACAAGAACCGGGTGCTCACTCTTGACCAACTTCTTAACGAAAAGATCCTTGCTGCCATCAAATCGAATATAGGCAAACAATCTGTCCTTGCCATAAAGCTCAGGGGCAATCTCAGGTTCCTGGTCTACAGGCACGATGCCCTTCCCGATCTTCCCGCTGCTTTCAGCGAGAAGTTGCTCGAGCCAGCTTCCAAATGAATTCCAGGCTGGATCGGTCAGAATGGTCAACTTATCCACACCTTGTTTCCACGCCTCGCCGATGCATGCACCGAGAACAACTCCGGGGTTGGATTCGACTGGACGATCCGGCTTGCAAGCTTCTGCCAACCAGCGTGCTTTAGAGAGCAAAGCATTCAGGTCGATTCCGATTAAACCTGCCGGAACCAGGCCAAACAAGGTCAAGGCCGAATACCGTCCGCCAACTTTCGGGTCGGCTCTGAATACCCTGGTAAATCCCCTATCGAGCGCCAGCTTTTCTAGAGGCGTTCCAGGGTCGGTAATGGCTACAAAATGCTCGGCTGCTTTCGGTCCTAATTCTTTCTCGGCCTGCGCCCAGAAGTAATCCAGGTATGCTGTAATTTCAGCCGTAGTTCCGGACTTTGATGAAACAATGTAGAGGGTCTTGTCCATCGCAGATCGAGCATAGGCTGCTTCCACCTGGGTTGGATCGGTCGAGTCGAGAATTGCAAGGTCGAGACCCGGTGTTTTTTCGGGTTCGTGAACATGGATCAGGCTCATCACCTCGGGAGCGAGGGATGATCCGCCCATCCCCAGCAGCATGGCATGGGTGTAGCCCCGGGCAAGCACTTCATCACGGAACTTATAGATTTCAGGGATATGCTCGACGCTAGTCCATGGCAGCTTGAGCCAATCTTCCCGATTTCGGATCTCTTTCTGCCCTTCCGGATCGGTAGTCCATAGCGTCGGATCGATGGAATAGAGACGGTCAACTGCATGGATCTTTTCGAAATCGATAATCCGTTTTTTCACTTCGTTTTTAAGCGCGTTAAGCTGGCTGCTGTTTTCGATCCGTTTATTCTCGATGGAAGCAAGTAAGCCTTCGAAAGCATTAGCAAACGCCTTGACTCCCTCGTCTTCGAGTTCCTGGGTCACCACATCCATAGAAATTCCCAGCTTCTCCACGAAATCGTTGGTTTCAAGGGCTGCTCTGGTGCCATTCTTGAGGGTGACCTCAGCTTTTCCGTGATTGGCAAATGCTTCCAATGTTTGGGGCGGCACAGTGTTGACAGTATTCGGTCCGATCAATTCCTCCACATAGACCACATCGCGGTAAGACTTATTCTTCGTGCTTGTGGATGCCCAAAGAGGGCGTTGTACTTTAGCTCCCTTCGCCTTTAGAGCTTCGAATCGGGAGCTTCCGAATTGCTTTTCGAAGATTGAGTAAGCGAGCCGCGCTTGAGCAATTGCCGTCTTCCCGGCAACTTGCGATACATCCTCAGAACTGATCTTGCCAGCTGATTGCAATTGCAATAGACGGCTGTCCACCTTGGTATCGATCCGCGAGACAAAAAATGATGCGACAGACGCAATCGAGTCGATGGGTTTACCGGCAAGTACCCTGTCCTCCAGGCCGGTCATGTAGGCATCGATCACTTCTGCGTATCTCATCAAAGCGAAGATCAAAGTGACATTGATGTTCAAGCCAGCAGCGATCGCAGACCGAATCGCGGGCAATCCGGCTTTTGTTGCCGGAATCTTGACCATCAAGTTGGGACGGTTGACTCGTTTCCAAAGAGCCTGAGCCTGCTCGATCGTGCCTTGGGTATCGTTTGCCAGCAATGGATTGACTTCGATGCTCACGTACCCATCGCCTCCATTGGTTTCTCGATACAGCGGCAAGAAAAGATCGGCCGCAGCCTGGATATCATCCACTGCTGCCTGCCAGAAAATCTCCTCGGCGCTTTTACCCGACCACGACATTGCTTTGATCTCGAAATCGTAGTCTGTTGAATTCTCAATGGCGTTTTGGAAAATGCTTGGGTTCGAAGTCATTCCGCGGATCATTCCCGCAGAGATCATGCGCTGCATCTCGCCGTTCTCCAATAGCTTTCGTTGAATATTGTCATACCATAAGGATTGACCCAATGAATGCAGTTGAGTAATTGCGTCCATCTTCTCACCTTTCCTATTTCATAAATTTAAATCAGCCGATTTTGCCATTCTTCTCAAGCTGCAGGATTTTTCCCACACGCCTGCGATGGCGTTCTTCAGTAGAGAAATTGGCTGACAGAAATTCCTTTACCAATTCCTTGGCGATCTCTTCACCAATCACGCGTGCCCCAAGGCAAAGCACATTCATGTTGTCATGTTCTACAGCCTGGCGGGCGGAATAGGTATCATGGCAAACCGAAGCGTAAATGCCTTTGATCTTGTTTGCGGCTATGCATGCCCCAACACCTGAACCGCAAACCAAAATCCCGCGTTCAGCGTCCCTGGCAACGATCAAATTGCCCAACTTCTCAGCATAATCCGGGTAGTCCACGGGTTCCTGATCGAAAGTTCCCAGATCAATTGCCTGATTTCCGCTTTGTTCGACTGCGGCAATCACTTCCTTCTTCAATGGAAATCCGGCGTGATCACAAGCCACCGCTATACGCATAATGGTTAATTCCTTTCCAGCAAGCTTTTTGCTTCAGAATAGACATGATCGACCGTGAAACCGAATCCTTTGAGAATCTCCTGCAACGGGGCGGACGCGCCAAAGTGGTCCAGACCCACGACCTTGCCTTCATCGCCAACCCAACGCTCCCAACCCATCGAACTCGCCATCTCGACTGCGATTCGTTTTTTGATGCTCCGGGGTAAAACCTTGTCCTGGTATTCCTTTCCGGCTTCTTCGAATAGCTCCCAGGACGGAAAAGATACCAACCGCACACTGTGACCTTCCCTGGCAAGTAATTCACCTGCGCCGGTGATCAGGCTCACTTCCGAGCCAGTCGCCATCAGGATAATCTCAGGTGTTCCTTTACCCAGGTCCGCAAGAACGTAGGCACCCTTGCGCAGACCTTTTTCACTTGCATAGACGTGCCTATCGAGGGTCGGAATGGCCTGTCGCGTGAGGGCCAGCAAGGTTGGTCCGTTTTTGTTTTCGATAGCTACTTTCCAGGCTTCGCGAGTCTCATTGGCATCCGCAGGCCGGATGACCGTCATATTCGGCATGGCCCGCAGTGAAGCTAGCTGCTCTACCGGCTGGTGGGTTGGGCCGTCCTCTCCGAGCCCAACACTGTCATGCGTCATTACCCAAATACAATGAATCCGCGAGAGCGCCGATAAGCGCAGAGCCCCGCGCATGTAATCGGTAAAAATGAGGAAGGTCGCTCCGAACGGAATTAACCCGCCGTAATAAGACATGCCATTGACCAATCCGCCCATGCCATGTTCGCGCACACCAAAGTGGAAGTAGCGTCCCTGCGGATTATCAGCCGCGAAAGCGGTTGATTGCTTGAGCCATGTATTATTAGAAGGAGTAAGGTCGGCAGATCCGCCTACAATTTCGGGCAGAACTCCTGCCAGGGCATTGAGAGTTTGGCCGGAAGCTACCCGGGTGGCGATTCCCTTTGGATCGGCTGCAAACAGTGGTAAATTGGCATCCCAATTGGCGGGCAATTCACCTTTGAACCTGCGCTCGATCTCAGCGCCTTTTTGAGGTTCGGCTTGCTTATATTGGCTGAATAAAACCGCCCAAGCTTCCGCTTTTTGGTGACCTGCTCTGCCGGCAGCCAGGTAATAATCACGCACATCGTCAGGGATATAGAACCGTGGCTCCAAGGGCCACCCCAACTTCACCTTCGCCCCATTCAATTCCTCTTCGCCTGGGGGTTCGCCATGCGCTTTTTCTGTATCCTGGCGAGTCGGCAGGCCAAAACCGATATGAGTCCTGCAGATGATCAACGAGGGTCGTGGATCCAGCTTCGCCTCTTTGATCGCGCTGTCAATCTCAGACACGTTATTTCCATCTTCTACATGCAGCACCTGCCAGCCGTAGGCTTCGAATCGCTTTCCGCGATCTTCCGTGAACGCCAGGTCTGTCGGGCCATCAATCGAGATGCGATTGTCGTCGTAACAGTAAATAATCCTTCCCAGTTTCAAGTGCCCCGCGAGCGATGCCGCTTCAGAAGAGATGCCTTCCATCAAATCGCCGTCAGTCACAATCCCATAAATAAAATGATCGAATAGATCAAATCCCGGTTGGTTATATTCGGAAGCCAGGTGTGCTTCGGCAATGGCCATGCCGACGCCGTTCGCAAATCCCTGTCCAAGTGGACCGGTGGTCAGTTCGACCCCGGGGGTCAATCCATACTCGGGATGCCCTGGCGTTTTGCTTCGCCACTGCCTGAACGCTTTGATGTCATCGAGCGTCAAATCGTACCCGGTGAGGTGAAGCAAGCTATAGAGGAGCATCGAGCCGTGGCCGCCCGATAAAACAAACCTGTCCCGGTTGATCCACGATGGGTTCGTGGGGTCGAATCTCAAGTGTTTTGTCCAAATAGTGTAACCAATGGCTGCATCGCCCATCGGCAAACCGGGATGGCCCGAATTTGCCTTTTCGACAGCATCTGCAGAAAGAAACCTGATTGTATTGATTGCTTTCGTCTCTAGGTCCATCATTTCCACCTTTTTCTCTATATTGAAAATATTTTACCACTTGGGTATTAATAATAAAAAAGAAGTTGTCTGCGCATCAGACAACTTCTTTAGATCTTACAACTGCACTCGTTTGAGCCGTAGGCTGTTTGTCACCACGAACACGCTGCTAAATGCCATCGCGCCAGCGGCGATCATCGGATTAAGTAATCCGAGAGCTGCAGCTGGAATAAGGATGATGTTGTAGAAGAAAGCCCAGAACAAATTCTGCCTGATGGTATTCATCGTCTTCTTTGAGAGACGAATTGCCCTCGCGGCGCCGCGTAAATCCCCGCTGATCAGAGTGATCGGAGCGGCAGCCATGGCAACGTCGGTTCCAGTTCCGATGGCGAGTCCAACGTCAGCCTGGGCAAGTGCGGGGGCATCATTGATCCCATCGCCGACCATGGCAACGATGTTTCCCTCGCCCTGGTATTTCTTCACAGTATCCGACTTGCCAGATGGTAAAACCTCAGCTTCGACGATATCCACGCCTGCCTGGTTTGCGATTGCTTTTGCCGTCTGGAGGTTATCGCCTGTGATCATCGCCACTTGCAGGCCGAGATCTTTGAGTTCGGCAACGGCTTTCGCAGAGGAATCTTTGATTACATCTGCAACTGCCATCAC
>JAJXZS010000009.1 GCA_021779955.1 Chloroflexota bacterium | reverse complement strand
GGGGATTATCGGGATTATACTTTTGGGAAGCAAATCATTCATAAATACACTCAATCGTAAGTTGAAGGATTACATTACGAAAAAATGAAGGCAGCGACGAACCCCAAGGCTGATTACCGCCCCGCAATTCTTTCGGCAAAGTATACAAGACAATGGTGGATGATTGCCGCCGGATTGATCCTGGGGGGATTGATCGGTTTGAGTTTGAGCTTTCTCTTCCCGCCGGTTTATGAAGCCCGATTCGAAGTAGTGACCAATATCGATCTGGCGTCCAATCCCAATGTCACCGAATTCATGATGGACGTGGAACTGATGCATGTTGGTGAACTCGCTTATTCTCAGAATGTGATCGACAGCGTCATTGCTGCAGAAAAGCAAAACGGTATCGACCTCGATCAATCTGAACTGTTGAAAATTTCCACTGTTGAGCGGCAAATCACAAGCACGTACCTCAAGGTTCAATGGAGAGATGCCGCAACTGCGGCCCAAATTGCCAATACCTGGGGCAATCTCTATTATGCGGCGTTGAAGGAAGGTGAAAGGCAGTCCTTGATTGCTGCTGAACTGGCGAAGACGCAGACTGATCTGCAAGATTGCCTGGCGGGCACGGCAGCGAACCAAGCCGCGCCAGTTTGCACTGGCGGAAAGAGCGAGTTGGAATCCCAGTTGGCAGCGATCACACAAGATCTCGCCTCTGCCCAGCAGCTCAGCATGGGCCTCTCCCCCGAATTGACAGTGGACGCCTACCAGGAGGCAACAGTTCCGGGCAACCCGATTCGCGCCGAACGCGGATGGTTGGTCAGTGCCGGGGCTGTGATCGGGTTCATCCTCGCGCTTCTCGTCACTGAAGGCATCTACTCACCTGCAAGCATCTTCCATCACGAATGAGACGCGTCTATTCTGTCATCACCAACGCTTCGTGGGGTTTGCTGGTCGCGCTGCTCCCCATCACCAGCCTGCCGCTGCTTTCCAGAGTCATGGGTGGGACGGATGTCGCTCCTGTTTCTGCGCTCTTTCTGGCAATCCTCGTCGTCATCTGGTTGATCCCCGCGATTCTTCGCGGCAAGACACTTCCGCTTCAAACAGTACCCTTGCTGGTGTTCTTCTGCCTTGCGCTCATTTCATCCAGTCTTGCGTTTTTCCTGCCGCTGCCCAATTTCAAGAATGTACCCCTGCTGGCAAACGAATTGCCGAATATCCTTACCCTGGGATTGGGAATTTGTTTCTACCTGGCAATCTCCATGTGGATCACTGATGAAGGCAAGCTGCATGCATTCTTTCGCATTGTCAACATCAGCGGCGCAGCCATGCTGGCATACTGCCTGGTTCAGTTCGTGTTCGTGATTGTACTCGGGCGGGTACCCGGCGTGATGATGGGTGTACAGAATCTGCTTGTGGCCAGTGAAACCACATTCTACGGAAGATTGAACGGCCTGGCGTTTGAACCATCATGGCTGGCGCATCAATTGAACATGTTCTACATCCCCATCTGGTTGGGACTGACCATCAAGAAGATCAGTTTCCACAAGCTGCGCATTTTCAAGATCAGCCTGGAGAATATTCTTCTGGCCGTCGCTTTTTTCGTGCTCATCTTTAGCAAATCTAGGATTGGATGGCTCGGAAGCCTGGGGTATTTGACCTTCCTGTTCCTGCGTTTGATGAATACCGTGCGGCAGAGATTATTTCATCGCCATTCAAGCACAGAGGCTCAGGGCCTTCATAAACGGAATCCGCTTTTCGATTTGGCATTCTGGCTTGGCTTGATGATCCTCCTGGCAGGGGTTGTGCTGGCAGCCGGTTGGGCGTTGACCAAGATCGACCCCAAGCGCATGGCCGATCTTTTCGACCTCCAGACACTGCAGCAACTCGGCTTCCTGGCGTGGGCCAGCCGGATCCAACTCGCTGAAAGAATTGTCTATTGGATGGCCGGTTTTAGTATTTTCCTGATGTATCCGATCTTTGGGGTGGGGTTGGGCAATGCCGGCTATCTCATCCCCCGGGTGATGAATAATTTCGGTTTTAAATTGCCTGAAGTGCTGCGCATCTACCTTTCGAATGCTTTCCTGCCAAATGCAAAAAACTTGTGGACGCGGCTGCTGGCAGAGACGGGTATAGCCGGCTTCGCTGTGTTCATTTCCTGGATGTGGGTGGGTTGGAAGACGGCGCGGGAGACCGAGCAGTCTGAATCGCGGATTGCCAAGGCAGTTGGCATCATCGGCCAGATTGCCATCATAAGTTTGATCTTCGAGGGCTTCAGCCTGGATACCTTTGCCCTGCCTTATTATTGGATGATCCTGGGATTGGTGGTGGCGGCAAACCGGCTCTTTGTGTCGCGCCCGATTACAGATGCTGTCGAAATTCAGGAAGCGAGCCCTGCATAGGGACGTCCTCCAATGCAGCACAATCCAAGAAGATTGGAATTCGCAAGCCAATTGGGGTATCATGGGTTGCGCAATGCCCAACCCCACCGGTGAAATCATTACGGTGAGCGTGGTGAATCGATGAAGAGAGGGTGAACCCAATGCTTTTTGTTGACAACCTGGATGAACACGACCCCGCGATCAACCTGGCGCTTGAAGAGTATGTGCTCCGCAAGTCCGATCTGCATGATGATCTGCTCCTGTTCTATATCAATGAGCCTTCGATCATCATTGGCAGGCACCAGAACACGATCGAAGAGATCAACCGCGAATACGTCGAAACACACGGCATTCACGTCGTGCGCAGGTTGTCGGGCGGCGGCGCCGTATATCACGATCTCGGCAATCTGAATTTCAGTTTCATCACGGATTATCAGCCTGAGAATTTCCAGAACTTTCGCAAGTTCACAGAACCTGTGGTTCGAGCCATGGCCAAAATCGGCGTGCATGCTGAACTGACCGGGCGAAATGATATTCAGATCAATGAGCGCAAAGTCTCGGGTAACGCGCAATACATCTCGCGCGGAAGGATGGTGAGTCACGGGACGCTGCTTTTCAACAGCGACCTTTCGCACGTCTCAGAAGCTCTGAACGTGCATGAGAGCAAGATCACTTCGAAGGGGATCAAGTCTGTGCGCAGCCGCGTGGCAAACATCAGCGAATTCCTCGAGCAGCCGCTTGACATCGAAAGCTTCAAAGAACTCATTCTGGAAACTTATTTCGAAGGCATAGCCGAGATTCCACGCTTTCCCTTGACTCCCGAAGATTGGGCGGCGGTGCGCAAACTGGCAGACGAGCGCTACCGCAGTTGGGAGTGGACGTACGGGAATTCTCCGGATTTCAACATCGAGAAACGGCAGCGCTTCAACGGAGGCGAGATCGATGCCAGATTCGACGTCAAAAAGGGCGTGATCCAGTGCGCCAAATTCTACGGTGACTACTTTGCCGAGCTGGAGCCGGAGGACGTGGAACGAAGGCTCGCGGGCGTGAAGTATGAACGCGACGAGATCAGGCGCGCGTTGGAAGGGCTGGAGATTTCCCGCTACTTCCCGGGTCAGGATATGGAATCATTCGCGGAATTCATCTCGTGAGAATCCGGTAACAACTCGGCACAAAAGGAACGGGGCAGCTTTCGCCGCCCCGATTTTCTTGTAAATGCTGCCGTTTCAGGCGACCTTGACCCCGAACAAGCGCCTTTGCAGCCAGAAAGCAACGTTGACCAGCCCGATCATCACTGGCACTTCGACCAATGGTCCGATCACCGCCGCAAACGCCTGGCCTGAGTTGAGGCCAAAAACGGCAACGGCGACGGCAATGGCCAGCTCGAAGTTGTTCGATGCGGCTGTAAAGGATAGGGTGGTGGTTTGCCTGTAATCTGCGCCGATCGCCTTGCCGAGACCAAAGCTGACCAGGAACATCACCACGAAGTAGATCAACAACGGAATGGCGATGCGGACGGCGTCCAGCGGGATGGAAACAATCAGATTGCCCTTCAGAGAGAACATCACCAGGATGGTGAACAGCAGCGCAACCAGCGTTAGTGGGCTGATGCGGGGGATGAAGGATTTGAAGTACCAGTCCTTGCCTTTGAAGTGGATGAGTACGCGGTTGGTGATGAATCCGGCCAGGAACGGGATGCCAAGGTAAATGAAAACCGAGCGGGCAATTTCGCCAATGGTTATGTGCACCACCGAGCCGGAAAGCCCAAACCATGTGGGCAGGATGGTGATGAAGACATAAGCGTAGACGCTGTAAAAGAGCACCTGAAAAATGCTATTGAAAGCTACCAGGCCAGCAGCGTAGTCTGTGTCGCCTTTGGCAAGATCGTTCCAGACAATGACCATGGCGATGCAGCGGGCAAGACCGATCATGATCAGCCCCGCCATGTATGCCGGGTAGCCGCGCAAAAAGATGATTGCCAGAACGAACATCAAAATGGGTCCGATGACCCAGTTTTGCACCAGCGAAAGCCCCAATACCTTCCAATTGCGAAAGACATTGCCGAGCTCGTCGTAATGCACCTTTGCCAGCGGGGGATACATCATCAAGATCAAGCCGATGGCAATGGGGATGTTCGTCGTGCCGACGGATACGGTAGAATTGAAGGCGGCGATCGCCTTTGGAAAGAAGAATCCGAGACCAACGCCAACCGCCATGGCGATGAAGATCCACAACGTGAGAAAGCGATCAAGAAACGACAATCGCCCGCTGACGCTTCGATTTTCCATGAAACCGGCTCCCGGCAGAGAAATCAGCTGCGCAAAGCAGCATCGCTCAAAGTATAACGAACATGAACAAACTGAGCAACAGGAATCCCCCAAGGAACATCAAAAAATACTTCGAGATGTAGTTCATCAATTTGTTTTCAGCTTTTATACTGACGATGAACTCGTAGCCAAAGAAGATCAGCCCCGGGATGAAAACCAGCAAGCACCACGGGAAAAGGATGGAGAGCAGGGCTAGAAATACGGCCAGACCCGCTTTTCCGTAGAGATTCGAAAGCGTGAGGCACCCGGCAAGTGCCACGTAGTAATCCTTGCGAGACCTCAATAACCCTGCGTAGCGAATCCCCAAATTCATCTTTTCGCCCAGGATGCAGGTATAGATGTAATCGGACGTGATCTTTTGGGAATTCGGCGCGATTGTCAACGCCTTCTGGTAGAAATTGATCGCCTGGAGAGGGTCTTCCCTTTTGATGGCATCTTCAGCGAGCGTGATATTGGCAAAATAGGCTCTATCGAACAGGGAAACCACCTCGCTCGACATTTTGACTGGATCATTCGACCCCGGTTCGAAAGGCGTGCTGACCAGCCTGGCTTCGAGGATGAAAGCATTATCCGTATTGGAAACAAACTGATACCCGATTTCTTCGAGCAATTCGGAGCCTTCCTGTTCGCGTCCAAGCAGAAACAGCTTGAGCGGCAGCAGTGATTGTTCGACCGGCACCTTATCGAGCTTGCTGTAATCCAATTCCTGCCAGGCATGGATGATCTGTTCGTACCCTTCGAATGGATTGATCATATTGGTGCTCCTTTCATCGCAGCGCAGGCTCGCACCGAAGAAGTCGGCCAGCCTGGAGATGCGATGACGCCTCTCCTCCTGCAGATCCGCCTGGCGGGATTTGGTGACGATAATGGCGGCCTCAAGGGATCATTCTCTACCGGCGAATTCAAAAAAAACAATTTGCTGTCTAAAATATGATAATACAATTACTCGCAGATATACTCCGCAATTTTGTAAGATGATTAAGTAAATTGATAGTCGGGCATGCATCGTGAGTTGACAAGAAGATTATAGAAACGTGAATTATTCGGTTGGACTCGTTGGCCTTGAGATGATGGGACGAAATCTCCCCTCGATTTCGAGAGCAACAGGTATCGGGATGTTGAAACTGATTCCGAAGGCGCTGCGTCTACGGCTTATTTCGATGCTTATCGCCCCGGGGGCTGCCTGCGCATCTCTCCCGGGCTTGGTATGATTATTTCACGCGTGCCCCTCAAAAATCGGACAAAGAGCGCCTCTTCCACACAACATGGGAGGAACAAGCCGGGAATCCGTTAAAAAAGAGGTGAAAATCAATCTTTCACCTCTTCATGTACTCTTCACTGAATGTCTATGCTCTGACGAAATCGATGAATCCCTTGTCGACATCGACCGATTCAAGCCGCACCCGGATTCTATCGCCAACATCCACTCCCTGGTAGCCGCTGACCAATTTACCTTCGACCGGGTAGCTGAGAAGGCGCACCCAGGTGCCCTTGTCCGCGGCGCCTGTACACAGCGAGTCGAATTGCTCCCCGACGTGCGTTTCGAGCAGTAAGGCTGCTGCAGATTTGCCCACCTGGCGCTCGACTTTATTGGCTGAGTCTTCTGCATTGGTGCAGTGTTTGGCCAGCGAATCCAGCTCATCCAGCGTGTAGGGCACAGGCTGGTGATGGATGGCCGCCTTCAGCAGGCGTTGGGTAAGCAAATCGGGAAAACGCCGGTTGGGCGCCGTGGAGTGGCTGTAATCTTTGACGGCAAGGCCGAAATGGCCTTCCAGGTTTCCATCCGGTGGCTCGGCGGCATACTCTCCGGCTCCAAGCAGCTTGATGATGGTCAGCGAAAGGTCGGGAAAGCGCAGCGGGTCAACTTTCTGCTGGGCGACCAGGAAATCCTCCAGCGCTTTTGGATCCGGCTCGAACGGCAGGCGGGTTCCATGCTCGGCCGCAATGGCGACGATGCGGTCCCAGCGTTTCGGCGTATGCACGACTCGGCGGATGGAGGGGAACTGGTGCGCGGAGAGAAATCGCGCGGTTACCCCATTCGCAGCGATCATGAAGTTCTCGATGATATCCTTGGCGCGATTCTTTTCTTCGACTTCAAGCCCTGATATACGGTCATCTTCGAATACCGGTTTCGACTCGATCGTTTCGAGGCTCAGGGCTCCCTGCGCCTGGCGGTACTGCTTGATCTGCTGGGCAACCCTGTCCTGAAGGCGTAAATTGGCTTCCAAACCTTCGACCGCTGAGATGGTTTGTGGCATTGGTCCCCCGCCGTCCAGCCAGGCGGCCACGCTGTTATACGCCAACTTGGCGTGGTTGCGAACCAGCGCCTGGTACACATCGGATTTCGTGAGCGATCCATCTGGAGCAATGATCATCTCCACCACAAAGGCAAGCCTGTCCTCGTCGAGATTCAACGATGTGAGTCCTGTGGAAAGTCTTTCGGGCAGCATTGGAAAGATCTCAGCCGCGGTATAGACAGAAGTTGTGTTGTGAGCGGCGTGCTCATCGATTGCTGAACCTTCTTTGACGAGCGAATCCACATCGGCGATGGCAACCAGGATTTTTTCGCTGCTTCCAGGCAAATCTTCGGCCACGGTGATCTGATCGAGATCAAGCGAATCGTCATTGTCGATGGACGACCAGATCAGGTTGCGCAAGTCGCGGATCCCATCGAGATTGCCGGCGGGGATGGCTGGCCGGTCGAGTCTGGCAAGTTCAGCCAGGGCAGCGTCTGAAAAGTCAGGCAATAAGCCGCGCTCGAGCATTACCCGATGAGCGATATTCTTCAAGATTTCGGTGTGATTATGATCGATAGATTCCATGATGACCCCTTTATATCCCATATTTGTCTTCAATTGTAGACCCGATTCCCAATTATTGCAGTTTTGATGGATCGATTTGCCGAATTGGAGCAAATGGAGTGAATTTGTGATTTTGTGAATGTTATAATTAATTTTATGTTTCGTAGACGTTATTTTCGTATTCTCTGGTTCTTCGGATGGACCATTTTAAGTTTCATTGGATGGGACATCATCCTGCCGCGGATCGGGCTGCGTGCAGTATCGAATTCCACCCGCTCACGGCGGCTGAAGATGATTGCCCGCCGGTTCCGCAACCTGGCAGTCCAGATGGGCGGCGTGTTGATCAAGGTGGGGCAGTTCCTCTCCGCGCGGTTGGATGTGCTCCCCCGCGAGATCACAAGCGAGCTCTCGGGTTTGCAGGATGAAGTCGCGCCTGCGCCGTTCGAGCCAATTCAAGAGATGCTCGAAGCTGAATTTGGAATGCCAATCGAGCAGAAATTCAGCCATTTCGAACATACTCCCCTGGCGGCCGCTTCGATAGGTCAGGCCTATTGCGCCAAATTGCCGGGCACCCGCGAAGATGGCACTCCCTGGCCGTCGGTTGTGGTCAAGGTCCAACGCCCGCTTATCGATGAGATCATCGAAACCGACCTTTCTGCGCTGCGGATCGTGGGCAGGTGGGTGGAGCGGTACCAACCCATCAGCAAGCGCGCGAACGTACCGAAATTGCTTGAAGAGTTCAGCCGTTCTCTTTACGAAGAGATCGATTACATGCACGAAGGGAAGAATGCCGAAACTTTTGCAGCCAACTTTAAAGATGACCCCAAGGTTCGCGTCCCCCGAGTAATTTGGTCCCATACAACCAAACGGGTGCTCACGCTCGAGGATGTTGGCGGTATTAAGATTACGGATTACGCGGCAATCGAAGACGCCGGCATCGACCGGGGCGAGGTGGCTACAAGGCTTTTCGATACCTACCTGAAACAGATCTTCGAGGATGGATTCTTTCATGCCGACCCGCACCCCGGAAACCTGTTCGTTCAGGTCGCCGATCAGGGCGCAGACGCTAAAGAATGGAAACTGGTGTTTGTCGATTTTGGTATGACAGGAACGCTTCCCGAGGAGACGTTTAAGGGTTTGAGGGAACTGCTCATCTCCATTGGTACACAAGATGCCCATCGCCTGATCCAGGCGTATGAAATGCTGAATTTGCTTCTTCCAGGCGCGGATACCGAATTACTTGAACGCGCCAGTCGTGAGGTTTTCCATCATCTATGGGGCAAGTCCACCTCGCAGTTGCGCCAAATGGGCCACCGGGAAGCCGAAGAACTGGCGGATGAATTTGGCGACCTCTTGTATGAGATGCCTTTCCAGGTGCCTGAGAATTTCATCCTGCTTGGGCGGTGCATCAGCATCCTTTCAGGTATGTGCAGCGGCCTGAACCCTGATTTCAACGTTTGGGTAAGCATTTCCCCCTATGCGTCCTCGATGGTCGAAAAAGAAGGGACGAATCGCTGGGAAACCGTGCTTGAAGAAGCAGGCAAGATTTTCCAGGTGCTCATCGCGCTTCCTGGCAAGACCGACTCGCTGATCGACCGTATGTCAGAGGGAAAACTGGAGGTTCGCACCCCCAGCCTCACCCGCGAGGTGCAGCGCCTCGAACGCTCGCAACGCAAGACGGCAGGCGCCGTCGTTTTTGCTGCACTTCTATTGGCCGCTGTCCAACTCTACCTTGCGGGCCAGATCATCCCTGCGGCCGCATTTGCCGGAGTTGCGCTGATTGCATTTTTCTGGATATTGTTTGGAAGATAGTATTGATCCGCCAAAACACCGCGAGGCCATGGTAAGCCATGGCCTCGCGCGTTTTTACACCTTCAGAATGATCGATCAGCTGTGCTTTTCAGCATGCTCGATTGCAGCATCCAGCAGGCTGCGTAAACCCATAAGGAATTCCTTGTGGGCTTCACGCCTGTTTTCGCGTACGCCTTCCGGAATCATCGACTCGTATACTTTATGCATATTCTCGCGTGCTGCATGCATGTGCTTGCGCGCTTCTTCGATTTTTTCATTCTTTTCAGGTTCGCTCGTTTTTTCTGGCATAGGCACCTCCGTCAACTCCGCCTGGAGCTGAATAATCGCTCAAGCGGCTTTTTTCATTATATGCTTTTCAAACGATACTCGTCAAGAGGTCGGATTTCCTTGCCAAATCGGATTGCGACCCAGATTATCAGATTAAAATTCAACAGACATCCATTTGTTGTGGTTTTGGAGATCAATTCAAATTCTTTGGTATGATAAAAATGATGAAAAATAGGGGAGATAAACTTTCGAACGAAGAGCTCGAGCGTTACGCCCGCCAGTTGGCGATCCCTGAAATCGGGGTAGAAGGCCAGCTCAGGCTCAAATCAGCCTCTGTCTTGATCGTTGGTGCCGGAGGGTTGGGATCGGCAGCCGGCTTATACCTGGCTGCTGCGGGCATCGGCCGCATCGGTTTGGTGGATGGCGATACGGTTGAGCCTGGAAATCTTCAGCGCCAGGTGCTCTATGATGAAAGCGTCATCGGAGAGCTGAAGGTGGAAGCTGCGTGCGGGCGGCTGCAAGGCCTCATCTCGGCGATTCATGTTGAAGGCATCAACGCGAGGTTGACGGCTGAGAATGCGCTTGAGCTTACCCGCGATTTCGATATCCTGGTCGATTGCAGCGACAATTTCGCGACGCGCATCCTCGTGAGCGATGTATGCGTGCTGACGCATAAACCCGACGTGTTTGCCGCCGCAAGCAGATGGCAGGGTCAGGTCAGCGTGTTCGATGCCCGCCGCGGGCCATGCTATCGATGCCTCTTCCCATCTCTGCCAGCCGTGAAGGCTGCCCAACTGGCTGCGGGGATCCTTGGCTCAGTTGCCGGAACTATCGGATGTCTCCAGGCGGCTGAGGTGATCAAGCTCGTGCTTGGCGCTGGAGTACCCCTGATCGGTCGGATGCTGGAGTTCAACGCGCTCGATCAGAAATTCGAAGAGGTCAGGCTCAAAAAGAATCCGAACTGCGCCATCTGCGGAGAATCTCCTTCCCTGACCCGCCTGGTCGATGCCTGATTTCGAAGGGGGCGGGGTTGCGAACCTCATGCCCGAATTCAGATCGCGCGGTACCTAAACCAATTGATCTGTTTTGGCTGCCAGGATGAAGTCGTTTTGACTCAAGCCCTTGATCTTGTGCGTCCACCAGGTCACCGTCACTCTTCCCCATTCGGTCAGAATCGAGGGGTGATGGTCTTCAGCATTGGCAAGCTGAGCCACGCGGTCTGTGAAAACGATGGCCTGGCTGAAATCCTTGAACTTGAAGGATTTCTCGAGAATCATCTCGCCTTTTTTGGTATGGATTTCCCATCCAGGTACCTTTGCCATCATGGGGCTGATCTCGCGGGGGGTGAGCCGGTGAGTCGTCGAAGTAACCGGGCTGGCGTGCATCTGCGACAATTCGCTCATTCGAACTCCTATTCTTCAGATCTTGCCTTGCGCCGATACGTCTGAAGCTTTCGATTGAAACGGTTTCGTTATTGGCGCAATTCAATTCGGCGCTAGTTCATTCACGGTTAATGAACTGACGCTAAACTACTAATGAGATGGTAGCACTTTGAAATTTGAGGAGTGTTAAAAGCTGGCTGAAGTATCTGTTGGAGCGTCGCGAATTGAACAGAGAAATATTGAAAGGAAAGCCGCGTGCAACAGGTTGAAATGGATAAATAGAACATAAAATATCGTATACTAAAAGGATATGAATGTGGGGGATCGATGATTCATCGCCGATTTGAGGTTTTGGTCATGAGTGATTATTGATCGGAGTTGTTGAGATGTTCACGCGAATCCTGGTTCCATTGGATGGCTCGTCATTGGCGGAAGGTGCAATCCCGCATGCGGAGCTATTTTCCCGCATCTTTAACGCCAAGATATTTCTCTTGCAGGTTTTGGATCCGCCCGATGAACGCGAATCGACCCAAAATGTTGAACCGTTGGGCTGGCAAATTCGCAAGGCTGAGGCAGACATGTATCTGAAGGGAATCGCCACACGCATACGAGAGCATCTTGGAGAGATTCCGCCGGCTGCCGAAGAGGAAGGAAAGAGCAGGGTGGAGTACCATGTGCGCGAGGGCAAAGCTGCAGAAAACATCGTCGATTTTGCGCATGGTGAAAATATCGACTTGGTGGTCATCAGCACGCACGGCGCAGGCGGCTTGAGCCGTTGGAATCTCAGCAGTGTAACGCAGAAGGTGATCAATCTGATCTATCTGCCGGTGCTGATCATTCGTTCGTACGACAGGGCGAACACAACCGATATTATCGAGCGATATCGAAAGATATTGCTGCCCATCGATTGTTCTCGCAGGGCGGAGTGCTCGATCACGGCGGCGGTGGAGCTTACGCGAGGTGAGATGTCGAAAATTGCCAGCGCGGAAAAATCAAAGCTCATCCTCGCAGCAGTGATTCGCCCGCCTGAAATGCCTCTTGCCGAGCCTTTTCCCCCTGAGATTACAAAGATTCTCGATCAGCTATCCAAAGTCAGCCGGCTGGCTGTCGGCAAGTACCTCGACGAAATGAAGGAACGCCTTCCCGTTCAAATTGAGACCTCGATTGTCGAAGGCACCAGTGTCGCAACCACGATCCATGAACTGGCCGACCAACCGGATATCGACCTTGTGATCCTGTGTGCTCACGGCTATTCGGGCAAGGGCACCTGGCCTTACGGTACAGTGACCCGGAACTATATCGAACATGGAGAGAAGCCCTTGCTTGTGATTCAGGACCTTCCGCGTTCGCAAGTGCAACTAAGCGCAGCGGAACTCGCGGCTGAGCAGTCCGGGAGAAGATAAGCATGCCCGATGATGTGGCGACCAGCACCCGGGATCAGGCAAACCTCTCGGGGGCAACTTCGGCAACGACAGAACTGCACCAAAGAAAAGACCTGATCGATGCGATTATTAAGGAATATGCCGCTACCGTCCCTTCTTCGAAGCCGGCGGAGAGAAAGCTTATTCTGGGTGGAAGAGACCTGGATCGGTACCGTGCCTGGTTGGTGAAAGCGCACGCCTACTTCCGCGACGCCTCCGAGCGTGACCTCACCTTAAGCCTTGCTTCGGAATGGATGCTCGATAATTTCTATATCATTCAGCAGGCCGGACAACAGATCGAGCAAGACCTTCCCCGGGGATATTATCGTCAATTGCCCAAACTCGCAGGCGGTGCGCTTGGAGGATACCCCCGCATCTATGCCATCGTCCGCGCGGTGCTCTACACCCAATCTTTTGCTTTGAATGTCATCGATTTGCAGACCATTCTCCTCGAGGTGCAGGATACGGTGGCCCTGACAATGGGAGAATTGTGGGCGGTACCAATCTTTTTGCGCTATAGCCTCATCGAAGCCCTGGCGCACACCCTCGTCGGGATCATCCACCCGCAGGTTGCGCCGGAGATCCCCCCTTATCTCCGTCAGTTTTCCGGGATCTCTGAACCATTTGCCGGCGCATCGATGGCTGCGGATGACGTTCAATCCAGCGGTATCGTCGCCAATATCATCTTGAGCTTGCGCTCGATCACCGAGCAGGACTGGAACGATTATTTCGAATCGGTAAGCAAGTTGGAGCAGACTTTACGCAAAGACCCTGCCGGTATCTACTCGTTGATGGATTTTGGAACGCGAAACGTCTATCGTACTCGGATAGAGCGGCTCGCTCTTGCAACCGGGTTGGACGAGCAGCGCATTGCCGAACAGGCGCTTACCCTGGCGGGCGATGCAAAAGCGCAAACCGGACGCACAGGCACTCATGAAGAGAATCTTTTCGAGGAAGCTCTCGAGCATCCAGCGTTTCATGTTGGTGAATACCTGATCGGCAAAGAGAAGAGGCTTCTCGAAGACAAGATCGGCTACAAGAGTGATACATGGACTGGCATCAAACGCTGGGTGCTGCACCATTCAAGACCGCTGTATCTCACAGCAATAATCTTTTTGAGCCTTGTTTTTCTCTCCCTCATCCTGCTTGAAGTGCGCGTGCCTGTCGAATTCTCTTCGAGCACTGCGATTCGCTGGATATTGACCGTTTTACTTGGCCTGGCAGTCCTTGTTCCCATCCTCACAGCTTCTTCCAGCTTGATCAACTGGCTGATTACACTCCTGATGAAGCCCAGCTTTCTGCCGAAGATGAAGTTCAGAGATGCGATTCCTGATCCGTTCGAGACACTGATCGTGATCCCTGCGTTGATCGGCAGTCGTGAGGACGTCGACAGCCTGATCCGCCAGATGGAGATGCATTTCCTGCATAATCCTGAGCCGGGATTGCTGTTCGGACTCCTGACCGATTATCCGGATGCAGACAGCGAATCGCTGCCTGAAGATGAGGGACTGGTTCAGTATGCGCAAGCCGCCGTCGAAAAGCTGAACTTCAAATACCGGCGGGCAATCCCCAGCAGCCACTCGAACCTCGACGACACCACTGTTGAGGTGTTCGAAGTCGAGAGCATACAAAACGACGAGCAGATCCCGGCGTCATTGGTGGAGGACGTGCGCATTTTCTACCTGTTCCACCGCAAACGAGTATGGAACGCGGCTGAAGGTAAATGGATGGGCTGGGAGCGGAAACGCGGCAAGCTCCACGAACTGGATGGGCTCTTACGTGGAGCGGAGGATCTTTCCTTCCAGGCGGTTGCCGGCGGAGCAGGTAATTTCGACGTACTCAAGAACGTACACTTTGTGATCACCCTGGATGCCGATACGGTGCTTCCGCACGGGGCAGCGCGCAGACTGGTGGGTACCCTGGCGCATCCTGTAAACCATGCCAGGTTCGCGGATGAGAATGGCAGAGTTGTGGAAGGCTACACCATATTGCAGCCGCGTATGGAGATTCACCCCCGCAGCACGAATTTCTCGTTGTTTACGCGTATCTTTGCCGGCGACACCGGGCTCGACCTGTACACGCGCGCCGTCTCCAATGCCTACCAGGACCTTTTTGGCGAGGGGAGTTACGTCGGCAAGGGCATTTACGACGTCGATGCCTTCGAGCGCAGCGTCAACCATCATATTCCAGACAACAGCGTGCTCAGTCACGATCTGCTTGAAGGGATCATGGGGCGGGCGGGATTGGTCACCGATATTACGCTTGTCGAGGATTATCCGTCGAATTATTTTGTGCATATAAAGCGTCAGCAGCGGTGGATCCGCGGAGATTGGCAGCTTCTGCCCTGGCTGTTTACGCCTGGCAAATTTGGTGTTCGATTCTCTACGATCGACCGCTGGAAAATGTTCGACAACCTCATCCGCTCGCTGCTCTCGCCTGCGCTCGTTGTGATCTTCATCCTTGGAATTATTGGCATGCCTTCGAAAGCCTGGTTCTGGCTGACGATCCTGGGCCTTTCGCTTGGAATCCCGCTTCTTACCAGCTTGATTGGCGGCGTCATCCAGACAACAGGCGGTAAGAACCCTGGGGCAGCTTTCCACGCATCCAAATGGGATTTCTTCCGTTGGCTGCTTGCCATCGCGTTTTTACCTTATGAGGCGTACAACGCGGCGGATGCTATCTTCACGGCGCTCTACCGCCTGTTCATCAGCCATCGCTACCTGCTGCAATGGACCACGGCAGCTCAATCGGCAAAGCTGCTTGGGCTGGAAACGCACCGCAATGAAGTCTGGCTCAAGATGAGCGTTTCTTCGATCATGGCAGTGATCCTTGGGGCTGGAATCCAGCTCGTCTACGGCCTTACCGGTAATGGCATGGCTCCGTCGTTGAAATATGCCATTCCAATTCTCGTGGTATGGATGGTTTCGCCATGGATTGCGCAGCGCATCGACAGGCAAATCGTTCATAAGCGCATTCCACTGGGCGATGAAGAAGCCGACCTCTTCCGGCGGGTGGCGCGTCGTACATGGGGGTTCTTCGAGCGGTTTGTAGGGCCTGAAGATCACTGGCTGCCGCCCGATCATTTTCAGGAATCGCCGGTGGGGATCATCGCCCACCAGACTTCACCGTCGAATATCGGCCTCCTGCTCACGTCGACTCTGGCTGCATTCGATTTTGGATATCTCGATCAGCTTGGGTTATCCACACGGCTCACCACCACGCTCGAAACACTCGATCAGTTGGAACGCTTTCGTGGCCATTTTCTCAATTGGTACGATACGCTGACTTTGAAGCCGCTGATTCCGCGCTATATCTCCACCGTCGACAGCGGTAATCTTGCAGCCAGTTTGGTCGTCATAGCCCAGGCTTGTAAGGCCATGCCCAACGCGCTGATTTTCCGCTGGGATCTCTGGCGTGGCTACCTCGATACGCTGTCCACCCTGGGCGAAGTTCTTGAGGGTATGGGAAAAGGCGAAGTGGCGGGGCAGGTGAGAGAGATCACCAACCGGATCGGGCGTATGCACGACCGCATTCTCGCGGTTCGAACCGAGCCCGCACAGTGGTACGACCTGTTCCAGGAGGCGAAAGGCTCATTTTGGATCGATGTCTCGCAGCGCCTGGGCGAATTGGTGTCTGCGGGAAGCTCTGCCCTCACCCTCGACGCGTTGCGTGAATTGGAAGAGGTTGCTGCCCAGGTGAACCGCAACCATCAGGCCATCCAGCGCACTCTCGATGAACTGGTGCCATGGATCGGTTTATTGGAAGGCACACCGCAGCTGCTCAAGCAGGGCGAGATTGCAGAGACGGTCAATACCTTGAGAAACAACCTGCCTTACAACCCGCTTCTTGGAAGGATCGGCAACCTGGCAATGAGTGCCATGAGCCAGACGGGTGAACTCCGCCGGCGGTTGAATGGCAATCCCTACAGCCTTGAGACGGATGTCAAAAGCGGGGAACCGGTGATCGACCAGGCACTTGTCCGTGAAGCCCAGGACTGGGTCGAACGGATTGATACGGCGCTGGCACAGGCGGCCTTCAATGCAGAATCGCTGGTCAGCAATTATGCAACGCTGGCTACCCAGGCTGAACGATTCGTCGATGAAATGGATTTCCAATTCCTCTACAACCCGCAAAGGCGGGTTTTCCACAATGGCTACAATCTCGATGCCGGCATGCTCGATAACAATCACTACGATCTTCTGGCGTCTGAAGCTCGAATTGCCTCCATCATTGCCCTGGCGAAAGGAGACGTCCCGCATTCGCACTGGCTGCAGCTTGGACGTCCGCTGACCCGGGTCGAAGGTGAATACGTGCTCCTCTCCTGGAGCGCAACGATGTTCGAATATCTGCTGTCGCCCCTGTTCTTGCGGGCGTTTCCAAACACTCTTTTGGACAACAGCGCCCATGTGGTTGTTACCCATCAGATCAATTACGGAAGGAGCAAGGGCGTCCCATGGGGCATCTCTGAGGCAGGGTTCTACCGCTTCGACCCCAATCAAAATTACCAGTACCGCGCGTTCGGCGTTCCGGGTCTCGGTTTCAAGCGCGGCCTGGCGGATGACCTTGTGGTCGCTCCTTATGCTTCGCTCTTGGCGATCCGCTATGATGCTCCCGCCGTGGCCAGGAACCTGACCAACCTTATAGCGCGCAACTGCTACGGCCTCTACGGATTGTATGAATCGATCGATTTCACCAGCAGCCGGTTGCCGCCGGGTGTGAAGTCGGAGATCGTGAAGGAATACATGGCTCACCACCAGGGCATGATCATGATGGCGCTCGTCAATTATTTCCAAAACGACATCATGGTCAGACGCATGCACTCCGATCCGCGCATCCAGAGCGTGGAGTTGTTGCTGCAGGAACAGATTCCCCAGGCGCCGCCCGTGCAGAATCCTTTCGCAGGTGAAGTCAAAGGCTTTCAACGGATCGCCACTTCGTCGACGCAAATTGCCCCCTGGAATGTGCCTGTGCAATCTGCCATTCCGCAAGCGAACCTGCTGTCCAACGGGGACTACAGCGTTCTGATCTCCAATATGGGTAGCGGGTACAGTACCTGGCGCGACATCGACCTGACCCGCTGGCAGGCTGACCCGGCGCTTGATTCCTGGGGAACCTGGATCTACATTCAGCAGCTTGAGCACAGCCGCAATGGCAAAATCTCTTATGGCAGGCTGTGGTCTGCAGGGCATCAGCCCATCCCGGGTGACGCCTCCAACGTTCAGGTCACTTATTTCCCGCATATGGCTGTGTACCGGCGCTCTGAGGAAAATATCTTTTCCACGATGGAAGTGACCGTCGCGTCAGACGACCCCGTGGAGATTCGGCGCGTACATCTGCACAACGCTGGCAACAAGCCGGTAAATTTGCGTCTAACCTCCTACGGCGAGGTCATTCTCACGCAGCAAGCCGGCGATACACGCCACCCAGCGTTCAACAAGCTATTTATCGATAGCGAATTTGTACCTCAATACAATTTGCAGATTTTCACCCGGCGGTTGCGCTCGAATGACGAAAAACCCGTGTACCTGGGGCACATGCTGGTGGTCGAAAGCCTGGAAGGCACCAACCCTCATCAGCTAAACATTCGATACGAAGCAGACCGGAGGCAATTCATCGGGCGCGGAGGCAGCACGCGGGCGCCGGCTGCCCTCACAAATGACGCCTACTTGAGCGGGACAAGCGGAGCCACGCTCGACCCGATCTTTTCGCTCGGGCATGAACTCGATCTTCACCCGCATGCAAGCGCAGAAGTAGCCTATCTTACTTTTGCTGCTGACAGCCGCGAGGGCATTCTGGCGATGGCAGCCCGCTACAGCCTTTGGCCGCTCATCGAACGCACATATCATCATGCCGACCTGGCAATGCAGGCGTGGATGGGGAAAAAGGGAGTTACATCGCAGCTCCTCGAAGACACGATGCAAATTCTCTCTGCGATGCTCTACCCGTTCAAACTCGTACGCGCTGCGCCGGAGATCATATCTGCAAACCGGCTTGGACAATCGGGGCTGTGGCGTTTCGGTATTTCAGGAGACTATCCGATCATTCTCGTCGAGATCGAAGATGCCAAACATGTCGATCTTGTGCGCGAAATCCTGCAGGTGCAGGATTTCATGCGCAGCCGCCGGTTTTCAGTCGATGTGGTTATCTTGAACAGGCAGCGTACCGAATATGGAGCGGAGCTGAACGGTATTCTCCACCGCACCGTGAGCCGCATGAATCTTGAGCAGATGCTCAATCAGCGTGGAGGTATTTTCATCCTCTATGCCGATCAAATCAACGCCGATGAAGCCGTGTTATTGCAGACTGCTGCAAAATACATTCTCAAAGGCGAAAAGGGTTCGCTCCATGATCAGATGCCCCCGTATCCCTATCAGGTGCATCATTTGCCCGAGTTCAGTTTTACCCGGCCGTCCGAAGGAACGATCCCGGCTTACGAAGAGGGCACCCTCCCGAAACTGGAAGAACTGCAATTCTTCAATGGATACGGCGGATTCAACTTGGATGGTCATGAATATGTCATCGACCTTCCTGCGGGCAAACACACACCCGCTCCATGGGTCAATATTATCGGTTATCCAAAATTTGGTTTCATGGTCAGCGAGAGCGGCAGCCAGACGACATGGTCGATCAACAGCGGTGAAAACCGTCTGACACCCTGGTCGAACGATCCCGTGACCGACCCGACAGGTGAAGTCCTCTATTTCAGGGACGAAGAAAACGGCGAAGTATGGTCCGCGACGCCGTTACCCGCCGGCGATGGCTTACCCTATCGAGTACGGCACGGCGCAGGATATACCATTTTCGAACATCATTCGCATGGTTTGACGCAGCAGCTGACACTTTTCGCCAGCCCTGAAGATCCGGTAAAGATCATCCACGTCAAAGTGCACAATGATCTCGACAGGCCGCGCAGGGTGACGGCAACCCAATATGTCGAATGGGTGCTTGGGACGACGCGTGCGTCCACGGCGCCCTACATCATTCCCGAATATGATACGTCTCATGCCTGCCTGCTGGCTACCAATCCTTACAACGCCGAATTCGGGCAGCGCACCGCATTTCTCACCGCAAGCAAATCTTTACACGGTTTGACGGCTGACCGCGCCGAATTCCTTGGCCGTGCAGGTAATTGGGCACACCCTGCAGCACTGCAGCGCATCGGCCTTGAAACACGGCTCACTCCGGGCGAAGACCCTTGCGCGGCCCTCCAGATCCACCTCGACCTGCTGCCAGGCGCGAGTGAGGAGTTCTATTTTGTCCTGGGCGAGGGAAGTAACAAAGAGGATGCCCTCAACCTGGCGGGCAAGTACCATGATCCCAGTAATGTTGGCGCGGCTCTGCAGCGCACGCACGCCTTCTGGGATCATCTGCTTGGCACGCTGCAGGTGCATACCCCGCAGCCCGAAACCGATATCCTGCTCAACCGCTGGACGCTCTACCAGGCGCTCTCCTGCCGCATCTGGGGACGGTCGGCATTCTATCAGCCCAGCGGCGCCTTCGGCTTCCGCGATCAACTGCAGGATGTGCTTTCTGTTCTCCATGTAGACCCGGCAATCGCGCGCGGGCAGATCCTCAATGCCGCTCAGCGCCAGTTCACCGAGGGTGATGTATTGCACTGGTGGCACCCGCCTCTCAGCCGAGGTGTGCGCACACGCATCTCTGACGATCTGCTCTGGCTGCCTTACGTAACGGCCATCTACGTCGAAACCACCGGAGACGCCGACATCCTGGAAGAAAAGATACCGTATCTGGACGCCCCGCCGCTGAATGATGATGAGCTGGAACGCTATAACGATTACTCCCACACAAACGCAACATTTACGCTGCTCGACCATTGTCTGCGGGCGATCGAGAAAGGCGCCACAAGTGGAGTACACGGACTGCCTTTGATTGGCACAGGCGACTGGAACGATGGCCTGAACCGGGTGGGCGTGGAAGGCAGGGGCGAGAGCGTGTGGATGGGCTGGTTCCTGTGCGACGTGCTGGAACGCTTCGCCGCGATCAGCGAGAAACACGGCGATGCATCGACGGCAAGTCGTTACCGCTCTAAAGCGAAAGAATATTCGGAAGCCATCGAGCGCAGCGCGTGGGACGGCGGCTGGTACAGGCGGGCTTATTTCGATGACGGTACGCCAATCGGATCCGAATTGGATTTGGAATGCCAGATCGATGCGATCGCTCAATCGTGGTCGGTTCTGAGCGGGGCAGGCCAGGCAAACCGCAGCCGGCAGGCGATGCAATCTGTCCTCGAACGGCTGGTGCAGCCTGAGAATCGGCTCTCCCTGCTGTTCGCTCCTCCGTTCGACAAATCCGCTCGAGACCCCGGCTACATCAAAGGTTATTTTCCTGGAATACGCGAGAATGGCGGACAATATACCCATGCAGCCATTTGGACAACCTGGGCGTTTGCCAGGCTGGGCGAAGGCGGGCAGGCGGGCGCTCTCTTTTCACAGCTCAACCCGATCCTTATGGCGGATTCAAATGAGAAAGCCGACCTGTATCGTGTAGAACCTTATGTGATGTGTGCTGATATCTACAGCCGGCCGCCTTACCTGGGCAGGGGCGGGTGGACCTGGTACAGCGGTTCTGCTGCCTGGATGTATCGCCTGGGAGTGGAAGGGCTGCTGGGCTTCAAGAAGGCCGGCAATTTTCTCAGCATCGATCCGGCCATTCCACCCGAATGGGATGGCTACGAGATCGAGTACAAGCACGGATCTGCCGGCTATCATATCCGGGTGAGCAATCCTAATCATGTTAGCGGCAAAGTGAAATCGGTGACCCTGGACGGCGTGGCTCAAAAGAATCACAAGATCCGCCTGGTGGACGACCGCAAGATGCACACAGTTGAAATCGAGCTTGGAGAAGTTGCAGACCAGGGAAATTAAGTAAAGCCTTGAAGTTCTGAGTTCAAGATAATTCTTTTCTTCGCCTCAAGTGTTCAGCCGAGTGTTTAGGCGGCTGAATGGCTTCGAAATAGCCAATATTGCTGTTGAGGATGATAATCAGGCAAGCAGATACAACTGTATCGAAGAGGAAACAAATATGTCTATGCATTACGGCTTGCATGGGATGATCAATTCACCCGATGAAAGCCCAAAAATTTCGTGGAACCTGCTCAAGCGCGTGCTGCAATACGCCAAACCGTATCGCGGCTTGATCATCGTCATGCTCTTGCTCATCCTTGGACAGACAGGGCTGATGCTTCTCACTCCTCTCATCGTGCGCGATATGATCGATCACACGATTCCGTCAGGCAATATCCGGCGCCTGATCTGGCTGGCTCTGGCGCTCCTGGCCATCCCTGCCGTGAATGGCGCGATCAATGTCAGCCAGCGGCGGATCAATTCGCGGGTCGGTGAGGGTGTCATTTACGACCTGCGGGTGCTGCTCTATTCGAGCTTGCAACGCATGTCGCTGCGTTTCTTCACCAATACCAAAATCGGCGAACTCATGAGCCGGCTGAACAACGATGTCGTGGGGGCTCAAACCGCCATTAGCAGCACACTTGTCGGCATCGTGACGCAAATTGTGCAGGCCGTAGCGCTGGTGGCCGTGATGCTCACCCTGGAATGGCGGCTCACATTGATCAGCGTGGCGATCCTGCCGCTGTTCATTCTTGCTGCGCGGTTGCTAGGAACTCGTCTTCGCGACATGGCGAGAAAGCAGATGGAAGCCAATGCCAGGATGAACGCCATGATGAATGAGACGCTCAACATCGGCGGCATTCTGTTGATCAAGTTGTTCGGGCGAAGCAATTTGGAGGTTTCGCGATTCGGCGAACGCGCTACCGAAGTGCGCGACATGGGCGTTCAAAGAGCGTTTACGGGCTCCATCTTCTTCGCAATCATCGGCCTGATCAGCGCTGCAGGGACGGCGCTCGTCTACGGGTTGGGCGGATATTATGTCATCGAAGGCGCATTCACCATCGGTACGATCGTTGCCTTTGGAGCCTATTTGGGTCAGATTTATGGAGCCTTGCAGGGATTGGCCAATGCGCCGGTGGAATTCGCTACTTCGATGGTCAGCTTCGAGCGGGTATTCGAAGTGATCGACCTGCCTGCGGACATCTGTGAAAAAGAGGATGCCCATTGTCTTCAAGAGTCCAGGGGCGAAATCGTCTTCGATGATGTCTCGTTCAATTACGAGCGGGGCGATGAGAGACTGCTCAGCGACGTGCATCGCTACGGCAGTATGGACAATGTGACTACTGTCCTTTCGGGCAGCCAGCCCGCGAATGAAGATGACGAGGCGGTATCGCGCAGCCAGGCGCGCAGCGTCGCGCTCGAGGGTATCAGTTTCCGCGCGTTACCCGGTCAGCTTGTGGCGCTGGTTGGGCCGAGCGGTGCGGGCAAAACGACCCTCACCTACCTTATCCCCAGGCTCTACGACCCGAACTCGGGCAGCATACGTATCGATGGGCATGACCTGCGCAATCTGACCCTCGAGTCGCTCTCGGCGCAGATTGGCATGGTGACGCAGGAGACATATCTGTTTCACGATACCATTCGCACCAACCTTCAATATGCGCGCCTGAACGCTACGCAGCAGGAACTCGAGCAGGCATGCAAGATCGCCAACATTCACGACTTTATTCAAGCTTTACCCGACGGCTACAACACGATCGTTGGCGAGCGCGGGTATCGCTTGAGCGGCGGCGAAAAGCAGCGCCTGGCGCTGGCAAGAGTGATCCTCAAGGACCCGCGTATCCTCGTACTCGATGAAGCTACAAGCAGTCTCGACAGCGAGTCCGAAGCGCTCATCCAGGACGCGCTTTCAAAGGTGATGTCGCAGCGCACCAGCATCGTCATTGCCCACAGGCTGAGCACCATTCTCGCGGCTGATCTGATTCTCATTCTCGATCGGGGAAGGATCGTCGAACGCGGCACTCATGCAGACCTGCTCGAAAAAGGCGGATTGTACGCCACACTCTATAAAACACAATTTCACAAAGCGGACCGATAGAAAAGAAGATCCCGGCTCAATCATCGAGCCGGGACCTTCTTATGTCAGATGCTGCGCCTGGGATTGACCCCGGGCCTTAAGGCTTTGATCTGCGGCGATCAATGGCCTGCGCCGTCCTCGCCCTTGAGATCTACTTTGACTTCCTCGCCGCGCCAAACGAATTTGAACGCCAGGCGTTTCCAATGGGCAGGAAGTTTGGGCGTGAGCGTCCAGCCTTCATCGCTGATCTGCAACCCGCCGAAACCGAAGACAACCGCCTGCCACAAGCCGCCTGCCGATGCGCCGTGGATGCCGTCTCCGGCGTTGCCGCGCACGTCTTCCAGGTCGGCTCGGGCAGCGCGAATGAAATTTTCGTATGCCTGGCCGGGCGTGCCCAGGCGGGTGGCCATGATCGCCTGAATGGAAGGGCCAAGCGACGAACCAAATGTCAGGTCGGTGCGCTCGGTGTAGTAATCGTAATTGACTTTGGCATACGCGGGTTCGAGTTCACCGGGGAGGAGGTACATCAGCATGGCCACGTCCGGCTGCTTGATGATCTGGACTTCGTTTGCGCCATCGATGCCAAAGAGACTCTGCGCGGATTCGTTGCGCGGTTCAAGGGACTCCAGGCTGACATCTTTGCGCTTGAAATAGCCTTCGAATTGCTCGATCAGTCCGGTTTTCGGGTTTACCGGGCGGTAGATATGATCCGCGATCTGCTGCCAGCGTTCAAGATTGTCCTCTTTCAGGTCGATTTTCTCGAAGAGACGGGCGGCTTTCGCCGGATGATGTTCTTTCAACCAATCCACAATGGAGCGCGCCAGGCGGAGGTGCCAGCGTGCCATCAAATTCGTATAGGCATTGTTATCCACGTGGTCGTGATATTCGTCCGGCCCGATCACATCTTTGAACTCGTAATCTCCGCGTTTTTGATTCCATTCAGCCCGGCTCGCCCAAAAACGCGCCGTCTCGAGGATGATTTCTGCGCCGCGTTCGACCAGGAACTCCTCGTCATGCGAAGCCGTCCAGTACTGCCATGCCGCAAAGGCGATATCGGCCGAAATATGGATCTCGATGTCGCCAGTCCAGATGCGGATCATGCGCGTCCTGTCGTTCGGGTTGGGCACCCAGGTAGGTGTCACTTCGCGCCCGTCCCCTGCGCTCTCCCAGGGATATTGGGCGCCCTTGAACCCGTTTTCGGCAGCTTTTTCGCGCGCGCCGGGCAGGTTGTGATAGCGGTAAGAGAGCAGGTTGCGCGCGATTTCTGGTCGGGTGAATGTGAAGAAAGGCAGCATGAAGATTTCGGTATCCCAGAAGGCGTGGCCCCGATACCCGTAGCCGCTGAGAGTTTTGGCGCCGATGTTCACGTGCTCGTCGTACCTGGGCCCGGCAATAAGCAGATGGTAGATGTTGAAACGGATGGCAAGCTGGGCTTCGTCATCGCCTTCGATGACCACGTCGCAGCGCCGCCACTCCTCTTTCCAGGCCTTGGCATGCTCGCGCCACAGCGCATCCCAATTGCGGCCGGTCAGGGATGCCAGTTTCTTCCTCGCCGCGCTCAACGGATCTTGCGTATCTCTGCCTGTAAATATCGACACTATCTTCTCCAGGCGCACGGTCTGCCCAGGTTCGGCGTCTGTGGAACAGGCGAGGGTCGGGTGGGCGTGAACATCCCAGTTTTCGGTGGCCACAGCGGCCCCGCTTTCAACCTGAAGTCGGACTGCCATGGCTGCTTCGATCTGGCTCGAGTGAGTGCGCAGGTGCAGCCAGCAGGTCTGATCCTCTGTACCCTGCCCAAGCCAATCCCAGTGCTTGAAACTCAAATTGTCCGTACCGCCGTCCAATCCGCTTCGAAATTCGATCTTTCCCGAATAATCCTCGGGTGTAAGCGTTGCCTGCAAACAGGCTGCATGCACATCGGCCAGGCTTGCGAATCGGCGAAACTCCATGCGGGTTGTGCGGCCGGCAGGGCTTCGCCAGCGCAGCGTGCGCGTGAGCAGTCCGTTGCGCAGATCGAGATGCCTTTCGAAAGACAGCAATTTTCCTTCGGCCAGGTCGAAGTGCTCGCCCGCAAGAATGATCTCCAGTTCGAGCCAATCAGGAAAGTTGACCAGTTCCGAAAAGAATATCGGTAAGTTGTCAAAAACGCCGTGGACGAAAGTCGTCCGCTGGTCGCCGGGGTAGGCTTCCTCGAAAGCCCCGCGAGTGCCAAGGTATCCGTTTCCAACGGTGAAAACCGTCTCGTTGTGGCGCAATCTCCTGGGTTCGAATGAAGCTTCCGAAATCGTCCAAAGATCAACCATAAAATCGCCTCTATCGAGTCTGTGTAATTCAGTTGGTGTCGTCTTAGCCGTGCCGGGCAAAGTCGAGCAGTTCTGCCAGCGGGAGGGTAGCCAGGGCGACAACGTGATCGGCGCCGCCGTAATACAAGTAGACCTCGTCTCCGACGACCACATTGGCGCAGGAGAAAACGACATTGGGTACATCGCCGCGCAATTCCCAGATCTCCTTCGGTTCGAAGATGAAGCGATTGGGGCGGTGGATCACCTTTGCCGGATCATCGAGATCGAGCAGGCAGGCGCCAAGCCGGTAGGTGTGAGTCGAATCGTAAGCGTGATAGATCATCAGCCAGCCGTACTCGGTTTCGATGGGAACGCCCGATGCTCCAACCGTTTTCGAATCCCAGCCGTTTTCCGGGCGGGGACCAAAAACGGGACGCATGGAAGCCTCAGGCCAATTCTTGAGATCGTCAGATTCCGCCAGCCAGATATTTGGTGTGCGCCGGTGAAGAGCTGCATACTGTCCGCGGATTTTGCGTGGAAAGAGGAGATGATCCTTGTTGTCTTCCCCGATCGCCAGCGGCCCGATGCGCTCCCATTCGATCAGATTCTTGCTGCGTGCAAACATGGGCAGGATGCCCCCGCCCTCGTGGGTCGGTTTGCCGGACCCCTGGTATTCGCTGCCGTATGCGGTGTACGCCATGATGAAATCGCCGTCTATCTCGGTGATGCGCGGGTCTTCGATGCCGCGCGAATCGCTGCCGTCGTGAGGTTCGAAAACCGGGCGGCGCAAACGATTCCAATGGATACCGTCAACGCTGACCGCGTATCCGATCCGGCTGACCCAATCCAATCCCTGGGCGCGGTAAAGCATGTGAAACAGCCCGTTATGACGGATCACAGCCGGGTTGAAGACGTTGTACGTTTCCCAATCCGAGGTGGGATCGGGCAGGAGGATCGGATTCGAATCGTGGCGTTTCAAGAACATAGACATCTCCAGATGCTAAAGATAAATACAATCACCCTTAATCAATCTTATTTTACCCAATTTGAATGATTTGGTTCATTCACCAAAAGGCGTTCGCTTTGCTCAGCTTGCTCTTGAGTCTTCCCCATGCATCCGCCCGAGATCCTGGAGCGCTTGCTCGATGGAAGAGTTGCAGGCTCCATTGTGCTCCTGGCAGCCCGGGCGGAGTCGGTCACCCCTTGATGCCGGTGTAAGCCACGCCTTCGATATAATACCTGCTGAAGATAAAGAAGAGGATCATCACCGGAATGGCATTGAACATCGCGCCAACCAGGGTCAGGTTCCACTGGGCTTTATACTGCTGCTGGAAGATGCTCAATGCCACGTTGAGGACGTAATGATCGGGGGAATTCAGGTAGAGGAGGGGCTGCAGGAAGGCATTCCAGATGGACTGGAATTGCAGGATGAGGACGGTCAGCAGGGCGGGCCTGGCAAGTGGGATGATGACCGTGCGGAAGATTTGCAGGTGCGTTGCGCCATCCATGAAAGCCGCCTCTTCAAGATCCTTGGGAATGGTCTTGAAGAACTGGGTGAGCGTGAAAATGCTGCCCGCCGCAACCAGGTTGGGGAAGATCAATGAGGCATAGGTATTGATTAAATGCAGTTTGGTCATCAATACATACGCGGGGATCAAGGTGACAGCGCCAGGGATCATCATCGACGCCAGCATGAAGTTGAAGACAAGGTCTCTGCCTGCGTATTTCAGCCGGGCAAAGGAATAAGCCGCCATGGAGCAGAAGATAACCTGCAAAACCGAAATGGTAACGGACAGGAAGGTGGTATTGAAGAGCCAGCGCGGAAAGGTTCCTCCCTGGCCGATGTCCGTGTTCCAAACTCTCGACCAGTTTTCCCAGTGCCAGACTTCGGGAAAGAACTTGGGCGGAAAGGCCGTGATCTCGAGGTCGGTCTTGAACGTGCCGATCATCGCCAGAATGAAGGGGGTGAACATGATGATGCCAATGGCGATCAGCAGCAGATAGCGTAACGACGCTTTAAATGAATTGATAAATCTCTGCGAGACGACGAAAGCTTGAGTCGCGGTTGCCGGCTTTTGATCTGCGATTTCCATGTCGACCCTCCTAGTACTGTTCTGTGCCGCGTTCGAGGAAGCGGCGCTGAACGAATGTGAACGCGAAGATGATCACAGCGAGGATGAAGGCAAGGGCGGATGCAAATCCCATGGTGATGGGCCCGTTGATACCAAGCGCCTCGGTAAAGATCAGGTACACAGGGGTAAGCGAAGTACCCAAAGGCCCCCCCTGGGTGGCAAGGTACACCTGATCGAAAACCTGGAAGGTGCCAATCGTGCCCAGAACCACTACCAGCAAGAGGATCGGCCTGAGCATGGGGAGTGTGATCTTGCGGAACATTTGAAATCTGTTGGCGCCATCGATGGAGGCGGCTTCGTATAAGCTCGGGCTGATATCCTGCAAGGCGGCCAGGAACATCAACATGAAGGTCGGCACGGTGGTGTAGATGTTCTGGAACATGATCGCCATCCAGGCGATGCTTGGACCGCGGAAGTACCACTGTGCCGAAGGGATCGTGCCGCCAAACGCCTGGACGATCAATTGGATGAGCCCGCGCGGATCACCGAGCCAGTTGATGCCGGAGAAGCTGACCCCAATCCAACCCAAAACCGATTCCACAAGGTAGTTGACATAACCCGCCTTGAGATAGAACCAGACGAAGATCAGGGTGATGACAACGGACGACGTGACGCTTGGCGTATAAAATATCGTGCGGAAGAATTGCTTCATGCGCACGGGAGTATTCAAGAGGACTGCCATCAAGATGGCCAGGAAGGTTTGTGTGGGCACAACGATGAGCGTGTACCACAATACGTTGTAAAGCGATTGCAGAAAATCGCGCTGCGTGGGGTCGACAAATCCCATGAAAGCTTTGGCATAGTTCTTTAACCCCACCCAAACCGGGCGGGTAAAGATGTCGTAGTTGGTGAAGGAGATGTAAAACGCGAAAAGGATCACTCCGATCATGAAGGTGAGGACCACAAGCAAATAGGGGGCAATGAAGGCGTATCCTGTGATGAAATCGGAGCGGTGCTTGCGGTTGGGCCAAACTTTGCGTAGTTCACGAACCGCGAAGAAGGCCACAAATACTCCCAGGGCGCCCGCGAAGATCATATAGGGTATGGCTGTTTGTTTTACTTCGCTCAGATAGGTGTCGATGCTGGCCATCACTCTTGGGCCGCCCATGGTGGGTGCATTGAGCAGTGCAATCACAAGGATCACGCTGACGATACCCGCGAATACGAGGATCGACACCAGATTTCCTGTTCGGTCGATTGACTTGGTCTGATTTTCCATTCTGTACCTCGATCGGACTTGCGGAGGATGAACGGTCTGCTCTCACCTGGGTTCCCCAACCAGAGGTCGGAGAACCCAGGTCCCATCAGGGGTGGAGTTCAGTGAGGCTGCGGTCTAAAAAGGAGAGAAGGCCAATGTCTATTGACCGTTTAGAGCAGCTTGTGCTTCTTGTTGAGCCTGTGCAAATGCTTCGTCTACAGTCTGATCGCCGAGGAAGATGCGGTCGAGGGCTTTGGATACCGAATCGTTCACTTTACCGGTGTACGGCCCCCAGTAGGCCACGATGGTGTCGGGCAGGAGACCGCCCTGGGCAATGGCTTTGTCGTTCGGGTCGATGATCAGGTCTGCCTGAGACGGGTGAGTGCTGTAGGCAAAGCCCGTGGCAACGATGGCGGCTTGATTCACCTCACCGGTGGTATAGAAGAGGAAGGCGGCAGAAGCCAGGGGGTACTTGGTGGCGGCATTGATGCCCAGCCCGTTGACGAAGATCACATCGGCGCGGGTAACCGGGCCGGCAGGGATCTCGATGGCTTTCCACTTGACATCCGGATACGTGGTCTTCATGAAGTTGACCATCCATCCGCCTTCGGTTGTCATGGCAACAAGCTTCTTGCCGATTGCTTCACCGCACCAGCCTGCGCTGACATCTGCGGGGCGGACGAGGCTCTTTTCTTTGAACATGTCAGCGACGAAGGTGGCCATGGTCTTTACAGCCGGGGTATCCAGCGTGGCGGTCTTGTAGTCTGAAGATGCATACGCCCCACCGTTTGAAGTGGCAAAGGGCGAGAAACGGGCCCAATCGGCGCCCATGCAGAACCCGCCGTAAGTGCCTTTGTCTGCAATGGTCTTGGCTGCGGTGCGCATATCTTCCCAGGTCCAATCGGCAGTCGGTTCAGCGATCCCGGCATCTGCGAAAGCTTCGGGCAGGTAGATCAGGCCAAGAGTTCCCCAATCTTTGGGCAGCGCGTAAGTTACGTTGTTCAGGGTGTAGATAGGTATCAGGGCGGAAATGAAATCGCTTCGAGATACTCCGGCCTGCGACATCATGTCGTCAAGGGCAAGCAGTTGACCGGAGGGTGCAAAAGCGGTCATCAACTGGTCATCGACATAGAAAACGTCGGGAGCAGTGCCGCCGGCCATTTGCGCCTTTAGTTTGGTCTGGAAATCGCTCGGAACGGGCACGTAATTGACTGTGACATCCGGGCAAATCGATTTGAACCGCTCGATCGTGTCGCGGTACACCTTCTGTTCGGATTCATCACCCCACCCGGAGAATGTGATCGTCGCGCCTGGCTCGACCTGCAATGGGCATGTGCTTTTCTCGGCTACCGGAGCAGGGGCTTCGGTTGTTGCAGGGGGCTGCGTGGGAGCTTCTGTGGTCGGTGCTGCAGTGGTGGCTGCAGGGCCACATGCTGCGATGAGCATGGATAGGGCAACCAAGAAGGTCAGCAATGCAAAAATCTTTTTCATCGTTTCTTCTCCTGATTCTTTTTCGAACGAACTGGTTTTGCGCTATGTTATACTAACGAATGCAGGGAGAATACCCTGCGGTTGGAGTCACCTGTTTACTCTTGCCGGAGAAGGTGACTCCATTCTTTTAAAGTACGAATGGCATGAATCATTTGAGTGTTATTTGTGACTCTCTCCTTTCTAGTTGCTCAGTTCACCGGTTTCGACCCCTGTTGTAGATGCTCGAATGACCAGTTGAGGGGCAACCAGCTCGCCAACCGGCTCTGGATATACACCCGTTTCCAGGTAGGTGATTAATCTTTGCATCAAGTTTTGACCGATCGAAGAAACCGGCTGACGTAGACTCGTCATGGGGGGATTCAAATAGCGGGCCGTGGGAGCGTCATCGAAGCCCGTTACGCCAATATCTTTTCCGGGGAACAATCCCAATTGCCGGATGGCGGCCATCGCTCCGATCGCCATGAGGTCGTTCATCGCGACGATGCCGGTTGGACGGATCTTTTCAGGCATGGCAAGAAGTCTCAGCGTGGAATTGAATCCAACTTCGTAGCTGCCTACTCCTCGTTGAACCCATTCCGGCTGTACTTCGATGCCGGCTTCATGCATGGCATTAAAATATCCATCCATGCGGTTATTGCCAACGCGCGAATCTTCAGGCCAGGCCAGGGCAGCAATCTTGCGATGCCCGAGCGAAAGCAGGTGATCGACAGCCATATGCAAACCCAATCCGCCGTCGACATCGATGTACGGGAAGGTTTGCAGGTCATCCAGGTGACCGAAGGCCACGAAGGGAAATTTTCGTTTGAGCAGGTAATTGACGCAGGGATCGCCGTAGTTGACCACGGAGAGCACGAAACCATCGACTCTGCCGGTATCGATCAGATCACGGTAGGTGTCAAGCTGGCGCGAGACTTCTCCATGATAAGGAAAGCACAGCAGGTAGTAGCCGCACGTTTCAGCAGTTCTGAACATGCTCTGCAGAAATTCGTCCAGGATCGGGTTGGCCTGGTCGGGGGGAGAAGGCTGCCACGAGTAGCCAATGGTGTTGCTGCGCTGCGAACGCAAGCTGCGCGCCGTGTAGCTGGGGGTGTACCCCAGTTCGCGGATGGCGGCATAGATGCGCTCTTCGGTCTCTCCGGTTACGTGGGATTTATGATTAATGACCTTGGAGACGGTCTGGTAACTGACCGACGCTCTCGCTGCAACTTCTTTGAGCGTTACGCGTTTGAGCATATGGGACTCCGTCTACAAGATTGGGCGAACGTTCGCGCGAACGTTCACCTATAGAATACGCCGATTGACGTACGATGTCAAGCGTCAAATTTAGCGAATTTTAATGAAATTCTGCTGGCCGGTACCGTTCTGGATTCGTTTTTTCGAGTTCTATTTTCGAATATCGAATATCGAATCCCCCTGATCTTCGCCTTCTCGCAACTCGCGCTCCCGGTTCTTGCTCCTCGGAAATCGCCAGCTTTTCCTCATTACCCGTTACTGACCCCTGAGTGCCTGCTCTTTCACGGCTCTCGATTCTCGGTTCGGCTCTCGACTCTCGGTTCTCGCTCTTGCCTGGCTTGGGTTACCTATTTCCCCGGTCTGTTTACCTTTCTGCCTTGCAGGTATGCTGCTATGGGGAACCCCGAGATGCTCGGGATCCAGAAAGAGATCAACCGGTAGCCAAGCACCACCACTACTGCGACAGCTCCCGGCACGCCCAGACCGGTATAGAGCGCAGCCATACTGGTTTCCACCACTCCCAGCCCGCTCGGCAGGATGAAAGCAATCTTGCCGAGGAGGATCGGCAGTCCGTACCCGGCAATCAATACTCCAAAGCCCACGATATGGCCGGATGCCACGAACATAAAGTAAAGCGTGAGCATATCGAAAGCAACATTCAAAAAGGCTCCCAGAGCAAGCAAATGCCACCCGCTATGCCACAGGATTTCCCAGGCATCGAACAGATTGTCCACCTCTTTGCGAACGTTGCTGATATCCACCTTGCGCCGGAGCAGGCGTCCGATCAAAAGCTCGATCCGGTCGAAGATTGCCACGGTTCGGTCGCGATAACGCATTGCGAGGACGGCAATCAAAAATATCATTGCCAGGATCGCGAGAATGATGCTGAACCCGATTACCTGAGCCTTGTCCAGGTGGCGGATGGCAAGCAGGTAAGTCAATCCGATGATCGAAAACAGGACCAGGATAAAATCGTTGAACAGGGAGGGCAAGAGGCTCGCCAGCGTGGCGCCTTCGACGTCTTCACCTTCGCCGCGGGTCCAATGATAGATGGCCGCTGAGCTCCCCACCAACCCTCCTGCCACGATCGAAATGCTGGCTGCTCCCAGAACGATCAGCGTGCTGCGCACCAGGGAGACGCCCTCCTGGGCGATGGCGAGCGTCTTTTGCAGCAGGTAGCCGCTGCCGAAATAGCTCAAGACCTGCGCAATAAACGCCAGAATGACCGCCCAGAAGAGCATTGCTTCGACGATCTGCAGCGAATTAGTCAGAACGGTAATTTGGGGAAGGATCAGGTAGATGGCAAGCCCAAGAATGACAACCACGCCCAGCCTTTGCCAGATCTTTTTACGTTCTTTAGACGGGAAGAGTTCCTTAGCCATTCATCCTCGGCACAACCAGCGGTCAGGGATCCGAATGTAGAATCCATTCGCCGCCGCAGCGTCATACTTAAATCATATGCTAATTCTATCGGAAATGATGGTCTATAAGATCAGGAAATTGTCAGTCTCGGCCGGAGAATCTCATGCCCGCTTTGGGCCGGGATGTTTCTCGATTCTGAAAGTGTTGAGGAGCAGCGAATAGGCAAGCTTCAGCCCCATCAGAAAATAAAAGAACCAGTTCAGCAGGAAGAAATAGTCGTGTGCCAGGTGCTTGCGATAATAGATCATGTAGGAGTGGTGCCATTCATAGATGGCCTTATAAGGCTGCTCTTTTGCTCCGCCCTTGCCGCCATAATGCGTGATTTGAGCTGCCGGCAGGTAGGTCACTTTCCAACCCGCCTTCCTTGCACGCACACAATAATCCGTATCCTCCTGGTAGGCAAAAAACGCCTCGTCGAGCAGTCCGGTCTTCTCGATCACTTCTCTGCGAATCATCATGCACGAACCTGAGATGGCCGGCACATCGTTCGTTTCATCTTCACTGAGGTGTCCCTGAAGGTAGCCGGAAAACCGGGGGTCGTGCGGGTAAAGGCGCGAGAGACCCGAGAAATAGCAGATGACTTCCCACGGACGGGCTTCGCCGCGCTTGCACTGTGCCTGGAATGTGCCGTCTGCGTTGAGTACTTTGGGCCCTACGATTCCGGTCTGGGGATGCTGGTCGAGGTAGTCCGCCAATGTCTGAATGCTTCCTTGAGGCACAAGCGTATCCGGATTGAGCAGCAAAACGTATCTCCCCCGCGCCTGGCGGATCGCAGGGTTATAGCCCCTGGCGTAGCCAAGGTTTTGCTCATGTTCGAAGATCTTCACGTCCGGGTGGTTCGCCCTGGTGAGTGCAACGCTGTCGTCCGAGGAATGATTGTCGGCATAAATGATCTCGAAAGTCGAGGTGATCCCACTTGCATAGATCGACGCCAGGCAATCTTGAAGGTAGGAACCTGCATTCAAGCCAAGGATGCAGATGGAAACGTCTACTTCGGAGGGAATCATCTCTGCAGCCATTTGATCACCGGCGAAAAGGGATTCCAGTCCATTGCTTTGAGGACAGCAGGGATCGCAGCGATCCTTGAAGCCTGCACGGCCTTTCGCTTCTTGATCACCTTCGGCAGACCTTTGACCGCATCGACCTTTGCCCGCAGGGTTACCCGCCCTCGATGATGGATCACGCCCATGAAGATCTGGAGAAGATTGGCGAGAATGTGCGCCGGGGCCAGAAGCCAGACCCAAAAACCGGGCATATCTTTGACGAATGCCCAAACCGAATTCCGTAAGCCATAATAGACTGAGAATTCGCTCTTGAGTCCGGTACTCGCCGACCCCACATGCTTGACCGTGGCCCTCGAAAGGTAGATGCAGCGGTACCCGGCCAATCTCAGCCTGAAACCGAGATCGACGTCTTCGATGTACGCAAAAAAAGCTTCATCGAAGCCGTCTACCTTGTCAAAAGCGGCCCTGGGGTAAATTGCGGCGGCTGCGCATGCGCTGAACACTTCGTGGTCGGATTCTTTTTCCAAAACCGGCGAGTTGTACGCATTGCGCCAGGCAAGACCGCTCGCGTGATATACATCTCCAATTCCATCGTACCGGTCGGGGTGGTCGGCCATGATGAGCCTGGAGGCAAAGAAGCAATCTGGGTATTTCTCGATGCCGCGGCGAACCTGCTCGAGCCAATCGGGCGCAGGAAACGCGTCGGCGTTCAAGAGGGCAAGGTATTCACCGCGGGCGCTTTTGCCGGCATAATTATTTCCGGCCGCGAAGCCGAGATTCTCTTCGGAACGGAGCCAGTGAATATCCAGGGTTTTGATGTTATCATCCTTGGTTGGAGAAACAGGTTGCCTCGAACCGTTGTCGAGCACCAGCACCTCGAAGTCTTTTTCGGTTTGAAACGATAGAGCGCTCAAGCAATCGGCTAAAAATCGGTCACTATTCCAGCAAAGTATGATGATCGAGAAAAATGGATTTCCCCCGGCATTTGGTGGTTCAGCTTGAGAACACATAAGCCTGCATTCAGATCCTTCACTGTCGTAACTTTGAAAAGACTCTGGCTGTATTATAATTGATACCAGCATGACCCATACCGACAAACTGATGACTTTACGTCCTTATTTTGATTCAGCAACCCAGAAGGTGCCAGCGCTTGAAGAGATACGAGAAATCAAGCGCTATAAGTATCTAATCTTCCAGCTCACCCGGCGCGATATTCTGGCAAGGTACAAGCGCTCTTTCCTGGGCGTCGCATGGACGATGCTCAATCCGCTGGGCATGATGATTGTGATGAGTCTTGTCTTTTCACAATTGTTCAAAATGGTGCCGAACTACCCGGCTTACGTGTTGAGCGGTTTGGTCGCGTGGAACTTTTTTTCTCAAAGCACCAGCGCCGCTATGAGCGGGATCGTTTGGGGCGGCAACCTCATTCAGCGCATCTATGTACCGCGAACTTCATTTGCCATATCTGCCGTGCTGACTGCGCTTGTGAATTTGTCGCTTTCAATCGTCCCTTTGATCGCTGTGATGCTTTTCATCAAGAGCCCGATCACACCTGCCATCGCCTTTCTTCCGGTATCAATGATTTTCCTGGCCGCATTTGCGCTCGGTATCGGCTTGATTTTGTCGACCCTGGCTGTCTACTTTCCAGATGTGGCAGAAATGTACCAGATCATCCTGATTGCCTGGATGTATCTTTCACCGATTATCTATCCTGAAAATATTATTCCTCCGCAATTCAACCTCTTGTATCACCTGAATCCGATGTACCAGCTCGTTCGTCTCTTCAGGTTGCCCATTTACGATGGACGTATACCTACCCTCAATGAGATATGGCCGGCGGCTGTCGTCAGCATTGCCGTCCTGGTAATTGGCTGGCTGTTCTTTACATCCAAATCTGATGAGTTTGCATACCGTGTCTGAGTCCATATTGTCAGAGAAACGCGATTCGTCGACTGCCCAGGAAGAGATTATTCGACTTGAGAAGGTCAGCGTCCAATATCGTATCCCAGAGGAACGGATCGGGACATTCAAGGAGTATGCGATCCGATTCTTACAACGGAAAATACGGTACAACACTTTTTGGGCACTCCACGATATTGACCTGAGCGTATATCGAGGGGAGGTATTTGGCCTTATTGGAAAAAACGGTGCCGGGAAGAGCACGCTTCTCAAGGTGATCTCCAGGGTGCTGCGGCCTACAAAAGGCCGGACCGTGATTTTCGGAAGAGTTGCTCCGTTACTCGAACTTGGAGCCGGATTCCATCCAGAGCTTTCGGGTAAGGAAAATGTTTTCTTGAACGGCGCCTTGTTGGGGTACAACCGGAAAGAGATGGAAGCCTGTTTTGACCAGATAGTCGATTTTGCAGAACTCTGGCCTTTCATCGATGCTCCTATCCGGACATATTCTTCAGGTATGTATGCCAGGTTGGGGTTCGCGGTGGCAACTGCACATGTGCCTGACATATTACTCGTCGATGAAATTCTGAGCGTAGGCGATGAAGAATTTCGAAAAAAATGCAATGCTCGAATGACCGAGTTTCGAGATAAAGGATCAACAATCGTGTTGGTCTCACACAACATGACAGATATGGGAAAAATGTGCCAACGTGCGGCATGGGTTCACAAGGGCGTCATCGAAATGGTTGGCGATCCTGATTCTGTCATTGAAGCATATCGAGGGCTATAGTCATGGAGTATTTACATACCGAAATCCCGGACGTGGTTGTTCTGCAGCCGAAGGTTTTTGGCGATGAACGCGGATTCTTTCTCGAAACGTTTCGCGCTGATGAATTTGCCCGCAATTGTGGTACTGTGAGCTTTGTGCAGGATAACCACTCGGGCTCGAGGCGGGGCATCCTGCGCGGACTGCATTATCAAATTCAACAACCTCAGGGCAAGCTGGTTCGAGCCGTGGCCGGGACGATTTTCGATGTGGCTGTGGACATCCGCAAAGGTTCTTCGACATTCGGTAAGTGGGTGGGCGAGGTGATATCCGCGGAAAACCGGCGGCAAATCTGGATCCCTGCCGGCTTTGCCCATGGTTTCTATGTAATAAGCGATTGGGCTGAAGTATTCTACAAAGCCACAGACTACTACGCTCCCGCATACGAACGATCCATCTTGTGGGATGATCCTGATCTTGCGATTCGATGGCCGTTGACAGAAGGGCAAAGTCCCATTCTGTCAGAAAAAGACAAGGCCGGGAAGCGGCTGAGCGAGGCTGAAGTTTACGACCTGAGGGGTAATGCATGAAAAACGTATTGGTGACAGGTGGCGCCGGATTTATTGGATCCAATTTCATCCGCACGTTGCAGATAAAAGAACCTCTTGTCCATGTCTACAACCTGGACGCTCTCACCTATTCAGGCAGCCTGGAGAATTTGCGCGGGCTACCTGATGAATCCCGCCATAGCTTCATTCATGGCGATATTTGCGATGGCGCACTGGTGGACCGCGTGCTGCAAGATCATGAGATCGATACGATCGTGCACTTCGCTGCCGAAAGCCACGTCGACCGCTCGATACTGGGGCCGGGCCAGTTCGTCCAGACCAATATTGTGGGCACTTACACATTGCTTGAATCTGCCAGGAAGTATTGGGCAGCAAACGGCGGTCTTGATTCAGCCAGGTTTCGATTTCACCACATCTCAACGGACGAGGTGTTCGGCACCCTGAAACCCGGAGAACCCGCCTGGACGGAAGAAATCCCATATGCTCCCAGTTCGCCTTATTCAGCTTCGAAGGCATCGGCAGACCATCTCGTCCGGTCTTATGGGCACACCTACCATTTTCCATACACTCTCACCAATTGCTCGAATAATTATGGGCCGAACCAATTCCCTGAGAAATTGATCCCTCTGATCATTCTGAACGCTCTCGAAAATAAGCCTCTGCCGGTTTATGGAGATGGGAATCAGATTCGCGACTGGCTGCATGTTCAGGATCACTGCGATGCGATCTATCTTGTGCTGAAGCAGGCGAAAGATAGAAGCAGCTATAACATCGGTGGAGGCAATCAGCCCACCAACCTGTCCATCGTTCACAAGATCTGCGATTTGGTGGATGAGATGAGTCCGTGCGGCACTCCTCGACGCGGGTTGATCCAGTATGTCAAGGACCGGCCTGGCCACGACCGCCGTTATGCCATGGATAGCAGCAAAATTTCGAGGGAATTGGGTTGGGTGCCAACCCACACACTCGAATTGGGGCTGCGTGAAACGACCGAATGGTACCTCGGTCACCCCGAATGGGTGTCCGCGATCCGCCAGCAGGTGGAATACCAGTCCTGGGTGGTAAAAAATTATGAAGAGCGTAAATAGGGAGGAAGCATGAAGGGCATCATTCTGGCAGGTGGAAGAGGGACTCGTTTGAATCCCCTTACCCAGGCAATGAGCAAGCAATTGCTGCCTGTATACGACAAACCGATGATCTACTATCCACTCTCGATGCTCATGCTTGCGAATATCCGGGATATTTTGATCATCAGCACGCCCGAAGATTTACCCTCCTTCCAGCGTCTGCTTCAGGACGGCTCGCAGTGGGGTCTTCACTTTGATTACGCGAGGCAGGATCAACCTCGCGGCTTGGCCGATGCCTTCATTGTCGGCAAGGAATTCATTGCCGGCGAACCGGTGTGCCTGATCCTCGGCGACAATATCTTCTTTGGCACTGACCTGGTTTTACGGCTGCGCGAGGGAGCAGAGTTGAAGAGCGGCGCCTGCATTTTTGCGTATGAGGTGCGCGACCCCGAGCGCTATGGCGTGATTGAATTCGATGCGTCAGGCAAGGCCATCAGCCTGGAGGAAAAACCCAAAGCCCCGAAGTCGAATTATGCTGTCCCTGGTATCTATTTCTATGACCGGCGTGTTGTCGAGTTTGCCGAATCGCTCAAGCCCTCTCCAAGGGGGGAGATCGAGATCACTGACTTGAACAAGCTGTATCTCGAAATGGGTGAACTGCACGTCACATATCTGGGCCGAGGGATTGCCTGGCTGGATGCAGGTACTCACGAATCTTTGCTGCAGGCGGCCAACTTCATCCAGGCGGTGCAGGACAGGCAGGGCTTGATGATCTCGTGTGTCGAAGAAATTGCATATCGCATGGGGTTCATCGATCGCGAAAAACTCCTTAATCTGTCCAAAGCGATGAGCACAAACGGCTACGGCGGATATCTTCAGCGACTGGTGAAAAGGGGATGAGCATTAAACTGCTCCTGATCGGGAAGAACGGCCAGTTGGGATGGGAGCTTCAGCGAACTCTGACCCCCCTAGGTGATGTCATTGCCCTGGATTATCCAGAAATCGACTTGTCGGCGCCTGAAAATCTTCGTGAGCTGATTCGCAAGCTTTCCCCTCAAATCATCGTCAATGCGGCGGCGTATACCAACGTGGACAAAGCCGAAAGTGAACCCGAGCTTGCGCAGCGGATCAATGCTGATGCTCCGCGGGTTATGGCAGAGGAAGCTCGGCGATGTGATGCTGCACTGATCCATTACTCGACGGATTATGTTTTCGACGGTATGAAAGGTTCGCCCTATGTCGAAGCGGACGCTCCGAATCCGTTGAATGTCTACGGCAGGTCGAAATTGGGCGGCGAGCAGGTCGTCGAAGCCTCGGGAGGGGCAACCCTGATCTTTCGCACCAGTTGGGTCTATAGCATGCGCCAGGGGGGATTTGTGACCAAGGTGCTGCAATGGGCACGCCAACAGGAAACCCTGCGGGTGGTGGATGACCAGATCGGCTGCCCAACTTCTGCGCGGATGCTGGCCGAAACGACTGCTCTGGTGATTGCCCGGGGAAGAAGTGATCCTATCGGGTATATAAAGGAAAAATCAGGGCTATATCATCTTGCGGGAGCGGGCGCCGCCAGCCGCTACGAGTGGGCAAAAGCGATCCTGGAGCTTGATCAAGGGAAAGATGAGCACAAAGTGAAGGAACTGCTGCCTTCAAAGACGAATGAATTTCCGACACCAGCCACCCGTCCGCTGCAGACTGAGTTGTCGATCCAAAAATTCCAGCAGGCATTTGGATTATCGTTCCCGGGATGGAAAGAGAGCCTCAAGCTGCTCATGGCATGAGCAAGAAATGAGATGCATGAGCGAGGGATGGCCCAATGGCCACCCCTTTTATATTCACAACTTTTAAAGATGAGAATAGGATGAGAAAAAAGTGGATATAATGTAATTACTCCAAAAACATTGCACGGGGGAGTCAAACCAATTCCAGGAGACCCAGATGAAAAACACCATCCTCAATGCTGTCATGGTAGCCGCCATGCTATTCCAGTCACTGATGTACGTGCCGGCCACGATGAATCCGGTGCAGGCGCAAGACGCATCGGTAGCTGAAACCACAGATCAGGCTGCCGACGAACCGGTGATCGACCGGAGTGAAGAAACCGGCATGGTCACCTTTATCGGAGCAGCCAATGGGGAAACCTTGCCTGTGGAGAGTCCGCAGATGGGGGCACAGCAAGTTGGTGACAGGCTGGGAGCAGCCCTGGCTCAATATGGGCCGATGTTCGGCATCCAAAATCCGACCGAAGAACTCTCGCTGATGAAAGAGGATGTGGCAGGTGCTGAGCACAAGTACTACCGTTACCAGCAGACCTACCAGGGCATTCCGGTGATGGGCGGGGAGATCATTGTGGATCTCTCGGCAGGCGGAATGTTGTACTCGATGTCTGGAGAGGCTTCACCCGCTCTGACCATATCCACGGAACCGGTGATCACTGCCGAGGAAGCCAAAAGCCAGGCCGTGGGGATGATGGAAAAGAATTACCAGGTAGACCCTGCGAACGTGGTCTTGAGCGAGCCCGAGCTGTGGATCTTCGATGAGCGGCTGATCATGCCCTCCACCAAACCGGCCGAACTGGTGTGGCGCATGGAAGCCACGGTGGCGAATGACAAGAGCATGCGTATATTGGTGCTGGTGAACGCGGAACGGGGAGGCATCAGCCTGCAATTCAACCAGGTGGATACGAACACGGCAGGGGTGGCGCAGGAAGTTCAGGCAACAGCCACGCCTGCGCCTACTCCAACCGCTCAGCCGCCCGAAGGGTGGACGGGGTCGCCTCGTCCAACTGAGCAGGTGAGTGGCAGTTCTTTCACAGCACAAGAAGTGGGAAGGATAATGTACGTCTCAAAAGCGGGAAATGATACCAATGACTGTTTGAGCGCGTCGACGTCCTGTGGATCCATTCAGGGAGCGATGGACAAGGCTACCGAATGGGATGAGATCCGGATTGCGGCCGAGACTTATACCAGCAGCGATATTTCCGGCGATCATTTTGTGGTGGTCGATACGGGTGTCGTTTTGAGCGGTGGCTGGAATTCCGATTTTTCAGCAAAGGTTGGATATACAAAACTTGATGGCGAGGGCGTCCGCCAGGGGATTTATATCGACCCATCCTATCTTGTCTGCGTCAGTGTCGAGAATTTCGAAATCGTCAACATGATAAATTCCGGGATTTACGCTGGACCGAACGTCAACCTGACTCTGGTGAATAATTCGATTCATGGAAATACCGGCGTATATGGCGGTGGTATCCAATTGGTAGATACCTACTCAACCTCGATCTATAACACAACAATTGGCGGGAACTATGCAACAGGTACTGGCGGCGGAATCAATAACACAGGGGCCATCAATATCTACAATGTGACTATCTTTGACAATACCGCGCGCGTCGCTGCAGGTGGAGCTTATTTCGCCGGTAGCGTAGCGAAGATGTTCAACACGGTCATTGCAGGTAATCATGCTCCTGCCATTTCAGATTGCGCCAGCAATGGAAGCTTTCCAGAAAAGAGCCATAACCTGATCCAAAATGCCGCGGAGTGCACGTATACGGCCGGAGACGGGGATATCACCGGCGTGGGTACTTCATTTGGCGGGCTTTTATCCACGGGTGTTTACGATATCCCATCAACAAGTCCAGTGGTGGATGCTGGAAGCAACGTTACGCCCGGAACAGGGAATCCATCATGCTGGGAGACCGATCAGCTCGGAACGGTAAGACCTTTGGACGGCAACAATGATACCGTGTCGATTTGCGATATTGGCGCATTTGAAACTCCTTATATTTATATCCCCGTCGCCAGCCAAGCTGAAATTGTGGGAGAAACCAGCTTGCACGCAAATCCTCTTTCTGCCTATGGACAGATGGCGGTAAGGGTAACGGATCAGACTAGCGCCCCGATGCCCGGAGTTGAAGTGATCTTTACTGCTCCCTCAGGCGGTGCCAGCGGCACTTTTGCCGATACAGGAACAGCAACTTCGACTGCATTGACTAATAACGAGGGAATTGCACTTGCTTCAATGTTCACAGCGAATGGAACTGAAGGAGCATTCAGCGTCTCTGCCCATGTTGCGGGAACAGCTATTGAAGTTCAGTTCCAGATGGTAAATGAGATAGCCACTGTTGGGTCTTTAGAAATTGTTGGAAGTACCAACCGTTCTGCGCGAATCAACATGGCATATAGTGAGCTGAGTGTCAAAGTTCTTGACCAGTTTGGTTTCCCAATGTCTGGCCAGGTGGTTACATTTACGGCACCGTTGTCAGGGGCAAGCGGTACGTTTGCAGATACCGCGTCCGTTACAACAACTGCAACGTCCAGTTCAAATGGGGTCGCGACGCCGCCAGTGTTCACGGCAAATGGCATTCTTGGATCATTCGAGGTTATTGCGGAAGTACCGGGAGTTCCCCCCCTCGGCATTCAAATGAACAATGCCGCTTTCAGCACCTGGTATGTTTCGAAATCCGGCAGTGACTCCAATAATTGTAATGTGCCTGATATGGCCTGCGCAACGATTCAAAAAGCGGTTGATTTGGCTCTTAGTGGGGATATTATCAAGATTTCAGCAGAAACATATTTAGGTACCATGCCAAATGTGCCTATGGCCAAAATTAACAAGAACCTGGCGCTTTTGGGCGGCTGGAACGATACTTATACAAATCAGGCGGGCTTAACAATTATGGATAAGGGAGCCTACGGCTCTTCGTTGGAAGTGAACGCGGGCGAAGTTACAATCGAACGCTTATGGATCCGCAATACTGGAGTGGGTATAGTTGTAAGTAAAGGCGCGAATGCGATAATCAAGCAATCAGTCGTAAGCCAATCTACTGACGGAATCACGAATTATGGTCATTTTGAACTTGTCAATTCCACCATCAGCGGGATTGGAAATTCGGGAATCGATAATGATCTTGGATCAATCTCAACTATTAAGAATTCGACGATTACGGGCAGTCGATCTTATGCCACAACAGGTCCTATATACCTGCAAAACAGTATCGTAGCTGGAAATCGATACTACCAATATGTGTCATGCGCCGGCATTATTTCGCTCGGATATAACATTTTCGATCCATACTGCTCTGGAATGGCCCAAGCCACGGACATTGTATACAAGAATCCAGAAATCAATTTATTGCTTACACCTTTGCTGCCTGGTGGCTACCACGCATTGGTTCCAGGCAGCAAGGCAGTCGATGGAATCAAGAGTTTAGACGCAGGGTCCTGCGAGCCTGTCGATCAAATAGGTACTGCCCGACCGATCGACGGTGATCTGGATGGGGTAGCTTACTGCGATATCGGTGCGGTCGAATCCCGATTTGGGGGTGTTACACCGGCGTTTGTCTTCCCTTACAAAGAGCAATCTCGGTACGGTCATGCAGGCAATCCGCTCGCAGATGAACTGGGTGTTTCTGTCCTGGATTCAAATGGGCTTCCGGTTGCCGGAGTTCCTGTCACCCTGACGGCTCCATCCTCAGGGGCAAGCGGCACTTTTCCCAATGGATCGTATTTCATCTCGCTTGTCACCGACCAAACCGGCATGGCAAAGACAAAGTATGTGGAAAATTCAATTTTTGGTATCTATTCTGTGATCGCAACAGTGCAAGGAGTAGATAAGCCAACTGTCCTTACTGTAACCAACGGCATCGCGATCAGCACATATACGATGCAAAACCTGACGGAAGAACAAGTCCCGCTTCCGGGAGTCTTTCTATGCGACGAAACCGATTATAGCTGTACGTATGGGAATGATAGTAATGCCGACTATGCTCAGAAACATGCAATGGCTACCTCTACTTTTTATCTGTTGCATCATGGGTGGGGTGGACTGGACGGAAAAGGGCTTCCATTCGTCAATAGCGTACACTATGGATATTATTATAACAATGCGTTTTGGGATGGTAAGGAGGTTGTATTCGGCGACGATATGACCACGATCGATACCGTTGGCCACGAATTGACGCATGGGGTGACCGATTACACCTCAGATCTTTACTACTGGTATCAATCGGGTGCGATAAATGAGTCATTCTCCGATCTGTGGGGTGAGTTCGTCGACCAAACTTATGGCTATTCAACTTTCGGCCGGTGGATGATTGAAGCGAGTTACGGTCCGGTTCGAGATATGGCTAATCCGAACAATTTCAGTCAACCTGCAAAAATCACCGATCCGCTTTATCATCACGGAATTCTCGATTTGAATGCTACAAACGCTGGATACTTCAGTTTCGATAACGGTGGCGTTCATACCAACAGCGGCGTCAACAATCACGCTGTCTACCTGATGACCGACGGCGGTACTTATGATGGACATACGGTTACCGGCATTGGATTGGACAAGGTTGCCGAGATCTACTTCGAAGCCCAGCTTCATCTGCTCACCTCAGGCTCTGACTACAAAGACCTATACTACGCGCTCCAGCAGGCCTGCCACAATGTGGTGGGCGGCCCGGCAGGCGTTACCCATACTGATTGCGCCCAGGTCAAGAACGCGCTCGACGCTGTGGAGATGAATCTGGATCCGGCGCCCAACTTCACGCCGGAAGCACCTGTCTGCGCGGCCGGAAGCGCCCCCAGCTATCTCTTCCAGGATGGTTTCGAGACCCCTACCAACAATTGGGTTTTTTCCGATCCCACAGCGCCGGCTCACTGGCAGCGGGCAATCGGATACGCTGCGACTGGGGATTACAGCCTTTTTGGTCCTGAGGCGAACTACACATCTGATATGATCGCGTCCATGTCAAACGGCGTGCAAGTTCCAGCGACCGGAACGACTTATCTCCATTTCGACCATTCATTTGCTTTTGAAATTGGAATCGACCAGTACAGCAAGCTGTATTCATACGACGGAGGCGTGCTTGAATACAGTGTCAACAGCGGGGCATGGAAAGATGCAAAGGTTCTTTACGATAGTGGTCAGGCGTATGACAATGTCGTTTACGATTACACCTATCCCCACGGAACTACCAATATCTTGAGAGGTCGTGAGGCATTTGGAATCGACAGCCATGGATTTGTATCCACAAGATACAATCTGGATCTGGATCCGAACATTAAAGGAAAAAACATTCGCTTCCGCTGGCGTTTGGCAACCGATGAAACCGGAACGTACTTCGGCTGGGTGGTCGACAATGTAGGCATCTACACCTGCCAGCCTTCGGCATCGACTTATACAATCTCAGGAACGGTGACCAACTCGGGCGGACCGGTCTCCGGGGTGACCATCAGCGCCGGGGGAGGGCTCAGCACGCTCACAGGAGCGGACGGAAAGTACCTTCTGCAGAATGTCAGCGCCGGCTCGAAAGCGATCACCCCATCGAAGGCAGGCTACACGTTTACTCCCACCACTCGTAGTGTGAATGTGAGCGGAAACCTGACCGGGATCAATTTCACCGCCTCAACTCCACTGCCGGTAATCTCGGCGCTTTCGCCCACTGCAGCTCAAACGAACACGTCCTCGTTCGCGCTGATGGTTAACGGGAGCAATTTTGCCCAAGACTCGATCATCCGCATGGACGGGGTGGATCGGGACACGACATATGTCAATTCAACTCAACTGTACACCTGGGTGAATGAGACCGAACTGACGCAGATCAAGACCATCAATGTTATGGTCTACAACCCCACAACCAACCCTGGCGAATCCGCTGCAAAGAGCCTGTACATCATCACCTTTGCCGATGTGGTTCCCCCGGCCTGGTACTACCGTTACGTCGAAGGGCTGTATGCGCAGGGCATCACCGGCGGCTGTGCCCTGGCACCCTTGCGCTACTGCCCGGATAACCAGGTGACCCGGGCACAGATGGCGATATTCCTGCTTAAAGGAAAATATGGAAAGGATTATCTTCCCCCTGTAGCCAGCGGCGCGTTGTTCAGCGATGTGCCGGTGGGTCACTGGGCGGGAGCCTGGATCGAGAAACTGGCTGCTGAAGGCATCACCTCGGGCTGTAGTGCGGGGATGTACTGTCCACAGAAACCTGTGACCCGGGCGCAGATGGCGATATTCCTTCTGAAAGCGGAACACGGGAGTGCCTATGTTCCGCC
>JAJXZS010000040.1:7327-46629 GCA_021779955.1 Chloroflexota bacterium | reverse complement strand
TGGCAATGCTCGGGGTGATCGCCATTGGAATTGCCCTGATTGCTGCGATTCCGTGGGGAACCAGCAATGGAATGCACTGTTACGCATTACTCTCGCCCGTAACGCCGGGCACCAACGAAGCTTCGACGATTTTGGAAAGCGGCTGCTACGATTCATTTGCCGAATCGATCGAAGCAGCAACCGACGGGCAGGTTAAGTTGGACGCCACAGTGCGGCCGCAAGATGTAACGGATGAAATGCTGGAGCCTGAAGCTTATCCCAGTGGCATGGTGCCAAATTTATCAACGGTGATTGGAATCGACTATAAGGATACCAATTACGCCGGATCATCCTATACATGGGTCGTTTCACAGGCCGGTTGCAGTGATGTCTATAGCTATGGAGTGAGTTCAATGCCCTCTGGATGAGATAACGTAATATCCTCCGCTCATGGCTATGCGAATTGTAACCACTTTCTTCATTGGGAGAATACCTATAACACCGGGGCGCTTCTGGACTGCAATGACAGTTGTTCATCAATGGGGGTTATGAACAATCAGACTTCATCAGAACAATGGCATCAATGATCAGTCCCTAGAATCGGCGAGGTCTTCAACTTGTGACTTAAAAGAACCAGTTCGCCCTTGAGGTTGCCAGAACGAGAAGGCAACCTCATTTTGTATCCATAATTCTATGAAATGCCGATACTGGCACCGTTTGAAATGAACAGCATTGCAGCATACCCTGGCGACCAACTCTGTGAAAACTCATTGCCCGTTACCTGGTTACTCGTTGCCTGGTCTTTCCTTTCATCCCCTTTTTACACTTTTCTAATCTCCCATCGCTATAATGAGATCAAGGGAGTCTTAATTGGGGATAAAATGGAAACGACAACCACTCTTCCACTTACCAAAGAACAATTGATTGCGGATTATCGACTGGCGGTGCGTTCGCGGCAAGCCTCGGTCATCGGGCGGCGCGAAGTGCTCAGCGGCAAGGCCAAATTCGGCATTTTCGGCGACGGCAAGGAGCTGATCCAGCTGGCCATCGCCAGATCGTTCAACAAGGGCGATTGGCGCTCGGGCTATTATCGCGACCAGACCATCATGATGGCGCTCGGCCTGCTAATGCTCGAGCAATTCTTCGCCCAGCTCTATGCCGACGAGGACGTCACCCGCGAGCCGCACACCGGCGGGCGCAACATGAACGGCCATTACGGGTCGAGGCTGCTCGATGCCGACGGTTCGTGGCGCGACCAGGTGTCCGCGTACAACTCCGCATCGGACATGGCGCCGACTGGCTCGCAGATGCCGCGCACCGTCGGGCTGGCGTACGCATCTGTGCTCTACCGCAACCTGGAATCGCTCAAAGCTTACCCGCAGTTTTCGAACAACGGCAACGAGGTCACCTGGGCGGCCATCGGCAACGCATCAACGTCTGAAGGGCTGTTCTGGGAAACGGTCAACGCCATCGGGGTGCTGCATGCGCCTGCGATCATCACCATCTACGACGACGGCTACGGCATTTCGGTGCCCAACCAGTTCCAGATGGTCAAGGAAAATATCCGCTCGATCCTCGAGGGCTTCAAGCGCATCGACTGCCCCGCCGAGGAGTGCGACCGCGGCTACGATCTCTATTCCGTGCACGCCTGGGACTACCCCGCCCTGCTTGCCATCTACGCCGAGGCAGCGGAAACCGCGCGCAAGCATCACATCCCTGCGCTGGTGCATGCCACCGAAGCCACTCAACCGCTTGGCCACTCGACCTCGGGCTCGCAGGAGCGCTACAAATCGCCCGAACGCATGGCCTGGGAAGCCGAATGGGATTGCATCAAGCAGTACCGCAAGTGGCTCGTCGAGAAACAGGTGGCGACGGAAGCCGAGCTGGATGCCTGGGACATCGAGGACACGAAGACGGTCGAAGATGCGCGGCGCAAGGCGTATCAGGCGTACCAGGCGCCGATTTTGAAGCTCCGCATTGTCGCGCTGCCCCTCCTCGAGAACCTTGCCGCTTCAAGCTCCCATGGAGCAGAAATCCGCCAGGCTGCGGCAGCGCTTTCCGCCCTGCCCGACCCGCTGCTCAAACGCGACATCCTCTCCGCGCTGCACAATGCCACTGTGCTCACCCTGGCCGAGCCTTCTGCAGCGCGAGCACAGGTGGTCGCCTTCGCCAACGCTCTCGATAAAGAAGAGCAGAAGATCCTCACGAACCATTTGTATTCTGAATCCGCAGAATCGCCGTTCAAGATCGAGGCGGTTCCACCAAAATATACAGAGAACTCGCCCACATTGATGGGCTTCGAGGTGATCAACGCCGCATTCGACGCCGCCCTCGCCCGCGAACCGCGTTTTATCGCTTTCGGGGAAGACGTTGGCAAGCTTGGCGACGTCAACCAGGGCTTCCGCGGCATGCAGCAGAAATACGGGGCTTACCGCGTGACCGATACGGGTATCCGCGAGGCCACGATCATCGGGCAGGCGATCGGCATGGCGCTGCGCGGACTGCGCCCCCTTGCCGAAATCCAATACCTCGACTACCTGCTATATGCGCTGCAAATCATCTCTGACGATGTCTCGACGCTGCACTGGCGCACGACAGGCGGGCAGAAGGCGCCCGTGATCATTCGCACGCGGGGTCACCGGCTGGAAGGCATCTGGCATTCCGGCTCGCCCATGGCGGGCATCCTCAATCTCACACGCGGGATGCTGGTGCTGGTGCCGCGCAACCTGACGCAGGCGGCAGGATTCTACAACATGCTGCTCAAGACCGACAACCCGGGGCTGGTGGTTGAAGTGCTCAACGGCTACCGCCTGAAGGAACGCCTGCCCGACAACATCGGCGAGATCATCGTCCCGCCGGGCGTGCCTGAGATCCTGCGCGAGGGCAGCGACCTGACCATCGTCACCTACGGCGCCTGCGTGCGGGTGGCGCTCGAAGCGGCTGAAAAGCTTGCCGGGGTTGGCATCCAGCCCGAGATCATCGACGTCCAATCCCTGGTGCCGTTCGACCTGAGGGGTACGATTATCAGCTCTCTGCAAAAGACCTCACGGGTGCTCTTCGTGGACGAGGATGTGCCTGGCGGCACCACCGCCTACATGCTGCAGCAGAGCCTGGTGGAGCAGGACGGCTACCGCTGGCTCGATTCTCCACCACGCACGCTTTCGGGCACCCAGCACCGCCCGGCTTACGGATCGGATGGGGATTACTGGTCGAAGCCGAACACCGAGAGCGTCTTCGACGCGGCGTACGCGATGATGCACGAGGCCAAACCCTCGGCGTTTCCGGATCTGAAGGGATAGGAGGCGAAGATGACCACAAAATTGCTCACTCCCCGCATGGGCGAGGGCGTGGATGAAGTGACGGTGATGCAGTGGCTGAAGAACGAGGGCGACACGGTCAAGGAACTCGAGCCGCTGGTCGAGGTGGAGACGGACAAGGTCGTCACCGAGATCCCCTCGCCCGCCGACGGCACGCTGCTGAAGATCCTGGTCCAGCCCAACTCTGTGGCGCATGTGGGTGAAGCGCTGGCAGAGATCGGCGCGCCAGGCGAGAGCGTGAAGGTGCCCGCGCAGCCGGAGATACCCGCTGCCGCGCCTGCGCCAGTCCCTCAAGCTGCTGAATCCGCGCCTGCGGACGAAGCTGCAGCGTCCGCTGCGTGGATTTCGCCTTTGGTGCGCAAGATGGCTGCCGAGAATCACCTGGATATCGGCAAGATACGCGGGTCGGGTTTGGGCGGCAGGGTGACCAAACAGGACGTGCTGGATGCGTTGTCTTCCTATGCTGCGCCGCGCCCGGTGCCGCAGACGCCTGTGACCGAACAGGCGGTGCAGGTGCAAGCGCAAGCGCGTGCAATGCCTGCGCCGGATATCACCGAGGGAGAAATTGTGCAGCTCAGCCCGGTGCGCCGCCAGATCGCCGAACGCATGGTCGCGTCGAAGCAGACCTCGGCGCACGTGCTCAGCGTGATGGAAGCCGACCTGTCGCGTGTGCTGGCGCACAAATCTGCGAACCAGGAGCGCTTTGCCGCGGAGGGAATCCACCTCACGCTGACGGCCTACTTCATCGCAGCGATTGCTTCAGCCTTGCGCGAACACCCGCTGGCGAATTCGTCCTGGACCGAGCAGGGCATCCTGCTGCACAAGCAGGTCAACATCGGCATGGCGGTTTCGCTTGGAGACGCCGGCCTGATCGTGCCGGTGCTCAAAGACGCCTCGTCGCTCTCGCTCGAGGGGATCGCGCGCGCTGTCAACGACCTGGCCGAGCGGGCGCGGACGAAGAAGCTGCAGCCTGACGAGGTGCGCGGGGGCACTTTTACACTGACGAACCACGGCACAGGCGGCTCGCTCTTCGCCATGCCGATCATCAACCAGCCGCAGGTGGGGATTTTGGGGACAGGAACAGTCCAAAAACGCGCGGTGGTGGTGACTGACGAGCATGGCAACGATGCGATCGCCATCCGCCCGATGGTGTATCTGTCATTCGTATTCGATCACAGGGTGCTGGACGGGGCGTCCGCGGATGCGTTTTTGGGGGATGTGAAGGGGAAGCTGGAAGGAGAGTGGTAGGGGGAATGGCAGAATCAAGAATTCGGCGATTTTGGCCGGATTTTGCATCCTGTTTTGGAGCCTGTTCATTTGCTGAAATCTTTGTAGAATAGAAGCGTGACTCAATAAACTTCCATCAATGTAACGGAGGGGGAAATGAAAGTGAACCTGTTCTCTTATCATAGACTCAAAAACAAATCTCAATGGGACATAGTTGTCTTACGATACGCGATTGTATGGATCCTGTTAAGCCTGCTGTTTTTGCCTGGCATCTTAGCAGGCTGCAACGGGACATCGACTGAGGATACCCCTTTGGAATCACCCATGCGAAGAACCGATTCGGTAATGCCTGCACCGACCCAAGCGAGTGTGCTCTCGATCACATTCTCGCCCACACTAACCGCATCACCAACGCCAACGATTCAAGCCCCAACCCAAACATTCATCACGGCAACGTCCATGGCAACTGCTCTTCTGTCAACGCCAAGTGAGAAACCCATCACCCCGGGGATTTACCCTGTGTATTGGAAGGAAGGAGCAGCCTATATTGTGCTGCCATCCGGTGAAACGCAGGAATTGATGCATCTCTATGATCAGCCTGTTTACGTTTCTGATTCAGGACATAGTATCACTTACCTTGACAATGACAGCAGAGACACGATACCTTCTCCAAACGGACAGATCATTGCGTACTTGAACCTGGAGGACCGATTATTCTATACGTACGACATATTCTCAAAAGTAAAATTGAAAATTCCGCAACCCCAAATAATTGATTTTTATAGTGGAAGTTGGTCACCTGATGGAAAATACCTTGTATATGCCATAAATGATGACCCCCTACAAGGATTCCCATCCGTTTTTGTAGCAGATATCGCCAAGAATACTTACGCCCGAATCACTGACTGGTCTGGTCTTGAAACAACCCCTGTTTGGTCACCGGACGGTCAGTGGTTAGCGTATGCCTCCGACAAATTCAATGCCGGATTGGAGGGTGGTAGATATACCGGTGTAACAGATATATATGTGGCGCGTAAAAAATGCGTTGTCAAGTTGGAAACCTGTGCAGATTCCTTCATAACACAACTCACACATACAGGTACCAAAGGTATCGCTATTGATCCAATGTGGAATCCTGACAGCACCAACCTGGCGTATATTTACGCCGATTGGCAAACTAGCGGCGGAGACATTTATCTCGTAGATCTAAATGGCAACATCAAAAACCTGACGAACTCTCCTGAAGCAGACGAGGATGCATTTAGTTGGTCCCCTGACGGAAAAGAGATTGTTTTCAGGCGCGACGGCTATAGTGCCGGAACTGATATTTTCATACTCAATCTCTCAGATGGCACAACCACTCAAATTACCAATTCGTCAGAAATACGCGAAGGAATCCCCTTCTGGTCGCCCGATGGATCTGAAATCGCATTTGACGAAAATGTGGATAGCTCGAACAGTGGAATCGCTATCTACTCGGTCAAGGAAAAGCAATGGCAACCTTTGGAAGGCAGTAACGGTGGTAAATTCCTGTTTTGGCTGACGGTCTTTCCAGAGATTTCAAACGGCGCAACGCTGACCGTATCGCCTTCAGGTCACAATCTGAATATTCGAAGTGAAGCCTCGATCAACGCATCCGTAATCGGCAAATTGCAGAGCGGGGATACCTTCACCATACTGGATCAACCTGTAGAGAATGGCCAATATACCTGGTGGAAGATCAAGAGTGAGCAAGGGGAGGGCTGGATCGCCCAAAACTATAACTGGGTTTTACCGAATCCAAAGGCTAACCCGTGATTAATTGGGTGACCGCCTGCAATCCACGGTCAACGGGGTGACGGCCCAATACGCGCTCGACCTGAACGCCGGGCTGACCCAGGTGCTCTCTGACGGGACGAATACCTACGTCTACGGCTACACCCGCCTGGCCCAGGTGAACGACGCCGAGACCGGCTACTTCCTGACCGACGCGCTGGGCTCTGTGCGCCAGGTGACCGACGACGCAGGCGCGATCAGCCTGGTGCGCGCCTACTCCCCCTACGGCGAGTCGACCCAATCGCTTGGCGATTTTCAGACCGATTTCAGCTTCACCGGCGAGATGACGGACGCCAGCGGCTTGGTGTATTTACGCGCCAGATATTATGATCCGGCCACGGGGCGGTTCGTTTCGAAAGACACCTGGCATGGGAATTATTACAGTCCTTCCTCGCTCAATCGCTGGAACTACGCCGGAGCTGACCCTGTCAACTTCATTGATCCTAGCGGAATGTGGCGGTGGTGGGCGGCAGAACCGATGTACCATTGGCCAATAGAAGCTTATTATGAACGAAAGCTAGGCTTTAATCCCACAAGACAATTGGAATTCCCAATACCCGGTACCCCTTTTAGGCATCCCGACATGTTCAATTCCTTGACCGGAGATGTTTATGAAATAGAGCCATTCTTTCTGCAATCAAAAGCAGCACCTCAGGCTTCAGGCTATGTAGCTGATTTGATTTTGGCTGCTGATTTTAGTAAACTTGCCGGCTATAACTATTTTGGCATTGCTTATAATTGGAATTCAACACCATTCCATCTTGGGACTGGAATTGATTGGCCGGCAAAATATCGAATGCCTTTAGCAGGATTCCCTATGGCCGATTTAGTCGCAGATTATGTAGGTCCTGGTACTGTGATTTATTGGATTGAGCCGAATGCACTTGCGGCCGCCTCTCTTCCATTCTTGGTGCCAAATAAGAGACTGGTGAGGCCTCAAAATTGGAATCCGGGCCAAAGAGTCACTCAGCCTGTTACGGCAATCTCCTTTGAGGAAGCTTGTGGTTATGGTTTGGTCGCCGTAGGAGGTACGATAATAGTTGTGACGATTGTTGAAGATGTTATTACATTAGGTCTGGGAATTTACGATGATGTGGTTACTGTTCCAACAGGATACTATTTCATCAATCTAGGCCTCCGAATGGCAGCTTTTGTCCCCGGATCATAAATGGGAGAAATTACATGCACATATTGATCTTTGCCGCGACAAGCTATGAAATCAATGAAAAAACGTTCCTCGAGTGGATCGCGAAAGTGCTAGAAGGCTACCATGGCATTGTAGACAAGTATCATAGTTCTCATAACTCAGGCTTTGGTGATTTATTTCAAAATTTCATGCCTCGTCGAAATGGATACCCCGATAATTTTGATGAGATGGAAGCCCAAATTAGTGACCAATATCTGGCAAATCTATATAGCAAGGCTAGGAAGCAATTAGATTCTATGATTTCTTTGGACACTGAAATCATTAATTGGCTTGCTGGATATGTAAAAATAACTTCGCTTGTGAGCAAGAAAGATTGGCAAAAGCTTCGACGGCGTATTAATCGAATTATTGTCGGAGGTGCAAACGGAACTGTGCAGGGTTCAGTATGGGTGCTTACTGAGGATTATCAGGCTCTACTTGAAAGATCGCGGAATATCTATGAGTCCTTCATGGACATCTATACGGAAGCACTAGCCAGGATCACCGAGTTGAAAAAGGCGATAGATTAACAGCGCAGCATTGCGTGTGGATAACTAAAAGCATTTCCAGAGGAACTCATTCAACCCTTTATTAGGCTCGCAATATACGCAAAAAACAGTCGTGTGATTGCCCTTGCATTGAGTAGCAGGAGAATGAATCCCTCCCAACGGAATATTATCTTTGCCCACGTCATCCAGGTGCTTTCGGACGGCACGAATAACTACGTCTACGGCTACGCCCGGCTGGCCCAGGTGAATGATGCCGAGACCGGCTACTTCCTGACCGACGCGTTGGGTTCGGTGCGGCAAGTGACGGATGCAACCCGCGCCATCCCCCTGGTGTGCTCCTACTCACCCTACGGCGAGATGACGGATGCCAGCGGGCTGGTGTATTTGCGGGCGCTCCCATCCGCGGTCTTCCCATGTGCATCCGGGTGAGCCTGGTGAGCGAGTTTACAGCTTTTTAAGTTACCCCCTACCGCTTGCATTGAAAAGACAAATCGCTATACTATTACTACGCATGTGAATCACCCATTTCCAATTTATTCGCTCGACCAATAGGCTGGTTTTTCTTCAGTTCCAAAGATGAATCCCGGCACTTCAGGGGCGCAGTCTCTATCGTAATAGAGACTACAGGATGGATCAGTTGGTGGTTCTCAACTGACCAGGGGACCGGGCAAGCTGTCAGGGTTAGTCATTCCTGGATTCAAAAGGGAAATCATGGCGAATCAATCTCAGATCCTGGAAACATTTCCTGCAAGTATTGCACCCGAAAAGAAACCAAGGTTTTCGGGGGTTCAAAAAAGAGAACTGAAGAAATTTATTACTGCGCTCCTCTTCCTGTCTCCCGCTCTGATCATCTTTATTACATTCGTATTTGTCCCCCTCGTCCGCTCGTTTATCCTCAGCACCCAGCTCACCGATCCGATCGGCAGAGCGGTTGCCTTTTACGGCCTTGAGAATTATCGGAAATTAATCGCGACTCCGGCTTTTGCGTATAGCATCACCAGGTCGCTATTATTTGTGCTGTATACCGTTCCCACCACGCTGGTCTTTTCGATGATCCTGGCCTTGCTTGGCAATTTACGGCTCAAAAGGATCGCCATTTTCCGCATGATCTTTTCCATCACCATCGCCGTATCGGCTGCCACGGCTTCGCTGATCTTCATGTACCTGTTCCATCCAACCATAGGAAGCCTCAATTACCTGCTCAGTTTTATCGGCGTCAAAGCCATCCCATGGCTGATCAGCGACAAGACGGCGCTCATGGCCATCTCGCTGTGCTCTGTGTGGCTTCAATTGGGCCTCAATACCGTTATCCTGCTGGCGGGTATGCAGGGGATTTCGGAAGAGCTGTATGAAAGCGCGATGATCGACGGCGCAAATGCCTGGAATAAATTCAAGTCCATCACACTGCCGTTATTATCCCCAACCGTTTTCTTCCTGGTGGTGATCGATATTCTGGCAGCTTTCCAGACGTTTACTCAAATCTATATTTTGACCAAAGGCGGGCCTTCGAATTCGACGGATGTCATCGTTTATTCCATTTATCAGGCGTTTTACTTCAATGGGAGGTACGGGTTTGCCGCAGCCCAGGCGGTGATCCTGTTCTTCATCATGCTTTCACTCACCATCATCCAATTCACGGTTGTTGAAAAAAAGGTACATTACGAATGAAACTTTCTTTTCAATCCATGAGCTTTCTCAAATCGGCCTTCTGGTACATTGTTCTTATCCTGGCGGCGGTCGTGGTGCTTTTTCCGGTCTGGTCGGCAATCAATATCAGCCTGTTGAATGACTCAGAGGTGGCTTCGTTTCCGCCGAAATTGTTCCCGAGCCAATTCAACCTGACCAATTTCCAGCGTGCAATGGAACAAGCGCCATTGGGCCGTTATATGTTGAACAGCGTCATTCAATCGGGCCTGGTGATGCTGGGGCAGTTGCTCACCGCGAGCCTCGCGGCTTACGCTTTTGCGTTCATCGATTTCAAGTACAAGAACATCCTTTTCCTGGTCTTTTTGTCGACCATGATGATCCCGTGGGAAGCCACGATCATCCCCAATTATCTGCTGATCAAGAAACTCGGCTGGACAGACACTTTTCAAGGCCTTGCAGTACCTTTCATGGCAACCGGTTTCGGCACATTTCTGTTGAGGCAATTCTTCCTCAAAATCCCCATGGAATTGAGGGACGCGGCCGTGATGGACGGCTGTGGGCACCTGCGCTTTCTCTGGACAATCGTGCTGCCCCTTGGCCGTCCTGCGCTGGGCACGCTCGCCGTCTACAGTTTCCTGCAGACATACAACCAATATCTCTGGCCGTTATTGATCACGAACAACGAGAACATGCGGACGGTGCAGATCGGCATTTCCTTACTGCAGGATCAGGAAAGGTTCATGTTCAACAATGTCATGGCGGGAGTGGTCATCATCTTGATTCCCACTTTTCTGTTATTCATCATCAGCAATCGCCAACTCATCCGCGGTCTTACCGCCGGTGCAGTTAAGGGATAATTCTTATTTTATCCAAGTCAAATAGAACCATCCATATTCACCCAGGAGGAGAGAAGCATGAAGAAGTCAGTGTATTTGGTAATGGCGGCAATGATGATCGTAGCGTTCGTACTATCATCATGCGCTACGCCGGCAGCGACCACCCCACCTGCCACCCAGGCGGCTCCAACGTCGGCACCCACGGCTGTTGAGCCCACCCAGGCACCCCCACCAGCTACAGCCGGGGTCACAAAAGTCAATTTCTGGCACAGCATGGCCGGTGATATTGGCGGCAAAGCCATCCCGCAAATGACAAACGATTTCAATGCCTCGCAGGATAGCTGCTATGTCGTCTACACTTACGCGGGAAGTTACGACGATTCCCTGAATAAGTTGAAAGCCGGATTGCAGAGCAAAGATACCCCCACCGTCATTCAGCTCTATGATATCGGCACCCGCCTGATGGTGGACCTGGACGTTTCTGAGCCTGTGCAAAACTACATCGATGCCGAGAAATATGATGTGTCGGATCTCGAACCCAACGTGCTGGCATACTACACGGTGAATGGCAAGCAATATTCCATGCCGTTCAATACCTCGACGCCCATCCTGTATTACAACAAGGACATGTTCACAGCAGCAGGACTGGATCCCGCAAATCCTCCAAAGACGTTCGATGAATTTGCAGCAGCAGCCCGCAAGCTGACCAAGAAGAATGCTGATGGTTCCGTTTCTGTATACGGCGGCGCTTTCGCCATCTACGGATGGTTCTTCGAACAATTCCTTGCAGTTTCCGGCGGCGAATACGTCAATAACGGCAATGGCAGAGATTCTGCGGCAACCGAAGCCACCTTCAATAGTCCTGAAGGCATCGCGGTTATGAACTGGTGGAAGTCCATGTATGATGAGGGCATCCTGGCGAACTACGGCCGCGCAACAGTGGATACGCGAAATGCATTCCTGGCCGGTCAGACTGCCATGTTCATCGATTCGACCGCTGTTTTACGCGGAATGATGGACAGCACAGCCGGCAAATTCGAGATCGGCACCGCTTTTCTGCCGCGCCCGAACGAACAGGCCCTGGTCGATTTCGGCACCATCATCGGCGGCGGCTCGTTGTGGATCATCAAAGACCGCCCGCAGGCTGAGAAAGACTGCGCATGGCAATATATCAAGTTCATGGCTTCCGCTCCAGAGCAGGCTTACTGGCAGACCATGTCCGGGTATTTCCCCATTCGCAAGACCGCCTATCAAGAACAGCTCGCAGTTGACTGGATGGCAAAATATCCACCCTTCACCACGGCGATCGAACAGCTGCATGCAGCCCCGAACAACCGCGTGACGAACGGCGGGTTGATCGGCGTGTTCCCCGAAGCCCGTGCGACGATCGAAAGCACGATCGAGGATATCCTTTCCGGTAAAGCCACTCCTGAAGAAGCGCTGAACGCCGCAGCCGACTCAGTGACATCGGCGATCGGTGAATACAACCTTTCGATGGGAATCGCTCAATAGACTAACGGATAAATCAGTGAACGAAAAAGTGGGAGTGGCAAGTAAAGCTCCCACTTTTTTTCTAGAAAGTGGCATTTTATGACCAAAAAAGGATTGTTTGCTATTATTATCAGTCTCTTGATCATTACGGCTTGTCAGCCGGCAGGAGTTGCTCCCATGTCAGATACCAGTACACCCGGTTCAAGTTACCCCCTCCCCATCGTGATCGCCCACCGGGGCGCGCGTTCGATCGCCCCCGAGAATACCCTGCTGGCTGCGCAAAAGGCATTCGAGCTGGGCGCCGACATGTGGGAACTGGATGTGGCAGAGACTTATGACGGGCAGTTGGTGGTGATTCACGACGATACACTGACCCGAACATCCAACGCAAAGGCGGTCTATCCAAACCAGATGCCCTGGAATGTCAGGCAATTCACGCTCGAAGAACTGAAGAAATTGGACTTCGGATCCTGGTTCATCGAGACCGACCCCTTTGGAACGATCAAAAACGGGCGGGTTTCAGTGGAAGACCAGCAGAAAATGAAGGGGCTCCAGATCCCCACGCTGGAGGAAGCGCTGGTTCTCACCAAAAACAACCAATGGAGAGTCAACGTCGAGATCAAGGACCTTTCCAGGACGCCCGGCGACGCGGATGTTGTGGAAAAAGTGGTCGCCCTCATCGAGAAACTGGACATGGTGGACAGGGTCATCGTGTCCTCGTTCAATCATGATTATTTGTCGCGTTCGAAGGCAGCCAATCCCAAGATCGCCACCGCAGTTCTCGTCGATAAACATGTGGATGATCCCATAAGCCTGGTCAACCAGTACGCTGCCCAGGGATTCAATCCCAGCATCAAGACGATTGGAGATCTCGAAATCGTGCGCAGTTTGCGCGATGCCGGGATCGACGTCTATGTTTGGACGGTGAATGACGAAAACGATATCCGTCATTTGATCGAAGCAGGCGCGACGGGCATTATCACCGACGATACGGCCGTCGTACAAAAGATCCTGGACGAGTAGTACAGCGGTTGAAGCTTCGTGATTGTTCGGCGCTATTTGGCGTTCAGGGCGTCTCCACGATGCTTCACCCCTACCGCCGGGGACTTAAAAACATTCCTCCCCTTCACCCCACCGCAGGCGAAGAGGAGGAACTTGAGGAGAGAGACCCAAATGATCCAAATCCATGATTATGGTATCTCCGGCGTGTGAAAGAAGTGTGAAGAAATGGTCGACGTCGATGGAGGCCAGGGCGTTTGATGCTTGATTTTGTGGTTTAATCAAGCCATGTCCACTTCTCAATACGAAACCTTCCTTGCACATTATCCAACTTACGCTTCCACCGCTGCCATAGACGATCTGCGCAGCACATCGTATTCGCGTATCGACCGCATGGGCCAGATCTACCTCGATTACACAGGCGGCGGGCTCTATGCCGATTCGCAGATCGCGACCGAGCAGAAAATGCTGCTCGATGGCGTCTTTGGCAATCCGCACTCATCCAATCCGACCTCGCAGGCGTCCACCCAGCGTATCGAAAGCACCCGCGCGTCGATCTTACGTTTCTTCAACGCCTCGCCCGAGGAGTATGTGGTCATCTTCACGTCGAACGCGAGCGGCGCGCTCAAGCTGGTGGGCGAGTCTTACCCCTTCGACCCTGGCGACCACTACATGCTCACCTATGACAATCACAACTCGGTCAACGGCATTCGTGAATTCGCGCTGGCAAAGGGAGCAGAGGTGACATATGTGCCCGTTTTGCCGCCGCGCATGCGTGCAGACGATTCGCGAATCGACGCCATGCTCGATAAGGTCGATCACGGCAAGAACAAGCTCTTCGCCTATCCTGCTCAATCCAATTTTTCCGCCGTCCAGCATCCGCTTGACTGGATCGAGCGCGCCCACGCCCGCGGCTGGGATGTGCTGCTCGATGTCGCAGCATTTGCCCCCACCAACAAGCTCGACCTGAGCGTTTTTCACCCGGATTTTGTGCCCATATCCTTTTACAAGATGTTCGGCTATCCCACAGGTGTCGGGGCGTTGATCGCCAGGCGCGCTGCGTTGGCTAAATTGCGCCGGCCCTGGTTCGCAGGCGGCACGATCACAGTCGTCTCGGTGCAGGAAGAGAAGCACTACCTGGCAGATGCGCCGGCAGCATTCGAAGACGGCACTCTGGATTACCTGAACATCCCCGCTGTGGAGACAGGGCTCGACCACCTGCGCTCGATCGGGATGGAGCTCATTCACGAACGCGTGCGCTGCCTGACAGGCTGGCTGCTGGAAAATATCCTCGAGATCAAGCACGCCAACGGCCGCCCGTTGATCAAGATCTACGGGCCCATCGATACCGAGCGGCGCGGCGGAACCATTGCGATGAATTTCTTCGACGCAGGCGGCGCAGTCATCGACCATACTTATATCGAAGAACGCGCCAACCGGGTGAACATTTCGCTGCGGACGGGCTGTTTCTGCAACCCGGGCGCCGGCGAACTGGCGCTGGGCATCACGCCAAGCGAATTGACTGCGTGCTTCACGCGCCCGAACCACGAGCAGCGCCTGACTTACGATGAATTCCGCCTGTGTATCGACGGAAAGGCATCGGGTGCCGTGCGCATCTCGGTTGGCCTGGTCAGCAATTTTGCCGATGTCGATGCATTCCTGGCGTTTGCGCGCTCGATGGTGCAATAGTCCAACAAAATAACAGGTCAGAAGCTGGCTATGCGCAGTTACCCTATTTTTAGCAGGCCGCCGAGGGACTGAACCCTGCGAGAAGCGTTTGGGTGTCAGCCGGGCGATCCCCGGGGCGATGCAGCGCCCTGCCGGAAAACCGGCAGATTTGACAGCTTTCCATTCTCCCCTCTCCAATCCCGGTTTCCTCCGGTGGTACAATTCACGCGTGTTTATCTCCCACAAAGGGCTATTGATGACAACTTTCAATTATGTTCCTCTCGTCGAGCTCACCCGCGGACCCATCGTCGAGTGTATCCACTACGGCGCTTATGCCGTGGTCGATGCACAGAACCGCGTCGTGCAATCCGCCGGTGATCCCGAGATCGTCACCTTCCTGCGTTCTTCGGCCAAACCCTTCCAGGCGCTGGCATTCGTCGAAGCCGGCGGGGTGGACGCGTTTCACCTCACCGAGCGCGAACTGGCAGTGATGTGCGCTTCGCATCACGGCACCGATGAGCACGTCAGGGTCATCTCCGGCATCCACAAGAAGATCGGCATCGCCGAATCCGACCTGATGTGCGGCATTCATCCCCCCACAGACCCGGCCACTGCCGAAAGGATGCTCAAGAACGGCGAACCCTTTACCCCCATCCGCCACAACTGCTCCGGCAAGCACACTGGCATGCTCGCCCTGTGCAAGCTGATGGGGTTTCCCAAGGAAGATTACCTCAACCCGCAGCACCCCGCCCAGAAGCTTATCCTCGACACTTTCAGCCAGGTGACCGGCGTGCCCAAAGAGCAGATCATCCTGGGCACAGACGGCTGCTCGGCGCCTGTCTTTGCCATTCCACTCCATGCTGCGGCTTGGGCATTTGCCCAACTGGCGGATCCGTCTGCCCTGCCTGAACCGCGCCGTTCTGCGCTGCGCCGCATTTTCCACGCCATGACCTCCAACCCCGACATGATTGCCGGACCCAACGCCTTCGATACCGACCTGATGCTTGCCGGCAAGGGAATGATCCTCTCCAAAGGCGGGTGGGAGGGTTACCAGGCGATTGCGCTGCTGCCTGGCGCGTACGGCAAGAACTCCCCCGCCCTGGGCATCTGCATGAAGATCTCTGACGGCGATCAGGGCGGTGCGCGCGCGCGGACACTCGCCTGCATCGAAATTCTGCGCAAATTGGGCGCGCTCGACGCGGAACAGATGAAGCAGCTTGCGCCTTATGCTCCGCGCCCGCTCTACAACTGGCGCCATATCGAGATCGGTGAAATTCGATCTGCGAAGTAACCTGAATCCATGCTCTCCCAGGCGCTCATCCAAAATAGGATGAGCGCCTTTTTATGGATGGAAAAATGGATCGAAATACCGTATCATAATCATATTCATACCGGTATGGAGGAGAGCATGCCCGAATCATTTCCCAAACGATCTTATTGGAAAGAAGCCAATCGGGTTCCAGGCTTCCCGCTGGCAGAGAAGATTCACGGTTATGTCTATTTGCGCTTCCCCTACCTGTACATCGGAACCGGCATCGGCAGCACCTGGCTGTCAAAGATCCTGAACGTCGTTCTTCCCGTCTGGAACCGCCTGTTTCCGGCGAAACCGCGCAGCCCAGATGCGATCGAATTTGCAGATACCTACCACGGCAAGGTCGTGCCGCTACAGACCGCGCGTGAATTGGTGACCGTCAAGCGCGACATTGCCGTGCCCGATCTCGAACACGTGATTCCGTACAAACTGGCGCGCAGCCTGATCCTCGAGCATCCGGACCATATCGCCGTGCTGGATTGTCCATGCCGCGCAGCCCGCGAACATCCGTGCCTCCCGCTGGATGTGTGTCTCATCGTCGGCGAGCCATTTGCCAGCTTTGTGCTGCAATACCATGCCGATAAGTCCCGCGCCATTACCCCCGCGGAAGCCTGCGCCATCCTCGAAGCCGAAGAGCAGCGCGGACATGTGCATCACGCCTTCTTCAAGGAAGCTGTGTTCGAGCGCTTCTACGCCATATGCAACTGCTGCTCCTGCTGCTGCGGAGCCATGGATGCCCACTTCCACGGTACGCCCATGCTGGCTTCGTCGGGTTATCTCTCACAAGTGGACGAGGATTTGTGCATCGGCTGCGCGGAATGTGTCGATTTTTGCCAGTTTGGCGCCATCACAATGATGGATGAATTGAATCATGTCGACACGGCGAAGTGCATGGGCTGCGGCGTGTGTACCTCGCACTGCCCGCAGGGCGCCATTTCGCTCGTGCTTGCGCCAGAGAAGGGCGTGCCGCTGGAGATGAGCAAGATTTTGGAGGGCGAGGAGTAGAAAGGCGGCTTCTTCCCCATTGAATCCGCTCTTCATTTATCCTATAATCCAAATGAGGAGAGGAGCAAATGAGCCGCAAAAAACCGATTTACCTTCTGGATGATACCCTCGAAGTCTCCATCTTCTACGAATCTTCCGATTGCGACCTCGAAGACAACATTTGCATGGAGGTCACTGAAAGCTGCCCCGAAGACGAAAAGGTCTTCAAGCACGACGAGAGCCATCTCTACCTCACCCATGAACAGGCGGTTGAACTGGCCAACGCGCTGCTCGAAGCCGTCAAGCAAAGCGACGCCAATTCTTAGCAGAAGAATGCCTACACGCAGGATAAGCAAAAACTCCCTTTCTTGATCAGAAAGGGAGTTTGGTTACGAAACAGACTGGATTATTCCTCTTCCAACTTTGTCGCTTCTACGTAGAGCGCTTTTTCCTCGTCGGTCTCGGGCTCTAATTCAAGCCCGTGCGGCACGGGAACTCCATCCAGATCCACGTGCACAAAAGAGATGAAGCCGCGCACGGCCAGCTTGTCGTGCACAAAGACCTCGATCAGGCTCATGATCTTGGTTTTGCCCACTTTGACGATCCGGCTCTTGAAGCTGACCAATTCGCCCTTGCGGATTGGCCGGGTGAATGTCATTCCGTGAATCTTCAAGCAGACGATATTTTCGGGTTTGGTCTCAGAAGCCGCTGCAATAAACCCCGACTCGACGAACCATTCCGCGGTTCTTCCGGCGTAAAGCGTACCATGATGGTTCAGATCTTCGCCTTTGACCAGGCGCACGCTTGTGTAGATTGGAAAACCCATTTTGTTATCTCCAGGGACTGATTTTGTACCCGTTCATTTTATCCCGCAATCGTTCGGATGCAATCCTGAATTCTCTCCTTTATTTGTATGACATTGCTGCGCCCAAGTTGCTGTTCCATCACGCTCTTTTTGATGGATAATGGGTATACATTCCATGACGCACCCTGGGAGGGAACTCGATGGAAAAGATCGACCTGCGAAAACAGTATAAGCCATTCTATTCGCCCTCGAGCCACGAGTTTTCCTTTGTTCATCTGCCGGCCATGACTTACCTGATGGTGGATGGACACGGCAATCCCAATTCGCGGCTCTACATCGACGCGATCCAGACGCTCTACTCGCTGTCATACACGCTGAAATTCGCTCTCAAGAAATCCGGCGGTCCCGATTTCACCGTGATGGGGCTGGAAAGCTTATGGTGGATGCCGGACATGACCCAGTTCAGCCTTGAGCGCAAGGATGATTGGGATTGGACAGCGATAATCCTGCAGCCTGATTTCGTCTCACCTGCCATGCTGAAATCGGCCGTTATCGATTGCACTGCAAAGGGCAAAGCTCCCCTTGGCAGCCAGGCGCGGCTTGAGCTGCTCGATGAGGGCGATTGCGTGCAAATTCTCTACTTCGGCCCTTACGCAGATGAAGCGCCCGTCATCGCCGGGATGCACGCTTTCATTCACGATCAGGGTTACCTGCCAAATGGCAAACATCACGAAATCTACCTGAGCGACGTACGCAAGGTTGCCCCTGAAAAGAACAAAACCATCCTGCGCCAGCCGGTGCGAAAGGCATAAATTGTCCGGGACGATAAAGGTAAAGTGATGTTCGCCTTACTTCATCCTTCTTTTGAACTTCCCGCATCCGCGTTCGACTGGCTCGGCCAGGTGCTTTCAGCCCACCCTGGCAACCTGCACATCGAAGAAATGAGCGGTTCGACATCGTCCACGCTCTTCCAGGTGTCGCTTACCGAATCCGAATTGCCTTTTGTACTGCGCTGCCACACCAACCCTGACTGGCTCAAAGAGGAACCCGATGTGGTCGTGCACGAGGCAGGCGCACTCGCCGTGCTTGCTCATTCCGACATTCCTGCGCCACGCGTGGTTGCGGTCGATCCGTTCGGGGCGTATTGCTCCGTCCCTTCCCTGCTGATGACCTCTCTGCCGGGCAGGGTGATTTTGAAGCCGCACGATCTGCACGCGTGGCTGCTCCAGATCGCGCAGCCTCTTCAGAAGATCCACTCGCTACCCGCAACGGGATTTGGCTGGAAATATTCTCCTTACGTCAACCCTGCGAACGCGCAGGTGCCCAACTGGACGCACAACCCCGATCTCTGGCAGCGCGTCATCGACGTCGCCCGCCGTCCCCTGCCTGATTTCACGCCGGCCTTTATCCACCGCGACTATCACCCTGCCAACCTTCTGTTCGAGAACGGCCAACTGTCCGGCATCGTGGATTGGCCAAACGCCTGTCTTGGTCCTGCCGATTTCGATATTGCGTGGTGCCGGCAAAATCTCACCTGGATGTATGGAGTGGAAACTGCCGATCGATTTCTTTCCGCCTGCCGGGAGATCGGCGGAATTCGCTTTACTTACGACCCATTTTGGGATATTCTTGCAGGAATCGAAGTATTGCCGGGTCCAATCCAGTACTATCCTCCCTGGCAGCAATTTGGACTGCCGTCCATTGCAGCCAGCGAGTTGCTCCGCCGCGAAGAAGCGCTCTTGAAATCTGCATTGCAGCAAATCCGTTCGTGAGGTCATCGCATGCTTGAACTTCCAGAAATCGCCACAATTTCACGCCAGCTTCAATCGACTGTTTCAGATAAAACCATCGGCAGCGTCACGGTTCTATCCAGCCCGCACAAATTTGCCTTCCTCAACCGCGCAGCAGACGACTACCCGAGGCTGCTGGCCGGACGCAAGATCAGCGCGACAATCTCGCGGGGGAACTACGCCATTCTCACCCTGGATAATACGCTTTCGCTCGTCCTTGGCGATATGGGCGGGCGCCTGCTCTACCACCCTGAAGGCAGCCCGCTGCCGCAAAAGCACCAACTACTCGTAGAATTCGAAGACCGCACCTCGCTTACCCTCACCCTGCAGATGTGGGGCGCCATCCTTCTGCTCGATCCTGACCAGCTTGCCGCACATTCGCGCATCTCGCGCATGATCCCCGATCCGCTGGATGATGATTTTACGTTCGAGCACTTTCAGCGCCGTATCGACTCTGCGCTACTGATCGAATCTCCATCGCTCAAGTACTTCATCATCAGCCAGTTCGGGCTGCCCGGCACGGGCAACGGCTGCACGCATGATATTCTCTTCAACGCCCGCCTGCATCCCAAGTTTCCGCTCGCCAATCTCACCTCCGAGCTGCGGCACAACCTCTGGCAGGCTGCGCGCGGCACGCTAAAGAGCATGACGGAGGCCGGCGGGCGCTCGACAGAGCACGATCTGTTCGATGCGCCTGGCAAATACGTGCCCATCCTCTCGAACGATAAGGTCGGCACGCCGTGCCCTGTGTGTGGAACACCCATCGAACGGATCACCTACCTGGGCGGGGCGTCGTTCTTCTGCCCGAAAGACCAGGCAATGAACTAATCGGCGTGTAGGGGTGAAGCAGCGTGGAGATTCGTGGAATATAGAGAGATACCGAACAATCACACGGCTTCACCCCCCAACAACATCATTGTTGCCGAGATCGGGGCGAAGCTTTGGAATTGTATGGCAATTTGCTATCGGCGCGATGCCTCTCCAATGCTTCTCCCCTAACCCACGGAAATGGCGATGTGAGCCGGCGACATTAAATAAATTTCCCAATTTCTAAAGATCAGACATCGGGAATGGGTAAGCAAAAGGTAGGGGCGCAGCGACGCTGCGCCCCTACTGATGAACGGGATCATTTTTAAATTCTGTTTTCTACGGTTCTCGGCTCACGCTTCCCGTTTCTCGCCGATTTTTTCAGGCTTCGCTTGGACGCGCGCTCGGCTTGAACCACCATCTCCACTCTTTGTTCTCCCAAACCACCAGGATCGGGGAAGCGTTGAAAATGGACGAATACGTTCCGCTCAACACACCCACCAGCAGGATGATCACAAAGTGACGGATCGTCACGCCGCCGAACAATGCCAGCGCAAGCAGGACGAGCATCACGGTCAACTGCGTGTTGATCGAGCGCGCCAGCGTCTGCACCATGGAATGATTGACGATCTTCTCATAGCTCACCTTGCGGTAGATATTCTGATTCTCGCGAATCCGGTCGAACACCACGATCGTATCGTGCACTGAAAAGCCGATCACGGTGAGCAGCGCGGTCAGGAACAGTGAATCCGCTTCCCATCCGAGGAAATGCCCGAGCAGCGCTTCGATGCCCACCACCACCAGGACGTCATGCAGCATGGCGATGATGGCTGCCGTGCCGTACCTGAAAGCATGCGGCACCCCGCGGAAGGCAAAGGTGATATAGACCAGGATACCCAACGCAGCGATTGCCACCGCTTCGCCGGCCCGCGCCGTCACTTCCTGCCCGATAATCGGGCCGACAGAAGAGAACTCAAGCTCGGTGGTGCCGCTGTTGAACTGCTTCTGCATGGCGGTGACGATCGTGTTCTTCTGATCGATGGTCATATCTTTGGACTGGATGATCAATTGGTTGGTCCCCGAGGTTTGCACCTGTGTGTCGGGGAAACCATATTGGGCGTAAAGGGTCACCACGGCAGCGGGGTCTGGCGTGGTACCCGAGTTGAACTGGATGTCCAGCACACTCCCGCCGGTAAAGTCGATCGCCAGCGGTATGCCCCAGATAATCAGCCCCAGCAGTCCGGGCACGATGACCAGTAATGAAATCGCAAAATAGAGATAACGCTTTCCAATAAGATTCATGATCGACTCCTATTTCGCAAACCAGCGGGGATGCTCGGCGAATTTGAGATTATCCAGCACAATGTGCAGGAAGGTGCGCGTTGCAACGATAGCCGTAAAGAGGCTCACCAACACACCCAGGCCGAGCGTCAGTGCAAAGCCTTGCACGATCGTCGCCCCGAATGTGCTCCCGAACCAGAACAAGATCACGCAGGTGATCAGCGTCGAGATGTTGCTGTCGCGAATGGACGGCCATGCCCGGCTCCAACCCAGATCGATCGACTGGTGCAGGTTGTAACCGGCCCGCATCTCCTCCTTCATGCGCTCGAAGATGAGTATGTTGGCGTCCACCGCCACCCCGAGACTCAGCACGAAGCCCGCGATACCCGGCAGAGTCAGCGTGACGGGAATGATGCGGTAAACTGCGAAGGTGGTCATGGCATACAGGATCAGGGCGATGTCGGCAATCATTCCGGGCAATCGATAGTTGACCAGCATCAGGATAATCACCATCGCCAGACCGATCAGCCCTGCGCGGATCGATTTATTGATCGAATCCTGTCCAAGGGTTGCACCAACGGTCTGAGTTTGCACCACCTTCAGCGGCACGGGAAGCGCGCCGTAGCGCAAGTTGATCGCCAGGTCGTTTGCGGTCTGCGCGGTGAAATTGCCGCTGATCTGACCCGACCCATTGGAGATGGCGTTATTGATGGTCGGACAGGAAATGACCGCATTATCCAGAACGATGCACAGGTATTGTCCGATGTGGCTCGAAGTGAAATCGTAGAAGACTTGGGCATCCTCGGGTTTGAGGGTGAAATCGATCACATAGCTGCCCAGCGTGCCAGTGGTGACATTGACGGTAGATAGCGCAGCTCCAGTGATGACCGCAGGGTAGGGTCCCTGGGGTCCGGATGTTGCCGAAGGCGCAGGCGTGCCCGAAGCTGAAGGAGTGCCTGAAGGTCCCGGGGTGGGCGTCTGCGTTTCGGTGGGGGTTGCCGTCAACGTCGGCGTTGAAGTGTCTGTTGGCGTTTCGGTTGCCGGGGCAGTGCCAGATGTCGTCGGGCCTGGAGTGGCCGTGCCGGCTTGCTGCGCCTGGATCTGGCTGTAATCCACGATGACCGGCGTGCCTGCCGCGAGAAAAGTGCTACCCGTGGAGATGAATGCCAGTTGTCCCACCTGTGAGAGCGATGCGATCACCTGGGCGGTGTCCGTTGCGCCCGGGAATTCTGCCACAATCCTGCGCGTTCCAGAGGTCTGGAATGTCACCTCGCTCACGCCCAGGCCGTTTGCGCGGCTCTGCAAAATTGCGATCACGTCCTGCATCTCTTGCGAGGTCACAGGAACATTGGCCGGCAAATCAACCTCAAGCAGCGCGCTGATCCCGCCCCTCAAATCGAGCCCTTCCTGGGTCTGCAGCGACTTGTTGATGCCCAGAATGTGAATTCCGGGATTGTTAGGCAGGTCGACGTAGATTACCATGGCCCAGATCACCAATATGACCACCAACCATCTATAATACCTTTGCATGTCTATCCGATCCTTCCCAAGGTTAAAGAATTCACGACTGACTTGACCGATTTGCTTAATGGATGAATTTTACCACTTTGCGTGATCAGGTATAGATTTCCCTCCATGTTTGGGTTCCGAATGCAGGCATGAAGCAATAGAGAGACGCGGTAGAGTTCGCAACCGGCAAAAAAATCCCACACCTTCACCCCTGTCGTATACAGGGGTGAAGCTGCGTGATTGATTGGCGTCTACCTGCGTTCCCGGCGTCTCCACGATGCTTCTCCCCTACGCCACGGCGTCGGATGTTTGGGTGAAGCTGCGTGATTGGGTGGCGTCTGCCTGCGTTCGAGGCGTCTCAACAATGCTTCACCCGTCACCCCTTCAGCCTTGCAGCCTTACGCCGCCGGCTCTTTCTCGCATTCGATAGCTTCGAGATAACGCTGCGCTGAATTCCTCACCACTTCTTTGCCATTTTCGCGGGTCACCCGATCCCACCAGGCTGAATAGATGCGGTCGAAGTCATAGGGCTCCACCGCCGCAACGATCCGGCGGATGTCTCGAGCCGAAAGCGGGATCAGGTTCGGGTAGCTGTACATGAACGAGACGTAGCGCGTATCGGCTGCCACGTTGATGATGTCGCCTGTGAGCAGCACCCCTTTGCCTTCCGCTCCCTCCGGCCAGTGCATCACGGTTCCGCCTGGAAAATGCCCGCCCGCATGGATCAGTGTCAGGTTGCCCGGCAGCGCAAGCGCATCCCCACCCCAATAGACGATGGATGGATCCGGGCGCATCACCCATTCCTTGTCCGTTTCGTGGAGGTAAATGGGGGCTTCGAAGGCATGCGCCCAATCGACCATGCTCGAATAGAAATGCGGATGCGAAATGGCAATAGCGCTGATCCCTCCCAACGCGTTGACTGTGGTGATGGTCATTTCGTCCAATAATGGGATGGTATCCCAGAGTACATTGCCTGCCTCTGTATGCACCAATAAAGCCCGCTGTCCGATCGAGAAAACCGGCACCATGCCGACGCCGGTCAGGTTTGGCTCCAGAATCTTGATCTTGTTGTGATGGTTTTCCTGCAATTCGCCCATCGTAGTCCAAAGTTGGCCATTGGGTCCTACATATTGCCTTTCATCTTCACAAATCGGGCAATGTTCGGGAGGTTTGAGCGATGCCGGAAATTGGGTACCGCATGTCCAGCAAATATAATTAACAAATTGATCCACAGAATAATCCTCCTGAGGAATCGAACTTCACAACCATACTAGAGCAGAATTCTTATAGTTAAATGAAAACCGAAAAAACCATTCCACAGCTTCGCGCCGGTACATGATAGAGGGCGAAGCTGCGTGATTGTTTGGCGTCTGCCTGCGTTTCAGGCGTCTCCACGATGCTTCTCCCCTACGCCGCGGCGTCGGATGTTTGGGTGAAGCTGCGTGATTGGGTGGCGTCTGCCTGCGTTCCCGGCGTCTCCACGATGCTTCTCCCCTACGCCGCGTGCCTGATGGATCAGACCGTCCTGGATTTTTCTTTTTCGACCGCCCTGCCGCCCACCATCAGCGTTTCTGATTCGCCCGCATTTTCGAAGAAATGCTCGAGCACAAGGCCCGCGGCGCCTTTGGCGACCGCTCCCTCCCCCAATTGGGCCAGGCGGATTGTTGTTTTGGCAAGCGACTGCTGGAGTGCATACTTCGACACCACGTCTTCAATGCGCGCCAGGTATTTTGAACCAAATAGCAGCCCTGACCAGCCGCCGAGGAGGAGCAATTCGGGGTTGATGGCATTGATCAGGTTGGCGATGCTCACCCCCATGTAGCGGATCGTCTCGTCGATCGTGCGCACGGCTGCAGCATCCCCGCGCTCTGACGCATCGATCAGGGATTGGATCGCGGCAATTTGATCGCCGGAGGTTAACTTGCGCCCTTCGGGCACCTGGCTATTGTAGCGCTCGATGATGCCGTTTGCGCCGATGTAGACCTCGACGCATCCGTGGCTGCCGCAGCGGCATAACGGGCCGTCGGCGTTGAGCGAGGTATGCCCGAATTCACCGGCGTTGTTCGCAGCGCCCCGGAAAAGAGCGCGCTCGGAAATAATGCCGCTGCCGACGCCTGTGCCCACCAGGAGCACGGCCATGTTGCTCACGCCCCTTCCGGCGCCGAACAACGCCTCGCCGATCGCCATCGCCTTGGCTCCGTTATCGAGATACATGGGCATCGATAAACGCTTGCGCAGCAAATTGGTCACCGAAACGCTGTGCCAGCCCCAGTTGGGTGTAAAAATCGATACGCCTTTGACCGGATCCACCAACCCCGGGAAGCCGATCCCCGCCCCGATGACCTCTTTTTCGGCCACTCCCGCCTTCTGGAGCACTTCCTCGATGCCATCGGTCATCAGGAGCACGATTTGATTGACGTTGATCCGCGCATCGACCAGAGGGTGGAATGTCTTTCCGATCGAGTTGAACAGGATGTCGAAAAGCTCGACCTGGATGAACGTTTCGCCGACTTCCACGCCGATGAAGAAGCCGTATTCCGCATTGATGGTCATCAGCGTGCTCGGACGCCCCCCCTCCGAGCGCTTGATGCCGGATTCCACCAGGATTTTCTTTTCGAGCAGGTCGTTGACAACATTCGTCACCGTCGCAGGGCTGATCCCGATTTGCTGGCTCACCTCGAGCCGCGAAATGGGTCCCTCGAAATAGATTTTCCTCAGGATTTCAGCGCTGTTGACGCGGCGCAGGTCGCGCGGTGTCGGTTTTTTGTAGTTCATCTTCTACTATTGCATCCTCTTCCTAACATGGCCCTCTCGGATCCGTCGATCCTAATCGTATTATAGCCGAGCGGCCTTAATCGATGAGTTCAAACCGGCCTTCCAATCCTTCAGCCGAGTTTGGCCCGATCCATACCTTGTAATCGCCCTCTTCGAGCACCGGATGATGGTTCTCATCCAGGAACGAAAGGCATCCTGCCGGCAGCTCGAACTCAACGGTCTGACTATCGCCTGGCGCCAGCGCGATCTTGCGGAAATCGACCAGCTCTTTCACCGGGCGGGTGACCACGCCCACCAGGTCGCGCACGTACAGCTGAACGATCTCGGAACCGTGCCATTTGCCGGAATTGGTGACTCGCGCGGAAATTCTCAATGTCTCGTTTTTCCTGACCTGGGGCGTCAACACTTTCAGCCCGGAATAGTCGAATTGCGCATAACTCAGCCCGAAGCCAAAGGGGAACAACGGCGCATTTTCCTCGTCGAGATAGGAGGATTTATGAGCCTGATTGAACTGCACTGTTCCGCTCGTTTCGACAGGACGCCCTGTGTTCTTGTGGGCGTAATAGACCGGAATTTGCCCTTCACTGCGCGGGAAGGAAATGCTCAGCTTGCCAGAAGGGTTGACCTTTCCCGTGAGCACATCCGCCACCCCCCGGGCTGCACGGGTTCCTCCGTGCCAGGCCATCACCACCGACGGAGTTTCTTCGACCAGCTTCGTCATCACCAGGGGACGGCCGGCAAACACCAGCGCCACAACGGGCTTGCCGCATTTAGCCAAGGCATCCGCCAGTTCCTGCTGGCGCCCGGGCAGGCACAGGTGCGCCCGCGAGTGCGCCTCGCCGCTCATCGTGTCGGATTCACCCAGGGCAAGGAGCACTACATCGGCCAGGGCTGCTGCCTTCAAAGCGCCTGCGAGGTCGAGATCACCGCCATCGATGGCGCAGCCCTGCTCGACAATCAAATTTGTATCCGCAGGAAGGTCGCGTTCGAGCACCTCGGCCAAAGTCTCCACATCTTCAACCCGCCCGTCGAAACACCAGCAGCCGAGCAGGCTCTGGCGTTCCTTCGCCAGCGGCCCGATCAGCGCAACCGTCTTTGCAGATGCGTTCAGGGGCAGAATGCCGCCTTCGTTCTTAAGCAGAACAATGCTTTGTGCGGCTGCTTTTGCGGCAAGATCGAGGGATTCGGGCAGGGAGAGCGCCGAATGTGCGTCTGCCTCGTCGACAAATGGGTGCTCGAAAAGACCCAGGTCGTATTTCAATCCAAGGATGCGCAGCACCGCTTCATCCAATACTGTTTCGGCTACTTTCCCTTCACGGACCAGGGCGGCCAGGTGAAAATGATAGGCGTTGCCCATCATGTCCATGTCCACGCCGGCAAGCACGCTGCGCAGCGTGGCTTCCTTGTGGTCGCGGGCAAAACCGTGCATCACCAGTTCTCCGATCGCATCGTAGTCACTGACCACAACACCTTCGAAGCCCCATTCCTCGCGCAGAATTCGCTTAATAAGGAAGGAATTCGCGCTCGCAGGCACGCCGTTCAAGTCGTTGAAAGAGGTCATCAGCGTTTGTACCCCCGCTTCCACGGCAGCACGGTACGGAGGCAGGTACTCCTCGCGCAGGCGCCGCTCCGACATATCCACCGAGTTGTAATCCTTGCCCGATTCTGAGGCGCCGTAGGCGGCATAATGCTTCACGCAAGCGGCGGCTGACCGCCCGTCTGCATCTCTTGCCTCCTGGTAGCCGCGAATCCAGGCTGCCCCCAAAGTCGAACTCAAATAAGCATCTTCTCCTGAACCCTCGGCAACCCTTCCCCAACGCGGGTCGCGGCTGATATCGACCATGGGAGCAAAATTCCAGGTGGTGCCGCAAGCCATGGCTTCGGTGATCGATGCCCGCGCCACCTGCTCAACAAGCTCGGGATCCCAGGTGCATGCCAACGCCAGCGGGATCGGGAAGATGCTCCTGAAGCCGTGGATGATGTCGTTGCCGATGATCAAAGGGATGCCCAATCGCGATTCGTCCACCGCAATGTGCTGGTAGAGATTGATGACCTTTGGATCACGGATGGTGAATAAAGAACTGATCCTCCCCTCACGGGTGAGCTGTCTGACGTCTTCGTGCCACGAAAGGTCTGCCTGCACCATCTGCCCAACTTTTTCCTCGAGCGTCATTTTCGCAAGCAGATCTGCGCAAAATGCCTCGCGTTTGGGATCAATGGACCTGGTGAGCGGTTTGGAAGAGATAGTGGACACCATGAGAAATTACCTTTCGTAAGCACAAGAAATTTGATGAATTGGTGGTTGACAAAGGTTATTTTTAGATATAAAATAAGTGTTGAAATAACCTCTTTAACTATAGCACTTTCTACATCGATGTCAAGTTTCAAAAAATAAAGCTCTTCTTCCGGTAAGTCCTGGCTGCCAGGCAATCTTGCTCCCCTGCCTGCGGCCGGTTGCAGAAAGTCACACCATTAACTGTGACAGTTATTTTAGCCAAACCTAGTTAAAATTCATACCCAAGGAGAAAAGACCGTGAAGAGAAATCTGTTTGTTCTGGTAAGCCTCGTCATCCTGGCGAGTTTTGTGCTTTCCGCCTGTGCGCAGCCGACGTCCGCGCCGACCCAGGCCGAAACCACCGCCCCAGCAGCCGCCGGAACCACAGCGCCTGCTGAAACAACCGCAGCGCCTGAAAAGAACACCTCGGCCAAAGTTGTGCGCGTGTTGGCGGTTTCAGGGCCCGAAACGGACTCACTGATTGCCAGCGCCGCTGAATTTGAAAAAACCACCGGTATTACAGCATCCATTGAACAAGTCTCTCGCTCACTTTGGGGTGAACGTAAGGTGCGTGAGCTTCTTCAAGACTCTGGCATTTATGATGTCGTTATGATCGGTGGCGGTGACGACCTGGTCTGGGTGACACAAAAAGCACATGTGTTACCCCTTGATAAATATATACCGGCAGCAGATAAAGCTCAACTAATGCATGCAGACTTTTTCACAAAAGACGGTGCTTTGATTGGAGTTCCACAATACTACAACTTTCCAATGCTCTTTTACCGCAAGGATCTATTGGAAGATCCAAAGGAACAAGCTGCATTTAAAGCTAAATACGGTCGCGACTTGACTGTCCCTACTAACTACGATGAGTTAAGGGATGTCGCCGAATTCTTCAATCGCCCTCCTGAAATGGCTGGGTTCTGCATGGGAGGTGTCGATTGGTCTGTATTTCTCGACTACACCTATTTCTTGTACGGTACAGGCGGCAATTTCGGAGATCTGAAAACCGGAGATCTTACCTTAAATACACCCGAATTTGTTCGCGCTTTGGATGCAATGACCAGAATGGCTGCGTACAACCCCAAGGGTTGGGAAACAATGAGCTTTTTTGACTGCGATACTCAAATGCTCCAGGGAAAAGCCTTTATGTACCAGAACTGGTTCTATGAGTGGACAACGTTCCAAAAAGAAATGCCTGATAAAATCGCAATGGCTCCGGTTACCGGCGATAAACAACCAGGTGCGCACATCGGCGCAATGGTAGCTGTCATTCCTTCTGCTGCACCCAACCCAGATGCTGCAGGGCAATTCATTGCTTGGATGCTGGGAACTCAATACCAGAAAGAAATGATGACTGCGACCGGCAATATGCCTGTTCGCCAGGACCTCATTAATGATCCTGAGGTACGTAAAGCTCTTGTTGGAATCGATATGTACGAAAAGACCGTACCTTACCTGACCTACCAGCACACAACCTGGCCGAGTGAACTTGATAGCGGCGTAACAGAAGCGATCTGGAAAATCTTCAAGGGAGAAATGACTCCTCAAGAAGCTTCCGATTGGCTTCAAAACGTCAAGTTCGCGGGGCGTAAGGCCATCGAGTAATTCGATCTATTCGACTGAACGTAATTGAGCCATCCACTAAAGCTAAAGCAACTCAAATGTAGTAGATGGCTCAATATTTTTGCATCAACTTAATGCAATGAAAAATGATCAACTCTCTGGTTTTGGAGTAATTTTATGAGCCGGAATAAGGCAAGAATAAAGGCTGGCCTGGTGTTGACTTTGCCATCGTTCTTCGTGGTTTTTGCGTTCCTAATTTACCCGATTGGCTATTTGATCCGAATGAGCTTTTACGATTATTCTCCGCTCCGGTCACTTCAGCCTGTTTTTGTGGGATTGGAAAATTACAAATGGTTGATAACTTCTGATATTGTCTCCCACTCTTTACTGGTAACAATAGCATTCACGATATTAAGCGTGGCTCTTGAGGTCTTTCTTGGGTTAATGGTAGCTGTTCTATTGGCAAAACTCCTAGTAGAAGGAAAAACCTTAATCGACAAGATCTTTTGTTCGGTAGTCAACGGTTTTCTCATTCTCCCATTTGCCACACCTGCAATCAGCGCTGCAGTTGCCTGGAAGATGCTTCTACAACCTTCATTTGGACCCGTCGATGCGATTTTGAATCAGCAGATTGCATGGTTCTCAGAATACCCATTACTTTCCATCATTTTGGCTGACGCCTGGAAAATGACCCCGATGATACTATTTCTTTTCCTGGCTGGAATTTTGTCGATTGACCCGGGTCAATTCGAAGCAGCAAGAATTGATGGAGCAAACACACTCCAAGAATTTTATTTTCTAACCCTACCCTCTATTTTGCCGGTTTTGGGAGTTGCGACTGCCTTTCGTGCCGTCGACGCCTTTACCAAAGTATTTGACATCGTGTTTATGACCACTGGGGGCGGTCCGGGGAATGACACACAAGTCTTTCCTTTATTAGTTTGGAAAACAGCATTTGATCATCTGCAATTTGGCCAGGCATCCACCCTTGCAGTGGCTGCAATCTTAATTTCCTTATTGCTTAGCGGGATACTGCTTCTAGTCAGGAGAAAGGCATGAAGATATCACGTTCTGCCCGAATTGTCATCTATGTTGTATTAATCGTGGCCATTCTTTTTTCCTTTTTCCCCATGGCATGGATGCTCACCAGTTCTCTTAAGCCGGAAAACGAAATTTACAGTGATCCTCCCACCTGGATCCCTCAAACCTTCACCACGAGAAATTTCTCAGATCTATTTGATAAATTCAATTTCGCAATATTGACGCGCAATAGCGTCATCATTTCGGTAAGTGTCGTTGTCATAAGTCTGGTCATTGGAGCAATGGCAGCTTATGGATTCTCTCGATATAAGTTTACGGGTAGCAATATTTTATTGGGTGGGTTGCTACTAACGCGCATGATCACTCCTTCCTCGCTAGTTGTGCCCCTTTTTTCCATAATGGAAACGTTAGGACGCCTAAACAAACTGGATAGTATCATTGTAGGGGTGGCGGTATTGAACTTGCCATTTGTTGTTTGGATGCTCAAACCGTTTTTTGATGAACTTCCCCGTGAAGTTGAGGAAGCCGGTGAGATCGATGGCCTGTCCCCTGTAAGTGTTTTCTGGCGAATATCCGTTCCCCTCGCAGCACCCGGTTTATTTACAGTCCTGCTATTTAGTTTCATTGCCGGTTGGGTCGATCTCCTTTTCGGAATGTCCTTTTCAACGGTCCCCGAAGCAATGCCTCTAACAGTCGGTTTAATGCAGATGCAAACAGGTTACAAGATATATTGGGGTGCCATGATGGCAGGGGGAATCTACCTAACCCTGCCAACTTTTCTTCTGGCTCTGATTTTTCAACAATTCCTGGTCAAAGGCATGCGGTCCGGTTTTTGATCGAAAGTTGAGGAGAGAATGACTGCGTTTGACTTCCTAAAAGCATTTTCTGTAGATTCGCCAATTTCCAAGAGACCGGAGATGATTTCCGGAAATACGCTTTTCCTGCATGGAAAGAATGTGCCGTTATTGAGTGGGGAGGTTCAATTCTTTCGAATGGATCCCGAAACATGGGAGCTTTGCTTACGTCAGGTCAAGAACATCGGTCTCCCGATTGTATCAACTTACTTGAGCTGGCGCCGATTCTCTAAAAGTCCGGGGCAATTCGATCTTACTGGATTGACCGATACCCGTTTGAATGTGCCAAAGTTCCTGGATTTGTGCAAGAAAATGGACCTCTATGTGACCATGAAACCGGGTCCATGGATTTGTGGAGAAGAGGTCAATGGAGGCTATCCGGATTGGCTGGTGGAACAGCCCGATTTGCAGGTACTTGATGTAAATGATCAACCAGTTAGCGGTTACCGATATCCATTCGATTCTCCAATTCCGAGTTACTTCCATCCCTCTTATCAATTTAACGTGTCTGAATGGCTTAAAGCGGTGGACGAGGTGATCAAGCCTTATTGTTATCCTAACGGTCCGATAATTCTTATCCAATTGGACAATGAGCCATGCTATACGTTCCACGATCGCATGTTCGAATCGGATTACAACCCAACTATCGCCGAAAAGGGTGGGCTTTACTCAAGGTGGATGAAAGAAAAGTACAGGTCTATAGAGCGGTTGAACCATTGTTACGGTCTGCAATTCAGAGAGTTCGCCGAAGTCACCCCTCCCAGAAAACTCAATATCAAGATGGATAAGCAGTTAGTTCAATATATGGACTGGGTGGAGTTCAAAGAAGACCTACTCGCCAGCCATGTGGCATCCATTCGTAATTATCATTTGCAGAATGGAGTTGATGAAGTTTTATTTACGATCAATTTTAACCAGCACCCCCAGTTGGCCACCCCCAATAACTGGCATTCACTTGAAAGATCCAGCGGTTTGGGCGGTTTTGATTATTACCCAGAAATGCCAATGAACATCAATGGTTTTGTGGATGTGGTCCAGGCAGTCAATTACTCTCGAGCGGTCAACCGGGTGGCCTGGTCACCAGAGATCATGTGCGGGATATGGTCTTTTGATGGAGATGAACATCGTCCGGATTCTTACCTTGATTCAAAAGAATATGAATATCTTTACCTCACGTGCCTCGCATATGGGCTAAAAGGCATGAACTTTTACATGCTGGCGGATCGAGACAACTGGGTGAACTCGCCGATCGATTCACAGGGCTTGCTTACCAAAACTGCTAATGCTGTTATATCGACGATTCAGATCATGCAAAAGGTTCCTTCATTCTATGATCTAAATGTGGATCAATCTGTAGGTGTCTTGTTTTATCACACATATGCGCGCATGGCATTCATCTCAAATGAAATGGATGTAAAAGTCGATGGAAATCCTCTCGATCAGGCTTACGAAGTTTTTGATGACTTGTTTGCACGTCTGATCGAAGCAAACATAAATCCAGGTCTCATAGATCCAGATGTTCACCCGGAAGATATTCAAAGATTTCAATTGGTTTTTGCTCCAATGAATCACTTGATGGACTTAAGGACTCAACAGATACTCCTGGAATATGTGGTAGAAGGCGGAACCTTGGTGTGCTTCCCTGAGTTGCCCGAAAACGATTGGGACGGATCAAAGTCAGAACTCCTTAAGAATTCGATAATGAACAAAGAAAAACAGGTTATAGGAGGGTGGATTTCGACGCAACTCGGTAAAGGACAATTGATCGAGATTAATCATAAAGAGTTGACTTATGAAATGCTCAGAGAATTATTGAATGCAGGCAACGTCAAGTCAACTGTAACCATAAAAGACACTCGCGTTAAATCGACGTTGCAGACAAACGAGAAAGGCCGACTATTCTTCTTCATCAACACTGCAAATGAAGAGATCTTAACCGACCTCGAGTTTAGCGATATCCAGTTCGGAGCTATAAAGGATGTCTTCTTGCCGGAAGAAAATCTGCAGATTAAGCAAAATAGATCTAGTATCAGAATAAAAGGGCGGTCGGTTAAAGCCTATTGGAAGGAGCCAGGCTAGGTACCCAATCTGCAAATAGCAAGAATATAACCCAAGCAACTTAAGCATTCATGCAGAACTGGATGAATTTTCTATCTCATAATCATTAGAGTTGAATTCGACTTTGCTGCCCATTGCTAGTGTCCACCAAATCGGAGCAAGGGCTAGCGTGGAGATACATCTTCTGAAGTCAGCGAGCCACGACATTGTCAGTTGGTGAAGAACCGGAAGGTCACATTATCCCTGTCTTCCCGCTCTGTAGAGCCCTTTTTTGAACCGGGCCAAATCTTGGGTAAATATCCCTCCCTTTTCGGTTACAATTGATTTGTCGAATTTTCAGGAGTAAAACGGATGCGTGACCTCAACTGACATTTCCCTCTTTTTGGGTAGACTCACTCGGAACCGGTCTTAGGACTGGTGCTTGGATATTTTCCGGAGGCGCTGCCCCCGGTTTTCTTTTTAATCCTGGAGTTTGTTCGTATGTTGAGTGTGCGTGTTCTTTCCAAATCCTACGGGGTGACTCCCCTTTTCGCTGACGTCACTTTCAACCTCAATACGGGTGAAAAAGCCGGGCTGATCGGGCCGAACGGCTGCAGCAAGACCACCCTGCTGCGCCTGATCCACGGCGACGAGTCGGCAGACGGCGGCAAGGTGACCTTCAGCCCGCCTGATCTGCGGGTGGGCTTCCTGCGCCAGGGGGTCGAGTTCGATGTATCTCTTTCAATTGCTGGCTACACGCAACTCGCCTCCGGGGATGTGGATGCCCTGTCAGCGTCGCTCTCTACCCTCTCCGCCCGGGTTGCCGAGGCTCCGCAAGATATTTCAGTGCAGCACGAATATGATGCCACCCTCACGCGGCTATCCGCTGCCGTCGATGCCGCCGGGCGAGCCCAGCCCATCCTGGCTTCGCTCGGACTTGGCGGGCTCGAACCCTCTTTTCCGGTTTCGGCGCTGAGCGGCGGTCAAAAGACGCGCCTTGCCCTGGCGGGTCTGCTGCTTTCCCCGCCCGACCTGCTGCTCCTGGACGAGCCCACCAACCACCTCGATTTCGACATGCTCGAATGGCTCGAGGATTGGCTGATCCACTCTCCATGCGCCGCGCTTGTCGTCTCTCACGACCGCGTCTTCCTCGACCGCACGGTCACCCAAATCCTCGAGCTCGACCCGGCTTCGCACGCTCTTCGCAGTTACCCCGGCGATTATTCGGCCTATCTCGAAGCCAAAGCCGGCGAGCTTGCCCGCCGCCAGCAGGAATATGCCGACCAGCAGGAGGAAATTCAGCGTCTCGCTTCGGCAGCGCGTCACCTGCGCGGCATCGCCACCTTCCGCAAGGGCGGCAAAGCGGACACGGGCGACAAGTTCGCCAGGGGGTTCTTCGCCAACCGCGGACTGGCAACGGTCAAGCGCGCCAAATCCGTCGAAGCCAGGGTGGAGAAGCTGCTCGACGAAGAACGCATCGAAAAGCCCCGCGCAGGCTGGCAAATGAAGATGGAATTCGGCGCGTCCAACCCCGGCAGCCGGGATGTGCTCGCCCTCCACGACCTGACCATCGGCTACGGCTCGAGTGCCGTCCTTTCGGGCATCGAACAAACCCTGCATTTTGGCGAGCGGGTTGCGCTCACCGGCCCAAACGGCTCGGGCAAAACCACGCTCCTGCGCACCGCTGCGGGTCTGCTCCCCGCCCAATCCGGCATCTGCCGGCTTGGGTCGAGCGTCCGCGCCGGGTACATGGCCCAGGAGCAGGAAGACCTCGACCCGGCTCTGACGGTTTTGGACACGCTGCGCAGGGTGTCTCCCCTGCCCGAGACGGAAGCCCGAGCCTTTCTGCACAAGTACCTCTTCAACGCGGACGATGTCTTTCAAACGCTTGGACAGCTTTCGTACGGTCAGCGCTCGCGCCTGTCGCTTGCCTGCCTTGTGGCGCAGGGCTGCAACTTTCTCCTGCTCGACGAACCGCTCAACCACCTCGATATCCCCTCCAGGGCGCGTTTCGAGCAGGCGCTCGCCGCATTCGAGGGTTCCATCCTCACCGTTGTGCACGACCGCTACTTCATCCGGCGCTACGCCACTCGGATATGGGAGATCAAGGACGGCGAGATATTTGACTATGAAAACAATCAGCGCGAGGTTGATTAACAAAAAGAAGGGCTATGCGGTTTCGGGTAGGGACGCGAACCTTCGCGTACGCTCATTCGCGTTCATCATCTGCGGACGCCATGGTGTGGCGTCCCTATAACTGCCGGTCCGCAAAACCAAGCCCATTCTCCAGGAGGAGTATCCTTGGCCTTTGGGTCAGCAGCTCGTACGCCACGAGCATGCCCGCCAGGTACAGCCAGCAGTTGGCAGGCAGGGCGAATGATCTATACGATCATATGTCTGCATGTCCACTCACTTCCTCTCTCTGCCGCCGGGTGATTCAGGGTTAACAAAAACCTCCCTGGCGTGAGCCAGGGAGGGAAAACTTGACCCCGTATCTGATTGCTCAGATACTTCCACTCTGGTTGAGCTTTAGCACTGCATCGCTTAGGGATTTTGTTCCCAGCCATCTGGGGTTTCGCCTTAATCCGGCTTTTCCTGTTTTACCCTTTGGAGTCTTTCGACTTTTCAGGGCGATGGCCTCTTTCGTTTGCAGACGCCTCACCTAACGTGGTTCAATTTTCGAATTCATTTTACCCCGCAGAGCGGCCAACTTCAAGTTTTTTACATCTCTCGAGCATTATAATTTTCTCATAATACTACCTTATTTGTCTTGATTCTGCTAGAATGATTCCAAGGAGAATTGATATTATGGCCCTTTCTGTTGGAACCCCTGCACCTGACTTTACGCTCCCCTCGCATCTCGGCAAGACGGTAACGCTCAGCGACCTGCGCGGCTCGAACGTCGTCCTGGCGTTCTTCCCTCAAGCCTGGACGCCCATATGAACGGCTCAGATCCCGTTGTACGAGGTGGAATACACCAAATTCACGGGATTGGACACCCAGGTTCTGGGTATCAGCACTGATCCTCTTCCGACCCTCGTTGCGTGGGCTGACGATTTGGGCGGGATTCACAAGTATCCGCTGCTCAGCGACTTCTGGCCGCACGGCGCTGTCGCTCAAAAGTACGGCGTGCTGCGCGAGGAAGGATATACCGAGCGCGCCATCTTCGTGATCGACCGCGAGGGCATCATCCGGTATGTGGATGTCCATGATATCAATGACCAGCCCTCCAACGAAGTGCTGCGCGCCGCAATCCGCGAGATCGACCCGACTGTGCGCAATCGCCCCGAAGAGCCCAAACCCGCGCCGGTTCCTTTGCCTCACGGCGGCATCGTGATGTATTGCACGCCGTGGTGCCCCGATTGCAAGCAAGCCCGCCGCTGGTTTGCCGATCACAAGATCAAATACACCGAAGTGAACATCATCGAGACCCCCGGCGCTGACGAACAGGTCCGCGCCTGGGCAGGCGGCAACCAGACCACGCCAACCTTCGACATCGACGGCGCCATCCTCGTCGATTGGCAGCTCGATAAAATCAAAGAAATTCTACACATTAGAGAATGACAAACTCCCCCTCTCTTTTTATCCCGATGCCGAATCACCGACATCGGGATAATTTTTTGAACAGAGCAAAGCAGTGGAGAGTCATCGCGCCGAAATTGAACCTTCGAGCAATTCCACTGCTTTGCCCACACGTAGGGCATCATATCCGTGGATAGGGTGAAGCTGCGTGATTGTTTGGCGTTTTTCAACCTCGCGGGCCTCTTCACGCTGCTTCACCCCTACATGAGATCGCACGACAAAAAATCCCGATTTCAAAAAAACAGAAATCGGGAATTGAGATTTCGTTGTTTTTTACTTCGGTACTGACTTGAACACCTCTTCAGGCGCAAACGCGATGCCGATCATGCTTCTGCCCACGTGCGCGCCAAGCACAAGCGAAAGCTCGCTCAAAGGCAGCCAGATGGCTTTGAATCTCTTGCCTACTTCATCCTTCAGAGCCAGCGCTCCATCGACGTTTGCGGCATGCACCACCTGCATCCGCATGACCGTATCAGCGGGATATCTGCGGCTGATCAAATCAGCCAGGCCTTTGATGGCATTGGCGAAGGACATCGACTGCCCCGCCTGGATGTAGGTGCCGTGTTCCTTCTCCACGCCGATAAGCGGCTTGATGTTCAGCAAAGACGCCACCAGGCCCTTCAGGTGGCTGATCCTGCCCCCGTGGATGAGGTACTTCAATTCCTTCAACGTGTAGTACGTTTCGGTTGCATCGCTGATTTTCTTGACCAGGTCCAGAATTCGGTCGCGCGACCAGCCCGCTGCGGCTGCCCTGGCGGCTGCTTCCACCTGCCAGCCTGCCGGAGCTCCCAGGGTGTGCGTATCGATCACGCTGACGTGCGCCTCGGGCGCCATCGCAGCGCCGGTCAATGCCGCGTTGTATGTGCCTGAAAGTCCTGATGACATGTGAATGGAGAGTATTTCGGGATCCGTTTTCGCCAGTTCGCGGTAGAGTGCAGCAAATTCGCCAGCCGGCGGCTGCGACGTCGTCGGCATTTCTGTGCTGGCATCCAGCAGCGGATAAAACCGGCCCGCATCGAGGTCGATTCCCTCGCGATAAGTCTTTTCGGCTATCGTGACGCTCAAAGGCACCACGTGGATCTTCAAACGCTTCATTTCATCGGGCACAAGGCCGACATTGGTACCGCTATCTGTGACAATCTGCACTTTACGCTCCTGGCATGGTTTCAATATTATTCATACCCGAAGCGGGGCAGCCTGTCCATATGTCTTAAGGGGCATTTTAATACATATTTCCGACCATTATTCCCCTTTTACTTTCTGATAAATGATCCTCACGCCTTCGAGGGTCAGCTCCGGCTCGTATGCATCGATGCAATGAACCTCGCGCGCGATCAAGCGCGCCAGGCCGCCGGTCGCAACCACCTTGGCATTGCCCCCAAGCTCTTCCTGGATGCGCGCGCACAATCCTTCGACCAGCCCGGCAAAGCCAAAAATAATTCCGGCTTGCAGCGAAAGGATCGTGTTCTTACCGATGGCATGCTCCGGCCGGTGCAAATCCACCTGCGGAAGCATTGCGCCATGGCTGATCAGGCTCTCGGCCCCGGTGATGATACCAGGCGCGATGGCCACGCCTTCGAAATTCCCGTCTGCCCCCACCGCCGAAAATGTGGTCGCAGTGCCGAAACCGATGACGATCACAGGCGACCCATACAGCGCCCTCGCCCCAACAGCGTTCGCGATCAGGTCCGCGCCGACTTCGGACGGGTTATCGGCATTGACGTGCATCACCCGCCCAGCCGCGGCGCTGACGATCAGCGGCTCGAGCTTGAGATGGCGCCTGACCATGTCGCGAAAGGCAATGGTCAGTTCAGGCACCACAGACGAGATGGCACACCCCTTGATCTCGTCCTTGTTCATATTCTCGCTTTCGAACAGCGAAAGCATCATCACAGCGTACTCGTCAGCCAGCTTCTTGACATCTGTGAAGATGCGCCAGTGCGTGATCATTTTATCGCCTTCGTACAGTCCAAGCTTGATATTCGTATTGCCGATATCGATACACAGGAG
>JAJXZS010000040.1:0-7317 GCA_021779955.1 Chloroflexota bacterium | reverse complement strand
TGGAATCCCTCGATTTACGATATATATTCATTTTATCAGTAACCAGTTATAAGTGATTAGGGATTAGGGATTTGTGATTCGAGATTCGAGAACCGTAAGAACAAAGAAGAGTCCTCGAATTCGACCACGCGAAATTTCCCGGCATTACGGCTCAAAGCCCGGCTCACGGCTCTCTCCACACTTCATCAATTTGAGTGCAACAAACCAGGCCAAATCATTCTATAATCAGATATATCCGCTTTCATGGAGGGGAAAATGAGTTTGATCGATCAAATCTTTTTCGCTCTCACCCACCTGCATCCTCCCCACATCATGTTCGTCCATTTCCCCATCGGCCTGACCGGTGGCGCCGCGTTCTTCATGCTCCTGGCGCTTTGGCGCAAAGATGAAATCCTGGAGAAAATCGCCTTTGCCGATATTGCTCTGGCAGCACCCGCCGTCATTGTCGCCATGTCGTTCGGCATTCGCGACAACATCCATTTTTATAACGGGCTCGCCCCCAACCATATCGCCAAAATCGTCCTGGCAAGCACCCTCTTTGTGCTCACGGCGGGCACCGCTTACGCCCGCTGGAAGAATCCCAACCTCTTTCACACCCGGGTGAAAGACGTCTTCTACAAGGCTGCGTTTTTCGTCAGCTTTGCCATTTCCATCGTACTGGGCTTCCTGGGCGGTGTGATCGTGTACGGCATCTGACGTTCACAGGTTCGCATAGTTGCCAGGCATAAGCAGATCAGGCTAATCCTTGAGAATGACCTGATGATCCCCCATCTCCTGTTGCGCAGCGTACAAGCACTTCGCAAATGTGCGAATTGATGCTTTTCTTTTTGCTTTTTACCGCAAAAGTGACTGCCTTGTGAAGGCCTGTCAAATATATGGAGTCTTGTGGGCGATCACGCAAACCGTGGATACGAGATTCCCCCGCTGGGGAACACGATCACTTCGGCTTTTCCCGGGAAAGCCTTTCGCGCGGCGTCAATCGCCGCCTCGATGGTGGGCCAGAAACGCACGAATGGGAGGTGACTCTGCGTCTCGGCCGGGATGGTAGGCGCCACCAGGTACATTTTGCCAAGGCGCATCCCCTGCAGCGCAAAGTAAAGGAAGAAGCGGTCTTCCTCGCCCAGCCCCTTGACCTTCAGCTTGGGCACCAGCGGCAGCAGCGCAGGCGCCAGGATCTGCAGCGCATTTCTCCCGAACGGCAGCTTGGAGTTGGCCAGGCCGAACACGCCGACTCCCTCTTCAGCCCGCACCAGCGTGATGATGATCCCGCCCGGCTTCAACGCCCGCACCGTGTTCGCCAGCGCCTTGACGCCCTGGCGCAAGTCCGAGTCCATGGGGTGCGAGTCGGTAATCACGATGTCCGCCGAGCCGGGAACCGCCACGCCGTAAAGCGTTGCGCTCACTTCGACACCCGCGCGGTGCGCCTGAATGGGATCGCCTGCGACAATCCGTACCACTTCCTGCCGGTTGTTCAGAATCGTATTGACGATGAACACCGGGGGTTTCAGCATGGACGCGCCCTCTTCGAGATCCAGGCGCATGGGGTTGCCTTCGATCGGCTGCCCCACCATGTTGAACGTCTGCGACGTGCAGTTCAACGAGTGGTTGTGCGCCGTGGTTGCCCGCCCCGCCACGCCCGGGATGATGTTTTTGTACCCGCCGCCAAAGCTGGCGATGATATGCGGCTCGATGCAGCCGATGGAGACGACGCAGTCTGCTTCGGCCACCGCCTTATTGATCCACACCGGTGTGCCCCGGCGGGTTGTGCCAAGGTTGAGCATGGATTCGTCGTTGTCGCATTCGGGGTTGGTGAACGAGAGCAGCGCATCCGCACCGATCCCCAACCGTCCCCGCACCTCGTCTTCAGTCATCCCGCGGTGCAAACCGATCGCCGGCACCACCGTGATATCGGCTTCTGCAACGCCGCCGCGCCGCAGTTCTGCCATTACGTGCGGATAAACGACGCGCACTGGCGTCGGACGGCTGCCGTCATCCATCACCAAAGCCACTTTCATCCCGGGTTTCACCCGGTCGCCGAGCTTGTCGCTTCCGATGGGCGAGTTCAGGCTGCGGGCTGCTTCAACCCCCGCGTCTGGCACAGGAGGCAGCGATGCCGGCTCGTATGAGCCCTTCACATTCCATTTTTCGGGCAATTCCATGGAAATTTGCTCTTTGCCCCAGGGAAGAGTGATCATCTGCGCCATTGTGTTTCCTCCTGAATGAGAATCGGGTCGATGGGATGATTATAGCAAATGAGCGAAAAATAGAGATTGGAAAGCGGAGAATGGTAAAAACCCGATGTGCCTGCAGCCCTGGCATCTTGTACTCGCAGCCCTGGTGGCTGCCCGCGCTATGGAGTTTTCTCCCTCGCCATGCAGCCTCAGTCACCACTCAGAACACCCTATTCCTCTTCAGGAGAGGGCTGGGTGAGGGTGAACCCTACCCTCCAAATCCCTCTTCCAGCACTTTGACCGTCTGTTCGTAATACTCATCCCCCCGGAACTCTTCAAGCCCGTACTTGCGATACACCCAATCGCCGTAGTTGTAATTCATGCGGTCGTAGATCACTTTATCCACCTTGCCGCGCAGCAAATCCGCCAGGCCTTCCGCGCCTGGCAGCAGTGGCGCAATCATCACGAAGGTGCGGATGCCCTCGTGGTGCAGCTCGTCCAGCGCGCGCACCCGCTCCCCGATCGGCGGCGCAGATGGTTCAAACTTTTTGCGCATCTCGTCGTCCGCAGTGGTGATGCTCATCCCCACCTCGAAATCCTTGCCCCGCTTGAGGATGTCGAGGTCGCGAAGCACCAGAGGCGAGCGTGTCTGCACCGTCACCGGCCAGCCGCTGTCTGCAAAGATTTCCAGGCAGCGCCGCGTGAGCTCGTATTTGCGCTCGACGGGCTGATACGGGTCGCACACGCCGCTCACCCACACGCGGTCGGGCTTCTTGTGCAATACTTCGCGCTCGAGCAGCTCGGGTGCGTTGATCTTGATATCGACGAATGAGCCCCAGGCTTCCTTGTGCCCCGAGTATCGCTGCATGAAGCGGGCGTAGCAATAGGAACAGTTGTGCGCGCATCCCGTGTACGGGTTGACCACCCAGGTGAAGACCTTGGACGGAGAAATGATGCTTTTGGCTAGCTTTTCAGTGATCAGCATAACTTAATTATAGTCCAAATGTTCAAGTATGCGCGCGGGCTGACAAAATCGGGTTCAAATCTTGCCTGATGCTTCCTCTTGTGAATCGTGCCATAATGGAAGTGAACCTGCAACGCCAACAATAGCTATACGCAGAGCGCAGATTATCTCTCGTTATTTTAGGCCGTTTTTTTAGAGAAAGAAAGTGACCCATGAACCGCTTCAAGAAATGGGCTCAACGTGAATATCCGCTTCGTTTTCGTCTGCTCGCCTTGCTTCCCGCCGGCATTCTCTTTGTCTTCCTGATTCCGTACGTGCTGATCATGCTCGGACCCAGGCTCGACCTCGCGCTCCGACTGCCCGCTGCCTCTCTCGGGATCGTCAACATCCTGGCGGGTGCATTGCTCATTGCCATCGGCCTGATCTACGCCTTTGGGTCGATTGGTCTGCAGCTCTTCCAGGCGGGAGGCACGCCCCTCCCGGTGATGGCTACGCATCGACTATTGGCTACGGGCGTCTTCAAGCAGTGCCGCAACCCCATGTCCTTCGGAACCATCTGCCTCTACCTTGGTATCTCCATCCTGGTTGGCTCGATATCTTCGCTGCTGATCGTCATCATTTTCAGCGCATTGCTGATGCTCTACATCAAGGCCGTCGAGGAACGCGAACTGGCGCTGCGTTTTGGCGCGGAGTATGCTGCGTACAAAGCTGTAACGCCGTTTATCATCCCCAGAGTGGCCTTCCGTCACAAGTCCGATCGAGGCCGATAACACTTACCATCCCCTGATTTTCCATTCGCCGCCCATACGGCGGCCGGTTCCCGCAGTTCTCAGGCAGCCGCTTTTGGCCGATGACCCTCGATCGCTGTGTCTTGCCCCATCTATTTGGTAGAATAAGGCATACCTCCACTTCAGTTCACTTGCTTGCAAGGCTAAAATCATGCCGCTTGACAATGAGATCTCTCCGCTGCCCGGCCAGGTGAAGAAAACGTTTTACAAGGCGATGCGTTATCTTTTACGCCGCCTGGCCGCAATCGCCGGCACGATCGTTGTCGGCGTATTCATCACGGTAGTCGTGGCTAACAGCAGCGGCATGCTCGATAATATCACCCGCCGTCGCATCGAAAACGAGGCAAATTGGATCAACCTGAGCCAAAACGTTGAGGGTGGTGTGGCCAGTATCCGCGCCCAGCTTACCGCCGAATCGGACCTCGCACTCCCCCCCATTCCCCGCCTTCTGAGCTACACGCTTCGGTCGCTCAGCCTCGATTGGGGCGCCATCAGCAATCACCGCTTGTTTTACACCTACATCAAGACGGCTACCGGCACGATCGCCACAGATGACAGCCGGACGATCATCTTTGCGAAGCTGCCCAACACATTGATTCTCTCCGGCGTGGCTTACCTGCTCCTGTTCCTGCTGGGTATTCCGATCGCCCTGTTCCTCAGCCAGCACGAAGGACATTGGCTCGATCGCATTACCGGCATCCTGACTCCGCTCTCCTCTGTGCCAAGCTGGGTGATCGGCATACTCCTGGTATTAATTTTTGCTGCCGAATTGAAGCTGCTGCCGGCAGGCAGCATGATCGACAGCATTCCACCCCAGCCGGGTTGGGAAACCATTACGGTCGTCTCAAAACATCTCATTTTGCCTGTGACCGCGATTGTGATTAGCCTGATCTTCCAGTTGGTCAACAACTGGCGCACCTATCTGCTCATCTACTCCAATGAAGATTACGTCGAACTGGCGCGGGCCAAAGGATTGAAGAAAAGGGCAATCGAGCTGCGCTACGTCCTCCAGCCGGTGCTGCCCTACATGCTCACAAGTTTCGTCCTCACCCTGGTCGGTTTCTGGCAGACGATCACCGCGCTTGAGTTTTTTTTCAACTGGCCGGGTATCGGCAAGTTATTCGTGGATGCGCTGCCCAATTTCCGCGGTGAGAGTATGTATGCCGGCGAGATGGTCATCATCCTCGGTATCGTCGTCTTATTTGCCTATCTGCTGGGCATCGCTGCCTTCATCCTCGATTTCACTTACGTCCTGGTCGACCCGCGGCTCGAGCTTGATTCACCTGACCGCCTGACCCTGGCCTCCCTTGTACGCAACCGCAAAAAGCTTGCCTTTTCACTCCGCGAGTTCTTCCGGCGACCCGTCCGGAGCGCACCTGCGAAAGTGCTCACGATTGAAAGCTTCTCCCTTCTCCCGGCCAGGGAAAAGGACAGCGTCAAGGCCAGGTTGAGCCACTTTCTCCACTCGATTTCAACCTCCATGCGCCGCGCGCTTCACGAAGTCAGCAAAGAGCCTGCTGCCGTGGTCGGCCTGGCGATGGTCGGGCTGCTTGTTCTCGGCTCGATTGCGATCCTCATCTTCATCCCATATAACCCGACGGCTCGCGATTGGGCAAGTTCAAACTTCCAAACAAACCCAACCAGGGCCAAGCTGGCCATGCCAACGTTGGTCAACTGGTTCCGCAAATCACCCCTGCCATCGACGATCGTCCTCGATCCCGAGACTTCCACAGCAACAAAGCGGGTCCTTTCCACTATCGACGGCATCACCCAGATTCAATTCGATTTTCCCTTCGACTACCCTTACCAGGAGTTCCCAAGCGACCTCTCGCTTTACCTGACCCCGAAATACAGCCAAAAGATACCCTTTGTGGCCATCACCTGGATCACCCCTGACGGCCGGGAAATTCCGCTCAAGAATTCCACAGTCATTGCTGCAATGACTTACGCCTTCGACGAGAACGTCCCATCCGCCCATCTTCTGAACGCCCACACATCCTGGAAGAATTGGTTCGTCTCTTCAGGTATTTACCGGAGCCCAGGCTTCATGCTTTTGTTTGCCGATCCTGCTGCCGCCGAATCAAAAGCCCTTTCGGGAAAATATACGCTGCGAGTCAATGCTTATCTTTTCGAGCCGGATAACGACCTTAACGCTCAGTTTGTGGTGTTCGGCAAAGTCGAAGGCTGGGCAGGCACCGATTACCTGCGGCGGGATCTTGGGGTTCCTCTCCTTTGGGGGTTACCAATCGCGATGCTTTTTGGAGTGGCCGGCGCGATTGCCACCGCCATCCTCTCAATGATCCTCGCCGCCTCAAGCGCCTGGTATGGCGGGTGGATCGATGGTCTGGTCCAGCGCGCCACAGAAGCCAACCTCATCCTGCCGGTGATGGCCATCGGCGTGCTCCTCTACGCCTACTACAACCTCAATCTCTGGCTTATCCTGGCTCTGATCGTATTCCTCAATATCCTGGGCAGCCCTACAAAGGCATTCAGAGCCGCCTTCCTCCAGGAAAAGCAAGCGGCGTATATCGAAGCCGCAAAAGTCTACGGCGCCAGCGACTGGCGCATCATCACCCGTTACCTGGTCCCGCGTATCTTCCCGGTGGTTATCCCCCAGATCGTCATCCTCATCCCCAACTTCTTCTTCCTCGAAGCCACCCTGGCCATTTTCAACATCAGCGACCCGCGTTATCCCACCTGGGGACGCATCATCTACGACGCACTACGCTACGGAGCGCTGTATGGCTCCAAATTCTGGGTCCTCGAACCCATTGCGCTGATGCTTGTCACCGGCCTTGCCTTCGTTCTCGTCGGATTTGCGCTAAACCGCATCCTCAACCCGCAACTGGCGAAGAAATAAGGCGCTGCCAGGCTAGAATATCAGCCAGAAGATCAGATAAATGAACATCACTGCAACGAGCACTCCCGGTGAAGTTCTCCAGACTTTTACTTTGCGGGTAAAAACATCACCATGCCGATCAAAGCCGCTGCGCACGATCCCGTATGCGCGATCGCGGCTACCGCATGGATGACTCAAGTGGATGAAGCGATAATCACTACCGACGATGTGCCCCCTCTCGCCACCCCCGAGTTCAGTTGAACGGCTGTAGAGGAACCTACGAACGGCCGTATACAGGTGGCCATCCCGGCGCAATTTGGCGGCGGTCAATAAAACAGAGGGCGGAACCAGGAGTTCCGCCCTCTGTTGTTGCATAAATCCACTACGGCATTTGCGGGAACCCAAACGTCTTGTCGATGAAGACCGCCATCTGCGCCCGGGTCACAGGTCTCTGCGGACAATACATGCCCGCACTGCAGCCCGAGGTAATGCCTTCAGCAGCGAGTTGCTCGATCTAGGCGCCCGCTCAGTGATACACCGGTACATCGCCAAACA
>JAJXZS010000038.1 GCA_021779955.1 Chloroflexota bacterium | reverse complement strand
CTGCCCTGTTGCGCAGCTTGCTTGAGGAACGCGCCCAATTCCCGCAGGAAGACCCCAAGATCGTTCTCAGGCGGGATTTCTCCAAGAAACAGGATCTTTGCGGGTTTAATTTTCGACACTGCTTCGAGCAGGTCTGCGGACGAAGGCGGAACCGTTTGAATTACGAGAGTGGATGATTTCTCGAAGCTTGTGCGGTCACGTGAAGCGACTGCCGCATTTGCGCCTTCTTGCCAGAAGAAGGCTTGGTTCAGGTCGATCACAGCCTGAATTTCGGGAGCGTGTGATGAAAATTGACGAAAATCGAGCAATTCATATTTTTTCGCCGATTTGGCCAGTGTAACAGGTGTTGGCTCCTGTGATTGGCGAAAATCCACCCATTCATACTGGACCTTGGGAGTGCCTTTGTAGACATTCAAGCGAGCTTTGTATGCCAGGTCGAAGCGGCCTTCCGGGAGAGGTAGATCGGCTCCCTGCCACCAAAGGATGCGGTAATCGTCCCCGCGTTCGTCTTCGACGATCGCCTGGCGGTGGTCTCCATTGTGGCCCAGAACGGAGGTGTCTTGAAGCGTGAGGCCAGGTGCAGCGAAAATGGGAGAAGGATTGCCAGGGCCAAAGGGAGCCAGGCGGTCGAGATCGGCGAGTAGATTGAGATCCACCAGGTCGAGATTCAAGGCGGTTTCCACAGGCAATTCAGCTTCGACATGCGTCGCTTCCGCCATCGCGGCGACGGTCAGATGCATCCGCGCACGGAATTCAGGGAGGTTTTCTGCATTGAGGGAAAGTCCGGCAGCCATGGGATGTCCGCCAAACGTCAGCAGCAGGTCCTGATTTTGAGCGAGAGCCGCAGTGATGTCGATGCCTGGGATGGAACGCACAGAGCCACGCAGGATCTCTTCTTTTGCTCCGCTCAACAAGATGACGGGTTTGTAAGTCCATTCAGCAAGCCTGCCTGCAGCGATACCGACGACACCTGCAGGCCAATCCGGATGGGATAGGATCAAAATGGATCGATCTGCCAAACCAGGGTTGGTCTCGAGTTGCGCGAGGCAGCCTTGAAAGACCTGGCTGACCAGGAGCTTGCGATTAGCATTCAACGCTTCCATGTGGGTGAGGATGGTCTCGATCTCTTCTGCATCATCCGAAAGCAGGAAATCCACCATCGGATTCGCATCATCGAGCCGGCCGACTGCGTTCATGCGCGGAGCAATGTCGAAGCCGATATTCTCCTCACTGAACGATTCGAGAGTCAATTCGAGTTTTGAGGCCATCTTCGCCAGGAAGAGGCGGGGAGAGTTGCGCATGCGATCGATTCCCGATTGGACAAGATAACGTGTGTCACCGCGCAGGGTTGCCAGATCTGCCACACAGCCCAAAGCCACAAGATCGTGAAGGGTCACTATGGTATCATCCTTGCCATAACTCAAAAGAAGCGCTTCTGCAAGCTTATAGGCGACACCAACGCCGGCCAGATCGTGCAATGGATTGTCTGTGGGCAGCAATTGGGGATTGATGATCGCCAGCGCGGATGGGAGAATTTCGGGAAGCTGGTGATGATCGGTGATGATGAGATCGACCCCGACTGATTGCAGGTAAGTTGCAGCTTCGTTTGCCGAGACGCCGGTATCACAAGTCAGCAGCACCTTCATCGAATGGGTGAGAAAGACTTTAAGCGGATCGAGATTGATGCCGTGTGATTCCATGCCTCGAACAGGGATGTGAAAATCAACGTCAGCGCCAATTCTGCGTAGTGTATCTACCAGCACGGCAGTAGCCGTCTGGCCGTCGACATCGAAATCACCCCAAACGCCAATGGTTTCACGATTTTCAACCGCTTTACGAATCCGTTCGACAGCTTTGGGCAAATCAGGCAACGTATCCGGAGACGTGGGCGTGTACTTGTGGAAGTCCAGGAAGGCAAGCGCCGCTTGTGACGTGGTGATGCCGCGCCGCACCAGGCATTCGAGTAGGAAATCAGGGGCAGCGAGGTCGCTTTTGAGCTCGGGGGGAATCTCGACCGGGGGTGAAAAGATCCAATTCGGGGCGATCTTCATGGATGCCTGGATTCTTCAGCTTAGAAGGAATCAAAATTGATGTCGAACGCCTCGTCAGAAGCGCTCGAGATGGGGAGCGCGTCCTCGTCATTGCTTCCGGGTGTGTCGCCGCGGCCGCAAAATGAGCGAAAAGCGCAGTAAGCACAGCGTTTTCGATCTTCAGTCTTCGGGAATGCTTCGCGTCCTTCGAGGGTATTGATCTCGTTGATGGTATCCGTGAAGGATTGCCCGGCTTTTTCATATTGAGATGCAGAGTAGTCCAATTCGACGGCATCTTCAGGAAATTCGGGGAACCAGTAAATCATTTTGACTTTTTCTGGTCCAACCGGGTCAGAATGGGTCAGGGCAGCGCTGCTTCTGACGGCTACAAATGGGTAAACCTTGGATTGGGTCTTGGCTAGCAGGTTTTTGCGAATGGGAGGTTTTTGAGAAGTCTTCCAATCATAGATGAGGATATTGTGCTTCTCGTCGATGGTAAAAAGATCAAATTTTGCGACAAGGCGGAAATCGGCCAGTGGGACGGAGATCAGCTCTTCGACCAGAAAAGTCTTGTTCGAGAGATCGAGATCGAACGATTCGAAATTACGCCACCAGCGTTCGAGTTGTTCATCATGGATGCCTGCGCGGATGACGTCTGCGGGAACACCTGAAAGGCTTTGCTGTACCATGGTGTGGAAAGTTTGGCCGAGTTCCATCAACCTTTCCTGAATCAAAACAGGCTCCGATTCTATGGCAGGCCATTCAAGATGCTCGACGTAGCGTAAATGGAAACGCCTGTAGCAGTCCTCAAAATCCTGAAGGTTTTGCTGGTTGAATGCAAAATCAGTCGGGAGCATTATTATTCTCCATCCATGCAAGCATTGCCTGCAAAGGTAGTGACATGGTGCAGGCATCACGCTTGCCGCTGTTCCAGGTGATGATCAGATTTTCCCTGGCGCGGGTGATGCCGACGTAAAACAAGCGTAAGCGCTCGGCGGCATAATCTTCACGCGCCTGCAGGGTGGCATCATTGGTAGAGGTGTGTAGCGCGGGAATATCCTCGCCAACGACTGCTTTCAGTTTGGCCAATGTTTCGGCTTCGAGATTGGCATGGTCTTTGACAAACCATTTCTCGCTCAGATATTCGTCACCTTCTACCGCGGACGGGAAATCGTAGTTATTGACAGAGAGAAGGTAGACACGGTCCCATTCGAGGCCCTTGGCCTTGTGGTAAGTGAGAACGAAGACCTCACCCTTGTGCTTGGCAGGGTCGATGCCCGTCTCTTCTTCGCTGAAGCCTATGAATCGCCGCTCGTTGCTGGCTATCTCGCGCAGTTCATCTGCAAAATCGACCAACTTATACTCGGGATGGTTGGCGGCGCTGAATTCGAGCAGCAAGGCAAACTTGTGGGTCAACGCCAAGTCGGCGGGCGTAGTGAAGAGGTCCTGGGCGAGCGTGAGCACAAGTTGATCGATGGGCAAAGAGGATGCTGCCTGCCAACGAACCATTTTCTTGCGGAAATCGTCGAGTAAGGCAATATCAGATTCATCGAGGTCGGAAGCATCAAACAAGGCTGTAAGTGAACGCCCGGAAAACGGGTAGAAGAAATCCTCAAGTTTCAAGGTTTTTCGCAAGAGCATTGCAAGGCGCTCGACCCGCTCGTTGTCTTCCACATTATGCTGCGGAGATTGATAAATTTCTTGAAAGGCATTCGAGCATTTCGGCGGGGAGGATGGGTCGGCCAGGGAAAGGAGCAGTTTTTGGATCATCTTCGCGGTTTTACGCGTGGACTGACTGCTTTTGAGCATTTCGACAACTTTGATGCCAGCCCCGTCGAGCTCTTCGACGACTCTTTCGCCTCGTTTGGCAATCGGGACGAGGACAGCGACGCTCTTGTCGGTATTGCCTGGAAGCCAACTTTTCAATGAATTAATCACGACCTCGAGCTCGCGGTCAGGCTTGAGCTTATTCTTGTGAACATAAATGGCATTGGGGGAGTCGGGTGGGTTGGGCTGCGGGTCGCCAGGAGGGGCAGGCTCGATATAGGGGCTGGTGAGCGATTTCCGCAAGGTTTCAACAGGGTGCCCGGATTCCGTCCAGCGGATCAGTTGGTTGGCCAGGTTAATGATGCTGAGGTTCGACCGGCCTGAATTAGGCAGTTCGCGGCGGATCACGCCTGGAGTATCGAGGAATTCCTTTAGATATTTGGGATTAGCTGTAGTAAAAGTTTCATAGATTGCCTGATTTGGATCGCCAACGCGTACCCAATTTCCGGAGGGCCCAATCAGCAATCTCAGGATCTGCTCCTGCAAGTAAGAGGAATCCTGGGCTTCATCCTCGAGCACGTAGGGCCAGCGGAAACGCAGCCGCTCAAGATATTGAGGATCCGAACGAAGGACTGTGTAGGCCATTCGAATGAGATCGGTGAAGTCGACGGCATTCCTGAAGTGCAAACCTCGCTGATATTGCGTATAGACTTCAATTCCCATCTCGATAAGCGGATCGTGGAACTTGCGCTTTTCAAGCGCCTTGCGAATATCGCCGGGCTCAGCCTGAAGATCCTTGGCCTGGGAGATGAAGCTGGAATTGATGGAATTGAGCAGGCTGTTCCACTGGGCGCCCAGACGGCTGGAGGATGAATCATCGGCCGAGCTAGTGATGTATACCTCGGTCAATTCCGGATGCTCGCGCAAGTAGGCAGCCGTAATCTCGTCAATCATCTTCGTGGACTCACCATCATCAATGATGGAGAATTGATCCGAGACACCGGCAATATCGGGGCTTTCACGGACGATATCATGGGCCAGGCCGTGCAGCGTGCGTACTCTGTAACCAACATTTTCGAGGAGCCCTGAAGCCTTGACGAAGCCGGCAATGCGGCTGGAGAAGTTGTCCACGGCAGAATTGACCAGAGTGACAATGAGCACTTCCTGGTCGGACTGAAGCTGGCCTTCCAGGATCAGACGTGCAGCCAGGGCAGAAAGCGTGTGGGTTTTACCGCTGCCAGGGACGGCGGAGACACCCATCCAGCCGCCACCATATTCAAGAACTTCTGCCTGGTGCAGACGCGGGTTAAACATGCTCGACCTTTGACCCCATGGCAATCATTTTTCTGCGCAAAACCTGCACCGCGTTGACCAGTTCGCCGCGTTCCTCATTCCCTTGCTCATTCATGCCTGAAATTCCGAGGAAGACTTTCTCGCGGCAGCGACTCAGGAGTCCTGAAACCAGGCGATCGAGGTTCTTTTGGTTATTCACAACCTCGAAATCATGCGACCATCGCATGGAAGGATCCCATTGGCGGCTAAGGACATAGGGTTGGGTAAGCGGCTGATCCAGGCGTGTCCACCATCCGTGCGAACCAACGTCCAACCAGAACTGGTAGCGGACGGGGCGGTTGCTCATCAGGAAGGTGAACGCAGGGGTCAGGAGCACGGCGTTGGCTTGCATCTGCTGTCTCCAGCTGCTCACTGATTGGGCAGCGATCAAACCGCGATCGAGCAAGTTGGTGTATTCCTTGCCAATGGGGATCTGCAGAGGCACGTTTTCGACGAGAACTGCGCGGCGAAATTTCAACGCAGATTCGACCAACCTGGCTGTGACCGCTGCCGCCTCGAGGTTTTGGTGAAAATCAAAACCCTCCTGTGAAAGGATCTCCCCGAAAATGGAGCTCAAGAAAATGTCAAGCTCGTTCACCTGCCTGCTGCGGAATTCGATTAACCATTGACGCAGACGCTCGTACCGCTCACCGATGGAAAAAGTGATTCGGGATTGCATCTCGGGGCGGATTTGCTCGAATGGAGCAAATGGACCATCGGGTTTGCCAGGCTGGTAGAGGGTTTGCGCGAGAAGGTCGGCGCGGATCAGATCGGCGCCAGCAATGCTTTGCGTCAAAGCAAAACGAATATCCTGCTTTGAAGGAATCATGTGCCACTGCGGGTATGCAATCTTCGCCAGGCTGAGCAGCGCGCGTGTGACCGGTTCGTCTTTCAGGCTGCGGGAAGGCCGAAAAGTCTTGACAGGTATTCCTTTGAGCTCAAACCGGTTGAATAGCGAGAAGCGAAGTGAATCACTCAGGTAGGGTGTTAATACTGCGATTTCGTCAGGCCGAACCTCCTGTTGGAGCAAGAGCGAGATGCGGTCTACGGTCCAATCCATCATTTCAGGGTAAAAGCGAAAGGATTGGACTTCAAAGGCATCCTGCCAGTCGGACGAGTCAGATTCCGGGGCTTTGCGATCTTGAATTGCGTAATGGAGGGCCGATTGGAACGATTTTATTCCCTCGGACTGGTTCAGCGATCTCGAAAAATGAATCTGCTCGTAGAGGTTGCCCAGGTTTTGAGCTGAATCCGGATCGGCGCCTAAAAAGGAACGGAAGCCGCCGGCAGTATCGCGTATGAGCAAAGCGGAGTCCATTTCAGGTAGCCATTCCGAGACAAGATCGTGCGCAACGGGTACGTCTTCCTCGATATTGTCGTAGATCAGGTGGCGGTAATTCCTGATCAGGTATTCGTGGCAAAGGAGCGTCTTCCACAGGGTACCCGTAAAAAGTTCGAACTGGAGCGAGTAATCGAGCAGATTGTTCTTCAAGCAGAATTTGCGGAATTCAACTGCGCATTCCTGTGCCTGATCATAGGTGATCAATCGCGAAGCTTCGCCTGACCAGGCTTTCTTAAGGCGCTCGCCGATCTCGCCAAGTGGAAAACCGACCACTGCTGCCTTATTGATATTGTCCAGGATCTGACTGTAGAGGCGGTTCGGATCGATGCTGATGTTCTCGAAGTAGCCTTTCTGCAGGAAGGGTTGGATAACCTGCGCCATGTAATATTGGGCAGATTCGAGGGTGAGAAATTGCGGAGGGAAATTTGGTTTCGCAAAACCGGATGTTTTGGAGATCATGGGCCAAAAGAGCGATATCATTCGCTGGCCAAGACCGCCGAGGGTGACCACAGCGGGTTCACCACCTGCGGGGAACCCGGCATTTTGGACCGCTTCAACGTATGGTATGGCAAGACTTCTTTGCGGAACGAGGATCAAAACACTGCGAGCAGGTATTCCATTTCCCACCAGCGATTTCAAGCGTTCCACAGCGGCAGTAGTTTTGCCGCTGCCTGCAGAGCCTATCAAAAGCAACTTGCTTTCGAACGGCTGCTCAAGAAACGCCTGCTGCTCCTGGGTGAGTTCAGTGAGTGCCACGATGTCTTCCTATCCGGTCAAGCGTATTCTATTCCTGCGATGCTGTGAAGGACGGCGCGGGTGAGAAGAGCGTCGGCGGTAGAACGGTGCGCGTTGGGTAACGGGATATTGAAAGAGCTGCCTGCTTCTTGCAGTTTGAAGTAGCGCATGGAACGCCGAACCGGATCCCAAATCCCCTTGTAATCGGAATAGATCAAAAGCACATCGACCAGCTTAAGGCTTTCACGCCAGGGAAGCTTATAGCGCGAATGAGATTGCTGCATCATTTTCAAGTCAAACGGAGCGTTATAGGCTGCAATCACACGTCCATGGAAGATTTCGCGAATCTGCGGCCAGAGCACAGGCCACATCGGCGCGGTCTTGACCATCTCGTTGCTGATGCCGTGGATATACTGGGCATCCACCGGAATGGGTTGGGTGGGTTTGACCAGTGACGAGAGCAGAATCGTACCGTCGAAATCGACGATGGAAATTTCGACCACTTCGTCGCTTTGCCGCAGACCGGTTGTCTCGGTGTCGATATAGACAGGTTTCTCGGCGATCATCGCCTGTGCCAGGAGCATCGCCTTTTCACGCGATGAAGTTACGTTGTCCACGAATTGTTCTCCTATAATCAGGGTAGGTCCCACTCTTTGATTTCAGTCAGCTTGACCGTGAAGTTGGGCGTGTCGACTGCACTGACAAAAACGCCAAAATGTCCCTTTTCGTTCAATGAGTTGTCGCCGATGGTTTTGACGAGCACCCCATTGACGTAGATGGAAAACGAGTTTTCCTGAGCCATGACTCCCAAACGATTTGTCTGCCCCTTTCCAGCGAGCGTGCTCGGAGCGGCTGTCCAATTCAGAATCGTGTGGGTATTTGTGCCATCGTAAAATTGCATGGAGACCTGCCCATCGCAGGTTAGCGCAACATAATAACCAATGCCGTCATTGTACTCAGGTGCCCGGAACATCAGGCCATACTGATCAGAACCCGAGCATGAGACAGTTTCGAAGGTGCCTTCGAGGTATAGGTTCTTTGCATATGGGTAGGTGAGACGCCAACGTTTGCCAAGTTGCAGCGCCAGGCTGCGGAAGACCAACGCGCCATCTGTGGCTTCAATTTGAAGGGCCGAGTCTTCATATGGAGTCTTCAATCCGAAAGCACTTCCCGTAACAAAAGTGTCCAGGAATGTTGGTGTGCCAAGGGTGAGCGCAGGATCATTCGGTGAAGCTGTGGGTGTAGCTGATACTGTTGGGGTAGGACTACCGGTCGGGGTGAGCGTGGGCAGAATTGCGGACGGATTTGGGGTTAAGGTTGCCGGTTGGGTAGGCCAGGCAGTAAGAGTTTGAGCCACCTTGGTGGCAACGTCTTGCGGGTTTGGCGTGTTTTGCTGCAATGGAAGATTGCATGCAGATAACAGTAAAGCTGCTGCTATCCAGAAGGGCAGTCTTTTGAGCATGTTGGCGACTCCTTTCTACAGGGTTTCAGTAACTTACTATAGTGTAACACCATGCTCAAAATGAAGGCCTTATAAACGCTAAAAGGGAAATTGGTGCATACGGGCAACTGCCGGCTTTGGAAACGTGTACCATTGTATAATAGTCTGGACCTGTATGAAGACCTATATCATTCAGCTCGAAGCGCACGACGATCTGGTTTCGGCCAGGGATAAACTTGCTTGGGCAAAAGCCCGCAGGGTGATTTTCATTTGGCCTAAAAAGGGGAAGTTGCTCTCGGAGTATTATCCTCTTTCGATGCTTAAACGCGATGCCGAGAGATTGGGGGTGGAGATCAGCTTCATCTCCAAAGATGGGCAGGTACGCGAGAACGCCCGCGAATTGGGAATCAACGTATTCGACTCGGTGAGCCAGGCTGAACGAAGGCACTGGAAGCCGGGGTCACGGAAGATGATCGAGCGCACCCCACCGACAGGTTATGACGAACTTGTGGCCCAGCGAGATTCGATCCACCCGCCTCTCAGAACCAACCGGGGCTTACCGGTAGGCAAGGCGCTGATTTTCATCGCAGGATTGTTGGCAGTGTTTGCATTGGTCGGGTACTTTTATCCTTCGGCGGAGATCAAGATTTTTCCGCGCAGAGTTGAGCAAACCATCGACCTTGCGGTTCTGGTGAACCCGGCGGCCACCGATGTCAACCTTGCCGGGATCCTACCTGGCAAGCTTACGAAGCTTGAGCTCAGTGAAACCGGAACCGGCGTTAGCAGCGGGACGATGAAGGTTGGTACAGCCAAAGCCAGGGGTAGTTTGACTCTATCGAACAATTTTGATTCTAAGATCACAATTCCCCAGGGTACTCGATTTAGCACAATCAGCAGCGACGAAAAAATATATGTATCAACTGCCGATGTAACCATCGACTCCAGGGGAGGCAACCCGGGGATTGTGCCGGTCGAAGCGGAAAACGCAGGGGTGGAGTGGAACCTGGCAGAAGGAACAGGATTTTTAGCGCAAGCCAGTTGGGCTGGAGCTGTCAGCATCACAAATGCTGCAAAAATTTCAGGTGGAGTTTCGGCTGATTCGCCCACTCCCTCTGAAGCAGATTATTCGACGCTGCGCACCCAGTTGTTGAGCGATTTGAAGAACCAGGCCATCCAAACGATCACGGGCCAGTTGCCTGAAGGAGATGCGCTGATCCCGGCGAGCCTTGACAATAGTGAAGTTGTAAGCGAGACTCGATCCATCTCACCGGGAACCCCATCCGACCGGTTTTCATTGGAAATCAAAGTGCTGTTTACCGCAACCACTTACTCAAAAGCGGATCTTACGTACCTTGCCAGCTCGATTATGAACGCAAACCTTGAGCCAGGGATCAAAGCGGTCTCGGGGATGCTTGAACTCAAAGATTTATCTAAAGCCGTGCGGCAAGACTCCGGAACATACAGTTGGAACGTGCACGCAATTCGACAGACTGAAATCTCGATCTCCACGGATGCACTTGTGCAAAGTTTGGTAGGCGTGCCGGTCACCGATGTGCAGGGCATTCTCAATAGTCAGGGCAACTTTCGAGCCCCAGGCGAGGTGATTCTCCGTCCGCGTTGGTGGATACGGATGCCTTTCGTCTCTTTCAGGATCGCAATCGAGGAGCAGTAGATGTCAGAGGAGAGAAGGATCCTGGCGGTGGACCCAGGCGAAAAGAGGATTGGTATGGCAATCAGTGACCCAACATTCACGATTGCTTCGCCTTTGACGCTGATCGAACACGAATCGATGCCGATCGATGCCGCCCAAATCGGGCAAGTTGCCTCTGAGCACAATGCGATTGCCATCATCGTGGGTGAAGCACTGGGTTCAGATGGCGAAGAGACGCCAGCTTCGCGGCATGCGGTAAAGCTGGCAGAGGCGATCCACAGGCAGGTGCAAATCCCGGTCATCCTGTGGGATGAAAGCGGCAGCACGCAAGCAGCGCGGCAAGCGAAACTGGAACTTGGTGTGAGCCGGACAAGACGCTCCGGTCACTTCGACGAATACGCTGCTGTGGTAATATTACAGTCCTATTTAGATGAGAGATGCATCAAATGAGTAGAAGGAGAACTCAAAGATCAGGTTCATGCCTGCTCGTCACAGTTTTGTTGATCGCGATTGCAGGGCTTGGACTGTTCATACTGATGGGAATCCCGATTCTGGCGCAATCAGTGTTCGGAACGCCCAGTTCTGCGCTTACGATCGTGCAAAAGATTCAATACAGCGGGCAAATCCTGCTTAGCCGTAACGCTCTCGAAAAACCTGTGGCAACGAGCGCTCCAGAAGTTGAATTCACGATCGAGATGGGGGAGTCGATCAATGCGATCTCGCTCCAACTTGAAAACGCGGGGCTGATCCCAGACGCGATGGCTTTCAGGAACTATCTGATTTATAAGGGATACGATACGCAGATCAAGGCAGGCAGCCATATGATTTCGGCAGCAAGCACGCCCATCCAGATCGCGCAGGAGATTCTGAACGTCTACAGTGATACCGTAACGTTCAACATCCTCCCCGGTTGGCGGGCCGAAGAAATCGCAGCAGCCTTGCCGACGAGTGGAATCGACGTGACGCCCGAGCAGTTTATGGCGGTGGTGAAAGATCCATCGCAGATGGGGCTCGGCGAATATTTGCCTGCCGGAACGAGCCTTGAGGGGTTCATGTTCCCCGGTGAATACAAGATCAAGCGTGATATCAGCCCCGCGCAACTTGCACTGACCTTCGTGCAGCGATTCCAGTCGCAAATAAGTCCGGAAGTCCGGCAGCAGCTCGAGAGCCACGGATTGACCTTTTACCAAGCGATCATCCTGGCGTCCATCGTCCAACGCGAAACTTATTTCGACGCCGAACGGCCGACAATCGCATCGGTTTTCTTCAACCGGCTGGCTGCTGGCGCGAAGCTTGAAACGGACCCAACCGTACAGTATGCGTTGGGCTACAACGCGGAGTGGGGGAATTGGTGGAAAAGTCCTTTGACTGCCGCAGATTTGACGATCGATTCGCCTTACAATACGTACATCATCTCTGGCCTGCCTCCGGCACCGATTAGTAACCCGGATCTTTCTTCAATCCTGGCAGTGGCGTCACCGGCGTCGACAGATTACTATTATTTCAGAGCCAAATGCGATGGCTCAGGCGAACACGTATTTGCCAGAACCTTCGAAGAACATGTCGCAAACGAATGTAAATAAACAAAAAAAGAAGAGGCTACAAGCCTCTTCTTCTGATATTAATGGGGCGATCTAGGGGGCAGTCGAATATCCGGGTCCAGATTTGAAGTATGCCGCATTCACCTCGATGTCGGGTGTCAAGTCGATCACCTCTCCGGCCTTTAGCGTGCGGGTTCCCTCGACATGAACCGGAACAGAATCGTGATCTTTACCGTCATAGACTTCGCCAAATCCTGGCGTGCCAACAGGCTGGGATAATCGCTCGCCGCCCTTGGCTTTGTAAGCTGCAGGAACCTCATCCTGCGGGAAGATGGCTTCGAATGGGCATTCCGGGATGCAGGCGCCGCAGTCGATACAAGTATCAGGATCGATATAATACCAGGGATATTTGTCTTCTGGTTTTCCCGGTATGATACATTCAACAGGGCATACCGTGGCGCAACCCCCATCTCGCAGGCACAAACTCGTAATTACATGTGTCATTTTTCTCCTCCGCTCAACGCATCATTTGTTCTTATAGCTATCGAACCTTTTTTCGACTTCTTTCCAATCTATCACATTCCAAATGTTGGTCAAGTATTCTGCCCTGCGGTTCTGATAATGCAGGTAGTATGCGTGTTCCCAAACATCTACAACGAGCAGAGGGTAGTTGCCCTCCGACAGCGGGCAGTCCTGATTTGCGGTCGAATGGATGAGCAGCCGACCAGGGTTGTTGACGCTCAGGAATCCATATCCGCTGCCAAAGCGTCCCAGGGCTGCTTTTTCGAATTCAGCTTTGAAATTATCGAAACCGCCAAAGGCCTTGTCGATCTGAGCAGCCAGGTTTCCGGAAGGTTTGGTGCCCTTGTCCGGCGTCAGATTGGCGAAATATAGGTTGTGATTGTAGACGCCGCCAGCATTATTGCGAACTGCGGTGCGTATCTCCTCAGGGACTTTCGAAAGATCCGAGAGGATATCTTCAAGTTTCATGTCGAAGAATTGAGGAGCTTTCTCGAGGGCGGTGTTAAGATTCTTCAGGTACGTGGCATGATGTTTGGAGTAATGAATTTCAACAGTCTGAGCATCAATCTCCGGTTCGAGTGCACCGTAGGCGTAACGTAAGGGCGGAAGTTCAAATGCCATGGTATTCCTCCTTATAACAAATGTGGAATTACCGACTATGCAGTTGAATTCATGTACAATAGCATTCTAGCTGTGCAAAAATTGTTTGTCAAGGTAAAGTCATCGCGGCTATTCCAGGCAATAACTGAGGAGAAATGAGCGCAAGAGTTGAAGTTATCGGTACAAAGAGATTTCCTCCATCGATCGTTTTGGGCATCGGTATACTGGCGGTCTCGACTGCATCCTTGTTCATCCGCTTCGCCCAAGAGACGACTGCATCGCTGGTCATTGCTGCAGTGAGAATGGCAGTGGCCACCCTGGTGCTTACGCCTGTTGTGTTGACAAGTTATAGACATGAGCTTGGAAGCTTGAGTCGAAAACAGTTGCTGATGCTCCTTCTGGGTGGAGTGTTTCTCGGGTTCCATTTTGCCACGTGGATTACCTCGCTGGAATATACGAGTGTGGCAAGCTCTGTGGTGCTTGTGACGACTGCGCCTTTGTGGGTGGCAATCCTCGCACCGCTTGTTCTGCACGAAAAGTTAACCAGGAACCTGTTGATCGGCCTGGCCATCGCGTTGGCAGGCAGCACAGTGGTCACGTTGAGCAGCAATTGTCAAATAACGGGACGGTTTCTCACCTGCGATGGTTTCGAACAGATACTGCAGGGCAAAGCTTTCGTGGGGAATGTGCTGGCGTTAGCTGGAGCCTTTCTTTCTGCAGGGTATTTGATGGTGGGAAGGGTGTCACGCGGGAAGTTGAGTCTGCCTGCCTACGCATTTGTCGTCTACGGAGTGGCGGCGACCGTTTTGATCTTACTCGTCCTGATCAGCGGTGAGCAAGTCACCGGCCTTCCGCCCATGTCCTATGTGTGGCTGGTATTGCTTGGATTGGTACCGCAACTTGTGGGGCATTCTTCATTCAATTGGGCGCTAAAATATCTGCCGGCAACTTACGTTTCGATCGCACTGCTCGGTGAACCGGTTGGAACGGTAATCCTGGCTTATTTGTTCCTGGCTGAGGCGCCGACTGTGATCGAGATTGTGGGTGGGGTCATGATCCTGGGCGGGATATTGATCTCGTCTCAGACCGCCAAACCGCAATATGTCGAAGAATGAAAAGGCAGCCCGAAGGCTGCCTTCTTTATGGAGTAAGTCAGCGCAGATAGAGCCTGTTCAGTTCTTGAAGCTTGTTGAGTAACCAATCGGAAAGCGTGTCCGGAGACATGCGCCAGGACCAATTGCCAGCAGGTTTTCCGGGGAAGTTCATGCGACCTTCCGTGTCAAGGCAGAGCAGATCTTGGAGTGGGCAAATGGCATATGCTGCCACAGAACTCCAAACACTACGGACAATATCGGTCGCGACATCATTCCCTGAGCGAGCCATGTAGCGGCGGTAGAAATCTCTTTCATGTTCAGTAGCCGTCTTATACCAACCTACGACAGTATCATTGTCATGCGTGCCCGAGTAGGCAACGCAATTGACCGGATAATTGTGAGGGAGGAACGGATCTGCCGCGTCTGCCGCAAAGGCGAATTGAAGGATCTTCATACCGGGGAGGCCAAGTCCATCGCGCAGAGCGATGACATCCGGAGTGATCCGGCCCAGATCTTCAGCAATGATTGGCAGGTCGCCAAATGCCTTTTTAAGGGCATTGAAGAACGGATTCCCAGGCCCCTTCTTCCACTTGCCGATCTCTGCTGTGGGCATGCCAAAGGGGATTTCCCAGTAGCCGGCAAAGCCGCGAAAATGATCCAGGCGGACAAGGTCGACGGTCTTAAGCGTGGCGCCCAGGCGCTCGATCCACCATTTGTAGCCCGTTTCCTTGTGTACCTGCCAATTGTATATGGGATTGCCCCAAAGCTGACCGGTGGGAGAGAAGTAATCGGGCGGAACCCCAGCAACAAAAGTAGGCTTGCGGTCCTCATCGAACATGAAAAGCTCAGGGTGAGACCATGCATCCGACGAATCGAATGCAACGAAGATCGGAGCATCACCGATGATCTGAATACCTTTAGATTTGGCATACGCATGGACTTTATTCCATTGGGCAAAGAAAACGAACTGCCTGAATTTGTGCCTTTCGATCGATTCCGCGTTCGATGAGGAGAATGCTTTCAACGCCTGTTCATCTCGCAAGCGATATGGATCTGTCCATTTGTCCCAGGATGCGCCGCCATGGGTTTCTTTCAAAGCCATGAAGATGGCAAAATCGTCCAACCAGGAAGCTTCGTCGAGGCAGAATTTTGCGTAATCTGCTGTAATCTTCGTATCTTTGTGATTTTGGAAACGCTTGAAAGCCCTGTCCAGGACCAGCAGCTTCCAGGGGATCACAGGGCCAAAATCAACCTTTTCAATGGGGAAATCTGGGCGGTCGGTGAGGTCAGAGCGTTTGAGCAAACCCTGGTCCATTAAGAGTGAGGGACTGACCAGATAGGGGTTTCCGGCGAAGGCTGAGAAGCATTGATAGGGGGAATCGCCGTAGCCGGTTGGGCCGAGTGGAAGGATCTGCCAGAGCTTGCAGCCCGATTTGACCAGGAAATCGATCCAGGTATAGACTTGCGGGCCAAGATCACCCATGCCATCCGGGCCGGGCAGGCTGGTAGGATGAAGCAGAACACCTGAAGATCGTATTAGTTGCATGAATTCCTCCCCAGTAAAGAAAGTCTATTTCAGCTGCGAAGCAATTTCCTGTAAAGCGCAGCATATTCGAGGGCAGAGTTCTTCCAGGAGTGATCTTGATGCATGGCGTTGATCTGAATCTGCTGCCATTCTGTCTGATTCTTGAAGATTTTCAACGCTTTGACGATAGCTTTATATAGGCCATCTTTTTGTCCAAGATCGAAAAGAAAACCGGTGCCGATTTCATGAACGGTATGATCGAATATGGTATTGACCAATCCACCTGTGGCGCTGGCAACAGGAATGCAGCCATAACGCATGGCGATCATCTGCGCCAGGCCGCAGGGTTCATAGCGTGAGGGCATCATCAGCATGTCTGCGCCGGCATATATGCGGTGAGAGAGCGGGATATCAAACTTGGTGAGGACTCGGATGTTGCCTGGCTGGGCAGCCTGCAATGCCAGGGCAGCCGCTTCGATCTTCTTGTTGCCCGTTCCCAGGATGACGCACTGCCATCCATCAGGCTTGAGCTTCGAGATCGCCTGCAAGATCAAGTCGACCCCTTTTTGGTCCTCCATCCTGCCCACGTAGGCAAGGATTGGAATGCTCACATCCTGCGGCAAGTTGAGCTCGCTTTGAAGCTCCTTTTTATCGCTCCATCGCGCAGAAAGCGAATTCGCATCGAAAGGCTGCTTGATATTTCTGTCGTTAGCCGGATCCCAGAGATCAGTGTCGAGACCATTTAAGATGCCCGTTAATCGACCGGCTCTCGTTTTGAGGTATTCCTGTAGATCGCAGCCGAAGCCTGATGTTAAGATTTCTTCTGCATAGTGGGGGGATACGGTAAGCACCCAATCAGCAGCATCGATGCCCATCGGCAGCGGCAAAGACCGGCTCCATGGGGGCATGGAAGGATTACGAGCGGGAGAAATCTGGTAAAGCCGGAGAGCTTCCTTTGCACCGGTTCCCATGAAGGGAAGGTTGTGAATCGAAATCGTGGATTTGGTTTGCTTATAAAAAGGATTCGCCCGGCGGAGACGCTTCATCTGGTGGATCGCCGCGGCTGTGTGCCAATCATTGGCGTGGAGGATATCCACGTGCCAGCCAATTTCCTCAGGCAGCCGCAGGCAAGCAAGTGAGAAAAAGATGAATTTCTCCGCATCCGCTTGAACGCTTGTGCCGTAAATACCATCGACGCTCTGAATGGGTTGGCCATCGATGAGATAGACAGGCAGATCGCCTGACTTTGTTTCATAAACCAATGCGTGGACAGGGCTTTTCCGAGTTTGAATATCGAATTCTGTGACCAGTTGCGTATGATAACCCGCTGATTTGATCCTGGCATAATAGGGGATCGCCAGGCGGACATCCAACCTCGCATGAGAATTCAATTCGATCGGAATGGCTCGCAGCGCCAAAGGCAGCGCTCCTGCAACATCGCCGAGCCCGCCGACGCGCGCAAAAGGCTCTGCCTCGGCAGCGATGTAGAGGACATTGATGACCTGCCTGGTTATTTCAACCATCAGTTCTACCGTACCATCTCGATATAATCTTCCGAAGTCGTCTCGGTGGGGTCAGCGCCGATCAAATTGATCAGGTCGACCACCAACTTGGATTTCAATTCAGCATCCTGGCGGCTCCAGGTACGGCTCTTGACTTCGAGGAAGCAGCCCAGGTTGGGTTTGGAAATGGTATCGAGGTTGATAAAAAATTCAATATCGTGATACTTCACCAGGAAGCGGAGGCGATCTTTTTCGATTTCTTTTTCCTGGTGCGGTCGGAAGTACTCGCGATAAAAGCGAACACTCTGATTTGCGGGCGCCAGATAGCGGCTGCGAGAGAGAAGCACCGACAGCGGGAATTCGTCTTCGCGGGTTGGGCCGATGAGAGTAAGGCGGGAACGCACCTTGGTGACCACATCATTTTCAATGAAAGAATCTTCACGATAGCGGAGGAGGCCTTGTTCGACGCTGGTGAAGAAGAAGTAATCGTCATATTCACGGTAATGGCGTTTGCGGATAATCTCAATTTCAGGATTCATCAGTGCGCGGAGGATTGGCTCGACGCTTGGGATGCGGACTTTGGACTGAATTTCGAAGCTCTCTTCCTCTGAGGTTCCGCCGATGGCGATCAGTTTGGATAATACTGAACCTTCACGTTCCATGAGGAAGACGTCGATCTTGCGGGCGTATGCCTGGCTCTCGGCGAGAAGCGCGGGTTCGTCCAGGGTAAGCAGTTGCTTATTGCGCATCAGGAACTTACCGTTCACCATCATATCACTCACGTCAGAGGAGTGCGAGGCATAGACGATCTGGGCGTACACTGAATTCGGGTCGCGGCGAAATTGAGGAGTGTTATGGACGGGGGAAAGATCCACGAGGATCAGGTCTGCACGTTTTCCGGGCTCGAGCGAACCCGTGATTTCGCCAATATGCAGAGCGCTTGCGCCCATGCGGGTGGCCATCTCGAGGGTTGTACGTGCAGGTAAAGTCGTCGGATCTCCGCTTGCGACCTTTTGAGCAAAGGAGGCCAGGCGCATTTCCTCGAACATATCAAGATCGTTATTCGAAGCAGGTCCGTCCGTCCCAATGCCCACATTGAGGCCCAGTTCGAGCATCCGTTTTACAGGCGCAATGCCTGACGACAATTTCAGGTTGGATGAAGGGTTGTGGGCAACGCCAGCCTTACCGTGCAGCAAGGTGCGAATTTCTCCTTCATCGATATGGACGCAATGTGCGGCAATTACCTTGGCTTCGAAAAGATCCTGCTTCTTAACGTATGGAATGACAGGCATGCCTTGTTCATTTCGCATGTTCTCCACTTCAATTGCCGTTTCGGAGAGATGCGTGTGAAGCGGTACATCAAATTCGATGGCAAGCTCGGCAGTGGCTCGCAAGATCTCTGCAGTGCACGTGTAAGGGGCGTGAGGCGCAACGGAAGGGACGATCAATTCATGGCCTTTCCAGCGCTGAATAAAATCACGCGACATCGCCAGAGATTCTTCGTAGAACTTCGCATCAGGCGTTGGGAATTTCATCACAGTTTGAGAACAGATGGCGCGCATGCCGGCATCTGCTGTGGCTTTGGCGACATCCTCTTCGAAATAGTACATGTCTGCAAATGTGGTAGTACCCGAACGTATCATTTCGGCGCAGGCAATACGGGTGCCGAGTTGAATGAATTCAGGCGATACGAACTCCCGCTCGACAGGCATCATGTAGCCCATCAGCCAGACATCAAGACGAAGATCATCCGCAAGTCCGCGCAGCAGAGTCATCGGAACGTGGGTATGTGCATTGACCAATCCCGGCATCAAGACCTTTCCGCCGCAATCGATGATCTGGGGCGCGCTGTATGCGGATGTGATGTCCGATTCAATGCCGACCGCCAGAACGTCCGTCCCGCGGACAGCCAGAGCTCCCGGCTCATATTGGTGGAAATTGGCATCCATAGTAAGAATGATGGCGTTCTTGAAGATGATGTCAGCAGATTCCATTAGTGGTCCTTCCCTGTGTTTATTTGGATGAGCTTTCTGCGCATAAAATCGAGTGAGGTGTTAGCCGCCCATGTATTGCGATTTCCTTCAGGGCCTTTATAATTCCGTTCGAGCTGTTCTTCGAGAATAGATGAGATTATACCGGAAATGCATGTAAATCCGCCATCAGATGGCCAATGCAAGCTGTAGAAGATCAAATCGTCATCTTCAAGCCAGTGTGGAACCACTTTCTGCTTGATCTCGCCGGCAGAGAATATTTCAACTGAATACTCGGCGCGGCTCATATTAGGGGCAGTTGCCAGGGTATCGCGTAAAAGCGGTACAGGACCACCTTCGATAAAATTTAGTCGTCTTGATGATTGTTCCATAAGTGCTTTTACACATTCGACGAGGGTCGTATCATTTTCACCGAAAATATCGTCACCGAAACGTTCGCGGACGGGTTTTTCAATGGATGCAATCAGGGCATCGGCATCGGCATCCGATTCGGCTTTGGCGGAAATACGAATATCGACCACACCTGGATGTGCCAGCAGACCCAGGGTGGGGTTCTGCCAGGTTTCGAAATCAGACACCAGTTGGTCAACGCGGCTCTCGGGCACGCCTGACGTATGAAGGACTTTGACTTTGATCAGCCCGCGCAGATTGTAGGTTTGCACCAGGTAGGAAATGACCCTCGTCTGCATCAAGGTCTCCATTTCGTGGGGAACGCCGGGAAGGCAGATGAGCGATTTCGTTGCTTTTCGCAAGATGAAGGAAGGTGCGGTCCCGACCGGGTTCTCGATGGGTATGGCAGTAGCAGGGATATAAGCCTGGCGTTTATTGTTTTCGGACGGGATGATTCCCCTGAAGCTGAAACGGGTTTGAATTTGTTCCCACAGCTCGGGATGATATTCGAGAGGCACATCAAATGCTTTGGCTGCGGCTTCGCGAGTCGGATCGTCCACTGTGGGGCCAAGGCCGCCCGTGCAGATGACGATATCCGATCGCGAAAGGGCTTCAAGCATCAGGGCGGAAATCCTGACCGCATTATCGCCAATCGTAGTTGTACGAAACAGGTCTACATTAATTTCACGTAACGAGCGGGCAAGGAAACGAGAATTTGTGTCCTGGATCTCTCCCAGGAGGAGTTCAGTTCCGATGGCAATCAATTCGGCTGAGGGCATTCGACCTCGATCAAAGTAGTTGGATTAATCATATCCCAAATTTGGTACTTATCCTATCATGATTCGATGAAATGGCAAGAAGATGGAATTGAGTGTAGAATCGGAAAGGTCGAGCGCAGCCGGTGTCAAAAGGAGCAGTGGATTCTTGAAGAATCTATACAGGCAGAAGATCGGTAAATGGGGAGAAGCTATTGCATCCGAGTATCTTGCTGCAAATGGGTGCAATATTCTGGCGGCGAACGTGCGTACGAGCGAGGGCGAGATCGACCTGGTGGTTGAACTGGCCGGGGAGACCCGATTCGTCGAGGTGAAGTCGCGTACGTCGCGAAAATTCGGCTACCCTGAAGAATCGATCACAGTAGTCAAGTACGAGCATATGGTGGCTGCGGCCGAAAGCTATCTGAGTAAACTGGAGAAATCTATCGAGGATTGGCATCTCGACGTTGTGGCAGTTTATGGAAAACCCGAATCCGGAATTATTGAAGTTGAATGGTTCAAAGATGTTGAAGTCTCCTAAGCATCCTGGCGTTCTGGTGATTGTTGGTCCGACCGCAGTCGGCAAGACGGAGATTTCGCTGCGGTTGGCAGAAGCGCTGGACGGAGAGATCGTGTCGATGGATTCGCGACTGATTTACAGGGGCATGGATATTGGAACAGCAAAGCCCAGCCAGAGCGAGATGGCCCGCTTGCCGCACCATATGATTGATATTGCCGAACCTGACGAAGTCTGGTCGTTGGCGTTGTTCAGGCGCGAGGTGCTGCTAGAAATCGATGCCATACGGGCTCGAGGCCACACCGCGCTACTGGTGGGTGGAACGGGGCAATATGTACGAGCATTGATGGAGGGGTGGGAGATTCCGAGCCAGAAACCGGATTACGCCATGCGAGCGGTGCTCGAGGAGTGGGGCAACGAAATAGGGTCGCCAGAGCTGCACCGGAAATTGTCCCTCGTCGATCCTGAAGCTGGCGAATCGATTGAGCCGAGCAATCTGCGCCGTGTCGTGCGTGCCCTTGAGGTGATCTTCAAGTCAGGGCGGAAGTTTTCGATCCAGCAAACCAGGAATCCACCAAATCTCAATTTCTGGATAATCGGTCTTGACCGGCCGCGAGAGGAATTGTATAGACGAGTCGATGAGAGAATCGAAGCGATGTTCGATTGCGGCCTCGTTGATGAAGTGAAAACTTTACTCGCCAGGGGATATGGACCCCAGAACCCTTCGTTATCAGCGATCGGGTATCGCGAGGTGGTTCAATATCTCCAGGGAGAGATCAATCGCGAGGAAGCGGAAATATTGATGCGCCGAAAGACCAGGATGTTCATCCGGAGACAGGCAAACTGGTTCAAGAAAACGGACGAGCAAATTCACTGGTACGCAATGACCCCAGATCCACTCGAGCAGATCCTTACTGATTTGCGCATAGCCAATGTTGTATGACAATTGGTAAATACGGGAAAAAATAAATCGGGAGCTTTTTTTTGAGCTCCCGATTTTCTCTTTATCGCATATCCTCGACGATTTCCGGTGTGCCGCTCTTGTGGGGCACGGGAGGCGGGAAGATTTTCTCGAATTCATCACGCGAAAGGGTCTCAACCTCGAGCAGTTTCTGAGCGACATCGTCAAGATTTTGACGATGCTGGCTGAGAATCCGCTTCGCTTCGACGTATGCATCATTGACGAGGATGCGCACTTCAGAGTCGATCTTTTCGGCGATGGATTCAGAATAATCGCGTTGTTCCGAGATCTCGCGCCCCAGGAAGATCAATTCCTCTTTTTGGCCATAAACCATGGGTCCGAGTTCCTGGCTCATGCCCAGGCGTGTGACCATGGCGCGGGCAAGTTGAGTAACCTTCTCGATATCGTTTGATGCTCCGGAAGTGATATCGTCGAAGACGATTTCCTCGGCGGCACGGCCACCAAGCAAACCTACCATTTCAGCAATAAGCTTTTTGCGAGGCATCAGGGTTTGATCATCCTTGGGTAAGCCGATGGTGTAGCCGGCTGCCATGCCGCGGGCCATGATCGAAACCTTCTGTACCGGGTTGGATTCAGGAAGCGAGTTCATCACTACGGCATGACCTGCTTCATGATAAGCCACGATTCGTTTCTCTTCCTGGCTGATCAGCCTGCTCTTGCGTTCAGGGCCTGCGATGACCCGTTCGATCGATTCTTCGAATTCACTTTCGCCAATGGATTTCTTGTTACGGCGAGCCGAGAGAATGGCTGCCTCGTTCACGAGGTTCTCCAGATCGGCGCCAACAAATCCTGGAGTAGAGCGGGCGATAACAGCCAGATCGATATCTGGGCCGACAGGTTTACCTTTGATATGGACTTTGAGGATCGCTTCGCGACCGCGCACATCGGGTCGGTCGAGGGTGACACGGCGATCGAAACGGCCTGGCCGTAACAAAGCTGGGTCAAGAATGTCAGGGCGGTTCGTGGCTGCCATGATGATGACATTGGTATCCGTGTCGAAACCGTCCATTTCGACAAGCATCTGGTTCAAGGTCTGTTCGCGTTCGTCGTGACTGCCACCCAGACCGGCACCACGTTGGCGGCCCACAGCATCGATCTCATCCACGAAGACGATGCAGGGGGAGTTGCGTTTTGCCTGGTCGAACAAGTCGCGAACGCGGCTTGCGCCCACGCCTACGAACATTTCAACGAATTCAGAACCTGAAATAGAGAAGAAAGGTACGCCCGCTTCTCCTGAGACAGCCTTGGCGAGAAGCGTCTTGCCTGTCCCTGGAGGGCCTACGAGCAGTACCCCTTTTGGAATGCGAGCTCCCAGGGCAATGAATTTTTGAGGTTCACGCAAGAATTCGACGACTTCGCGCAGTTCTTCTTTCGATTCATCCACACCGGCAACATCTTCGAAAGTCACCGTAGGATGGTCGCCTGTGAACATACGGGCCCTCGATTTACCAAACGACATGGCTGCATTATTACTGCCCTGCGCCTGGCGAAAGAGCAAGTAGATTGCACCGGCTACGAATATGAAAGGCACTATGTAGATGAGAGAGCTCAAGATACCCAGCAAGGGGCTGGGTGGCTTGACATTGATATTGATCACACTTGGGGAAAGCTCTGCAGGTGTAACGCCAAGTTCAAGCAATTGAGCAACGAGGGTTGATTCGGGTTCCTTGTTGGATGTTTTCTCGGTCACACCGTCTTTATACAAGACAGTAAGTTTATTCTCTTCTACTGTAATTTGAGAAACATTCCCACTTTTTACTTCGTCGGCGAGTTGGTTGATACTGATAACGCTACTGCTAGATGCGCTGTTACTGAATCCGTAGATTACCAATGCAATGATCGCAACGAAGAGGAGAATGTAAACGATATACGATTGATTGCGTGAATTCACCTAGTCCTCCGTCAGACATGCCCATATCTCAATGGGTATCGTTAAGGAATTATACCAAGCTAATGGCATGCATGCCATTCTTTCAAACGATTACCGGCGAATATTAACATAACTCTTATACCACCCTGTTATCACTCGATCATCGAGCTTGACTCATGGCATTAATGGTTTGAGCCATTTGCTGCAAATGCGTACGGTCGTGAGCGGCTATGAATTGGGCCAACTCCAGGCGGGTAGTGCGTCCGAAGAATGAATGCCTTACAGATTGCATCCAATCGTCGGGGGAATATTTCTTGACGATCTCAAGTAGGCGGCTGCGGCTGATGCAAAAATCGTCGAAAACACTTGAGTCATCCTGCTCGTTGTAGTTGCGTTCGATTGCCCAACGGTCTGAATCTACGCCGGGGATGAATGGGTTGGGGGTGGTGGAAAGCAACTCGAAACGCACCAGATTTACCTCGCGCTCGACATCCCGCAGGTGGCACATGATCTCGAGCAGGCTCCACTGGCCATCAATGGGGCGCAGGCGCCAATCAAGATGCTTACGCTTTTTTGTGAGGGCTTCCAGTGCCGCAGAGGTTGACTTCAGTACGGCCAGGATGCCTTCGGGATCGGTGATCTCAGGCAGGGGGGGCAATTTGGAAATCCTGTTAAGCCAGGGAATCAGTTCGTCAAGCTTTCCCATCGTCGAGTTGCCTGGAAGCGAATCGAGTGAATCCTGGCTCGCGCCATTCACCCAAAAACAGGGGATCCCTAGCCTGGCCGCTGGAGCCAAATCGTCTGAAAGACTGTTGCCAACCATGCACACAGGACCCTCAGGCCAACCAAGCTGACCAAGGATTTCGGCATAAAAAGCTGGATTGGGTTTGGAAAAGTGCATGTTCTCGTAAGAGGTGAGCATCGAATAGTTGTACTTGCCGGCATCGAGACCCGCCCACTCGAGGCGTTTCAAGACGGCGCTGCAAGGAAAGAGGGGATTTGTGGCAATCACGACATGCCAACCCTGCTCTTGAGCCATGTCCATAATTCGGGCAGCAGCGGGGATAGGTTTGGTTACATGACGAAGTTTGTCGTAGGGACCTGCATAGAAATCAGCGATCGGTTGGCTGAGCTGCGATTTCTGAACGCCCAGCGCTGGGTAGAAATCGGACTCGAAAACGGCCTGAAGGGTGTCGCAAGGATTCTCTTTGGCAATCATCAGGTCCGTCGCGTGCAATAACTGCGGCACCATTTTATGCGGATCGACATAAGGCGAGAGGTGAGTAGAGAGGGCTGCGATATATTCCGGGAAAAACTTGTCCAGCGGATTGACCAGCAGAGTGTCGTCGAGATCGATCAGGAGGGTTAATGTCATCCGGTTTTATTGGAATTGCCGAAGAGGCCGATGGGATGGCAAATACCGCAGCCGATTTCAGGAACCTTCACAACAGCGTTGGCCTTGCGGCAATAAGCAGTTATGGTAACCTTCTTCCCAACGCCCAAAACACCTCTGTGGACAGTAGGCGTCAGGATCATAAATTCACAAGAATTCGCCCTGGATATCCCCGGAACAGGGCATACGGCGCAAAGATCGCGCGTCCAATTGCGGGGTGGAGGCACGTGACCGATCAGACGGCATTCCTCAACGTTCTTGCCGCGGTAATAGTCGCCGTAGAAATACGGACATTCAGTTCCGGCAGGTGTTCTCAAATCGAAACCCTGTTATCAACTTGCCAATCGATCCATATTCCCTTGTTCAAGAGCGTCTAGACGCGTGTAACATATTCACCCGTGCGGGTATCCACACGGATCTTGTCCCCGGTTGAGACGAAGTAGGGTGTGCTGACTTCTAGTCCGGTTTCGGTTGTTACTTTCTTGGTCACGCCTGTGGCAGTATCACCGCGAACAGCCTGTTCTGCATACGTGACCTCGAGATCGACCGTTGTCGGAAGCTCGATGTCTATTGGTTCGTTGTTGTAGAAAGTCAGTTTTACTTCCATTTCAGGTTTTAAGTAACCTGCGTAATCGCCAATGATGGACTTCGGAATAGCAGGTTGCTCGTAAGTTTCCAGATCCATAAAATAATAAAGCTCGCCATCATTATAGAGATATTGCACATTGTGGAAATCCAACCTGACATCCTGAATACGCTCCCCCGAAGTGAAAGTCTTTTCCAGGGTAGCCCCACGACGCAAGTCGCGCGCTTTGATGCGGATGGTAGCATTACCGCGGCCCGGCTTGTTGAAAGAATATTCCAGGACGCGGTAAAGATTCCCGTCCATCTCAAAAATCACGCCTTTGCGAAGATCATTAACATCGATCATGAATTGAAGACCTCTCTGATTTCTATCAAATTTGCAGGGGAATTATAGCTCAGGCTTTTAAGGCTGACAAGGCAAATTGCTGACGATTGCCGACTACTTTTTGGGATATTTCTTGACATTCCGGCGCAGCAATACCGGACCCACACGGTCGATAATCTGACCGAAGAAGATTTCAAGAAGCGGAGAGAAAATATAGTAAAAAGGCTCGTAACGGGTTCGTTTTGGATGCATGATCAGTTTCCAGATGCCTTCAGCGACTTGCTCGGGAGGAATAGCCATTCGCTCAGCAGGGACAGAATGGCCGCTTGGCAAGGCGCGTGCCCGGTCGAAGAACTCGGTTTTTACAGGTCCGCAGCGGATGACTGAGACGGTTGTCGATGTGCCTTTCAATTCGCGATAGAGCGCTGTAGAAAAGGAATCGAGGAACGACTTGCAGGCTGCATAGACGACCACGCCTTGTTCGGGAAGACCTCCGGCGATCGATCCAATGCTGATGATACGCGCCTGTTCTTTTTTGATCATTTCGGGAAGGAACAACCGGGTCAGATGCGCCGTAGCGATAATATCCACGTCGATCATTTTCTTGCATATGTCCCAGGGCATTTCTGAGAAGTAACCATACCAGCCAAAACCTGCGTTATTGATCAAGATGTCGGGGCAGCCGCATTCTTCGACAATCTGGTTGTATACGCATTCTCGTTCAGATTCAATCGAGAGGTCTGCCTGGATGACCTCGGCTTTGCCACCCGCCCGGGTTATAGCCTCTTGAATTTCGACGAGTCGCTCTTCGCGTCGGGCTACCAGGATCACATTTAGACCGCGAAATGCGAGAGATTTGGCGGTTATGGCACCAATTCCACTTGATGCACCCGTGATCAGGACTGTTGCATTTTTCCAATCCATACTTGAATTCTCGATCAAAACCGCGGATTAGCGAGATCTGCCTTTTGCTCTCGAAGCTCGATTAGCATCTTGCCACCATTGGATCGTATCCTGTATGGTTTCCCGTATAGATCGTGTGGAATATCCCAATTCACTGGCTGCCTTGGCGTTGCTGATGACAGCGTTCGTCTGGAGTGTCTCAATCGAATAGGCGGTAAGGCTGGGTTTGGTGTGGGTCAGCACGAAGTATTTCTCGGCGAACCTGGCAACGAATTTGGCAAGACGGAGGGGGATATTGATTTGATAGGCGCGTGACTGTACCAATTCCTTCACCAGCCGCCACAGGTCGATCACGCGGATGAGATGCCCGGAGAGAATGTAGATTTGTCCAACCCGACCCCTTTCACGCGCTTTGATCATGCCCTGGACGACATCCCGAACGTCTACGAAATCGTATTCGCCATCGATGAGGAAATTCAAGCTTTTCGAACTCCATCCATCGACGAGTGAGCCAAGTTCGGACTTCTTATAATCGAAGGGACCGATGACGCCGGTTGGGCACACGATCACGGCAGGGAACCCCTTTTTCGTTTCAGCGATTACTGCAAGCGTGGCTTCTGCCTTGGAATGGTCGTAAGCGGCCATGTTTTCCTTGGGATCGATGGGTATCTCTTCGTCTATGGTGATCCCATGCGGCATGCGCTTGAAGGCATGAATCGAACTGGTATATACGAATTTCTTCACGCCGCTTTCGTGAGCAGCGCGAACGATATTCTCCGTACCTGTGACATTTACTTCCTGAACGATGGGATCGCTGCCGGACATGATCGAAATAATCCCGGCAAGATGGTACACATAGTCTACGCCATCCAGCGCATGCAAGAGTGATTCATAATCGCACACATTACCGTAGACGATTTCGACATCCAAATCTTGTATGGGGGTCAGGTCTTCATTAGGTAAGATTAGGGCACGGACCTTTTCGTTTCGGCGTAACAATTCTTTGATCAATACATTGCCGATATGGCCTGTACCGCCTGTGACGAGATTAAGCATTGGGTACTCCTTTAATTCCCTGGATCAGACGACTGATGCAGTTTTTACTCATAGATGACCAATCCTCAGATTGAGGGCTCATCATTTTTTGCAGAAGCAAGCCAAGCGCCAGACTGATCAGCATGTAGGATGCTTCTTTGGGATCCATCTTTTGGATCGATCCCTCGCTAATCCCTTTTTCGAACAAGAGATTGAAGCGGTCGACATATTTCTGATACGGTGCAGTTGTACGCTGCCAGATCATTGGATCGTGCACCGACTGGAGCCAAAACTCGAGAAAGAGGGGAAGGTAATCTGTGGAAAGCTGGGTGAGCTGAGCGAACGTTTCGCTCATCGCCAGAATACTCGATGGAACATCTACCGACAGAGCGATCTCCGATTCAAATTGATTATCGATATTCGTCAGCCAACGATCGAGTAAAGCTTCAAACACTGAATGCTTACTTGGGAAATGGTGATAAAAGGATCCTTTGCTGATGGAGCCTTTTTCGCAGATAAGCGCCACGCCGGTCTTTTCGTATCCAATGGTTGAAAAGAGTTCGAGCGACGTGTTCAATATTCGGGTGCGGGTTTCCTGGCTTCTTTTTTGCATAGAAATAAAACCGACTGGTCAGTCTAATTCTAAGCGCTTGACGCAACCCAAGTATGTGTATATCGACACAACATGCCTTTGGAGCGCAATGACTTTGGATAGAAAGAAAAACCGGCTGCATATGCAGCCGGCGGTAAACGATCAGTGTCCGATCATCCTATTCGCGGTTCGATGATTCCATAATTGCCATCGTGCCGCTTATAGAGGATATTGATCGCATTTGTGGTGACATTATAGAATACGAAAAAGTCCTCATGTTCGAGGAGAGCCATCTGCTCGATGGCTTCGTTCTCATCCATGGGCACGAGAGTGAAGGATTTTCGCCTAACGATCGAGCTTACACGTGGTTCCTCTTCAGCCGGGGCTTCAGGTACTACTTCGGCTGCTGATGTACCATCCCCGCGACCTCGATTGCGCTTGCCTTTGTATCTTTCAATCTGGCGCTGCATCTTGTCAAGCGCAACGTCAAAAGCGGCAAACAGATCTGCATCGCGTTCTTCAGTCCGCAGAATATAGCCTTTGCCGCGAATGGTAATCTGCGCAACCTGACGATCTGCGGCACTTCTTGCAGATTTAATATACGCTAAATCTACTCTGGCATCGTCGATATCGGTCAACATCCGGTCCAATCGGGAGATCTTTTTCTGCACATATTCTTTGATTCTGTCGGTTACTTCCATGTTCTTAACCGTGATTTCATACTTCTGTGCCATATTACCTCCTCATAGAATATGTTGGATATTTATCAACCGACTGAAGCCACATTTCCTTTTCTGAGCGTTTTCGCGACTGTCAGACATAACACTGTCTTTGCACCCGCATCTTTCAACGCTTTCGAACAGGAATTCAATGTTGCTCCAGTCGTCGCTACATCATCCAGCAAAAGCACATTTCTACCCTTAAGTTTAGCAGGATTTGCAGAAAATGCATCCTGCAGATTTGCATATCGTTCTGCTGGAGAAAGCGCTACCTGGGAGGAGGTCTCTTTGGAGCGAATGACCGCATCTACGACACATGGTTTTTTTAATCCAAGCGCAAGAGGTCTGGCGATCATCTCGGCCTGGTTGTAACCACGTTCGCGGAGATGAGGCTTGCTCAAAGGAACGGGGACGATGATGTCGAACTCCCAAGCTTCACGATCAACGATATTGATCAGAGGCGCCGCCAGGATCTCAGCGATTCCCTGGTCTCTGCGATATTTAAGACCATGCAAAGCCGTTCGCAGCGGGCCACCGAATACTGCCAAAGAACGAAGACGATCGAATTGGGGAGGATGCTCCCTGCATTCATCGCACGATCCTCCCCGTTGAAGCGGTGTTCCACAAACCTGGCAAAACGGTGCTTTAATGATCTGCACTTTCGAATTGCATTCGTCACACCAACGGATTCCAGGTTTTTCACAACCAGAGCAAACCGGTGGATAGAAAACGTCGATCACCATCCAGACATAATGGTAGAAAAAATAACCGAATCCAGGTGTGCTGGATCCGGTTTGAGAGATCTTGCTCATGGAAAAATTTAGCCTCCGAACATTCCGGATTGCATGAGGGTCAATGCCGCAGGAGCGAGGAGAACGATCATCAATGCCGGGAAGATGATAAATGCCATGGGCAGCAACATTTTGATAGGCGCTTTATGTGCTTCCTCTTCGGCAAGCTGACGGCGTTTGATGCGCATCTGGTCCGCCTGGATACGCAGTACGCGAGCCATACTCACACCCAACGATTCACTCTGAATCACGGCTGCGACGAAAGACGTCAATTCGCTGACCTCAACATTCTCAGCCATGTCACGAAGGGCTTCTCGGCGTAATTTACCGAGCTGAATCTCTTGCAGAACGCGTGTGAAGCCGAGCGAAAGCTGTGAATTCCATTTTTGGGCGACTTTTGCCATGGCGGCATCAAAACCGAGGCCTGCTTCGACGCAGATTGTGAGAAGATCCAGTGCATCAGGCAGTGATTTGCGGACTTCCTTTTGACGTTTGGTGATTTTCGATGAAAGAGAATACTGCGGAAAGAAGAAGCCGACCAGGGTGAGAATCGCTGTATAGACCAGCTTCATGCCGCTTGACATGGCATTTGAACCGGAAAGAATAATCAAAATACCAGCGCCAAAACAAACTGCTGATACCAACTGAAGCGCCAAGAATAACGTCGGATCCATTTTACTAGATCCGGACAACTCCAATTTTCGAGAAATGCTGGTCAGCCAATTTTCCGGAGTAAAGTGCATGGTCAACTCGCCCAGTTTTCTGGCGATCGGAAGAACGATACGATCCGTGAAAGGAGCTGACATTTCGAGCTCTTCGAGGTTGAATTGCTGGCCAGATTGGCTGAATTCTTCCAGGCGATCTTGCAGGAGTCGTTCATTCTGCGCCTGTGGATTACGAATGCCCACAACAACGAGCGCAACGGCAGCGCCGACTATCAATAAGACCAAGATCAGAATGGCAGGCATGATTATCTCCTGAAGGCTACACTTCGATCTGCGTCATCTTAGTCATGACGAAGTAACCGATGGTAATTAAGAGTAATGCCGAGCCTGTGGCAATGTAACCACAAGGCAATGGTGCATTCGATTCCGGAGTGAAGAGAGTCGTAATATAGGTGCGATTTAGAAAATACAGCACAACGAAGAGACCCACCGGAAGGACCGCCAGCAATTTACCTGAATATGACATCTGTGCGGTAAGCACGCGAATTTCGCCTTTGAGGCGAACGCGCTCGCGGATAGTGTGCGAAATTGTGTCCAGAATTTCGGCGAGATTACCGCCAACTTCGCGTTGGACATTGATCGCTGTAATGACGAGGTCCAGGTCATCGCTTGGGATTCGGCGCAGAAGATTGTCCAGCGCCGACTCCATTGGAACGCCTAGCTGGACTTCCTGGACGACCCTGTGAAATTCATCGCAGATGGGAGGGGGTAGTTCTTTGGATACAGCTTCCATGGCCTGCAAAGTGGAATAACCTGCGCGGATACCATTGACCATAAGGTTGAGCATGTCGCCGAGCTGATCACCGAACTTGATCAACCGCTTCTTCTGCTGCGATTTGACATAGATCCTTGGCAGCATCGAGCCAAGAACTGCTCCTCCGAGACCAAACAAGATCGAGGGACCACTGACGGCATAAAGGAAAATGGCACAAACAATACCAGAAATCACCATAAAGGTGATGTACTCGCCCGGTTTGAACTTGATATCAGCTTGAGCAAGTTCCTTGGCCATTCGGTCGCCAAATGAGGTCTTTTCAACGCTCTTGGTCAACCAATCGGTCATTACCGATGAGCGGCTCGATTTGGCTTCATAAGGCGTTTCATCAAGATCTACATATTCACCAAGTCGTTCTTCCTCAGCCGAGCGCTTAGAACTGATCGAGATCACCACCCCGATTGCGACGAGAATTAGTAAGATCGCGCCACCTATCCAAAGAACGGTTGTTGGATTCATAAAGTCACCTGATCAAAGATTCAACTACTTTCTCACGCCAATGCCAAAAACCGAAGGAGGCAAATGAATACCAGAGGCCTCAAGTTTATCCATGAACTTCGGCCTCAATCCCGTAGGGCGGAACCTACCAACCACCTGTCCATTCTCGAATCCAGTCTGCTCGAAGATGAAAATGTCGGTCATGGTGATCACTTCGCCTTCCATGCCGGTCACCTCTGTGATGTTGACAACTTTACGCCGGCCATCACGCAAACGCTCCTGATGGACGACCAGGTCGATAGCTGAGCTGACCTGTTCGCGAATAGCACGAACAGGCAGTTCCATACCAGCCATCATGGTCATTGTCTCGAGACGAGCGAGGGTATCGCGAGGGCTATTGGAGTGCAGCGTGGTCATTGAACCATCGTGACCTGTATTCATAGCCTGGAGCATGTCGAGAGCAGCTTCATCGCGAATTTCACCGACGATGATGCGGTCTGGACGCATGCGCAATGCGTTGATCACGAGATGGCGAATGGTGACCTCACCCTTACCTTCAATGTTCGGCGGGCGAGATTCCAATGTGACCACGTGTTCCTGGCGAAGCTGCAGCTCTGCCGCATTTTCGATCGTGACGATACGTTCGTCCCCGGGAATGAAAGCAGAAAGAACATTGAGAAGAGTGGTTTTACCAGAGCCGGTACCGCCCGAGATCACAATGTTGATCCTGGATTTCACGCACGCATCCAGGAATTGCACAGCTTCTGGGGTTAATGTTCCAAACTGAACCAGCTGATCGACAGTGAAGGGGGTTCTGGAGAATTTTCGAATGGTAAGGACCGGGCCAACAAGCGACAGAGGAGGAATAATGGCATTGACACGAGAACCATCCGGGAGACGGGCATCTACATATGGACTTGACTCGTCAATACGTCGTCCGAGGGGTGCGACAATTCTTTCGATAATCCGCATCACATGATCATCACTTTCAAATGTGACTGGTTCACGCGTGATCTTGCCACGGCGCTCTGCATAAATATGTTTCGCGCCGTTGACCATAATTTCTGTAATCGCGTCATCTTCAAGCAGGGGCTGTAGAGGACCGAAGCCAAGTATTTCTGCCGATATTTGCTCAAACAGGCGCGCTTTCTCCGATCGGGAGAGGACGAAATTCTCTTCGACAAGGATCTGATCGAACAAGCTTTGGATGGTCTTGCGGACTTCATCGACCTGCGATACGTCCATCGAAGGGTCGAGAACCCCAAGAAGTTTGGCCTGGACCCTTGCTTTTAAGTCCTGATAAGTATCCTGGTTACTTTGTGCGGTCGCGGTGGCAATTTTGCGTGGTGCTGCTTGACTGGGCTGCGGGGCCGGCGTGTCATTATTTCCATTGGTGGGCGCTGGTAACGGTGACGTCTCACCATTCTGTATCCTTCTCAAAATAGACATGGAAATATGCTCCTATAAATGTACAGATGACATCTCATGCACCGATCTGTTCTTCAATGGTTTTCTTTACCAGATCGGAGAGTTGTTGAATGCTTTTACTTGCTGGAATGGTCTTATTGTCTACCATGAAAGGCATTCCGCGATTAATTGAATTAACGATAACTTTTTCCTCGAACGGGATCGCCACGACAATCGGCTGTTTCAGGCTTGCGCCGACCCGTTCAGGTGATATGGCGATGCGCTTGTCGTAACGGTTCATCACCAAAAGTATGCGTCTGCGCTCAATTTTCGAAGCATCGGCAATGGAAAGGAATTGGTTCGTATTCTTGATGGCAGGGATATCCTGCGTGGTTACGAGCACGATCAAATCTGCAACGTCGAGGCAGGATTGAGCAATTTCAGTCAAATAGGAGGTGGTATCTACGATGATGAAGTTGTAGATTTGCCGCATGAAGTTAAGTATCTTGCCAAAGGGTTCGCCAAATCCGGCATCGGCAAGTTCGGGTTGGTTTGGCGCGGCCAGCAAATGGATGCCGGTTTGTTTATTTACCGTGATAACATCCTGGATGATGTCGCGATCAAGATCGTTGACGCGATCGATCAGGTCAAGAGCGGTGTTTCGCGTGTGTTCATTCATGAAGACGCCAACATCTCCATACAGGAAGTTGGCATCGACAATGGCTACATTATTGTTGTCGTTCTTCAGGCAGACCGCCAAATTGGCGGCCAGCATGGTTGCCCCGGTGCCGCCTTTCGGGCTGTAGACAACAATGATCTTCCCATCCACTCCGGGAATTCGAGCGCCGGACAATGATCCAGTCAGACCTGAGGCAACGACAACCGCTTCTTTTGCGCGTTCTTCTTGAGCAAGAACTGCAGCCCTGCGAATCGCCGAAGTTAGCTCGTCGATCATGGGAGGTTTGGTCAAGAAATCACGCGCTCCGGCAAGCATTGCCCGGCGCATATAGTTCGGGTCACTCTGAACCGATAGGATAACAACCTGCACGAAGGGCACCTTCTTGCGGATATTCTCGGTTGCAGTAATTCCGTCCATGTCGGGCATGTTAATGTCCATGACCATCACATCTGGCTTGAGTCTCTGTGCCAGCGATATGGCTTCGAGCCCAGTTCTGGCAGTGCCAACAACTTCAATGTTGGGATCGAACTGAAGCATGCGAAGAATCATATCCCGAGAGTCATCGGTATCATCAACAACTGCTACCTGAATTTTGCCCTGCAAAGTCATATCCTTCTCCGTTCGACAAACTAAACCTCTAAATCATCGAATAATGTAGTTCCATAGGGTCAAGCGTGACTGCTAGGGCAACGTATCTACACGAGGTTCGATGGCGTAAGGCAGTTTGAGAGGAGCAGGAATGTTCTTGGAATCCATCACGTACTGGAGCGTAACCGGATCCGTAACAACCGTTCCCAAATCGCCTGCGCTGCGCAATGCCATGGACAGTTTCGCACCGGAAAGGGCCAGGTAGTTCAAGATCAAGGTATCCTGCGGAGAGACGACGAGGGTAATGTCAGCAGGATAGACCGGTTGGCCCTGCTCATTCGCGGGAGCTGTGGCATTGACCTGTTGGGTCGCTTGAGCAGTCGCATTAACGGATGCAGCATCCATGCCAGCTCCGAGTGGGAACATGCCAACTTGCAGAACCATGGCGTCTTGAATGATCGTCTGGCAAACCAGGCGGGGGCGCTGTACTTCGGAAGGTACAACGTAGATGGTTTCACCTGATGACTGGTCTTGTTCGTACCGGCCCTGAGACTGCGGACTCTCATAAGCCCAAGGCTGCACAGAAAGAGCAGTCTTGGTCCCGGAGTCGGATGAACCGGCGGCCGAGGTGACACCCAGGTAGTTGGGAAGACGGGTCTGGAATTGGATATCGACATCAGTCATCAGCATACAACCCACAACCATCACATGATCACCTTTTTGGGCGGCATACGAAACTGCCGTCTCAGCATTGACGGCGAGAGAGTATGCAGTCATACCTGCGGGAACATCGAAAGATGCCAACGATCCGTCATTCTGTTGGATCACCATGTTCGTTGTTAGAGGGACACCCGGCTCGATGTTGTACTTCGCCTTCGTGCCGACTGCATCAGCAACGCTGCCAAAAAAAGTTCCCGAAGGAGCTTCGACGAGTGGGTACTTAATCGTGGTCAGCACATCAGCTGTAATCAATGTGCCGCGTGTAATCGCTTGTGAGGCGACCACGATGTCGATCATATCGAAGTTGGGGGTTGGAGTGGGGGGCGTCTGCCCAATACCTGAAAGATTACCGGACATTGCCATATACACTAAAACCACCCCAATAATCACGATCAGTACCAGGACTAGAATGAGACTTCCGCTTTTCTTTTTTCCCGCAGCCATAAGACCCTCCTCTAAGTTGTTGTAACCAGGGTAGTACTGCCGTTAATTATAAGGCACAATAAAATAGTTTAGACCTGACGAAGATGTTAGTTTAGCGTTTTTACTTTACAAATAAGAAAGGCTCTGGAAAGAGCCTTTCTTATTCTTGTAGTGCTATAACTTGTTGGACTTGAGTCGATTATGCCAAATACTGCATGATCTCTTGGAAGATGTTAGCGATTGCCGGTCCCATGAGGCTCAAGACGGCGATGACGACAACTGCGATCAAGACGAGAATCAACGCGTACTCGACCAAACCTTGCCCTTTTTCTTTCGCTGCGAATAACATTTTTAATACCCCTTTCTGTATAAAAGAATTTGGATGATTTCATTATATGGTTTTGTTACGAAAATGCAAGGAAGTACAACAAGAAAATTACTTAAATTAGGGGAAATTAATGATATTTTTATGCATCAGCACGAACCTACGAGTCCAGCGAACCTCAGAGACCAATGAATGATTATGAAGTGCTATGAATCGGATAATGAATCTAGAGCCTGTTGAAGAATAAGAAAGGCTCTCGAAAGAGCCTTTCTTATTCTTGTAGAGCTATAACTTGTTGGACTTGAGTCGATTAGGCCAAATACTGCATGATCTCCTGGAAGATGTTAGCGATTGCCGGTCCCATGAGGCTCAAGACGGCGATGACGACAACTGCGATCAAGACGAGAATTAACGCGTACTCGACCAAACCTTGCCCTTTTTCTTTCGCTGCGAATAACATAAGATTTCTCCCTTCGAATATAATGTTGATTTCATTATACAAATCTGAAACTGAAAATCAATACAAATACATTACAAACACCTTACAGCCAACTCCCTATTTGGAGATCTATGGGAACATGCCAACGATCTGGCTATACAAACCTGCGACGAACGGACCGAATGCGGTCACTACAGCAATTACGACGACGGCGATCAATACCAGGATCAGTGCGTATTCAACTAACCCCTGTCCGCGCTCCTTCCTTTTAGTTTTTATCATAGACGATTCCTTTGAATATTAAAAAATGATAAATTCATTATACAAAATCAAAATTCTTTTACAATTGAAAAAAGTGAATATTTACGCCACTTTAACTTAACAAAAACGTATACTCTATGGCTCAAAAAAGGAAAATTGTACTTGAACTCAATACTCGTTATAATCATTTTGTATCTGGTCGAAAAAGGAGATAAGAATGAGTGATCTTTACGAACGGATAACGTCCCAGCAAGACATATTCAAGAAACTGGTCAGCAAGATCCCGGGTTTTGATGGGTACGTCGAACGTGAGAATCGGCGGTCAGCCGACAAACTATTTCGCGAATCTCTGGCGGCTAAATTCCAGGCGATCTGGATGCGAATCTCAGGCATTCAGCGCGACCTTGTCAATGCCGGGAGAATCGATCTGCTCGATAATTTAGAGAGCGCCGAAATCAAAATCAGGCAGTTCATCGACCGGGTGAATACCGCAGCATATGGTTATGGCGGCTTCTTCGATGCAGTAAAGATCCGTGAAGATACGCTGGCGAAGATCTACGAGTACGATCTATCGCTTGTAACGCTTGCAGATGATCTTTCCGCCGCCGTCGATAACCTGGAAGCCTCGCTCGATAGTGACGGATTGCCAGCTGCCATTCGAAACCTGGTTCAGAAATCCCAGGATTGCCTGGATGCGTTCAACAAACGTGTAGATTTACTAAAGCTGGGACAATAGGCTCAGTTCTTTTGTGAAATAGTCTAGATAGGAACAGGAGTGTTCAAATGGCTCGAATTTTCGATGTAGTGGAATATCCAAGTGAGATGACCGATGAGATCGTGCATCGTTTTCCTGAAGTCGGTGTTGCTGACCTGAGAATCGGATCGCAGGTTATCGTGAGGGAAGCTCAAAAGGCTGTATTTATGCGCGATGGCCACGCACTGGATGTGTTTGGTCCAGGCCGGCATACCATCGTTACTGCAAACATACCAGTCCTGATCGATTTCCTCGGCAAGGCTTTCAACGACCGGACGCCTTTTACTGCTGAGGTCTACTATGTATCGATGAAGGAATTCGTCGATATGAAGTGGGGAACACCACAACCCATTATTGTGCGTAATGCAGGGGTTGGACTTGGAATCGCTCTGCTGGTTGGTTTTGGCACCTATAGCGTACAGGTTGCCGACCCGCAGCAATTTGTGACTCAGGTTGTGGGTGCGACTGGCACATACCGGATGTCGGACATCGATAACCGGTTCCGCACAATGATCCTTTCCAAGCTTCAGGATGTGTTAGGCGAAACAGCAGCCAAACAAAACGTGATGGAATTGATCGGCCTGACCGAGGAATTAGGCGCCGCAGTACGCGCAAAAGCGCAGGACGATTTCGCTGCCATCGGCATGACGCTCAAGAGTTTCTATATCGGTAACTTGAAGCCGTCAGATAAGTCGGCTGAAGAACTGCGGGCAATGGGTATGTTGGATATGGCAACTTATACCCAGTTGCAGGCTGCGGATGCCATGCGCGAAGCGGCACAGAATCCGAGCGGGGGAGCAGGATTGACGGCTGGTATTGGAGCCGGTATGGGCATTGGAAGCGTGCTCAGCCAGTCCCTTTCGGGCATGGCTGCAGGGCAGCAAGCCAATGCTGCTGCAGGCGCAGCAGCCACCGCCAATGTTCCTGCAGTGATGACTCCTGCAGAGGCGGCCAATGTATTGAAGGTTGCCGAAGCAGATGTTCTGGCTGCCATCAATTCTGGCGAATTGAAGGCGAAGAAGATTGGCGAATCGTATCGCATCAGCAAAGACGCCCTGGATGCTTATTTGAAGGGCTAGGGTGCAGTGATGGCTAAAAGCTGTGCGCAGGTTGATTGTGCACAGCTTTTTTTTTTTGCATTAAGTTGGGATGGGCAACAAAACATGCTTGAATCCATAAAATGGTATAATTTTTTTGGACGATCCAAGACAATTTCCATACAACGGGGTGGCCGATGAGACTTCATGAGTACCAGGCAAAGCAAATCTTTGCGAAATATGGTATTCCGATTCCAAAAGGCAGGATTGCTGGCACGTCCAGCGAAGTCAGACAGATAAGTGAAGAGCTTGGGGGAAACGTAATCGTCAAATCGCAAGTTCTGGTGGGGGGTAGAGGGAAAGCAGGAGGCATTCGCCTGGCAAAATCGCCAGAAGAAGCTGAAGACCTGGCAACACAAATTCTGGGAATGGAGATCAAGGACATACCTGTGCGCAGGGTTCTTGTCGAAGAAGCAGTATCCATTTCTCAGGAAATTTACCTTGGAATCACCACCGACAGAATCAATCAGAAACCTGTACTTATCGCATCGAGTGAAGGCGGCATGAATATCGAAGAAGTCGCCCAAAGTGCGCCGGAGAAAATCGCGAGATGCCTGATCAATCCTCTGCTTGGACTGAGGGATTACCAACTGCGGGATATCGCAGTAAGCATCGATCTTAACCGCATTTATTTGAAAACTTTCATGGACATTGCGCGGTCACTCTGGAAGGTCTTCGCTGATTGCGATGCGCAGCTGGCGGAAGTCAATCCTCTTGTGATCACCTCTGAGGGACGCCTTTATTGCCTGGATGCGAAGATCATCCTCGACGACAATGCCCTTTTCAGGCATCCAGACCTTGCAGATCTGCGGGATACAGATGGGGAAGATCCCGGAGAAGTGACGGCGCGAAAGTATGGCGTGACATTCATCAAGCTGAGTGGGACAATCGGGTGTCTTGTCAATGGCGCAGGGCTCGCCATGTCTACGATGGATCTGATCAAGCTGAAAGGCGGCGAAGCGGCAAACTTCCTCGATATTGGAGGTGGCGCATATGCTGAAAAGGTATCAGCTGCAACAAAGCTAATCCTCAGTGACCCGAAGGTGAAAGTGATCCTGGTCAACGTATTTGGCGGCATCACCCGCTGTGACGAGGTAGCCAAAGGAGTCATGGATGCACTGACCGGAAAGAGCGCAAACCTTCCCCTGGTGGTGCGCTTCGTAGGTACGAATGCAAACGAAGGGTACAAGATCCTTGAAGAAGTTCCATATCAGACTGCATCCACGCTGCTTGAAGCTGCAGAGATGTCTGTCAATCTGGCAAAAGGAGTCGTCAGTGAGCATTCTTATCAATAAACATTCCAAGGTGCTCATCCAGGGGATCACTGGAAACGAAGGACTTTTCCATTCCAGGCAAATGCTCCAATACGGCACTCAGGTGGTCGCGGGAGTTACACCTGGTAAAGGCGGCGAATGGGTTCTGGACGGCAAGGTTCCCATCTTCGAGTCGGTGAAAACTGCAATCGAAGCGACGGGGGCAAACGCCACAGCCATCTTTGTGCCGGCAAAGTATGCAGCGGATGCAATCTTCGAGGCTGTGGATGCAGGCCTTCCTTTGATCGTATGCATCACCGAGGGTCTGCCGATTCAAGATATGATGCAGGTAATCCAATACGTAAAGCAATCGAAATGCAGGCTTGTTGGCCCCAATTGTCCCGGAATTCTGACGCCAGGCGAAGCGAAATTAGGGATCATCCCTGGCGGGATAACAGTACCGGGGAATATCGGGGTGGTATCGCGTTCGGGTACGCTGACTTATGAGGTGCTGGATGCGTTGAGGAAGGCCGGCAAGGGAGTCTCAACCTGCGTGGGCATCGGGGGAGACCCGATCAAAGGTACGAGTTTCATTGATGCGCTGGAACTTTTCGAAGCGGACGCAAAAACGGATGAGATCGTCATGATCGGTGAAATCGGCGGCAATGACGAAGAAGTAACCGCTGAGTACATCACGCGTTACATGACCAAGCCGGTCTACGCCTATGTTGCAGGAATATCGGCCCCGCTGGGCAAACGCATGGGGCATGCAGGCGCCATTATCGAAGGAAATGTAGGGACCGCTGCGAGTAAAATCTCAGCCCTGGAACTTGCAGGGGTTAAGGTCGCCAAACATCCAGAAGAGATAATCGAATTAATGCAATAGAGACGAAAAAAGAGGTGTTCGCTTAGAAACACCTCTCTTTTTGGTTATTTCTTGTGACTATCGACATAAGACACCGCGTCACCGACCGTCTTGATCGTGCGGGCATCTTCATCGTTAATATTGATGTCGAATTTTTCGCAAAAACCATCAATAAGGAAGAATTGGTCCATCGAGTCCGCTTTGAGATCCTCAACAAAGCGGGTGCTTTCTTGAATTTCGCTATCATCCACTTTCAAAACATCCACGATCACTTCTTTCACTTTATCGTACGTATCACTCATCGAAAAACCTCCTGGCTGTCTTCTGGGCTGAGATATCAATTGAATTTTAGCTTTCCTCTTGTTTCTGTCAAGACCGTTTGAACTGCGAGATTTCTGCTAATAGTTGATTCGTCACACTTTTGGTATACTATTTTTATCTGCAGGCGGTCATGGATAATACATATAACACTGAAAATCGAAAATCGGATCATATCCGGATCAATCTGGAGGAAAATGTCCGCTCGGGCTTGACGAACGGGTTCGAGCGTTATTTTTTCGTCCACAATGCATTGCCCGAGCTGAATCTTTCAGACATCGATACGAAGATCATGTTCTTTGGCAAAGCCCTAGGCCTGCCGCTTTTGATCTCTTCGATGACCGGCGGCGCAAGCGAGAGCGAAACGATCAACCGTAACCTTGCGATTGCTGCGCAGGAGCGCAGTATTGGCATGGGGCTGGGTTCGATGCGCGTTGCTCTCGAAGATGAAAACGCACGCAAGTCGTTCAAAGTGCGGCAGTATGCTCCGGATATTGCCTTATTTGCCAACCTTGGCGCCGTTCAATTGAATTATGGTTACGGCGTGGATGAATGCAGGAAAGTCGTCGAGATGGTGGAAGCGGACGCGCTTATCCTGCATCTGAATCCAATTCAGGAAGCATTGCAGCCGGAAGGACAATCCAATTTCGCTGGAATATTACCCAAAATCGAATTGGCTTGCCATGCGCTGACCGTGCCGGTTATTGTCAAGGAAGTGGGCTGGGGTATCTCGGAAGCTGCAGCCCGCCGATTGAAGAATGCAGGCGTTGCCGCGATCGATGTGGCTGGGGCGGGAGGAACCTCCTGGTCACAAGTGGAAATGTTCCGCAGCAGGAGTGAATCGGAGGCGCGTATCAGTTCGCATTTCGTGAGCTGGGGTATTCCAACCGCTGAGTCCATCCGAATGGTTCGACTGGCAGTGGAAGGATTGCCGATCATTGCGTCAGGTGGGTTGACCAACGGCATCGAGGTTGCGAAGAGCATTGCGCTTGGCGCTTCGCTAGCAGGTATGGCAGGTAGGTTTTTGAAAGCCGCAGTCCTTTCGGAGCAGGCCGTTGTAGACCTGATCGATGAAATTAGCCGCGAGTTGCGCGTAGCCATGTTTGGCATCGGAACGGCAAATATAGATGCCTTGAAAGCAGTTCCACTGACAAGAGAGCCTACACTTCATGCTTGAAGAATCGCTCGAACAAAAAATGCAGGCAAAGATCGACCTGCGCCTGAGAAAGGCGGTCGATCATGCATTGGTTCGACATTTACCCGAATTTAAAGCGATCCTGGATTACCAGATGGGATGGGACGAACCGGAAGGTTCGTCTTCGCGTGGAAAGCGATTACGCCCGCTTATCTTGCTGCTCAGCACTTATGCTGCATGCGGCGATTGGGAGCAGGCGCTTCCCGCTGCCGGGGCAGTGGAGCTGCTGCACAATTTCACACTGATTCACGACGATATTCAGGATCAAAGCCCGTTGCGGCGCGGGAAACCCACAGTATGGACGAGATGGGGCGTTGCCCAGGCGATCAACGCGGGAGATTGCATGCTTGGACTGGCGCAATTGACTCTACTTGAACTGGAGGATTATTTTCCGGCTGATCTGGTTGCCCGCATCGCCAAACAATTTAACACAACCTTTGTCGAATTGACGCGCGGTCAATTTCTTGATCTTGAATACGAAAATCGTGCTTTCATACCCATGGAAAAATATCATTGGATGGTGGATGGCAAAACTGGAGCATTGATCTCGGGCTGCATGGAAATCGGCAGCGAGCTGGGCGGGGCACAAGCCGCCCAGGTTGCGCGAATGGCAGAATTCGGTAGGATTGTGGGGCGGGCGTTCCAAATTCAGGACGACTGGTTGGGAATTTGGGGCACCAATCAGATCACTGGTAAATCAGCTCAAACCGATCTTCTCGAGAGGAAAAAGACCTATCCCGTCATACTCGGGATCGAAGCTGGTGCAGCTTTTAAGACCGAGTGGGAAAAGCTCGATACGGTAAAAACTGAAGATGCTGTTCGGCTTGCCAGGCTGCTGGAGAGCGATGGCATCAAGAAAAAGACGGAAGATGCTTTTAGCCAGGAATACTCTTCTGCTCTTGCTTTGTATGAATCAATCGATCTGCCCGAGGATCGGAAAGACCATCTCGGGACGTTAATAAAGAGCATCCTGACGCGCTTAAAATGAATTCATCTTGCAGTGCACGAGATGAAGTACCTGCGTTCTAAGATACCGATATGCGAAAATCGGGAAAGTGGGGAAGCTGGACCGCCAAGGATTCGGTTCGAACGCTTGTGGCGAGTTCTTGCATCGTAATGCCGCCGGGCGTGGGAGAAAAATCGGGGAGAAGCTCTGAAAGAGGCAAGATGAGGTAATCAAGGTGGTTCAAATTAGAGTCGATTACCTCTCCATCAAAGAGTGTGATGTCGATGTCGATCGGGCGGGGAGCATACTTGTTGTCCGTGCGAACGCGGCCAAGACCCTCTTCGATTTTGCATAAGACATCATCTTTGAGCGCATACAAACTGAGTTCAGTTTGAATGTGCACCGCCATGTTTACAAAATCCGGGCCGGTCGTGCCGATAGCTTTGGTATGCCAGGCTGATGACGTTTCGAGCAAAGAGAGCTGCCCGGACAATTGCTGAAGTGCCCTTGGGATGTTTTCTTGGGGTCGTATGTTCGATCCGAGGCTCAGATACACTGAGTGCAGCATCGTAAGACTTATTCCTTCATCCGGGTGATCTCGATTCCAACAGAGCGTGAGAAGCGAACCGCACCAGGTTTTTCGACTCTGACGCGTGCTCCAAGAACATTTTTCTCCTCTAGGACCAGGGACATGATATCGGCAGCAAGCGCTTCGACGGTGTAGCGTTTGGCGCCTTCGACATAGGCCAGGATCTTTTTTGCGATTGTCCGGTAATTGACGCTGTCCAAAACATCATCGGATTGGCTCGCCTTTTTGCTGTCTGAGTAGATCGTGATATTGACCAAAATATCTTGAGGCTGCTCACGTTCTCGATCGGAAATGCCGATCACTCCGCGAATCAATAAATCCTTGATAAAAATCTCGTCCATGAAATCTCCTTGATGGTTCAATTGAGGTGTCTGCCGCCGTCCAGATAAATGATCTCACCGGTCAGGTCAGGCGGAGCAGTAAGAAGAAACATCATTGCCTGCGTCAACTCATCGGCCGTTGCCCAACGATGAAGCGGTATCTTTTTCTCGATCTCCAAATCGACGCTTCCATCCGCGGGGGGCAAAACGGCGCCCAGAGCCAAGGCATTGACCGAGATTCGCGGGGCAAAGGATTGGGCAAGCGAACGGGTTAGCGCAGCAAGGGCTGCCTTGCTGATTGTGTATGCCAGGTGATCTTCGCCAGGCCGCATAGCCCGCCAATCCAAAATGTTCACGATTGTTCCTTGGTCCATCTCTGATAGGGTTTGCGCAAAGGTTTTGCTGATGAGGAATGGCGCGGTAAGGTTGAGCGCGAAGGTCTGTTGCCAGAGCTCGATGGTTGTATCGAACCATTCATTCTTAGGAAATATGGCAGCATTGTTGATGATCCCTGCCAGCGGACTGAATTGCCAGGCTTTGCCAATCAATTGCTCGGCATTGTTTGGATCGGTCAGGTCAGATTCTATTATCCAGGCTTTACTGCCCATAGTGCTGATAATGCCGGCCACCTCTTCTGCCTGTGAAGGGGAGTGAGAATGATGGATCACAATATCGGCGCCATTTTGAGCCAGCGCGAGGGCGATTTCGCGTCCGATCCGGCGGGCAGAACCTGTGATGAGGAATGCTTTACCTGAAAAGTTCATGACTCACCTCTCATCAATGGTAGAAGGGTTAGGGCGGAATGTCAAGAATTTGTACTCTTGACATTATTGAATTGCCTGGCTTATAATCGAATAAACCCATCCCGGGTGGGGGGGGTGGATAAGGAGCAATGTGAAGAATCAAACCGCGCTGGAAAGGTTGAAGACCATCGAGGGCCACATTCGAGGCATCGAAAAAATGGTTGAAGCAGACCAGTATTGTATCGACATCATCCGCCAGATACAGGCAGTGCAGTCAGCGCTGAACAAGGTGAACTCCACAATTTTGGATAGCCATCTGAATTCATGCGTGATCACTGCTTTGCGTGGCGATGACCCCGCCGAGCGGGAAAGAGTATTAAATGAGATCGCAGAAATCTATGACGCTGCGACAAGAGTATAGAACCAAGGAGATTTGAAATGAACGAAATTAATTATGAAGTTCCATCGATGCACTGCATGCACTGCGTTCACACTGTAAAAACTGAACTGGGCGATCTTCCGGGTGTGAAGAATGTCGATGTTTCTCTTGACACCAAAATGGTGAAGGTTGACTATGATGCACCTGCGACCCCAGAATCCATCGAGAATCTGCTGGCTGAGATCAACTATCCGGTAAAGAAGTAGCGGTATTTATTTTAGAACGGAGCATTCATGGCTGAAACCAAACAGGTCATCTTACCGGTAACCGGCATGACTTGTGCAAATTGCGTTGCGACGATCGAACGCAACGTCAAAAAGTTGGACGGAGTTGAATCTGCAGCGGTCAACCTTGCGTCAGAGCGGGCGACAATTGTCTATGATCCTGCACTTCTGGGTGTCGATGGCATCGTCGCGCGGGTGAGGCGCGCCGGTTATGATGTGGCGAGCGGCGATGCGGAAATCTCCCTGAAGCGCTTGAGCGATGCAGCCGATGCTCAACGACTGGAAAAAGCACTGCTCAAGACCGAAGGCGTGATCGAGGCAAAAGCAAACCTCGCCAGCGAAAAAGTGCTTGTGAGTTATATCCCGACCATCCTTTCGCAGAAAGAACTTCGGGAGAAAATCAGCGCTGCAGGTTTCGAGCCGATCGAATCATCGGGCAGCGTCGAGGACGTTGAGGGGAAAGCCAGGGCAGATGAAATCAGGCGGCAGCGCAATCTACTTGTAACAGGAATTGCGTTTACTCTTCCTCTTTTTATATTATCAATGCTTCACGATTTCAACTTGCTGCCCATGTCGATCATGGGAGCCAATTGGTTCGTGTACCTGCTGTGGGCGCTGGCAACACCGGTGCAGTTCTACGTAGGGTGGCAGTATTACGTTGGAGCCTACAAAGCCTTGCGCAACAAATCTGCAAATATGGATGTCCTGATCGCTATGGGATCTTCGGTGGCTTACTTCTACTCGATCCCTGTAGCCTTGGGCTTGCTGCCCGGACATGCCTACTTCGAGACCGCTGCAGTGATCATCACACTTGTGCGTCTTGGCAAGTTTCTCGAAGCGAAGGCAAAGGGCGGCACATCCGAAGCAATTAAGAAGTTGATGGGCTTGCAAGCCAAATCAGCTCGCGTCATTCGCGACGGTGAAGAATGCGATATCCCCATCGACCAGGTCAACGTTGGCGATGTGATTGTCATTCGCCCTGGAGAGAAATTCCCGGTGGACGGCGTAGTCATCGAAGGACGCACAAGTGCTGATGAATCGATGCTTACCGGCGAATCACTCCCCGTCGAAAAGATGCCTGGATCAAAAGTGATAGGCGCAACCTTGAACAAGCTTGGTAATATAAAAATGGAAGCTGTTAAGGTAGGCAAAGAAACCGCGTCGGCGCAAATCATCAAGCTGGTGGATGAAGCCCAGGGATCCAAGGCTCCCATACAAAGACTGGCAGACCGCATCTCGGCCGTTTTTGTTCCTGCAGTGATCACAATTGCACTGATCACTTTTGCGATCTGGTACTTTGTTGTGCCGGCTCCTGCACAAGGCTCAGACATCAGCGCGTTCACGCGGGCGCTGATTAACATGGTGGCGGTACTGGTGATTGCCTGCCCGTGTGCCATGGGACTCGCAACGCCAACCGCGATCATGGTCGGCACCGGCAAGGGCGCCGAAAACGGCATCCTTTTCAAGTCAAGTGAAGCTCTGGAACTTGCAGGCAAGGTCAATTTGATTGCGCTTGACAAGACAGGCACGATCACCCGCGGACAGCCGGTTTTAACCGACATAGTGCTTATCAAGGGTAACGAATCTCTGAAGCTGACTGAGGACGATGCGCTGGCTCTGGGAGCGAGCGTTGAAAAAGGAAGTGAACATCCCGTGGGCGAAGCGCTTCTGGCGGAAGCCGGAAATCGGAGTCTGCGACTGTTCCAACCTGAAGGATTTAAAGCGCTTCCAGGTTTGGGTGCAACTGCAACGATCAATGGTAAAGAGGTTACTGTCGGGAGTGACAAAATCCTGAAAGACGTCGAATCATCCCCTGCGACACTGGGCATCCTTGACAGATTCCAGAAAGAGGCAAAGACGGCACTCGTGCTGGTTGTAGATGGAGAAGTGAAAGCTGTGATGGC
>JAJXZS010000010.1 GCA_021779955.1 Chloroflexota bacterium | reverse complement strand
CGTACACCTGCTCTCACACGGTGAGCCAGGCGGAGATCGACGCAGGCGGGAACCTGAGCAACACGGTGACGGCGGACTCGACTGAGTCTGAGCCGGATACCGACAGCCTGGACATCCCGATCACGCAGGATCCAAAGTTATCCATCACGAAGGTAGCCACCGAGACGATCTATGATACGGTAGGCGACATTCTCAACTACACGATCGTAGCGAAAAACACTGGCAACGTTACCCTGGTGGCCGTGACCGTGAGCGATCCTTTGGTGAGCGGCCTGAGCTGCACGCCAACCAACGGATCTGCGCTGGCTCCAGGAGCAGAAATGAGCTGCGCGGCCACCCATACCGTTACCCAGGCTGACCTGGATGCGGGACACTGGGCGAACACGGCCTGTGCGGATGATGGAGCGGACGGTGCTGCAAAAGTCTGCGCTGACGAGGATGTACCAGCGGATCAGAACCCCGCCATCACTCTGGTGAAGACCGCAACTCCTTCCACTTATGCCAATGCGGGTGACATCATCAGTTACACGCTCGTGGCGACCAACACCGGCAACGTGACGCTACATGACGTTGAAATCACCGATGCAAAGTTAGGCACGCTTTCCTGCACACCAACACAACCTGCAACGTTAGCACCAAAAGCAAAACTAACTTGCACGGGTACGTACACAATTCAAGCAGCCGATTTGACAGTGTTTAGCATCACCAACACTGCGGACGTGATCGGTTATGCGCCTGACGACACATCAGTCACAGCAACTGACGATGCAACGGTCTACCGGCAAGCCGGAGCGCTGCTGCCCACCCAGACCACCTGCCAGATGTATGCGGCTGGACCCAGCGCCTGGCCTGCGATGTATGATGCTTTCGCCTACCAGGTGAAATCCAACAAGATCAACAGTGTTTCCCCGGGCGTCATCTTCTATTACAATGCCATTGAAGCGCCAAGCGCCAGCTTTACCCTAAACGTTGTAGAAACCAACTCGCTTAATTGGAAACCCATGCTGATCCAGGATCTTGGTCAGGCAATCCTGTATAATGCCGACTGCAGCAAAGCCTCCGGCGTCAGTGTAACAAGCAGCAACGGAAACGTTACATTCACCGTGACCGGTGCGACGGCTGGAGCGACTTACTATATCGGCATCAAGTACTCCCCGCAGAATCTGATCGGCCAGCCGGTTGCCAAATCTGGCGGTGTCTATCCTACGAGCATCTATACGTTTTCGACCACTGGTTACCTTGGCAGCATAGCCAGCATCCCGGTGAAACCCAAGAAGTAGGAACCTGACCTTCAAGGAATAGATCGAAATCGCAAAACGGATCCCCTCCTTTTCAAAGGAGGGGATCTTGTATACGGCCAGCAATTACGAACAAATAGGCGCAGCGTCTTCCCATTGAACCTGGAATCCATGCGGTACATATGCGTCGAAAAAACATATAATTAACTCAATAGAGAGCCTTTTCGCTTGATCAGGTGAGCCATGGACAGAAAATTTCTTTCGGTGGGCAAAATCAGAGGCCTGCAGCGGGTGAGCACCGGTGCAAAGGCAATTGCATTGCTGGCGGTCGATCACCGAAACAATCTGCGCAGCCTGCTCAAGCCGGATGCTCCGGGTTCGGTCGCAGACGAGGAGTTGGTGACGCTCAAAAAGCAGGTGGTCGCTGAACTGGGCGGTAGCGGCAGCGGGGTGCTGCTCGACCCGCAGTACGGAGCTGCCCAGTGTATTGCGGCCGGAGTGCTGCCTGCGAATAAGGGCCTGGTGGTGGCATTGGAAGCGACCGGTTACAGCGGGGAAACAACGCGGCGGCTGAGTGAACGGCTGCCGGGGTGGTCTGCGGCGAAGGCCCGGAAAATGGGGGCGGATGGGGTTAAGCTGCTCGTGTATTATCACCCCCAGTCGGCATCAGCGCAGCAGATCGAAGATCTGATCGCCGGGGTTGCGCAAGAGTGCAAAGAGGCAGACCTGCCGTTGTTCCTGGAGTCACTTTCGTACTCGCTCGATCCCTATTCCCGGAAATTGACCTCGCCCGAAAGGCATGAAGTGGTCATCGAGTCGGTCAAGAGGTTGAGCGGACTGGGCGCCGACGTTTTCGAAGCTGAGTTTCCCGTGGATCCGCTGGTGGTGAGCGATGAAGCGGAGATGATCAAGGCCTGCGAGGAGCTGACGGCTGCATCTGCCATCCCCTGGATCCTCATTTCGGGCTCGGCGAAGTTCTACGATTACATGCAGCAGGTGAACGCCGCCTGCAAGAGCGGGGCATCGGGCGTTGCGGTCGGTAGGGCAATCTGGCAGGATATCGTGCCTTTGGACAACGTCAAAAGGCGGGAATACTTGCAGCAGGTCATCCGTCCACGGATGGAACGGCTCACCTCGCTGTGCAATGCCATCGCGCGTCCGTGGAGTGATTTCTACACCTCTGCTGAACCTGCAACAAACTGGTATCGGACCTATTAAGATCAGATGAACATGGGGATGAAGGGGGGATCAGCGGCGGAATGCCCTTCCACCCAGGCAGCGGCACCGATCCGTTCGAGCAACTCTGCACCTTTCTGCCAGGTGCTTTCACCGGGTTCTACCGATGCCTGGACTTGCGCAAGAGCGAGATAAGAGGCAGCTTCATCGAGCAATTTCCCCTGCGACCGGCTGATATCAAGTGCCTTCAGCAATAACGGTTCGCGCTGCTCGAGAGGCAGGAACTGAGCCAGGCAGCGGCAGGCCAGTCCCTCTAAAGATGGATGACGGTTTGTTTTTGCATATTCCAGGACTTCGTGTATCTTGTCCAATGCTCCCGCTGTGTAACCCTGGCGATACTCTGCGCAGGCGATCCAAAGGATACCCACCCCATAGCCTTCGCGCCTGCCGCGCGATCTGATGTATGTGGAATTTTGCTCGTGCATGTCAATCAATTTTTGATAGTGGCCCAGATAATAATTAACGTCGGCGAAATTATCGATGCCGCGGTAGTATTCTGTCAGGTAGCTGATTCTACGCGCCAAATCGATCTGTTCGTTGAATAATTCCTGAGCCCTGGAGAGGTTGCCGCGCGCGAAGTAGACCAATCCCAGGTTGCCTAGATCCGATGTGACCAACTGGGCTGCGCCTGTTTTGCGATAATAGTTGATTGCGGTATTCAGCGACTCCTCCGCGCGGTCCAATTCACCCATCGACCAGTAGACGAGGCCAAGGTTGCTATGCAGGGACACCGCATGGAATGTGTCGTTTAGCCTGGTGTATTTGTCGATCGCAAGTTTCAAGTCTTCGATGGAGGCGCGGAAGTCGCCTTTTCCCCACAGGAGGGTCGACCGGAGGGTGAGGAGCTCGCCTGTAAACCCGGGATCGTGGGAGCCGGATTGGGCATCCAACTCGAGCATCTGCTGGACCAGGTAAAACGCTTCATCAATCTTTCCCTGCTCGCGCAGCAATTCCAATTTGCTTTGAGAATAGATGATCCACGCCCGGGCATGTCTCGGATCGGCCCGTTTTCCGTGGGGCCGGTTAAAGCGGCTTTGCTGACTTTGCAGCAATTGGTCTGCATCATCGGCCCGGCCAAGGGAGCGAAGCGCGATGAACTTCGTTCTGCAGGCCCGGGCAGCCAGGATCGGATCAGATCTTTGTCCAGCGAGCACCTGACCGGCTGCATCCAGGCAGGTATCAAAGCTCCCATTGGCGATTTCGATATCGGCAATATCAGCGAGATAAGAGTAGCGCTCCGAGATCCGGGTTGTCTTTGGCGCGGCAAACTGGAGATTGTGCAGCCACAGGCTGCCCATGCCCCATTGAATGGGTAGCGGATTCAGGAGATGGATGAGGTCCAAAGTGAGGGAATTGAGCGACCTGTATCGTTGCGCTTCGTCGATGAGGGCAAGCAGGCTGCGCAGGTGCAGCTTTACATTGTCCTGCGGATTCAAGCGCATATAGCGAATGGAAGCTTCCAGTCGCCTTTCCAGAAGCCTTTCATACTCGGTCCGCCAGAAAGCTGTCTGCGCCTGGAGGCTAAGGGCTGAAAGAGGCGTCGTCATCATGTGATGGAGCTATCCAGAGCTTCAAGAGATCAGATTGCAGAAATGTAACCGTCAAGCGATGCAGACGGTAGCGAGGCAGGATGGTGCTGCCATCGGATTCGAGGAGTGAGAGCTGGTCGAGCTCCCTAAGACCCGCGTAGAAGGATTCTTCTGTCAAGCCGCTCATCTGCTGGATGAATTCGAGATCCTCTCCTTCGGGATCGGCGGGCAGGAAGGAAAGCATCAAATTGCGAGCCGAATCGCTCAGAAGCTGCCATGCCTGCCAGTAAAGGTAAGTATAAAACTCGGAAGTGCCGCTCTTTACTTCCTGGAAGCTCTTGAGTATCTGCCTGAGCGATTGAAATGAAAGCTGGGAGGCAACGAGTTTGAGGGCAAGGGGAATGCCTCCGATCATGTGATAGAGTTGCTCGAAGTCAGTTTCATCCAGATGAAGGGTTCGTCCGCGGCGCGCAAGTTCATTTTCGAGCAGATTTCTGGCAAATGCGCCGTTCAACTCATGGACTTTGAGTACCTGGACATACGGAAACTCACTCAAAGTCATGCGGGTGGTAATGAGGAACCGCGTATCCTTGCCCGCACACCTGGTAAGGGAAGGGATCAAAGCGCGATATTCAGTGACCGTTTCCAGATTATCGATAACGACAAGCGTCGGCTCAGTCGCCAGGGCAACGCTGATGCCATCGATCCGCTCCCTGAGCGTCCTCGCAGCAAATTCTCCCAGCCCCAGTTGCTCTGCCAGGCGGACCGTTATATCTTCAAGGGTCGATATCGCGGCAGGCGAAGGAGCCAATCTGCCAACGTCATCCAGAAAAAATTGGCGGGCGCTTACCCACAAGATCCTGGTCCATCTTGCGCGGGTGTCTGGCAACCCAACGAAAGCGCGTGTGAGCGCTGTTTTTCCTATTCCGCCGAAACCCTCAAGGCTGATCATTTGGGGGCCGGCAGGGTCGTTTAAAAGACGCCGCAATTCTTGAAAGTAAGCTTCGACCCCAACCAGCCGGGTGAAATCTGGCAGCGGAAGTTGCGAAGAGATTTTTTGAGGGTGCTTCTTGAACTCGAGTTCCGCGCGCTTGAGAATTGTCGTAAGGTTGGAGATGCCCAGTTTCAAGCGCCGGCGGTATTGTTGGGGAACGATGCTCGCCGCTGTTGAGATTTCGTCGACGCTGAAAGGGATATCAGCAAAGTACCGGTAATACACAGCAGACCAGCTTTCAAGTTCAGCATTACCCAGGGAAAAATCTATTCCGATCTGGACGATCGAATCTGCGCGGGTATGGGGAAGCGAAGGTGGTAAATTTTCTGTTTTGCGGGCAGCGGCATAGGCTGTATGGGTTGCTTCAAGCAAATAATCTGTTTGAAGGATCAGGAGTTCGTCATCTGAAGCCTCTTCCGGATGTTTTACCGCATCGAGCTTCAAAAGCTGGACGCCTGCTTTTTCGCCAGAGCGCATAGCTTTCAGGAATGCTTCGACTTGTGGTTCGGTGATCCTTGACATCTGCATTGACGGCTCGATTTCAACGATCCAATTGACCATGCTTGATGATTTCAGTGGATGCTTATTATAAAAAGAATCTCGGGATTTTGGAAGCGCAGTATTTACAAAGAATGAAGCGGAATGCATTTGCATTCCGCTTCACTTTACCTGCTGTCTTCACCAGAGCCGTTTGGGAAGGGTCACCCTATCTGACCGTGAGTTCAACACTATCCAGGGCAACATACTGGTTCTGACCTGACATATCCGTTTCGAACACTTTGATCCGGATCAGCGTGCCCGCGGGAATCCCGGTGAGATCAAGAGTCTGATCGAAAGTTGATGGCGTGCCCAGATCCGTATTGGTCACCAGGAATGAACCGGAGGTGAGCGTATTCTCAAGATCGTCGGTGATGATATAGCCCAGAGTGTTTTCGAATGGACCGATTGGCATACTTCCCTTGACTTCGACGCTCTGGCTCACTTCGGACCCGAAAGCCGGACTTTCGATTGTGATGCTGTTCTCACTGCCGCCCTGGAAAGTGCTGGCCAGCCGGCTCAGCCATAGTTTACCCTGGCCAAGCCGATAAGTTTCATTGACCGCAAAGGTTGGCGAGACCATGGGGTCATTCGGTCCGTGAATCAACGCTTTGAGGATGATGCTGGCATCCTGAATGGCCAGCGATTGAATCACAGGGCGATCGTCAATTAAGACGGAACTGGCCAATTGAACCAGGGAGGAATTTTGATCCAATATGACAATCAACGACACAAATTGACCGGAGCCGCCGCCATTTTCTGATAGCAGGATCGCAGCATCTGTTGTTCCATCCCCATTCAAATCGCCCAGCGCGATTTGCGGCAGCAAGGTCACCATCAAATAATTGTCGCCCGATCCGCTTTCATATTTTCCATTGGTCAGTGTAACGACTTTTTGATACCGCGGAACGGAATACGTGCCATTCTGCAGTGATTCCGCCGTCAGCAAGGGAACGGGGGTAGCAGGAACCGGCGTGGGGAGTTGCGGCGAAGGGGTCACAGGTACTGTGGGGGCTGTGGTGGGCGTTGGCGTGGGAATGCAACCCGCCATCAAAAGCGCCAAGACAAGGATGAGGCATAAAGAGAGCTTCTTCATGGTTCCTCCCAGGATGAAGCGGACTGATCGGCGTGCGCGCAATTAGGACAGATCAATTATATGCCAGTGCAAAGTATCCGGCAGGTTTTCAACCGTTTTAGGCACGCGATCGCTTCACTCGTAAAGAAAAACCAGAGGTCCCTGAGCCTCTGGTTCTCTTTCCTGCCGCGAAATGCAGCGAGCGTACAGCATTTCTCCGGAGGATGATCCCCTAACGGCACGCGCCCCTGTTTGCAATAATGATCATGTGCCATGAATTTGTTTTGAAACGATGCTTATAGTCTAAATGACTGGGGCTTCTTGGCCAAGGAAAACGGCTCAAAAATGGAACAAAAATCGCACAGATTTCGATCAAGCGATGATTCTTACGCCAGGCGGAAGCGAACTGGCGAAATCCGGGTACCGGGCTGTTTTGCCGATGAATGATAAAGCCAGCCTGAGGACAGATCGATGGCCTCCATATTTCTCGACAACTTCTCAATTTTTGTTCGACTTGCCGGGCGGATGTGTTGCTAGAATGGAATTGTCATCCGGTTTATTGTGTTTTGGCACGTACGGAAAGGGAAGGGTAAGGTGAAAGCTTCTTCAGGAATATTGGCGGGTTTACTGATCGCGGTTATGCTGCTTGGCGCCTGCACAACGATCCCGACATCGGCCGTCACTGAAACAGCTACCAATGCAAGCAGCGCGAGTTCGAACAATAGCCAGCCGCCTTCCGGGGCGCCGCCCAGCGGCACTCCAGGCGCAAATCCATCAGGGGTTCCAGGCGGAAACGCGCCCGGCGGAAGCACAAGTTCAGTGACGCTTTCTGGGGCATATACGGTCAACGGGCAGACGGTTACGGAGACGGGAAAGACCTACGCTGCCGGCGGCACCGACCAATCTTCGGTCTATGTAGAAAACGGCGGCAATCTGACCCTGGATCAGGCTACCGTGACGAGCAGCAGCGCTTCGTCTTCTTCGGATAACAGCAGTTTTTATGGACTTAACGCAGGTGTGCTGGTCGGCGCAGGCAGTTCGTTGACCATCACACACAGCACCGTAGTCACCAAGGGCGACGGCGCGAATGGAGTGTTTGCCACAGGGACGGGCGCGAATATCAGTATTTCCGATTCTTCCATCACGGTTATGGGGCAATACGCTCATGGCATCATGGCAACGCAGGGAGGGACGATCACTGCCAATAATGTCGATATGTCGACGGCCGGTGCGAGTTCGGGCGCAATCGCCACGGATCGGGGAGGCGGAATCATCAATATCGTTGGCGGGATGATCGCCACGACCGGCGCAAATTCGCCAGGCATTTATTCAACAGGGGATATCACAGTCGACAGTGCTGAGATATCCGCTTCAGGCTCCGAGGCGGCTGTGATCGAAGGCGCCAATTCGATCTCGCTGATTGACACAACGCTCACGACAACTTTCGATAACAAGTGGGGAGTGATGATCTACCAGAGCATGTCTGGCGATGCTGCCGGCACCGAAGGCACCTTTACCATGAGCGGAGGAACCCTTGAAGATACGGCGCAAAATGGCCCCCTGTTCTATGTCACCAACTCCACGGGAGTCATCCAGCTCGAACAGGTCGCCATGACTACGGGTTCCGGAATTTTGATCAAAGCAGCCGCCGGAAATTGGGGAACCAGCGGCGGGAATGGAGGCACCGTGTACCTTACTGCAGACAAGCAAACCATGAGTGGAGATATCGTCGCCGATAACATCAGCTCCGTTTCGGTGATTCTACAAAACAACAGCGTATGGACGGGAGCGATCAATGCCGATAAAACGGCAAACCAGGCTTCGATCTCGCTGGATGGAACCAGTCAATGGATCGTCACTGCCGATTCTTATCTGACGGGCTTTAGCGACGATGCCGGCATTTCGGGCACAACGGTCACGAATATCATTGGGAATGGCCACACCGTCTATTACAATGCTTCGGCAAATACCGTTCTGGGCGGGCAGACCTACTCCTTAAGCGGAGGTGGAACGCTCACCCCGATGAACTGATAAAGTCAATTGGCAATCACCAGGAAAGCGAACAGGACGGGAGACCCCGTCCTGTTTATTTTGTATGTCTGGCGGATATCCTCAAGCAGAGGGATCGGCTTTGCCCTGCGCCGATTCAGACAAAGGCTTTGACTCGAAACGATACCCCTTTCCCCAAACAGTGTGGATATAAACCGGATTATTCGGCGTCTCACCCAGTTCCTTGCGCAACCTGGCAATCCCTGTTTCGACCAAATTCGAGGTTTCCGCGGCAGTAGAGTAGCGCCAAACATGATGGACAAGGTCACTCTTGGTCACCGCTTCGCCGATGTGCTCCATAAAATAGGCCAGAATCTGGAAGCAGAGGGGGCTGATGGTGATTTCTTCGCCGCCTTTCCAAAGCCGGTGATCCTTCACGTCAATGACCAGTTCGCCGCAACCCAATACTTTCTTTGGATGCGACCTGTTGGCTTCTTTCTTCCTCTTGAGGAGCACATTAAGCCGGAGAAGTAGTTCGGATGGGCGTACCGGCAGCATGACGAAATCATCTGCGCCTGAAGAAAGAATCTCATGAAGATCGGGATTTTCATCAGGCGAGAGCACAACCAGGATGGGCGCAGCGCTGATCTTGCGGATCATCTGGCAGCATTTGACTGCAGCTTTGGGGTCGGGAGTTGCATCAACCAGAAAAGCAATGATCTGAGGATTGGCTGTAATCGCCGCGGTGAGGGAATGTAAAGAGGCAGGCAGGTAATCGAATCCTGCTGAATGGAGAATCTGACCAATCGATGCGTGCACCACATCATCGTCGATCACACAAACGGTACCGGCCATAGCCATACCTCTTATATGAATATGTAGTTTTGCAGATTTTGATGAGACGAAAGGTTGACCACCTTCATTGTAGACGATTTGGCCGATTTGGCAAAAACCGAGTTCAAATCCGCTGTTGCTTCATGGCAATCATCATTTGTCTGGTAAGGACGAGAATGTTGACCATTAGTGATACGCCCTCAGGCGCAGGGAGTTGAGGACGACGATCAGGCTGCTTACAGCCATGGTGATGGCTGCGATGACAGGGCTGATCCGGCCGATCATGGCAAGTGGAACTGCCACCAGGTTGTAGGCAAAAGCCCACCCCAGGTTTTGAAGAATGGAATTGCGGGTGTGCTTCGAAAGGTCCAGGAACCATGGGATGAGCGTGAGATCGGCGCGGGTAAGCACAAGGTCGGAAGCCCTGCCCGAGATATCCGAGCCGCCTGCGACGGTGATGCTCAAGTTCGCCTGAGCCAGCGCCGGCGCATCATTGACGCCGTCGCCGGCCATGCCCACAGCTTCGCCGTGATCCTGCCATTCTTTGATCTTCGCGGCTTTCTCTTCAGGTGTGCAGCTGCCTTCATAGGCGTCCATCCCGAGTTCTTTGGCAATCGATGCCGCAGCGAGTGGAGTGTCGCCCGAGAGCATTACCGTCTGAATGCCCTGTTTCTGCAGCTGCTCGAGGGCGGAACTGGCGGTCGAGTTGGGGACATCCATCAAGGCGATGAAGCCGGCGGGCGTCCCATCGAGAGCTATCCAAACAACCGTATTGCCCCTGGAGGCAAAAGGGGCCGCAAATTTGTCGGCCTGGGATTCCGGTTCAATTGAAACAAATCGCATCGAGCCGACGGATACCCGCTGCGGAGGATCGGAGGCGACTTTTGCCGAAGCACCGGCTCCACGAAGTGATACAAACTCGGTGGCAAAGAGTAAGGGCAGGCTGCTCGCGCGGACAATGGCAGATGCAAGCGGATGTTCGGAGAATTGCTCCACGGACGCTGCAATTTGCAGTAGGGTGTCCCTGGAAATATCTGTCCCCGGGAGCGGAATCACATCCACCACCGAAAGAGTACCGCGCGTGAGGGTGCCTGTCTTGTCGAAGACGAATTTTTCGATCGAGGAAGATGTTTCCAGCGCTTCAGGAGAACGAATGAGTATGCCCTTTTGAGCCGCGGCTCCCATGGTCACTGCCATACTCAGCGGGGTGGCCAGGCCAAGCGCGCACGGGCAGGCGACGACCAGTACGGCTACGGATGCCAGGAGCGCATTTGCGAAGGAATTCGTCCTCAAGTACCAGCCCGCAAAGGTGGCAGCAGCAAGAAAGATAATGGCTAAGGCAAAATAAGTGGACGCCTGATCTGCCAGGCGCTGAATATGCGGCTTCTGGCTGAGCGTTTTTGAAACCAGATCTGCGATTTGCGAAAGCCTGGTTTTTCCGGGGGGAAGGACGACGGATGCGGTGAGAGCACCTTCATGGATGATGGTACCGGCATACACTGGATCGCCGGTACCGCGCGCGACCGGCTGAGATTCCCCGGTCAACATGGATTCATCGAGAGTTGCGTCGCCCTCGATAATCCTGGCATCCGCAGGGATCCGCTCGCCGGGTTTGACCATGATCGTATCGCCAATGACGAGCGAATCCGCCGCTACCTGGGCCCATCCCGCATCAGACTTGCGCCAGGCGAGCGAGGGCTGCAGGCGAAGGAGAGAACGCAAATCCTTGCGCGCTTGAGCACCCCCAACGTTTTCCAAATAGCGCCCGATGAGGATGAAGTTGACGATCATGGAGGACGAATCGAAATACGTCTGGCCGATTCCGGTAATGGTGACATACGCGCTGTAGGAATAAGAAGCCAGCACCCCCAATGCGACCAGCGTGTCCATGCCGACGGTTCTGGCGCGCAGCGCCCGCCACGCGCCGACCAGGAACGTGGAGCCGCCATAAAAGACTACGGGAGTGGTGAGCGCCCAGACGATGAACTGGATGCGCCGGATGGTCACTGTGTCGTACAGCCCAAGCGAGTAGGCTGGATAGAGCTGAACCAGGTAGAGCACCATAATCTCCATGCCGAAGGCTGTAGCGGCGATGAGTTGGAGGCCCACCCGATTTTGAAAACGCTCTTTTTCTGTTTTTTCTTTTGACGACGTGATCGTGGCGCGATAGCCCAGTGGAGCCAGTCTTTTGAGCAATTCGGCAGCATCGACCTGGTTTGCATCATATTCCATGCGGCCCTGTTCTGCTGCAAAGCTGACGGACACATCCATCACGCCGCGGTTGTTGGCAAGCACGCGTTCAGCCGCGAGGGCGCAACCTGCGCACCACATACCGTTGAGATCGAAGAAGGCTGTTTCTTTGGTAACCTGCGCCGGTTTTGTCTGAACAGGGGGCTTCTTTGCAGCAACGCCCGTTTGGGCAAGGACGATATCCAACATGCCCGTGTCGCGAGCCACCTCGTAGACGCGGGCACATCCTTCACAGCAGAAGAGTCTGGTTGGATCGCCGGATTGCAGATGGATGGGTTCCCTCGGCAGGGGAAGCCCGCAAAGGTCACAGCGGCCTTCGCTCACAGCGGAATCCCGATGATAGAGAACGACAAAGATCCAACACCCAGGCCTCTGACCCCGCGCAGGATCAGAAGGATGCCGATAAGGATCACAAACACTCCTCCTGCCCAGAAGAGGTATTTGCGGACCTTAAGCGAAATCATCTGCGCGCCGACGCCGAAGACCACCAGGGCAGGGAGGGTGGCGAGCCCGAAGGTGAACATGCCAAGCGCGCCAACCCAGGGGTTTCCTGACGCGCCTGCGATCAACAAAGATTCATATACAAGGCCGCACGGCAGGATGCCGTTTAGCCCTCCCAGGATGAGCGAATTCTGCCATCCTGAAGCCTTCATCACGGATTTAAGGCTGCTTGTCCACCAACCGCCAGATCCGATCGAGCGTTTCCAAAACGGCAGCCAGCCGAGGTAACTGAGGCCAAACACGATCACAATTGCCCCGAAAACCATGCTGATCACCCCCGGGATTTTGGCTGCAAATGCAAGTTGATCCAGCGCCCCACCGATTGCGCCTGAAATAAACCCCAAAACGGCGTAGACAAGGATGCGGGTAACGTGATAAACCACGTGATATGGGGTTGCCGCTATCCCCTGCCTGGGATAGCGGGCTCCTACCATGATCAATAATGGCCCGCACATACCAATGCAATGCCCCACGCTTCCGACGAGGCCTGCCAGAAGCAGGGCTGTGATGAGTCCGGAAAATGCTGCCAGGTTTACCCCACTTCCTCGTAGATGGTCGTTGTCAAATCGATGGGCTCGATGTCGAGTTCGAATTTCTTGAGCATCTTTTGTTCAGCATAAGCAGATTGGTTGAGGTGCGTTTCCAGCGCTTCCCAGTCGTCCCAACTGGTCTCAAAGATGACATGCGAGTGCTCGTTCTGAGTCATCGAGACGATTGCCCTGGCGTTGACAAAACCCGGCTCACCAGGCAGGAATGCTTTGAGCCAGGCGAGAGATGTCCCCATGCTTTTACCAATGCGCAACTGGTCGGCGTCGTCTGAACGGAGATCAAAAGAGGTTTGGAAGATATAGGTCATGTCAATTCTCCTATCTCCAGAAGGATCGAACCGACCAGAGGTATTGCGACCAGTTTGTCACAAGGTAAGCGGCCCACCACACGATCAGCCCGATGACAAAAATAGCCACTACCAGAGGGATTGCGCCCCGGCCACCGGTAATATCGCCGTTGAAGCTCTCGACATAATCGCTTGCCCGTATCTTTTCCACTTCGAGTTCGCCGCGCCGGGCAGGTTTCACGCTTTCAGATTCGGTTTGCCCGGTCTCTTCGATTTGCTTCGGCGGCATCCGATACCGCGTTACGAGAGGATAAAAGGTGACCGAGAAGATGATCAAGATCAGCGCGCCACCGGCGATTCCAAAGATCTCACCCCATATATTCAAAACATTCAATGCCATTCTTGACCTCCTTGGTCTATCCCTTCGCCGGCCTGACCTTATGCGGCGCTTCAGGATTGGTGTGTTCACGACCAGGCCATGGAGCGGGCTCTCGATCTTCAAGCATGGTGTACTTGGCCTTTTCAATATTCTTCCACTGGCCGTTTTCCACACTCCAAACGATGGAACCGATGACCACCACGATTTCCATTGCCATCCAGGCGATGAACAGAACGTATCCGATTGGCATGATCAACCTCCTTATTGGGTGTTGTTGCCGACGAGGTAGACGACCAGATCCCAAACATCCGACGGTTGAAGCAGCGGCTTGAATGAAGGCATCAATGAATTGGGGATGCCGGACCAGATCTGCTGGTAGACGTAAGATTGAGGCATATTCGCAGGGAAGGGAGACGGATATGCCAATCCTGCCAATGTGGTGGCAGCCGTAAGGCCTGCTCCCTTGTCACCATGGCAGGCTGCGCAGTATTGGGTGTAGACATTGGCGCCGTTCGTGGTATCGATGGTATTGCCTTCTGCGGTCCAATCTGCCTGGCTCAAGGTGATGTACAGCGTCTGTACCTTGCCGCCGTTCTGGGTGTAAACGCTGGGCACAAAAGTCGCCGTTCCGGTTGGATTTGCAGTGATGATGAATTTTTGTATGAAGGATATGGCGTCCCAGCGGTTCTGCTCTGGCAGCCATTCACCCCAGGTAGGCATCGCCGAGTTTTGTAATCCAAGGCTGACGCGCGCATACCAGTCGCCTTCACCCAATCCGGCGACATCCGGGTTGGTGAAGTTCGCGGGCTTGATATCGAGGAATTGGGCATTCCACCCGTTTCCCAGTCCATCTGAGCCGTGGCATTCGGCACAGAATGTGGTAAAGATCACTTTGCCCAGTTCCGGGTCGGGAGCGCTGTAAACCAATTGGCTTGCATCCCCGACATCGGCATCGTTGGCCGTCATGTTTACAGGCGCAGTCTGGGCCAGGTAGATCGGAGGATACTCCTGTGCGCCAACCACATCCGGGCGGGGAAGCGTCTGGGTGAGGTTCACGCGGATGTAGTAGACCAGCGTCCAGCGATCGTTATCCGAGTACTTGACTTTCCAGATGGGCATGGCAGCCCAGGGCAGGCCTTCACTGATGCGCCAGTAGTAATCCGCATCGGTGAATAGCGGATTGGCGATGGTGCCATAGTGGGTGTGGTCGCTGAAATTGGGCGGCTGAGGACGGATGAACTGGTTGTAGATGCCCTCGCCAACGCCGGCGTCGCCATGACAGACCATGCATTCGCGTATAAAGATTGTTTTGCCGGTCTCTTCCGTTTCCACGGTCGGGGGCAGTGGATTGGTGGCTCCAGCGTATTGACCTGTGGGATTGCCTTCATCCGGATCGCGTTCCACAGGTTGCGCGAATTCCTGCTGGATGTAATTGATCACCTGCCAGCGTTCTGTTACTGTCAGACTCTCGCGCCATGGCGGCATAACCGAACCCTGGATGCCTTCGGAAACGTGCCAGAACCATTGATCGTCAGGCATGTAGCGGAAGGGCTCCACTTTGAAGTCGGCAGGAGTCACCACCTTCGTTGAAGCATAAACGCCAAGGCCGTTGCCTGAGCAACCATGACAGACCTGACAGCGGTCGATGTAGATCGTTTTGCCATCCTGCAATCCTGCTGCGGTCCAGGCAGCCCAGCCTTGCGGAGCGCCGGTGGGGTCGGGCGTTACTTCAGGAATCGTCATCGGATTTGTGAGATGCGAATAGTCGACCGGGGCTGTGATCATGTATTCGCCGGCTACCCGGTTGCCCAGGGCAAACAAGTAGGCGCCAAGGGCGGCGAGATCCGAATCAGAGAGGAAGTACCAGTTGGGCATGATGGACATGGGCGAATATACGCGCGGATTTTTCAGATGGTTGATTTCCCACGCCAAGTCGCGCTTGCGCCCGATATACGAAAGATCGGGGCCGGTACGTTCCGAACCCAGAACTACGGGGCTGTCGAACACGTAGTTCCCGCCCTGAGAGATGGGACCGGTGTTGTCGGCATCGTAGTATCTGACGTATTGGGTGTGGCAGTAGTCACAACCGTTGGTAAAGTAAAGTTTGCGGCCGACGAGTTCCTGGTCGGTGTAGACATGGGCTGCGATCGTTTGGGGTGGAGTCCACACCCAACCGGGGATGAACACGACAACCATGACCACCGCGAAGAAAATAAACAATGCCCCACCGACGATAATGGCAAAAGACATTTTCATGTTATCCTCCTTTAATCAGCCGGTGTTCCGTCGGGTACCAGTCCGGTATTGGATTTGACTTCAGATTGGGATGGAACCGAAACTGGCTTGCGGACGATCACTGTAGCGAGAATATTGACGACGAAGAAGATGAATCCTAACCAAAGCACGGTGCCTCCAGCCGCACGCAGCGCCAGGTAGGGACGGATGCCTGGCAGGACAGTCCAGACCGGCAGGCCAATATGCACCCAGGCGGCTCCCTGGGTAAGCCCCACCAGCAGGAATCCCAGGAAGAAGAATGAAAATCCGATAATGTAGAGGACGAAGCCGATGTTGGCGAGTTTCTTGCTCCAGATGGCGATGTTCAGCATTTTGGGAATGCAGAAGTAAGCGGCGCCCATCACTGCCGAAGCGCCAAACAGGAGCAGGCTCAAATGTGCGTGTGCAGTTACATATTGGGTGAAATGGGTTAACAGGTTGATGCTGCGCAGCGCCTCTTGCGTGCCCTGGAAAGAGACCAGAACATAGGCAAGCCAGGAGACGGTCACGAATTTCAACGGCAGACTGCTGCCCACCTTGTTCCAATTACCGCGCATGGTCATCCACATGTTGAAAAGAAATGCGATAATTGTCACCGACATGCCGATGCTTTCAGCCACTGCGATGGTCTTCAGCCAATACGGAATCGGCGCCCATTCAAGATGGTGACCGCCGACGCCTGTGTAGAATATGACCAGTCCCCAGAAGGCGATCAGGGAGAGGAAATGGCTGTAGACAGGCGTGCGGGTTTCACGGGGGACGATATAGTAACTCACCGCGAGCAAGCCCGGAGTGAACCAAAGGCCAAGCACATTGTGCCCGTAGAACCAGTTGAAGATCGCGTCGTTTATGCCGGTGAGCGCTCCTGAGGGAGGATTCCACATCACATTGCCAATGAAGTACAGCAGCGGGAACCACATCAGCGCGCCGGCGATGTACCAGACAACCACGTAGAGGTTTTGCTCGACTCGTTTCGAGATGGTCATGAACAGATTGATGATGTTCAATATGCAAACGACGATCACCGCGACGTCGATCACGTAGATCATCTCAGCATATTCCCGACCCTGTGAGAATCCAAACAGCTCAAGAATCACTCCGGCGAGCACGGCGCCACCCCACAGAATGGCCGAAATGACGCCGAGTGCTTCGCTATACAGTTTTCGTCCGGTGAGTCGGGGGATGACATAGTACCAGAACCCCATCTGCCCCATCGAGAGGAATGCAAACATCACCGTGTTGGTGTGGCTCTGGCGTATTCGGCCGAAGACCAACCATGGGATGCCTGCAAGAAAATCGGGGAAGACGAACTGGATCACCATGATCAGCCCTTCGGTCACACCCAGGACGATCAAGACTGCCGCCCCAACGAAAAAGGCTAATGAAGTACTGTCATCGTGCAGTGCTCGCGATAACCAGTTGGGACGGCTCTTTTCGGAATTGGCCGATTCCATATGCCCTCCTTAATTTAATTGTCGACTAAGCTGTCACGAACCAGCCCTATATTGTTCTCCCTTGTGGGCTATGGTGCACTTCGGTTTGAATAGGTACCTTTAATTAGCAATAAAGGGGGTATTGCTAATCAGATAATACGCCAATGAAATCTCGATTTCAAGGGGGAAGAAAAAAATACGTGTTTAACCACGATTGCCCTTTGCCTCTTTTTACGGTCAAAAGGTTAAAAAATGCCGTTCAATTGTGGCTAAAGATTATATTTCCGAGGCCAATCCAGCGATCTCATGCTGGATTCTATTTGAAGCAATATCGCTTGTTCGGATTTGCCTATTTATGTGTTGCGGCTTCGTAGGCTTCTGCGTCCGCTTTTGTTTTATGAATCGTTCCAGCGGGGTGATTCGGCGGAGTGTAAATGGTATACAACTTGAGCGGCTCGTTCGCCATGTGATTCATGACGTTGTGCCAGGTGCCTGCAGGAACGACCATGGCATCACCGGCTTTGACAATTTGTTCATCCTTGTTGTTCAAAATGAATTTCGCTTCGCCTATTTCTACGCGAAAGAATTGGTCCACATTGGGGTGTACTTCATTGCCGATTTCTTCACCACCCTTGAGACTCATGAGGACCAATTGGAGGTGCTTGCCGGTAAACAGCACCTTGCGGAAGTAGTCGTTCTTTTCGGTATCTTTCTCGATCTTGCTATAGAAACCATCCATCGCAACAACCTCCTTTTACATTCAAAAAATACAGAAATCCTTGGAATCCATTTCATTATACTGATGAAAAATGGATTTTTGGCATTGGCTTGCCTCGCCTGCAGGCAAGCATGATTCGAGCGCGATACCGAGAAAGCACGAGTTAATTACGGATGTCATTTCGCTTTACTACGGATGGAAAGGAGTTGTTTCCTTTTATATAATGAGCACGCGAGACAAATGAGAGGGTCAGCAGGTAAGCCCTTACTTTTGGTTTTAAGAGACAAGGAGTGAACGATGACACCCAATACTACCAGAGAAGCGGAAGCAAAATCGATCACGCTCGAGCTTCTCGACCAGATTTTTTCTACCCGTAAACCGGAATTTATCAAGGTTCGCTTGTGGGACGGCACAGTTTGGCCGCTTGAGAATCGGTCTCCGTTCACATTGATTCTCAACCACCCCGGAGCCTTGCGGAAAATGCTGCTCCCGGGCACAGAAGTGGGATTGGCGGAAGCCTACCTGTACAACGATATCGACATCGAGGGCAAGATCGAGGAGATCTTCTCCCTGGCAGATATGCTTACGGCAGATGTCGGCGGGTTGGCAAAGAAACTGCGGCTCTATTCCCGGCTCAAACAGCTACCCGAATCGACTGACAGGCATCCGCTGCAGCGCGGACCGGCGCACCTGGAAGGCAAACGCCATTCGATCCAGCGCGACAGGCAGGCTGTCACTTATCACTACAATGTTTCGAATGATTTTTATGCTCTCTTCCTCGATCCTCAGATGGTGTATTCTTGCGCATATTTCCAGACTGCGGATGACAGCCTGGCAGAAGCGCAGGAGCGCAAGTTGGACTACATTTGCCGTAAGATGAGGTTGCGAACCGGGCAAAGGATTCTGGATATCGGCTGCGGATGGGGTGGATTGGTCATTTGGGCGGCGCAGCATTACGGGGTGGATGCCACGGGGATCACCCTTAGCCAACCCCAGGCAGATTACGCCAACAAGAGAATTGCCGAATTGGGGATTGGGGACCATTGCAGGGTGGAGGTGATCGATTACAGGCAGGTGCCTGAGCAGCCCACCTTTGATGCGCTGGTTAGCGTGGGCATGTTCGAGCATGTTGGCGAGCAAATGCTTGCAGAGTATTTTGCCAAGGCATTGCGATTATTGAAACCCCAGGGCGTTTTTCTCAACCATGGTATCTCATCGACGCAAGAGCAAATGCGCAATGACAAAGGCAGCTTCTCAGATGCCTATGTATTCCCAGACGGCGAACTGGTTCAAATTCACAAGACGATTGCCATTGCCGAAGGCGCAGGGTTCGAGACACGCGATGTGGAGAGCCTGCGCGAGCATTACATGCTGACGTTGCAGCACTGGGTGGAAAGACTCGAAGCCAATCATGAGCGTGCACTGCAGTATGTTGATGAAGGCACCTACAGGGTATGGCGATTATTCATGTCCGGATCGATCTATGGTTTCGATGTGCGCAGGCAGAACATCTATCAAACCTTGCTGGTCAAGGCCGATAAGGAGGGTAGAAGCGGACTTCCGCTGACCCGTTCGGACTGGTACAGAAGAGAAGGGGAACCGGAACGAAGAAGCTTGATGGATCAGATGATGTCCTGAAGTAGATTGCCGGCGGCGCTGTGTTCGCAAGGCAGAAGCAACCCTGGCAGACCTCGTTAGGTTTGGACAGATTCCGGTTTGGTGCAAATTAACCTTACAGTTTATTGACTTTTCATTGAATTGCTCTATACTGTAAGTACTAACACGTGTTACTAACAGGAGGGAAATTTGACTGGCAAGAGGGTGACCAGTTTCGACGTTGCCAAAGAAGCCGGAGTATCTCGATCCACGGTATCTTTTGTCTTGAACAATGTCACCAGTGTGAGCATCAACGAAGCCACGCGCCAACGCGTATTGGAAGCTGCCAGGCGGCTCAACTATCACCCCGATGCTTCGGGCAGAAAACTTGTCTCGGGAAAATCGTCGACCATCGGACTGGTGCTTCAACAGAGCCCAGAGCAGGTCTTTGCCGACGCCTTTTTGCTGCGGGTAATGTTTGGCATCGAACAATCGGTAAGTCAGTATGGCTATCACGTTCTGCTCAAACCGTACGACCCAAAGAATCTTTCGGGTTATGCGCAGTTGGCAAGCGAGCACCTTGTCGATGGGATTATTCTTTCAGGTCCACGCCAGGATGACCAGGAGATAGCCAGGTTTGTGGAGAACGGCTTTCCGATTGTGCTGATGGGCCAATTGAGCGGAAGCCCGTTACCCTTTGTGGACGTTAACGCCGTGGAAGGCGCGGCGACTGCGACGCGGCATCTCATTCAGTTGGGACACCGCAGGATTGGCCTGATCACTAACGCATCGCTGCAGTATACGTCTGCGCAACACCGGCGGCAAGGCTATGAGGATGCACTGGTCGGCGCAGGAATCCCAATTGAGGGGGAACTGATCCTGGAAGGTGGATATACCCCGGAAAGCGGTTATGAAGCCATGCAAAAAATGCTCGGCCTGCCACAGCCGCCAACCGCTGTGTTCGTGGCAAGCGATGTGGTGGCCCTCGGAGCGATGAAGGCGATCCATCACGCAGGTAAACACATTCCCGAGGATATTGCAGTAGTCGGCTTCGATGATGTGCCGCTGGCAGCCTATGTCGATCCTCCGCTGACGACCATCCGCCTGCCTGCTTTCGAATTAGGGTGGAACGCCGGGGAGCAGCTGACCAGGTTACTCCTGGGCAAAGAGCTGGAACAGCAAGGCTTATTGTTGGATATCGAATTAGTGGTGCGCGAATCCACCATGGGACGTATCGTCATTTAGTCGTAAACCCGATCCAATAATTTAATTATGGTAAAGGAGGTGATGAGCTCGTAAACTTGACTGTTCGCAAGCGATTCAATTGTTAACCAAGAAGAATCAGGAGGAAAGGAAATGTCTACGTTTTCGAAACCCATTATTGCGCTTGTCGTAATCGCCCTGTTGGCAGCGGCTTGCGCAACCCCCACCCCAGCCCCGACTACTGCTGCGACCACCGAAGCCCCAACAGCTATTTCCAGCACAATCGACTGCATGGGAGCAAAGTCGGGCGATACGCTGACTCTGATGTATCAATGGACCGGCTCCGAGGAAGTCAGCGCAAACAAGATCTTCCAACCCTTAGTGGATGCCTGCGGTATCAAGATCTCGGCCGAATCGACCCGCGATGCAGCAGTGTTGGACACCCGCGTGAAGAGCACCCCGCCAGACATTCTGTTCTGGCCGTCGAGCTCACCTGTCAGCCTGTATCAGGATAAAATGGTCAATATGACCACTGATGGAGCCGATACGGCTAACTACGCTTCGTACTGGATCGATCTTGGCACATTCAGCAACACTCTGTATGCCATTCCAGTCAAAGCGGACATCAAGTCCATCATCTGGTACAGCCCTGCCCGCTTCCAGGCGCTCGGCTACACCGTTCCGACGACATTTGCCGATCTGCAGACCCTGGTCGACAAAATGGCCACCGACGGTAACGTTCCCTGGAGTATGGGATTTGAGAACGGTGCAGCCACAGGCTGGACCGGTTCCGACTTCATCCAGGATCTGCTGCTCACCCTGCAGGGTCCCCAGTATGTGTTGAATATCATCAACGGCACGACCCCATACAATGATCCTGGTGTTGTGGCTGCCTACCAGATTTACCAGAAGTGGGCATCCGATCCGAAATACACCGTTGGCGGAGCGAACGGCACCTTAAATACCTCCTTCCTGAACGCCATCTACCTGGTCTTCCAGCCGAATCCCGAGGCCATGATGGTGAAGCAGTCCGGTTTCGCTGGTGGCGAAATTGCGACCCAGTTCCCAACACTCGTCTACGGAACGGACTATGACTTCTTCGCCTTCCCCGGAATCAAGGGCATGCAGGGCGGCGCTGACTGGATGATGGCATTCTCGAGCTCGAACGCAGCCAAAGCCATGGTCGCTTACCTGACCAGCGCTTATGGCGGCAAGGTCTGGGCTCAGACCGGGTTCGATGAATCACCGAACAAGGGCGCGAACGGCAATTACACCGATCCGCAGCTGATCAAGAAAGCGGCAGCTTTGGCGAGCGCACAGGGCTTCACCCCGGATCTTGGCGATACCCTTGGCGAGCCATTCACCAGCGCTGAATGGACAGCGATCATCCAGGTTGTGCAAGGTACGGATATCGCGACCGCTCTGGCACCCGCAGCGGCGGCGCAAAAGCAAATCACCGGAAAGTAATCGCAAATTGCTTCAAAGTTGGAGCGCACGCCAGTGCGCTCCAACTCTTCTCATTCTAGGGAGGAACGACTTATGATGCCTGCGATTATGAAACAAGGGAAATGGGCTCCCTGGCTTTACCTTCTCCCGGCTCTGCTCATCATGGCATTGTTTATCGCATTTCCAACATTCAACACCGTCGTGTTGAGCTTTATGGACCGGACGAGCACACAATCTGCAGCTGTGGATTGCGTTCAGGGACAGCCGTGCTGGGGGATCTTCGAGAATTACCGTTACGCGCTCACCAATTCCATCATGTTGAATGCGCTGTCGAATAATGCCTTATGGCTGATTTTGATGGTACCCGGTACGGTGTCAGCAGGCCTCTTGTTTGCGGTATTGGCCGAACGCGTAAGGTATGAAAAGATCGCCAAATCGATTATTTTTATGCCCATGGCCATTTCGTTCATTGGCGCAGGCATCATCTGGCAGTTCATGTATTCGATCACATCGGGGGGAGGGCAGCAAACCGGATTGCTCAATGCGATCATCGTCGGCCTTGGAGGGCAGCCGGTAGCCTTCATGAGTACTTATCCCATCAACGATTTCTGCTTGATGATTGTTGGCGTGTGGCTCTGGACAGGCTTTTGCATGACTATTCTTGCTGCGGCAATCAAGAACTTGCCAAGCGAGGTCCTCGAAGCGGCGCAGGTGGACGGGGCAACAGGCTGGCAAACCTTCTGGAAAGTCATGGTTCCCCTGGTGATGCCCACCATCGTGGTGGTCACCACAACGATGACGATCAACGTATTGAAGGTATTCGACATCGTGTTCGTAATGACCGGAGGTAACTACGGCACCGAGGTGATTGCCAACCGGATGTTCCAGCTGATCGTTACAGACACAGGCCGTTCGACAGCGATCGCCGCCCTTCTGATCGTGCTCATGATACCGGTCATGATTTTCAACATCCGCCGGTTCCAGAAGCAGGAGGAGATGCGATGAATCCGCTGCGTACACTCAATCGCATCTTCCACGCTCTTCCGATCAACCTTGCGTTGATTATTATGTGCGTTTTGTGGATCGTACCCACCCTGGGGCTGTTCGTCACCTCATTCCGCGACCGCGAGGCGGTGCGCACAACCGGGTGGTGGACGATCTTCACTCCGCAGCCTGTAGTTGGAGAAACCGAATATACAACCTATTGCGCTTCGTGTCATGGCGCCAAAGGCAATGCACTGCCCCAGGCGAACCTCTCGGATCCCGCGATCGTGAACAAGTATCAAAGGGATTACCAGCTCCTGGCCTATCTGAAACAGCCAATCAATGGGCAGCCGCATGTCCAGAACCCGGCGCTGCCAGGCAACCCCAATCAAAGCCTTCCAATCCTGGGGAAAATTCTGGTGTATATGCAGAAGTTGTCCTCGGGAGGTGCAAAAGGTCCAAGCCTTACATTGAGCAACTATGTGGATGCACTAGTCGGCTATAAAGGCACGAATTCTTATTTGCAGGATTGTGCCTCGGGAAACACGGCGGCGCTGCTTGGGTTGAACTGCACGGCCTCAGACCTGACGAGCCCAGCAGGGATGGGCATTGCGATGCTCAACTCGATCATCGTGACCGTCCCTGTGACTCTCCTGGTGATCACCCTGGCGGCATTCGCGGCATACGCCTTTGCCTGGCTTGATTTCAAAGGAAGGCAGTGGCTATTTGCCATCCTTGTGGGTCTGCAAATCGTCCCGCTGCAGATGGCCCTGGTCCCAATTTCCCGGCTTTACTCGGCGGTTGGCATGCAGAGCACCTTCCTGGGGATCTGGCTATTCCACGTTGGGTTTGGCTTGCCTTACGCCATCTACCTGATGCGAAATTTCATAGGCTCGCTGCCCAAAGAGATTTTCGAGTCTGCCTATCTGGATGGGGCGAACCACTGGAAGTCTTTCACAACCCTGGCGCTACCGCTTTCCGTGCCAGCAGTTGCATCGCTGGGCATCTACCAGTTCTTGTGGGTGTGGAACGATTTCCTGGTTGCCAAGATTTTCCTCACATCCCACCCGGTTCTGACGGTGCAGATCACCAATCTCATCGACCCGAGAGGATCGAATTGGAATATACTTACCGGCGCTGCATTCCTGTCATTCATCATTCCCATGGTCGTATTCTTCGCTTTCCAGCGGTTCTTCGTCCGTGGCATGCTCGCCGGATCTGTGAAAGGATAAACACAGAGTTCTATGGTCGATCAGTATTGGTATCAAAAATCGGTTTTCTATGAAGTGTCAGTTCAAGCCTTCTACGATAGCAATGGAGACGGAGTTGGCGATCTTGCCGGGCTGACGCAAAAACTGGACTATTTTGCATCGCTCGGCATTGATTGCCTTTGGCTGCTGCCCATCTACGAATCGCCAATGCGCGATGGGGGTTACGATATTTCGGATTACCGGAAGATCAATCCAGTCTATGGAAGCGTAGATCAATTCGCGAACCTGCTGCAGGAAGCCCACAACCGCCACATCAGGGTAATCATGGACCTGGTAATGAATCACACGTCCGATCAGCATCCCTGGTTCAAGGCTGCCCGCGAAGATCGTCAATCGCCATACCACGACTACTTTGTTTGGAGCGAGACGGACCAAAAGTACCTTGATGCCCGCATCATCTTCCTGGACACCGAAATATCGAATTGGACCTGGAACGAGGCGACGCAAGAATATTACTGGCACCGTTTCTATTCGCACCAGCCTGATTTGAACTACGACAATCCGGCCGTGATCGATGAGATGTTCAAAATCGTCGAATACTGGCTGGAAATGGGTATCGACGGCTTCAGGGTGGATGCCGTGCCTTACCTGATCGAACGCGATGGTACGAGTTGCGAGAATCTGCCTGAAACCCATGCCATTCTGAAGCAGTTGCGGGCATTCGTCGACCGCGAGGTTCCAGGTAAGGTGCTCATCTGCGAAGCCAACCAATGGCCGAAGGATGTGGTGAAGTATCTCGGCCGAGGAGATGAGTTTCAGGTTGCCTTCGATTTCCCATTGATGCCGCGCATCTATATGGCGATGAAAAAGGCGGATTCTGCGCCGATCCGTTGGGCGATGGAGCAACTGCCGTCCATACCGGCAAGCTGCCAGTGGGGCACATTCCTGCGCAATCACGACGAGCTGACGCTGGAAATGGTCTCTGAAGAGGAGCGCCAGTTCATGTGGAGCGAATATTCCGCGGACAGGCGCTACCGCCTGAACCTGGGCATCCGGCGCCGCCTGGCGCCCCTGCTCGATAACGACAGGCGCAAGATCGAACTGGCACATTCACTCCTCTTCTCGTTGCCTGGCTCGCCCTTCCTGTACTATGGCGACGAGATCGGCATGGGTGATGATGTCACGCTCTACGATCGCAACGGGCTTAGAACCCCCATGCAATGGACGAGCGGCAATAACGCTGGATTTTCTACCGCAGGCCAGCTTTACTCACGGATCATCAGCCAGCCCGAATACGCGCCTTCAAGGGTCAATGTGGAGGCAGCGGAAAAGGAACCCGGTTCATTGTGGCATGTGATTCAGAAGATGATTGCCTTGCGCCATGATCACACAGTGTTCAGTACCCACAATTTCACATGGATCGATTGCCATGAGGCGAGAAGCGCAGTCTTCCGGCGCGAGAGTGAAAACGAAACGATATTGGCGGTTCACAACTTGAGCGATACCGTCCTGCATCTCGAAGTGCCGGTAACGCGTGCGGCCAATTATGTGGATTTGTTTACCTCAAGGCAGTACAATGAAGATGAAAGCAAGCTTTTGCTTGCGTTGGAACCATACCAGTATCTCTGGTTGAAGGCGTTGTTGGGTTAAACCATTCAGACTGACGGGCCTGAGGGTTTTTCACTAAAGAAGCCTGCCGCAAGGCAGGCTTCTGATTGGTGACGAAGTAAAGAGCGCCAGCATGGCGCTTTGTTTTTAAGGATACAGAGAAGGGTCGAAATATTGGGCAATCAGCGGGGAGAGATCAGCCGAAGTGTGCTCTCTCAAAGTGTCGAAGAAGTCTTTCGTGGTGACGCGCTGATACGCGTACTTCGTGGCGTAATCTTTGAGGAAGCCAAAGAAGGCATCGTCTCCGATGAGATCGCGCAGCCCTTGCAGGAAGGTTGCGCCGTTCAGGTAGACGGCGTTGCGATATGGCTCGTAATAGCGATATTCCGAGACAGGCAGGTTGATCATCCCCTGCGGGCCATAGTAATCGATGCGAAGGGACTGCCACCAGTCAAGGGCGCCGGGAGCGGCGTGCTCGTAATAGAGCTTTTCGGAGTATGTGGCCATGGCTTCGTCGAGCCAGGGCTCCAGCGCCTGGTCGCTGCCAACCTTTCCATACCACCACTGATGAGCCGTTTCATGCACCGCAATGGCAGTTAAATAACCGGATGGAGTGCCATCGTAGAGGTTGTAGAAACCATTGCTTAGAAAGTAAAGGCCGTCATATTCCATGCCGTCCAGAAAATCGGCTTCGACAACGTTCAACGTCGGACGGTCATATGGCCCGAAGAGGTCGTCATAAAGCGCCAGCGCCCGGGCTGTTGCATCCAGCGCGGCTTCGCCCGTCGAGGCGTCCCAGGGGAAGGTGTAGGATGTGACCGTCGTGCTGCCGACGACCCTGGTAGCTGTCTCATAGATGGGAGAAGCGGAAAAGACGAACGTACGCGCTTTCGGAAGCGAATAATGGAGCATATCCGGCTGATCCGCCGGTACTTCAGCGGGAGCGCTGGCTGCGATTTTGAGGTCTGCCGGGGCATTGATGAGCTCGAGATTCACGCTGTAATCGGCTGCGTCATAGACTTCATGCTCGCCAAACGCATACACGGGGTGCATCAGCCAACCGCTGCCCGGGTTGTAAGCGGCCAGGTACGGATACCAGTTGACCAGGTTGGTTTGCCGCGCGCTGTAGCCGAAAGGATCTGGCCGCAAGTAAGGGCTCGCTTCAGGAATGGCAGGCAGGTTCAGCCGGTAGTTCAAGCTCAGCGTCAGCGAGCTATCAGGCATCAAGGGGGTGGAAAGGGGGATCTCCATGCGGTTGTCGGCAAGCGTGAAATCAGCTTGTGAGAGGAGTGTGCCATCGTCAAGTGCCAGCGAATCGAGAACGAAGACGCCAGGGTATTCGTTCGCTTCGATGTCCAGAACCAGGGACGTGAGCGGCTCCTGCCAGCGGTTGGTGATGGAAATCACTTCGGCGACTGAAACGAGATGGTTGGTGTAGTCGAATTGGACGTCAAGCTGGTATTGGGTCAGCGGCAATTGAGGAATTGCGGTATTCGTTGGGGTGGGCAGAATTGTCTCTTGTGCAGTTGGCGCAGCCGGAGAATCGGTGGCAGGAGCCTGGGTTGGAAAGGCAGGCGGTACTGTGGGGTTTGCAGAAGTCGCCAGCGCTGGGCTGGTACAGCCTGCGGCGAAAAAGGCAAGGATGAGCAGGAGCGAAATTGCGGTTCCGAAGCGAGCCGGACGATTCGTGCGCATGGATGGGATCGCCTTTCGATTGGAGTGCCTCTATTATAAAGCAGGAAAATGAGCCGCTTTGTGATATACTCTGAAATGAAAATAGGCAACTATTATGGTAGATTTAGTCTTTATTCAAAATTGCACATGTCACAGGCGGGGTCTGCGCTGACCGCCTTGTTGCGCATCCTGAGTGAAAAACGCAATTCGAGACGGCAGGCAGTATCCCCGCGGAGACATATTTCGGGCATCATGCCGGTCGTTTCTTTTTAAGCAGGTATTTTTAGAGGTTATGAATAATGAATCGTCACGAGAGTATAGGCTTTGTCGAAGAAAGAAAATTGGGTACATACAATACCGTCCTTGAGGCAATCGGGAACACGCCCCTGGTGCGGCTGAACCGTGTGCTTCCATCGAACGTTCATGCCGAGGTGTACGCCAAACTCGAGTATCTCAACCCTGCGGGGTCGGCCAAGGACCGGGTTGGCGCGTATATCATCGAAGCGGCAGAGCGCAGTGGCAAGCTCAAGCCGGGCGGAACCATCGTCGAGGCAACTTCGGGGAACACGGGCGCCGGGCTGGCGATGGCGGCCGCGGTCAAGGGGTATAAATGCATCTTCGTGCTGCCCGACAAGATGAGCGAGGAGAAAATCCGCTATCTGCGGGCGTTCGGCGCAAAGGTGGTGATCACACCGGCCGCGGTTGCGCCTGACGACCCGCGCAGCAATTACAGGGTCGCCGAAAAGATCGTGCAAGACACTCCAAACAGCATCCTGGCGGATCAATATCGCAATCCCGCCAATCCTGAAGCTCATTATCGAACCACAGGACCTGAAATCTGGGCACAGACCGGCGGAAAGATCGATGTGCTCGTAGCGGGGATGGGTACGGGTGGAACGATCACGGGCACAGCCAGGTATTTGAAGGAACAGAACCCCGCAGTCAGGATCGTAGGCGTGGACATCCAGGGTTCGCTGCTTTATGAAAGCTGGAAGCTCGGTCATGAACCTTCGGATGCTCACCCAAAAACCTACAAGATCGAAGGAATTGGTGAAGACTTCCTGCCGCCGACGCTGGACCTCAAGCTCGTAGACGAGGTGGTGCAAGTGGACGACCTGGAATCTTTTCAGATGACCAGGCGGCTGGTCGTTGAGGAAGGGCTGTTTGCCGGCGGCTCATCCGGTTCGGCCGTAGCGGCGCTGGGCCGCTCACAGCTTGTGAGCGAATTGGAGCCAGGCCAGGTGGCAGTGGTCATTCTGCCGGATTCAGGCGACCGGTATCTCTCGAAGGTCTTCGACGACAACTGGATGCGCGAGAACGGCTTTCTGCCTGAAAAGCCGGATGGGCCTACCGTCGGAACGCTGCTGGCGCGGGAGCCCAAGATTCCGCTCGTGACCGTGAAGGTGAGCGATGCCATTCAACAGGTAGTCGAGAAGATGAACCGCTTCGACATCTCCCAGATCCCTGTCGTGGATGAGACAGGCGCGCTTGCGGGGATCATCAGCGAGACGGAAGTGCTCAAACATGTGATGAATCAGAAGCAGCAATACGACCCCCAGGAGAGCATTGCCTTCATCGTCGACCCGACGGTGATGGACGTCAAACGCGAGGACAGCCTTGAGAGCGTCCTGCCGTTTATCGAAAAGCATAAAACGATCATCGTGGTGGATGAAGAAAACCATCCACTCAGTATCCTGACCATGATCGACGTGATCGATTACCTTACCGGCAAGAAGAAAAGGTAGAAAGCTGCTGTCTAGACCTTTTTAAGGGCCTGGGCCAGGTCGTCCATCAAATCGTCGATGTTTTCGATACCGACTGAAAGGCGAACGAGACCTTCAGGCACTTCCAGCGGGCTGCCCGTGACGGACGTGTGGGTCATTGCCGCGGGCACTTCGATGAGCGATTCGACGCCGCCAAGGCTTTCACCAAGCGTGAAAATCTGGGTGGATTCGGCGAACTTGTGCGCGGCTGCTCCGCCTCCCTTGAAGATGACTGAGATCATGCCGCCGAACAGGCGCATCTGGCTTTTGGCTACCTCGTGACCGGGATGACTCTCCAGCCCGGGATAAATAACCTTTTCGATCTGCGGCCGCCCTTCAAGGAATAATGCGATTTTCATGGCGTTCGAAGAATGACGGTCCATGCGCAGGGCAAGCGTTTTGATGCCGCGCAGGACGAGCCAGCAATCCATGGGACCTGGGACTGCGCCAACTGCATTCTGAAGGAATTTAAGCATCTCGAAAGATGCCCAATCTTTAGCCACGATGGCGCCGCCAACCACATCAGAATGACCGCCAAGGTATTTTGTGCTCGAATGGATGACAAAATCTGCACCAAGGCTGAGCGGCTGCTGGAGGTAGGGGGAAGCAAACGTGTTATCGACGGCAATCTTGATCAGGGGTGAATATTTCTTGACCCTTGCCGAAATCTCGGAAATGTCGGCAATCTTGAGCATCGGATTGGTGGGCGTTTCCAACCAAACCAGGCGAGTTTCAGGCCGTAAAGCCATTTGAACGACATCCGGCTGGCTTACATCGGCGTACGAGAAAGCAAGCCCGAACTCTTTCAACACTTTATCGAACAGGCGAAATGTGCCGCCGTAGACATCGTTCGAGGCAATGACATGCTCCCCGGGCTTCACCAGGCGGAGCAGAGTGTCGATGGCAGCCATGCCTGAAGAAAAAGCCAATCCGTAGGCGGGTTGGTCTAGTTTCTGGGCTTCCAACTCAGCGATGCACTTTTCGAGGGCGAGGCGCGTGGGATTTGCCGTGCGGCTGTAATCGAAGCCGCGGGTGACGCCGACGGATTCCTGTGCATACGTGGATGTTTGATAGATGGGGGTGATCACCGCGCCCGTGGTCGGATCAGGTTCCTGGCCGGCGTGGATTGCCAAAGTCTCCAATTCAGGTTTGTGCGGCATTTCGTGCTCCTTTCACGTGATGAAAAGAATTGCCGATTTCATTATACAAATACAAAATGATGAATTTCCATTTGCAGATAAATTCAAAGGAAGTATCCGCCTGTTTATGAAGGATATGGATGAAGATCTCCATCGTTCAAACCGATTTTTAATCTACTGTCAATAGAATGAATGTGTCGAACAGCCGGTTCGCACTTATGCGCGGGGATTGCATCTTACCAGGATGCGTGGAATCTCAAGGCCACGATCCAAAGGAAGAAGGTCACAGATGGAACCTATGGAGGAAAAGAATTCGGAAAACGACTCATCGATGAAACACATGCATGATCGCGACGACGGTGGAACCATGACCGGTGATCATGGCGGTCAACCCATGCCGGAAAAGGCCGGCCAGGAACACCGCGAAGGCGCGATGCGCGAAATGCCCATGGAACACGATGCTCACAGGCATGAAATGCAGGGGATGAATCACGAAAGCATGGCGGGCATGGCCATGCCCATGGGCGGAGAACATGCCGCCCACGTAGACCACACAGGCCACGAGCAGATGTTCAGAAGGCGGTTTTGGGTGTCGCTGATCCTTTCGATCCCTGCGCTGCTCTATTCCCAGGGATTGCAGAGCCTGCTGGGATTTCACATGCCCGCATTCCCGGGATCCACCTGGATTTCGCCTTTCTTCTCGCTGGTGGTGTTTCTTTACGGCGGCGTGCCATTCATCCAGATGGCGATACCTGAAATCCGAAACCGCAAGCCGGGAATGATGACGCTGATCTCGCTGGCGATCTCGGTGGCGTTCGTTTATAGCGCAGCGACTTTGTTTATCCCGCAGACGATGGATTTCTTCTGGGAACTGGTGACCCTGATCGATATCATGCTTTTGGGTCATTGGCTGGAGATGCGCAGTATTCGCCAGGCGTCGGGAGCGCTCGATGCCCTGGCCAAATTGATGCCTGATATGGCAGAAAAGATCGCAGCGGATGGAAGTATCACCCCGGTGCGCACGATGGAACTGGTCAAAGGCGATCTGCTGCTTGTGCGGCCCGGAGCGAGCATTCCCGCAGATGGCGAGATCGTGGATGGGACTTCAGCGGTAAACGAAGCAATGATTTCGGGTGAGTCGAAGCCGGTGGAGAAGGCTAAAGGCGCCAGGGTCATTGGCGGCTCGATCAACGGGAGCGGCAGCTTGCGCGTCAGAGTGACCGCAACCGGCGACGAATCCGCGTTGGCGGGAATCATGCGCCTGGTCAAGCAGGCACAGGAAAGCAAAAGCAACACCCAGGTGCTGGCAGATCGGGCTGCCGGGTGGTTGTTCTACATTGCTCTTGGGGTGGCAGTGATTACTGCCATTGCCTGGACCATTGCGGTCGGGTTCAATGTGCAGGTGATCGAACGCGTGGCTACTGTCCTGGTGATTGCCTGCCCGCATGCGCTTGGCCTGGCCATTCCGCTGGTCGTTTCGATCACCACCGGGATGGGGGCAGCGAACGGCATCCTGATTCGCGACCGCCTGGCGCTGGAGAAGGCGCGCCTGATCGATATAGTGGTCTTCGACAAGACCGGAACGCTGACGGAAGGCCGGTTTGGGGTGGTGGGCATTGCCACGGATGGAGCGATCAGCGACGCCGATGCGTTGGCATTGGCTGCGTCTGTCGAAAGCGATTCGGAGCACACAATTGCTCAGGGCATCCTCCGGTCTGCCAAAGAACGCGGGGTGAACCTGCCCCAGGCGGTCGATTTCAAGGCAATCGAAGGGCGTGGTGCCCAGGCTGAAATCGACGGTCAACCTGTATACGTGGGCGGGCCGCGATTGTTGGAAACCCTCAATCTATCTCTACCGGAAGCGCTGACGAAATTCGAGCGCGAATCCAATTCGAAGGGGCAAAGCGTGGTTCACCTGGTACGTGCGGGGCAGGCGGTAGCATCGCTGGCACTGGCGGATGTTATCCGGCCTGAAAGCAAAGCGGCGATCCAGAGCCTGCACGAAATGGGTGTGCGGGTCGCCATGCTCACAGGTGATAGCCAGGCGGTGGCAAAAGCGGTGGCGGGCGAACTTGGCATTGACACCTTTTTTGCGGAAGTGCTGCCTGAGAACAAGGACCAGAAGATCATCGAGCTTCAGAAGCAGGGTCATATCGTGGCCATGGTCGGCGATGGCGTCAATGATGCCCCGGCGCTCACCCGGGCGGATGTGGGAATCGCCATTGGCAGCGGTACGGATGTTGCCGTCGAATCAGCGGGGATCATCCTGGTAAAGAACAATCCCCAGGATGTGGTCAGAACGCTGAGGCTCAGCAAGGCGAGCTACCGGAAGATGAATCAGAACCTGGGCTGGGCGGCCGGGTATAACGTTGTGGCAATCCCGCTGGCTGCAGGCGTCTTGGCGCCCGTCGGTTTTTTGCTTTCGCCGGCTGTAGGCGCCCTGCTGATGTCGATCAGCACGATCATCGTCGCCATCAATGCACAATTACTTCGCCTGCAACGGCTCGATGGTTAAGATATGGGTGAAACGAGCGGAAAATAGCCAAAAGGCTGGTGCTCGCAACGGAGCGCCAGCCTTTTGATTCGATCTGTGCAGAAACTTGGATGGTCTCGATTTTACCAACGGCCTTCGATGTAATTCTCGAGATGGTTGATCGTGGAATCTTTACTCGAAATCACCGCTTTGACCACGTCGCCGATGGAGATCAAGCCGATCAGCTGGCCATTTTCGACGACAGGCAGGTGACGGATATGTTCTTTTGTCATCAGCACCATGCAGTCATCGATGGATTGTTCGGGCGTGATCGTCACTACATCTTTTGTCATATACTCGAGCACTGTCGTTTTCAGACTACAGCGCTCTTCCTTGCTCACACCCCTCGCGAAATCGCGTTCGGATACGATTCCTTTGATCTTGCCATCCTCCAGCACCATCAGTGCCCCAACGTTCTTTTCAGCCATAATCTTGAGGGTATCCAGCATGTCGTTCGATGGAGTTACGTACCAGACTTCATTACCCTTTACTTTCAATAAATCCCGGACAGTAGTCATTCTGGCTCCTTCCCAATTCTCTGGAATTCGGCATCAAACAGGAAAAACGCCTACGGGGAACATCCCTCAAAAGTGACCCGCGGGGCAGCTTTACCTGCCGGTCGATCACGTAAAAATATTATACAGATTCAAGATTAAAGGGCAATATGACTTTTGCTAAATAAAAAAACGACCCGGAATGCACGTTCAATGAACATGCACCAGGTCCGGTTCGTTTTTCAACTTGCCAGAAACGTATTCCTGAATTGCCAGGTCGATGTCCTGCTGGCGGGTGAGCACAACGCTCAACCCCGATTGAATCGCCCTTTCGTACACCGGCGATCCCATCCCCCCGGAGATGAGCACCTGACAGTCAGCGATGCTTTCAACCATCTGATGCCCCGGGTGCATCCCTTCAGATTCCGGGTTTCCGTGGTGGTGAATCACTTTTTTTCTGATCTCAGCAGATCGAAACTGGCCGTCTTCAAGGTCTATCACCTTGAAGTAGGCCGCCTGGCCAAAATGCTTGCTGATGGTGATCCCGTCATCCGTTGGAACTGCAATCTTTTGCTTCATGGGCAAGACCTTTTCAATGGGAGTAGGCTTACCCGGCGACTGGAATTGAGGCCAGGAACTGTTCGACTGCTTTCCGCAGCATAGCTTCGGGCAGCGCGCCCACCTGGCGTTTGATCACTTTGCCGTTGGAAACGAACAACATCGTTGGAATTCCCTGGACACCGTACTTCTGCGCCCAAGAATAATCCTCATCCGTGTTCACTTTGGCGACGATTAATTTACCTTCTTTTTCAGCCGCAATCTTGTCCAAAGTAGGCGCAACCATGCGGCATGGAGCACACCATGGCGCCCAAAAATCGACAATCACAGGGATTGCTGATTTCAAGACCACTTTTTCGAACGCAGCATCAGTCACATGAATCGGTTCTTTCATAGCATCTTTTCTCCTTAAGTTCTAGTGATATTGAGATGCAGGAATCCACGAAAGGTTACATAATGCCGTTGATCGTCGAAAGCTGTAAATATGCAGGTTTGAAAACGGCAAGCTAATATTATTCTGATAATTCCAGGCTATAGTATTGATGATGAATTTTATCCAGAAGGTGGCTATAGGAGGTAATCGAATGGAATTTACAGATAAGGTGGTTTTGGTCACGGGAGCCGCCACGGGGATTGGCAAGGGAATTGCAGAAGCTTTTGCTGCTGAAGGAGCCAGTCTGGTGCTTGGCGATATCGCCGGCGAAAAGCTGATGACGACGGTAAATGAGCTCAAGGCGAAGGGCGTAAAAGTTGTGGGCCTGAAAGGCGACATTTCGAATGTCAATGATGCGAACGCCCTGATAGACCTGGCGAGCAAGACATTTGGGCGGCTCGACGTTGTGGTGAATAATGCTGGCGTTGTTGACCGGTTTTTGCCGGTAGGCGAGATGACCGATGAAGTATGGAACCTGACGATAGGGGTCAACCTGAATGGCCCCATGTACACCAGCCGGCGGGCGATCCCGGAGATGCTTCAACACGGCGGTGGAGTCATCATCAATATTGCTTCGGTCGCAGGCTTGGGCGGGGCATTCGCGGGAGCCGCTTACACGGCGACCAAGCATGGTCTCATCGGTCTGACGAAGAACACAGCCTGGATGTATGGAGCGCAGGGGATCCGCTGCGTGGCCATCGCGCCGGGAGGCGTCAATTCGGGGATCACCCTGGGCGGCGAACCTTCCGCGCTCGGAAATTCACGCCTCGGCCCTCAATTTGGAACCCTGCCCAGAGTTGCTGAAGTAAAGGAAATCGCCAATGTGGCGGTGTTCCTTGCTTCTGGCAAAGCCAGCGCCATCAACGGTGCAGTCATCGCTGCCGATGCCGGTTGGTCAGCCGGAGGGTAAGGGGTAGCCCACGATTGACCCATCTGCATTTACCTGGCGGGGTGCCGATACAAGCACCCCGCCTTTTTCATTAATGGAGGCCGGCGTGATGGGATGTGCCATTTGTACAACTCTTATGGGATTCTGACACTTCCCTACCATGGATATGATATTTGATAGTTAAATTAATAATCGCGAAAGTAAGCAGCCTTGATTTGCGCTTGTTCTAATCTCTTTCACATGAAAAGTAGCTAGTATGGAAATGAGATTTGGCAAATTGCGGTGGGAAATTAGCACGACATGTTCTACGGGTTTGAACCCCGACTAATCCTATTCGGGGCGGCACGAGTGAATAAAACTTTGGGAGAGAATGTAGAGGAAGTGGAATATGAATAATCCGAACAAGCAATCAAACGATAATCCACAGAACGATGACCAAAAGAAAAATGACCGGATGCGCAGGTCAGCGGGCTTCGGATTGAGTTACCTGATCGTGGGCTTGATATTCATCTGGTTGTTCCAGGAATTCATCCTTGCGCCGCTTGTCGCTCAACAGACCGAAATTCCTTACAGCCAGTTCAAAGATATGATCAAATCAGGTCAGATCATCAATTTGACTTTGAGCAGTAACCAGATCACCGGAACGATGAAAGTAACCCCTACGGCGGGCAGCACTGCAACATCAGAGCCGTTCATCACTTACCCTGTACCCAATGGTGACCCAACGTTGATCCAGGAATTGGATTCTGCGGGAGTTAAGTATGATGTTGCGCCTCCTCCCAGCGGAATCGGCACGTTCCTGGTATCTTATGTTCTGCCGCTGGCTCTTATTGGTGTTGTCTGGTACGTGATCTACCGCCAGATCAGCCGCTCAGGCGGAATTGGTGGAAGCGGCGGCATCTTTGGCGTAGCCAAGAGCAAGGCATCTGAGGTCAAACCCGAGGACGTCAAAGTTACGTACAAGGATGTTGGCGGTGCAGATGAAGCCATCGATGAACTCCGCGAGATCATCCAATTCCTGAAAACTCCAGAGAAATTTGCGCGCCTGGGAGGACGAATTCCAAAGGGCGTTCTGCTGGTTGGGCCTCCTGGAACCGGCAAAACATTGTTGGCGAAAGCAACTGCAGGCGAAGCTCAGGTCCCCTTCTTTGAGACAAGCGGTTCTGAGTTCATCGAAATGTTCGTAGGTGTGGGCGCAGCAAGGGTACGCGACCTGTTCGACCAGGCGCGGGCAGTTGCCCCTTCAGTGATCTTTATCGATGAGATTGATGCCATCGGGCAATCGCGCGGCGCGAACATGCGCTTCGGAGCAAACGACGAACGGGAACAGACACTGAACCAGTTGCTTTCCGAAATCGATGGGTTCGATTCTTTGACAAGCAAACCGGTCATCATCATGGCAGCGACCAACCGGCCTGAAGTTCTCGATCCGGCTCTACTGCGTGCGGGGCGGTTCGACCGCGAGGTGACCGTATCTGCACCGGACTTGACCGGAAGAATCCAAATTTTGAAAATCCACAGCCGCAATATCAAGCTCGCCGACGATTTCAGCATCGAAAGAGCTGCTCGGATTACCCCTGGATTTACAGGCGCCGATCTTGCCAACGTGATGAATGAAGCAGCCTTGATTGCGGCGCGGCGGAATGCAGATGCCGTCGACATGCAAGACTATGAAGCAGCAATCGAGAGAGTGGTTGCAGGCCTTGAAAAGAAGACCCGCATCATGAACGAGCAAGAGCGGACGACTGTGGCATATCATGAGAGCGGCCATGCGCTTGTGGCTGAGCTTGTGCCGCACGGAGAACCGGTAGCCAAGATCAGCATCGTGCCGCATGGCCGTGGAGCCCTTGGTTACACCATGCAGATGCCGACCGAAGATCGCTACTTGATGACGCGTGACGAACTCGAAGACCATATTGCGACCATGTTGGCCGGACGTGCGGCTGAGAAGGTGATCTTCAACGAGATCAGCACCGGAGCAAGCGACGATATCAAGCGCGCCACTGAACTCGCCCGACGAATGGTCACTCAATACGGCATGAGCGACAAGCTCGGCGCTGTGACGTATTCCAATCAGCAATACCAGTTCCTCGAGACAGACGATAATACTGCCACTGCAAGCCAGCAGACTTTGAAGACGATCGATGAGGAAGTGCAACGGATCATCGATGAACAATACGCAAGGGCGCAACAATTGCTGAGCGAACACCGCGTGGCGCTCGACACTCTGGCGAAGGAGCTTTTGAAGACAGAGACCGTCGAGGGTGAAGCGGTCAAGGAAGCGCTGAGCGCTGAGGAGACCGCACCCGCAGCGATTGCAGCCTAAATTTAGCGCCCCTTGAAGAGTTTGCCTTCAAGGGGCGTTTTGTATTAAGTGTTAAGCAGATGTCTTTCTGCGGTAGGTCAGGAGTTTGCCAACCTCCATCCAGAATGTGCCAATTGCCACTGCTACGATGATCATGATCCATTGAGTAAGCGTCAGCGAGGTGATCTTGAGCAGCTCGTGCGCGCCGGGGACGACCGAGGTCAGGATCAAGAAGGTAAGGATCACTCCACCCCAAATCAGCATAAGGCGGTTGGTGAACAATCCGATCTGGAGGATGGGTTGGTGCTCCGAACGCATGTTCAGCGCGAGAAGCAAATGACCGATCAGCCAGGCGGTAAATGCCACGGTTTGCGCAGCCACGAGATCATGCGATGTGTACCAGGTATACAGGTAAAGCGCCGTGACTGCGGCAAACAATCCGAGCGAGGAGATGCCGATACTGCGCAGCATCGCGGCATCCATAAACTTCGCTTTCGGATCGCGCGGTTTGTGGTCGAGCAGGTCAGATTCCTGGGCTTCGGTTGAGAAAGCTGCCGCAGCCATCAGGTCCATGAAGAGTTCCATCAGGATGATCTGCACCGGTGCGAAAGGCACTGGCACCAGCAGCAGGGTGGGCAGCAAGTTGATCAGTACGAGCGCGAGTTTGCAGGTAAGATAGTAACGCACACCTTTTTTGAGATTCTCGAAAATCAGGCGTCCCTCCTGGACGGCGCTGACAATGGTTGTGAAATTGTCATTGGTCAGCACGATTCCGCTTGCCTCGCGGGCGACGTCAGTGCCATTTTCGCCCATTGCCACACCGATATCCGCCGCGGAAAGGGCAGGGGCGTCGTTGATGCCATCTCCTGTAACGGCTACGCGTTCCCCACCAGCCTGGAGAGCCTGCACGATACGCAGTTTGTGTTCGGGCGTGGTGCGCGCATAGATATCCGTGCTCCGGACGACCTGCTTGAATTGCTCCTCGCTAAGCAAGTCCAGTTCAGGCCCTGTGATCAGTGCGTGTGAGCCGTCCAGCCCAACCTGGCGCGCGATCGCCTGAGCCGTGAGAGGGTGATCGCCTGTGATCATCATGATGCGGATGCCCGCACGCCGGCATAAGGCGATCGAGTCGCGCACCCCAGGGCGGGGAGGGTCAAGAAGCCCGATCAGGCCCGTGAAGGTCAGGTTCGATTCAGCTTCCTGCATGGAATTTTGGGCCCGGTCAATGGACTTTTCGGCAAGCGCGATCACGCGCATGCCATCCTCAGCGAGACCGGCAACCTTATCGAGTACGCCTTGCTTTGCTGGTTCGGTCAATGGTGCGGGACTGCCGTTCACCAAGATGGTATTGGATTGGGCGAGCAGAGATTCCGGCGCGCCTTTGACCACAACCAGGTATTGCCCATCCTTCTGATAGACTGTCGACATGCGTTTGCGCTCATTGTCGAAGGTAAATTCGGTCAGCAGCTTGTTCGTCGAACGGATCGATTTGGCATCGATACCGGATCTTTCCGCTTCCTCAAGGATTGCGACATCCACAGGGTCACCGGTATACCGGTTGCCGTCGATCATGGCATCGTTCGCCAAAGACCCAAGCTCCAGCAAGTGAGTCTTCAGTTCAACAGGTTCGAAATCATGCGCGGTCATGCGATTCTCGGTGAGGGTGCCGGTTTTATCGGTTGCGATCACCGTGGCAGCCCCGAGCACTTCGACGGCGCTGAGTCGTTTGGCAATCGCATGCTTGCGGGATAGGCGAAACGCGCCCAGGGCAAGAACCATGGTGATGATGATCGGTAATTCTTCCGGAATGGTCGCAAAGGCAAGCGAGAGACCTGTGAGCAACATGGTTTTTGGATCCTGGTGGACGAGGAAGATGCCGATCAATGGCACCAGGGCGCTGAACCCAAGCGCAAACCAGACCAGAAAACCGCTGAGTTCACTCATCAGTTTCTGAAGCGGGGTGCGCGGTTCGCGCACCTGGTGCGCCATGCCTGCGATCTTACCGATCTGAGTGTTCATACCGGTGGCAAAGACGATGGCTGAGCCTTTGCCGCGAGTGACCAGCGTCGAAGAGTAGACGCAATTCCGGCGTTCGGCAAGCGGCGTTGCAGCGCTCAGGATCAGGTTGGCTGATTTGTCGACCGGTGCGCTTTCGCCGGTGAGTGCAGATTCGTCGGTGGCAAGCCCAAATGCTTCGACAAGCCTGGCATCCGCCGGAACACGGTGACCTGCCTGCAAGAGGACCAGGTCACCCGGGACGATTTCTTCCACAGGTAGGTCAATGGACCTGCCAGTACGCCTTACCAAAGTCGTCGGTTCCGCCAGTTTGCGCAAACCCGAAATCGCACGTTTTGCGCGAACTTCATTGAGAACCTCGACCGTATTCAGGGTGAAGATGATTACGAAGATGGTGATCGCATCTGAAAGCTGCCCCCAGATCGAGTAGAGCACCCCGGTGACGAGGAGCATCAAGATCATGGGTTCACGCAGTTCTTCGAAGAATTCTTCCCAGAAGGAGATTTTCTTCTCGGCTGTCAACATATTCGGGCCGGCGAGGGACAAGCGATTTCGGGCATCACCCTCGACCAGCCCCCGGGTCGAATTCGTGGATAATTTTGCAACTGTTTCATCGATGGAAATGTCATCCCAGTTTTCATCTGGAGACGGAATATTCCCTGTCATAACTTACTCCTTTTCTGCAGCAGAAATGACAGACAATGTCTTCCACGATGTCAAAAAATCATGCGGCCGCTTTCGCTTTAGGCATCCAAAAAGCCATCAGCAGGGCAGCCAGAAGCGCCAGCGTGCCTCCAAAAAAGAAGGGCGCGGACGGACCCAACCCGCTCCAGCTACCGATCCCCTGCCAGAGAATTCCCGCAATCAACGAAGCGGGAAATGCCAGGATGCCGATAATCCCATTGTATGTTCCATAGGCAGTTCCGCGCAACGATTCGGGCACCAGGTCCGCGACCAGGGCGTTGGCGGTGCCATAGGCCATGCCATAGTAGAGGCCATAGATGGCATAGAGCACCCAAACGTGCCAGGCTTGAGTGGCAAATCCGAATCCAAGGTAAATAACCGCATAGACCAGCCAGCCTCCGATGATAATGGTGCGGCGGTCGACGCGATCAGAAAGCGAACCGGCTGGAGTCGAGACGAGGGTATAGATAAGATTAAAGGACACGAGCATCAGCATGATGCCTGTGACGGTATTGCCCAGGTTTTGGGCTCGCAGGGTCAGGAAGGCATCCGAAGAGTTGCCGAGGGTGAAGATACTCACGATGACCAGGAAGATGGTGAACGGCCTGCCCATGCTTTTGAGTGAGAATTTGGGCAGCGCCCGTTTTTGAGACACATTCACATCTTTTGCGCCTATCATGAGGGAAAGCACAGCCAGGAAGGCAGGCAGCAGGCTGATCAACACGATCATCTGGAAGGTCGGCTTGGTCAGGTCGACGGCATTCTTTTGCGCCATCCAGACAACCACGGCAGCGATGATCAGGCCGACCATCGCCCCCGCTGTATCCATGGCGCGATGGAAGCCGAATGCCAATCCGCGCATCTTGGGCGTGACAGAATCGGCAACGAGCGCGTCGCGCGGGGCAGTGCGAATACCTTTACCCACACGGTCAGCCCAACGCACAGCGCCGATGAGCTCCCAACTGCTGGCGATGTAAAAGAATGGCTTCGAAACGGCAGAAAGAGCGTAGCCGGCAACGGCGAGCCATTTACGCCCTCCCAATTTGTCGGAAAGCCAGCCCGAGAAAAGCTTCAAGACACTGGCAATCGCCTCGGCGATCCCATCGATGAGCCCGATGATGCTGGTGGGTACTCCAAGCACGTTGGAGAGGAACAGCGGAAGTATATTCAGCACCATCTCACTCGAAATATCCATGAAGAAACTGGTAAATCCAACTGCCCATACGTTTCTGGGCAAGTCGCTGACCTTTGGCCGTTCGACCTTGAGCGCTTTTGATTTTTCGATTGCCTCTGCCATGTTTTCCTTGATTATTCGTCGCTTTCAGAATTTGAAGTTGCTTCCATTCGTGGATTCAAACCGTTGTTCGGACTGCCCGGGTCGAACCGCATTTTGTGTGAATGATCCTTGTCTTCGTTGGCATACACCTGCGCTGCAAATTCCTGGAATTGTGCGCGGCATTTGTCCAGCCAGAGGGATGCCTCTTTGGCGTGTTCGCCGCCTAAAAAATCGCGCTTTTGGATTTTCGAGAACCAGTTTTCCAGTTTGTTCAGGTCTTCTTCGTTTTCTTCATATTCGGCAAAGCTGAAATTCTGGCGCTCGATCTCCTTTTCGAGTTCGGCGATGAATTCAGCGCACTGTTCTTTAAGCTCAGCGTATTCCTCTGCGCGATCGTCGACAAAGCGCTGCAGGATATCTTTTTCGACATTCTCGTCAAGCGGAGCGACCTTCAAAATCTGGCTTGCGGAATCCTGCTTCTGGATCAAATCGGTCAACTCGGATAAGAACTTCATCTGTTCAGGCCGGTCGGGCAGGATCCATACACCGTTTTGCAGCCCAAGCGCTCCCTGCGCGCGCATCTTGCGCCAAACCGTCACGCGCAGGCTGGACGGGGTAGTCGGGAGTTGAGAAAGAAAGAGCAACCAGTTCATCCGGTCTCCATTCGTAACATTTGTTGCATTAATATACCTCTAGTTACTCAAAATTGCAACACTTGTTACACCGTTCAAGGCAGAGAAATCGGCAAAAAAGATCTCCTGCAAACAGGAGATCAGTTGATAATTTTGTGAGAATGTGCTTCTAGAAGATCGATTCGTGTGGATGCGCTTCATCCGCCTTGGATAGGGCATAGGATGCGCCTGCGCCAAGGATGAAAGCCAGAGCACATGCGGCGATGGTCCAGCCTGTCACTCCCCTCGGAATGATGACAATTGTCGAACCGACCACGATGCCCAGAATCAGATGATACATGAAAGCATAGGCTTTCTTGAACAGCCATGCGACCAGCTTGGCGAAGGTGAAGATGCAAATCACCAGTCCGATTGTGATGGGCAGGATGACACCCAGGTCGAGCTGCTTGATGCCTGAGGCCATCGGCTGGTAGAGGTTGACGTAAATCAGGAAATTGGAAGGGCTCAAACCCGGAACAACCAGCCCAAGGCCCATCAGGAGGCCGCTGGCCAGCCAAACCCAAAGATTGGGAGTGATGCTAACGTTCTGGATGGTTTCCATCCAGCTCATGAATAAGTAGGTGCCGGCAGCCACGCCGATCAGCAAGATCCAGTGCCAGGTCTTGCGGCCTTCCTTGCCAGAGGTCTTGTACAAAGAAGGGAACGTGCCGGCGATGAATCCAATGAAGAGCCAGATAAATTGGGCCGCGAAATTGCTAAAGGCGTAGTCGACCACCGCGGAAAAGACAACGACCCCAAGTACTCCTCCAATACCAATGGGCAGGAGGAAGCGGAAGTTTTCGAGAAACTTGTAGCGAATATTCGCGAGGAACCTGACCAGCGGCTCGTAAATTCCAAACACGACTGCAAGTACGCCACCTGAAAGCCCGGGCGTGATGGCGCCTATACCTACAAGAACGCCCTTGAACAGGCGAATCAACCAGTCAAGCACGGAGCCGGTTGCCACCAATTTCGCAGCGGTTGGTTTTGAAGGTTCAGCCGGGAGCGTACCCGCTTCACCGGATTTCTTTTCCAATTCATCCATGTAGATTCCTTTTTGATCGCTTATGTATCTGTTTGCGGCGGCTTTCGTTTGCGCTGTGAAAAGCACCCTGATTTTACCAGTCTTCCCCGCTTGCTGTGTAGATGCGGCGATCTTCTTTATCTAAAAACAATTGCCATCACCGCCCGTTAATGCAAGATTCATTTTTTCTGGCTATATTGGGATTACCCTTCAGTTTCAGAAACGGATATGTCGAGGGAGTAAAGCATAAATTGTCCTCTGGGCGATTGCGGTGCAGCAAGATTACGGTAAAAGGGCGATACAGGCCTGACAGGGCGAATCCAATAAAGGATGATTGTGAAGCATAGTTACAATTCGAGCAGACGATTCTTGATCTTGACCAGCGATTCCGGATTCGGACATCGCAGTGCCGCGAATTCGGTGGCCAGGGCTCTCAACTATCTGCATCCTGACGAGGCCAATGTGTTCATCATCAATCCTTTGGCCGGCCGTTCGGTCCCCTTGATTATCCGCAAGTCCGAGCATGATTATGATCGCACCGTGCTCAAGACGCCTACGTGGTACCGCTTTACCTATGAGATCAGTGACTCGAGGGCCGCAAGCAGCCTGGTGGAAAGCACTCTTGTCCTCTCGCTCTACCGCAACCTAAAACAAATCCTGGACGAAGTTCAGCCGGATGCCGTGTTGAGCACAAACGAGCTGTTCAGCGCACCGCTTGGCGCGCTGCGGCGCTATGGCAAGCAAAGATTCCCCTTCTTTACAGTGGTAACCGACCTTGCGGATGTCCACGCACTTTGGTTCAATCCCAATCCTGATCTCTTATTTGTGGCGAGCGAAGACGTCAAAGAGCAGGCGGTTGGACATGGAATTCGAGCCGAACAGGTGGTGGTGAGCGGAATTCCGGTAGACATCGCGTTTGCCCGGGGAAATCTTGAACATGCGAAAATGCGGCGCCAACTTGGCATCGAACCTGATTTGAGAACGATCCTCTTTGTGGGGAGCAACCGGGTCAATGGGATTTATAAGAACATGACTTACCTCGAGGATCTAAAGATGCCATTTCAGGTGATTGCCATTGCCGGCGGCAATGAGGAGATGTACGCAAAGATAGCAGCCAGGCAATGGAAATATCCCGTACATCTCGAAAAGTTTGTCACCAATATGCCTGATTGGATGGCCGCTTCAGATATTTTGGTGACGAAAGCTGGTGGATTGATTTTATCGGAGGGGATGGCCGCGGGATTACCTGCAATCTTGATCGATAATCTGCCGGGCCAGGAGTCAGGCAATGTGCGCTATATTCTCGAACACAATGCCGGGGCAAGGGTCGAAAACAGGTATGATTTCCTGGCAGTCTTGAACCGGTGGCTTGGCAACAATGGTGCATATCTAAAAACGCTGACCGAGCAGGTGCGGAAGATTGGGCACCCAGGTTCAGCATTGGAAATCGCCGATCTGTTTTGGAACTCGACCCACAGTACGTTTGAACGCGTTACAGCCAGATACGACCGAAATGCTGCCGCCTATTTCCAGGGCAAAAACGACATTCACTAGGAATTTACTAAATCAATCGAAATCTTCCCATTTGTATGTCCGGGAGGGCAGCTAGAGCGGCGATTTCATCGAGCCTGTCCGCATTTATGTTGTCATCCTGTCTCTCGAGTGCTATCATCTCTTTAAGCACTTGGATTGGTTCAATACAATTGACTGACCCACTCCGGTGATCGCCTCGCCAGAGGACAACGATGCACTAAATTCCCCACCGATCCTAAAATCGATTCAATTGGTCATGGCAGCCTCGAGAACATTACCGCCTTTTCTGAAGGGAGGAAGAATGGCGACGAGTATTTCTGTCAAAAGACTCAGTCCAGAGGGTTCCAACGGGTTGAACCTGTTATTGAATGGAGCCATTAAGATCGGACCGAAAATCGCGCGGAATCGCACCTTTGTCAAAATGGCGATGGGGTTGGCCGAAAACTGGTTCATCAAAAGCAACAAGGAACGCCATCAGGTGGACACAGTCACCGCGCCGGGCGTGATCGATGACGAGACTGCGATGAGCCTGGCCATCCTGAATTCATTCAATGTGATGTTGACCGAACGCAAGCTTTCGAAGGCCACTTTCCAAAAGGCGAGCGAGATCCTGGCAAGAGATCTGTTCGTGTTGAAAAGTAAACTGGAAGAAAAATCGGTCAACTTCCGGGCGCAATTTGGCTTCGATATTCCATCCTTTATTCTCGTCAGCCCAACGAAAGCCTGCAATTTGCGCTGCACCGGCTGCTACGCCGATGCTGACGACAATGTCAGGGCTTTGGATTGGGACACCGTCGACAGGATTGCGACCGAGTCGCGTGAGCTTTGGGGGTCCCAATTCTTTGCCATCAGCGGAGGCGAGCCGCTGGCTTACCGCTCTCAGGGCAGAACGATTTTGGACCTGGCCGAAAAGCACCCGGATACTTACTTCATGTTCTACACGAATGGCACGCTCATCTCGGACGAAGTGGCAAAGAGAATGGCAGACCTGGGGAATATCATTCCCATGGTTTCGCTCGAGGGATGGAAGGAGAAAACCGATACAAGGCGGGGAAACGGCGTTTTCGACAAGGTGATGCAAGCCTTCGACCGCCTCCACGATGCGGGTGTCATTTACGGCGCTTCACTCACCGCAACTAGATGGAACGCTGAAGAGATCCTTTCAGATGATTTCATGGATTTTCTGTTCAAAGAGAAACGGATTTCCATTTGCTGGATTTTTCAGTACATGCCGATTGGACGCGCATACACGCTCGACTTGATGGTGACGCCTCGGCAGCGGCTGTGGATGTGGAACCAGGCCTGGAAGCTGGTGCGCGAGAAGCGGTATTTCGTTGCGGATTTCTGGAACCACGGGACCGCTGTGGACGGATGTCTCTCCGCCGGAGGGCATGGACGGGGCGGATACCTGTATATCGAATGGAACGGCAATGTCACTCCGTGCGTGTTTGTGCCTTACTCGCCGGTCAACGTAAAGGACGTTTATGCCCGCGGCGGGAATCTGAATGATATCTTCTGCGAGCCCTTCTTTGCGGATTTGCGAAGATGGCAGATACAGATCAAAGCCGAAACAGGCGGCAAGAACCTGCTCAATCCGTGCCCTATGCGCGACCACAATTCGGATTTGCGGCAATTGATCCGTAAGCACGAGGCCGATCCGATCGATTTGAACTCTGTCAATGCAATCCAGGACCAAAATTTTGCCGAAGGCATGGATCGATACGACGCTGCGTATCAGCAGATTGTGGACAAAGTGTGGCAGAGCGTGTATATAAAAAATGAGGCGCTGAAGGCCGATGATTTGGAGAGTCTCGTGGTTCCTGAGAACAAAGAAGAAGTGAGCCAACCCGCAAATCACACTTAAGATCCCCGTGATTCCATAAATCGATATGTTTCTTTACACTTTATCGATGGAAATTTGCTACAATAAGATTGCACGTGCGAAGCCTGCCCCCCTCAGGTTTCGTGCGTGCATTTTTAAGGGCATATGCCATCCAAGATTTATAAAGCGTGCGGCGAAGGGTATTGATTCAGAATCGAGCGATCTCTTAAGAGATTTGAAAGGATGCCATAAAGAAATTGGAGCTGTCCGATGTTATAATCTCACCTGTTCGTTGAACGTGATGTTTTATTCTTACGGTTGTTAAAGTTGCGGGGGGATCGATTTCCATGGGAATGACAAACCTTCTATTTTCAAACTATGTCTTGATCTTCCTCTCCAGCATTCTGATTGCTGCAGTCGTAGTACCCATAGCTACTGGCGTCTCTGAACGAATCAATCTGGTTGATGTTCCGGGCTCGCTGCCGCATCATATTCACAAACGTGTTACTCCGCTCAGCGGCGGGATCATCCTGGTAGTTGCGTTTGGCATCATTGCCACTATTTTTGGCGTCTGGAATCAACCGAATGTATTGATCATTTTTATCGCTGCCATGCTTGTTTTTACATTCGGGATCTGGGACGATCTGAAAAACCTGAGTGTTTCAAAGAAATTCCTGGGTCAATTGATCGCCGTAACGATCCTGGTTATTGGCGGAGTTCGGGTCCAATTCCTTGAATCGCCGCAAATCGCCGGCTCCAATCCGCTGGTGATCTACACTGTGCTCGATGTAGTGATCAGCTATCTGTGGCTGGTGGGCATTACCAATGCGTTCAACCTGATCGATAGTATGGATGGAATTGCCATAGGCCTTTCGATTACCGCGCTTGGATCGTACTTCATCGGGTCATCATTGTCAGGCCAAACCGACCTTGCTTTGTTATGTGTGATCTTCCTTGGCATTTCTTCAGTGCTTTTCATCATGAATTCCATTCCGGCGAAGATATTCCTGGGCGATTCAGGCGCGCAAACCCTTGGATTTATCCTGGCAGCCATCAGCATTTTGTATTCCCCAAGCGGATTCAACCAGGTTTCGTCTTGGTTTTTCCCAATCCTTGTGCTTGGAGTTCCCATTTTTGACACTTGCCTGGTTATCTATGCTCGCTTACGCGCCCGCGAACCCATATTTTCTCCTGGTCTGGACCACATCTATCACCGCCTGGTGAAGATCGGTTTTTCTCTGCGGCGTTCGGTTATCCTGATCAACACAGCAGGCTTGATTCTGGCCGCAACTGCTTTTGTGGCCGTCAATCAGAAACCGTTGGCT
>JAJXZS010000004.1 GCA_021779955.1 Chloroflexota bacterium | reverse complement strand
ATTTGCGATAGCCCAAGACGCGCTGAATCATGACCTGAACGTGCTTGTCGAAAAACCGCTCACAACCACCAGCGAACAAGCCGAACAGTTAATCGAGCTGGCAGCGCAAAAGGGGAAGGTGCTGATGGTTGGCCACACCTTCAGGTTCAACAATGCCGTACATGCGCTGAAGAAACTGGTCGAGGACGGCGAAATCGGGAGAATTCATTATGTCGACACCGCAAGATTGAATCTGGGCCTCTTTCAGCGAGATTTGAACGTGCTCTGGGATCTTGCCCCGCACGATCTATCGATCATTTCTTATATTTTGGACAAGAATCCCCTTTCGCTGGAAGTCTACGGAACAGCCTGCGTGCTCAAAGGCGTTTACGATGTGGTGCACATGAACCTGATTTACCCCGGAAATATCCTGGCGCATGTGCATGTGAGCTGGCTCGACCCGTGTAAGGTGCGGCGAGTGACAGTGGTGGGCAGTAAGAAGATGGTGGTCTACAACGACATCGAACCATCTGAGAAGATCAAGATTTACGACAAGGGCGTAGATACTCCCGACTACACCAACACATTCGGCGAGTTCCAATGCAGCTATCGTTATGGAGACATCATCATCCCGAACATTAAGTTCACAGAGCCCCTGCGGCAGGAATGCCAGCATTTCGTGGACTGCATTAGCAACCACATTCCCTGCGAGACTTCAGGGGAAGACGGATTGAAGGTGGTGCGGATCCTGGAGGCTGCGCAAAACTCGTTGATGAACGGGCATCATGAGGAGGCGCTGAAGTGGTAGGCGAGTATACGCGGATTGCCCCCGACGTCAAGCTTGGTGAGAATGTGCGCATTTACGCGTTCGTCAACCTGTACGGCTGCGAGATCGGAGATGACAGCCGCATTGGCACTTTCGTGGAAATCCAAAAGGATGCGCGGATTGGAAAACGAGTGAAGGTCTCGAGCCATGCTTTCATTTGCTCCGGCGTGACGGTGGAAGACGATGTCTTTATCGGCCATGGGGTGATGTTCATCAACGACAAGTATCCCAGAGCGACTGTAGCCGACGGCGCGCCTCAGACGGAGGCCGATTGGGAGCTTGTCCCGACGCTGGTCAGACGGGGGGCTTCCATCGGCAGCAATGCCACCGTACTTTGCGGCGTGACCGTCGGGGAAGGGGCGATCGTGGGAGCGGGAAGCGTGGTCACTCGCGACGTGGCGCCCTGGAGTGTGGTGGCAGGGGTTCCAGCGCGGTTTTTGCGCACTGTCGAGCAGCCCTTGCAGGAATTCCAGGTTTCGGAAGAAGAAGTCAAATAAGGAAGGGATATCATGGCAACCAATATTCAGTTTGTCGATCTCAAAAAGCAATATGCCCCTCTCAAAGAGGAAATCCTGGCGGGTATTAGCGAGGTGTTGGAAGGGATGCACCTGTTCCTGGGGGATAACGTCCAGTCGCTCGAGAAAGAATTTGCCGCCTTTTGCGGGGTCAAGCACGGGATTGGGGTAAGCGATGGAACATCGGCGCTGCACGTGATCTTGCGCGCAATGGAGATAGGACCTGGGGACGAAATTATAAGCGTGGCGAACACATTCATTGCCACCGCAGAAGCGATCGCCATGGTCGGCGCCACCCCTGTCTTCGTGGATATCGACCCGAAGACTTACCTGATGAATCTCGACCAGGTTGAGGCGAAAATCACGCCGCGCACCAAGGCGATCATGCCTGTACACCTTTACGGCCAAATGGTGGATATGGAGCGGCTGCGAGCGATTGCGGACAGGCACGGGTTGAAGATCATCGAAGATGCATGCCAGGCACATGGTGCAGAATTCCACGGCAGGCAGGCCGCCAACCTGGGCGATGCAGCGGCGTACAGCTTCTATTATTCCAAGAACCTGGGGGCTTACGGCGAGGGCGGATTTATCAGCACAAATGACGATGAGATCGCCAGGCGGGTGAGGATGATCCGAGATCATGGATCAGAGAAGAAATATTGCCATGATATGGTTGGCATGAACGCACGGCTCGACGAGGTGCAAGCGGTTGTGGTGCGGGTGAAATTGAAGCACCTGGATGACTGGAACAACATCCGCCGCAGGCACGCTGCATTGTTTGCCGAACTGCTCGCGGATTCACCCGTGACAGTGCCGGTTGAGGCTGAAGGCGCGAAACACGTCTATCACCTATATGTGATTCGCGCCCCCATGCGCGACGAATTGCAGGCTTACCTCAAAGATCAAGGGATCTTCACAGGCATTCATTATCCAATTCCCATTCACCTGCAGAAGGCTTTTGCGTTCCTGGGCCACCACGCCGGGGATCTGCCTGTGACAGAAAAAGCTGTTGGCGAAATCCTCTCGCTGCCGATGTTTGCCGAACTAAGCGATGAGGAAATTGTGCGCATTGCTGATGCGATCAAAAGCTTCTACGCGATACATCTGCCCGAAGGAAATGTGGACGATGTAGTGGTTACCGGTCAGGTGAACTAAAGAAGGCTATAGAGGTTCGCAATGGAACTCAAAGATTACATGAGCATCTTGCTGCGCAGAAAATGGGTGATCTTGATTACTGTGTTGGCTGCGCTGGCTGCCGTGGTGATCGGCACCCGAATGCAAACTCCATTATATGAATCATGGGTTACGATAAGGGTGGCAACTTCTTCGACCGGAGGGACGAGCAGTTCCACGACATACACGACGCAATTGCTCAACACGGTGGCTCAGATCGCTACGAGCCAGCCCGTATTGAACAACATGATGAGCGATCTCAAGCTGACCTACAAACCGGACGTGACCGCCGAGGTGCTCCCCAATACCGAGCTGATCAAGATCACTGTGCTCGACCCAAATCCTGAGACAGCGGCCGGGATAGCGCAAGCTCTCGGCAACTATCTGATCTCACAAAGCAATACGCTTTATACAGGCGGCGGGACGAATGCAGTGGTTGTGCTTGGCACCCAGGTGGCGCAAGCCGAGGCTGAAATTTTGATCACGCGGCAGAAATACAATGAAGCCTTACTGCTCACGCCGGCCGCGCCGGCGCAGGCTGATTTGCTTTACCAGGAGCTGATTTTGGAGCAGCGAAATTATGATTCGCTGCTGAGCCAGTATCAAACGTCGCAGTATCAGAACGCGATGCGGGCGAACATGATCACGATCGTTGAGTCGCCGCTGGTAGCCATCGAACCTGCAAAACCGGTGCTATTGTATAACCTGCTAATCGGGTTGGCAGCAGGGTTGGTCGGCGGGATCGTGCTGGCATTTGTGATCAACAGTTTCGATACCACGCTCTACACCGCGCAAGATATCGAGCATTATACGGGGTTACCGACATTTTCGCGCGTTCCCAAAGTGCGAAAGTCTCAAACAAAGCTGACTCTGAGCGGAAGCACAGCGTTTACAGATTCGTTCCGCGAGCTCGCCATGAAGATCCAGCAGTTGGATCGGAAAAGATCGCTAAAGACCATTCTTGTGTTGAGTTCCGAGCCGAACCAGGGCAAATCGATGATCGTCTCGCATCTTGCGGTATCGCTGACGGAGTTCGGCAAGCGGGTGGTGGCTGTGGATTGTGATCTGCGGATGCCAAAACTGCACAAATGGTTCGAGTTATCGAATGAAATCGGATTGAAGGACTATCTTGAAGATACAGCGGATGTTGCATCCGTGTTGCAGCAAACCAAATTCGATGGGATGTACGTGATCACAAGCGGCGAAGACGCAGAGAAGCCTACGCTGCTGATGGGCAGCCAGCGGATGAAGCAATTGATCACCACTTTGAGCAATAAGTTCGATTACGTGCTGCTCGATACGCCTGCGCTGCTGGCAGTTGGTGATGCTGCGGTCATCAGCGAAAGCGCTGACGGCATGTTCCTGGTTGCGCGGAGGAAGCAAACGACGCGGGAAGCGTCAAGAGCGGCAGGTTCGTTCTTGAAAAATTTCCCCGATAAGTTCACGGCATTGATCGTGAATCAGGATTCCAGCAGCGACAACTATTATTATCACCGGGCCCAACCAGAAGAAGATCGATTATCCTCCTCCTACATCTTGAGGCGCCTTGGAAACGATGATGACGAAGAGGATGAAGAAAACGGGGAAAGCAAGAATTCCTCATCGAACCGGCATATCGATCCCGCTGTCGAAGAATCGGTGATCGCGCTGGCGATGGAGAACCCCCTATACGGGCAGATCCGCGTTTCGAACGAACTGCGGAAGCGGGCTATCTATGTCAGCCCCGGGTGCGTGAGGACAATCTGGCTCAGGCATGGGTTGGAGACCTTCGAAAAGCGCAATCAAGTTCTGCAGAATAAGGCTTCAGATGAAGAAATCGTATATTCGGTGAGCCAACTGGAAGCTCTGGAAAAAGCAAAGGCCGAACGGGATGCAGAAGCTGAGACCGAAAGCAGCTACCCGGGCAACCTGGGAGTGCAGGATTCGTTTCACATCGGCTTGATCGACGGGGTGGGGAGAATCTACCAGCAAACGTTCATCGACACGTACACGGGCTATACCATTGCGAGCATCTACTATCGCAGAAATGTGGATACGGCAGTGGATTTGCTCAAGAACCATGTTCTGCCGTTTTACGAGGAAGAAAAAATCAAATTGCAGCGCGTATTGACCGACCGCGACGGGATCTATTGCGGGGATGCCGAATTGCACCCGTACGAGATGCTGTTGAAAACCAATGGATGCGATCACGCAAGCACGGATGCATGGCATGCCAAGACCAACGGCATGTCGACCCGATTCCATAAACTCATCCGCGACGAGTTTTACCAGGTGACGTTCCGCAAGAAGACCTACGAAACCATTGACGAGCTGCAGCGTGACCTGGATGAATGGTTGAGGAATTACAACAACGAGCGGCCGTATCCGGGCAAATATTGTTACGGCAGGACCCCTTATCAGACTCTGCAAGCGATGAAACAACTGGCGCAGTCAGAAATGCTTTAGGGGAGGGACAAGGCACGTTCGAAATTCTAAAGTTTGCTGATTTCGAAAGGATTGAACAGCGTGGCCAACCTCAAAGTCGCGTATATTCTCTTACGCTTCCCCTGCATGACCGAGACTTTTATCGCCGAAGAGATCCAAAAGATCCAGGATAAGGGTATCGAAGTCTGCATCTACTCGCTGCTCGAGCCACGAGACACGCTGGTCCACCCGGTTTCGCAGAGCCTTCTGGCATTGGCCCGGACGGCTCCCGGTTTTGGTTCGCCCAGCCTCTGGGCGGCTCAATTCCGTTTCGTGATCAAATCCCCCGGAAGGTATTTCAAGCTGCTGGGCACATTGTTAAGGCAGCCTGCGCCGGGGGTTTCGTTTTACCTCAAACGGTTCGGCGTTTTCTTGAAAAGCGCCTGGGTAGCCGGGGACATGGAGCCGCGCGGCATCCGGATGGTTCATTCCCATTTCGCCTGGCTTTCGGCGGCTTCGGCATGGGTTGTGAGCGAACTGCTCGGTTTGCCTTTTACAGTGACCACACATGCTTATGACATCTATTCCGAGCGCAACGATCTGCTCGATCTGACCACCCGAAAAGCTGCCAGGGTGATCACCATCTCGCAGAAGAACAAACGGGCGATGCTCGAGCAGTGCAATCTCCTGCCGGAAGAGAAGATCAATGTCATTCATTGTGGGGTGGATCTCTCGTTCTTTCAGGCTATTGGAAGCGATGATGAGAAGACGGCCGGACCCATGCGGATCACCTCGGTGGGCAGTTTGATCCCGAAGAAGGGGCATGAGCATCTCATTCGGGCATGCGGGAGGCTGAAAGAGTGGGGAGTGGATTTCCATTGCACGATCATCGGAATTGGCGAACAAAAGGACCGGTTACAGGCGCTGATCGACGAGCTAGGCCTGCAAGGCAAGGTTGAACTGGCAGGAGGGAGATCGCAAGTTTGGGTGCGCGATCAGCTTACCAGAAGCGATGTGTTCGCCCTGGCATGCGTGCAGGCCGGAGCAGGCGGGCAAGATGGAATTCCTGTGGCGATGATGGAAGCATTGGCAATGGGTGTGCCCGTCGTTTCCACGCCGGTGTCCGGAATCCCTGAGATGGTCGAGAGCGAAGTCAGCGGGTTGCTGGTGGCTGAACGAGACGAAGAACAGCTGGCAGAAGCGATCCTGAGGGTGAGAGAGGATTCCAACCTGCGACAGTCATTGCGCGAAGGCGGGTGGGATGTGGTAGCCCGGGAATACGATATTAAGCGCAACGTGCAACAACTGAGCGAAGTCTTTTCAGAGGTGGTGGCAAAACATGAGCGAAGTGATTGAGTCGGCAGCGGTGGATGCCGCTTTGAATAAGGCCAAGGCTCCGGTAATTGTTGGGGTGGCGGGGGGAACCGGTTCGGGGAAGACGACCGTTGTGCGGGAGATCTTCAACAAGCTGGGACCAACGGATGTGACGGTGATCACGCACGATTCGTACTACAAGGACCGCAGCCACATGTCGATGGATGAGCGGGCGAAGGTCAATTACGATCATCCCGATGCGCTGGATACGCCCCTGCTCGTCGAGCATATCAAGCAGCTTCAACAGGGTCTTGCCGTGGACGTTCCGATCTACGATTTCTCGCAGCACGTCCGCAGGCACGAGCACGTGCACATGACTCCTGGGAAAGTGGTGGTTGTTGAAGGGATCCTGATCCTTGCGGATGAACAGTTGCGCAATCTGTTCGATATCAAGATCTTCGTCGATACAGATGCGGACATCCGCTTTATCAGGCGCATGGAACGGGACATCCTGGAGAGAGCGCGGACCCGCGAATCAGTGGTGAAGCAGTACATGGAGAGCGTGCGCCCGATGCATATCCAGTTTGTTGAGCCGAGCAAGCAGTATGCGGATGTGATCGTGCCCGAAGGAGGGCACAATACCGTGGCTGTGGACATGATCATCACCAAGGTTCAGGCGATCATCCAGAACTGGTAAGGGATTGAATAGAGGACTGACGCAGATGAGTTACGTCCAAAAAGCGACTTTAGCCTGGGGAGCACGGAAATTACGGACCAGGGTGCTGTTCCTGGCCATCCCGCTCTTTATCGGCATGGTGCTGGGGGTTTGCGCCATGTATGTGCCCGCGCTCTATCTCGCATTTGGCATCTGCGGATTGATCTATGCTTACCTGGTGTTCTTCAAGATCGAAATCGCGATCATCATTGCGCTGCTGATCCAAAACCAATTGCTGAGGTTCAACTACATGGGTGGGGGAACGCCGTTCCACCCCAATGGGCTGATGGGCATCGCGATCATTGCCGGGGCAGCGTTCTACTTCATGACCCACAAGGTCGATTTTTCACGTTTCAGGGCTATCGGCGGATTTGCGCTGTACATGGGCGTCGGAGTTGTGTCACTGATCAACACAGGGGGGTATCTGATGGACGGGGTGACGATCGCGCTGAGGCTGCTGACCGCATTCTCGATCTACGCGGTGCTCAGCCACAAGCTGGATTCGATCACCAAGGTCAAATGGGTAATCGGCGCGGTGATCGCGGCGCAGATCATTCCGACGGTGACCGGACTGCTGATGTCTGCAGGGAAAACGGGTTTTGTTTTCAACGACGAGACGATGCGGCTTGGCAACTCGGGCGTCGGCGTGTATATGGCGATCGTTTCAACCTTATGCCTGGTGTTCTTCCTTAGCGCGAGGAGCAATCGCAACCGAATCTTGTGGGGGGCGGCAACCGTGCTATTCCTGGCAGGGTTGTTCTTCAGTTATGGGCGTTCAGGCTGGATCGGTTTTGCTATTGCAGTGATGCTGATGAGCATGATCCGGTTCAAGAAGCTGATCTTCATCATTCCGCTGGCATTGATCCTGGTTGTTCTGCTGGTGCCCGGGATCACTCAGCGCTTTGCGGATATCTCTTTCGACAACCAGGTGGGCTCGAGCGACAGTACTTTTTCGCAACGACTGGAATACTGGCAGGCGGCATTGGTCATCTTTCGGAGCCACCCTATCCTGGGAGCGGGGCTGGGGGTTGGCAGATACGTGGTTGGCGATTACCGCGGCCTTTACCCCGTGATGATCCACAACGATTACGTTTCGGCTTTGCTTGAGACGGGTATTCTTGGACTCGTTGTGTTCCTTTTCTGGCACTACCAATGGCTGACGGAATTGTTCAAGACGCTGAAGGTGGGTAAGGTCAACCTGGACAGGACGATTTCACTGGCGGTGCTGATCGTGATCACCATTGTGATGGTGATGCGTTTGACCGACAACATCCTGCTGGATTCTTTCGATATGTATCCATTGTGCGCCATCGTGGCTGCAACCCTGGCGATCCCGCGTATCCGCCAGGCCGAAGCTGTAAATGCCGGCCAAGCGGCGATCACTCAATAAGGTCAATATTTCATGGCAGAGCAAGGATCCCAGGCGGGTGGACCGCGCAAACGCAGTAAGAAAGCTGCCCGCGAAGAGCAGGCAAAAGAGCTCGTCAATGTAGCCAAGGGCGGCAGCATTGCCTTTATCGGAACGGCAGGCACCCGGGGGCTGACTTACATCTATAACTTCGCCCTGATCTTCTTCCTGGGGGCGGAGAGTTTCGGGCAATTTACGCTGGCGCTGGCCATCATCATGTTCATCGGCTTGATCTCAAGCGCGGGGCTGCCGCAAGGGATCATTCGCTACGGTGCGATCGAAGCAAACGCGAACGGTATCGCAGGCACGCACCAGGTGGTGAAGACGGCGTTCAAAGTAGTTGTGCCTGTCAGCATTCTGCTTGGTTTGGCTACGGCGTTTGCCGCAAGCACAATTGCCAATTTGGTGTTCAAGAAACCTGAACTGACACAACTGCTGCAAATCCTGGCGATCAGTATCCCATTCATGGCATTGCAGAGCACCCTGCTCGCAGCAACACGGGCGCTGAAGGTGATGCGATGGACGGCGATCGTTGGCATCGTGCAGCCGGCGATTGCGCTGGTAGCGGGAATCATTCTGGTCAAAGTAGGGTTGGGAGCAAACGGGGCTGCAGCAGCCTACGCTGCTTCGTACCTGCTGGGGACATCGCTGGCGCTGTTCTATTATGTTAGGATGATCCCAAAGGATCAACGCAAGGCAGAGCCCTATCCGCTCGCGCACATGCTGAAGTTTTCGGTGCCGCTTTCGATGACCGAGTGGATGCATTTTGCGAACGAGCGCACGGAGATCTTCTTCCTGGGATTCCTGCCCAGTGCCGTGGGAGTGAGCCTGTACAAAGTAGCCTGGAGCCTGGCGGGCCTGGAGACTCTATTGCGCCAATCATTGGAGCAAATTCTTGCGCCTTACAGTTCAGATTTGAGTCACCGCAGAAGGATCAGCGACCTGGAAGTGCTATATAAGACCACAGCAAAGTGGGGATTCACGGCAGCGCTGATGATTTTTTTGGTGTACATGCTGTACGGGAAAGAGATCATGGGCGTGTTCGATCCAACCCTGGCTTCGGGCGGCGGTGTGTTGTTGATGCTGGCATTTGCGCAGTTGTTCAACGAATTCACCGGGGCGTGCAACACGATCCTGATCATGTCAGGACGCTCGGACCTGACGCTGATGAATACGGTCATCCTGTTCGGGTCGAGCATTGCCCTGGATTGGCTCCTCATTCCGCGATTTGGAGTAGTTGGAGCGGGGATTGCAGGGGGAGCGACGGTGATACTGATCAATATTCTGCGGGTGGCAGAGGTGTGGTGGACGTTGAGGATCCACCCGTTCAAGTTGAGTTTCGTCAAGCCGTTGATTGCAGGGGAGATCAGTGCGATGCTCTTCTTTGCGCTCCACAACTATGTATATCCTGAATCGATCGTGCTCGACGCGATCGCAGCAATCCTCTTCTGTGTCATATTTCTGTACGGCGTATACCTGCTCAAGCTTGATCCTACAGACCTTGTGGTACTGAGCACGATGAAGCAGAAGCTGCTTAAGGTCCCGCAACTCCAGAAGGTGTTTGCGGTTGTGAGATCAAGGCGGAATCCGGTACTCTAAAAAAGGAAAGCGAATGAAACCTGTATTGACTTTCTTCTTCGATGCACTCAAGCCCGGCAGCTTACAGTACATGCCGTTTCTCAATTCATTTGCCCACCAACGGCGGATGACGACAGAACTGGGGTATTCGGTCACCTGTCACCCAAGCATGTACAGTGGAGTACATCCAGACAAGCATCTGCAGTGGTTCGTATGGCGCTATGCGCCGGAAACCTCGCCCTTCCAATGGACGAAGCCGTTTCGATATCTCGGCTTTCTGGACACGCTGCCGACGCGCTACTTTCTGCATAAGTACACGCGTCAATTCAGAAGGAAAAACACATCCTGGTTTGGCGTTCCATTATTGGTCAACTTGCCGCTTAAATACTGGTCGAGCTTCGACGTGGTGGAAGATCGGAGCTGGGACACGCCCGGATATTTGAAGCAATATCCGACCGTTTTCGACATTCTGCGCGAGCAAAAGACCGATTTCGAGGTGGTTGGGATGGTCAAAGGCGCGGGAGACGAATTTGCCCAAATCGAGGGGCACGAGTTCCGCGAAATCAAGCCCTGGACCTATTTCTTCCTGGGAAGTGTGGATAGCTATTCGCACCATCACGGGCAGGATGCTCCCGAGACAATCGAACTGATGAAGAGACTGGACCGGCTGGTGGAAGAGCAATTCGAAGCGTACAGCCGGAGGGTCAAAGATTTCGATGTGTTCGTATTTTCCGACCACGGGCACATCCGCGTCGAGAAGCGGATCGATATCCAGAAGATTTTCAAGGAGCAGGGGTCGAACATCAACCGGTTCCTGCACCTGATCGAAGCGAACTATGCGCGATTCTGGTTCAGAAATGATCGCGAACGCGCAACTGTGGAGAAGATCCTGGGTACCATCGAAGGCGGGTTCATCCTGGGGGATGCGGAGTTCGAGAAATACCACCTGAAGATGCCTGACAATCGATACGGCGATCTGGTCTATTACCTGGATACCCCCGCGATTTTTACAAAGACGATTTGGGGATTCGGCAAGACGCAAAAATCGATGCACGGGTATCTGCCTGAGCATGCGGAATCCGACGGGGTCTTCCTGAGCCAGACGCCGTTGATCGAGGCTTCCCACGTCGAGCTGGTGGATGTGCTGCCCACGATTTTGAGCAGCCTGGAACTGCCGGTACCGGCTTACGTCGATGGGCGATCGCTTTGGGCGGAAGGAAAACCCGCGCGGTACATGGAAGATGACGAACTCATGGAGCAGCGACTTGGGTAAATTCACGGCTCGAAATGACGTAGCGCTCGAACGATTGATCGAGAACCACATGATGAGCATCGTGGATGCCGTGCGCTCGAACATGGAGCCCATCGCGATTCTGCTGCGCGGCAGTTTTGGGCGCGGGGAGGGCAGCGTGGCAGTGATCGATGGGGGATATCAGTTCTACAGCGATTACGAGATCGATGTGGTGACATATTCTCCGGGATACCGGGGGCTTTTCAAGGATCTATCGCGCAGGTTTACCGACGAACTGAAGGTGGAGACAAGTCTGCGTTGGGTGCGGCCGGATTTCCTCGAAAAACACCGGACCGGACCGTTCGTCACCGGCAGGGAGCCCATCTCGATTTCGACTTATGAATCGCGGTATGGGTCAATGGTGATTTTTGGTGAGGACTTTGTGGCCAAGTCCGCGGAAATCGACCCGGTTCAGATCGATAAGGTGAGCGGTATCTACCTGATGCTCAACCGGATGGCCGAGTCGATGATGAATATGGAATCAACTGGCGGCAAGGCGAACAAGAACCGGGATTCGTATTACTGGTACAACAAGACCATTTTGGCCTGCGCAGAAGCGCTGCTGCTGAACTGGGAAAAATATCATTACTCGTACGCCGAACGGGGAAGACGCTTCGAAAGGTTGGCGGGCGAGAGGCTTGGATTTCTCGAAGACGACGGCAAAAAGCTGTCGGGGTTGGTCAGACGGGCAACCCAATACAAGTTGATGCCCGATCCGAGGCTGTACAGCGAACCGGCTGCAGATTTGTGGAGTGATGCTATTCCGCTGATCGATCGAGTATTTCGAACCCTTGTGGGCGAAATCCTGGGGATCGAAGCCAGCGTTTATGAGAATTATCCCAAGCGGTATTTGAGCGCAATCGCCGTGAGAAGCAAACGCAAGTGGCTTACAGCGACCGGGGAAAAGATGCTCGAAGTGTACCGAAGCTTGCGGGCACGGCACATCCCGGTGGGGCTCTTTCGCGAACGAGACCTTTCCGAGGTGGTTTACGCAAATGTGCCGCTGGTTTTTCGCAGCCAATGCGGCGGGGATTACACTGCCATTTTGCAGGCTGCCAGCAGCGCCATGAAACCGCTGGGAAAACTGGAGCCTGGTGGAGACCGGCAGTATCTGCGGGACAAGCTGACCTGGATGTGGAAGGTTTACTGCTACGGATAATTCATTGCTGCTTCTTCGCTGGGGAAGGGTGTTCGTCCTGTGCTTATTTTTGTTCGGGGCGGCGTTCCATAATGTATTACCGGTCTGGGGCGAAGTCGAGGCTCCGCAAACCGGAGGGGGATTGTGGGTAAGCGCAGCAACAGGCAGCGACGGCCAATCAGGGATGAGCTGGAACGATGCGTTCAGGACCATCCGGGCTGCTGCAGCCGTTGCCAAACCCGGTGACACCATCCACATTTTGCCCGGGGTGTACCGAGAGGAAATCATGCCGAAGACGAGCGGGACTGCAGATCAGCCGATCTCCTATACGGCAGAAGACGGAGCCGGGAGCGTGATCGTGCGCGGCTCGGTATCTTCCTCGAACATGGCATGGACCCGGCTAAATGAGAATACGATCGGACTAACGCAGAACGTCGACCCAAGTAAAATCTATGTGACCGATCTCTCGAGTTGGAAGCTCAGCCAGGCGCCTGCATTCATCGTCGGGCTCGATGACAATGGAGCAATCATCTCGAGGTTGATGCCGGCGCGCGAACCCGATTACCGGGTGGATACCGAATGGAAGTTCGACGAGTTCTGGTGGATGGCGAATGGTGGATGGGAAGTTGCCCGCTGCGATCCGACGAAGAACCTGGATGCAGACTGCGATCTTTCGAGCCGTTCTTACAACGACCTGACCGATAACGCCAATGACAGCAGCCCTTCTGGAATCGAGGCAGGGAACCTGACATCGTTTGGCGATCTTACAGGCGCAACGCTGGTGGCGATGGATGCCCATCACGCGCACTATGTGTACAGGTACACGATTATCAGCCACGATGTAAAGGCAGGCATGGTGACTGTCGATGGGAGAGCCGATAATGACGGCGAACCCGGGTTGGGGTGGGGAAGCAAGTATTACGTCGAGAACGCGCCCGCGCTGCTGGACCAACCCAATGAGTGGTGGTTCGATGTTTCGAGCGGAAAGTTGTACTTGTGGCCTGCTGAAGGTATCAACCCGGAGAAGCTGCACCTGGAAATCTCGCGTTACGACAACGGATTCGACCTGTCGAATCGATCGTATATCACGCTCAGCGGATTGAGGGTCGAGCTTTACAACCAGAATGCCTACCAGATTGTGAACAAGTTCAGTACGAGCGTTTCGCGCGGAAATGCGATCGAAAATTGCGTGCTGCAGTATGCGAACAAAGGGGTGCTGCTCTATCATTACGTCCAGGGGACTGATGAGAGCCTGGCGATCGACGATTTTAAACTCGAGAATTCCGAAATTGCGTTCATGGATTCAACAGGTTTCGATTCCAGTTTCGGCTGGCAGGATATGCCTTCGCCAGACACCTTTAGCTACGCCGGCGTTCGCAACCTGACGATTCGCGAAAACGAATTTCACGATCTTGGTTTCAACTCGCACGACCGAAGTGCGGTTGGCGTGCGCATCTTTTTCCCGGATAAAATCCGTTTCGAGGGCAACCATGTCTATAACGTCGGCCAAAACGGGATGCACATGCATCTCTCGCTCATCGACTCGGATGCATACTACAACTTGAGCCCGGATGAGATCAAGTTGGGCGAGATCCTGATCCGCAACAATGTCTTCGAAAAGACCTGCCAGGCAGCATCAGACTGCGGAGGCTTGAAGATCGGCGGGAGCAACCGGCCTTTTACGCACGTTTTCAAAGATGTGCTGATCAGCGGCAATACATTCCGAAACGTGTATGGATGGAGCTTTGTTTCCATCCTACGGCATATCAATACGTTGGGCGATGGCAACGGTTTCTACCTCGATTATGCGACCGGAGTGCATGTCTACCGGAATATCGCATACAACAACACGGACGCAGGCTTCAAGCTTGCCTGCCTTTGGCGGGATGGGGACGCCGTGTTTTATAACAATGTGGCAGCAAATAACGTTCTCTACGGTTTCAAAACTACAGGCACGGGCAGCTGCGACGATCATGGGGGAAGCGTGAACAGCCAGTTTGTGAACAACGTCGTGGCAGGAAACGGGTTATCAGGTTTCGAGCTGCTCAGCGATTCAGTCAACGAATATGGCAATCTGACCATCGATTACAACCTGTATTATAAGAATGGCTGGGATACGAGTGTGGGGGGGAATTCTTCGGACATTTTGTTGTACCGCAGCTTTTTACCTGCCACCCACTTGAGAACCGCCGCACAGATCCGCTCAAGCACAGCCTGGGAGGATCACGGCATCCAGGCAGACCCGTATTTGCTGAATTATGACCCTGCAGCACATCCACAATACGAAGATGCGTCCGCGAGCTTTGAACCGACAGCTTTGAGTTCCGTGTTGGTGAACGCGGGAACTACAGATTTACCTGAGTCGTTGAAGAGACTGTTGACGTTATTTGGCGAGGAAGATATCCGCTGTGGAGACGCTTACGAGATCGGGCGCTATGAGCTCTCCAAGGTGCCGGTCAATTTAGCTCCAGATGAAACACAAAACGACTGGCCGGACCGATTGTTTACTCCCGTCTGCCTGCCAAGCACAACTGAAATGATGAGAAGCGTGCCATGACTCGACAAACAAGACTTAAAAATTCAGGAAGGAAGTCCATGACCCCACAGACCTCGTTTCGCCCATTGCATCACTGCATGATTGTCTACGCCGCCTATCCGCACTATGAGACAAGAGTCCAACGCGAAGCCGAGGCGCTGGTAGCCCGTGGGCATGAAGTGGATGTCATTTGCCCGAGACTTAAGGTGGAAGAAGCGACAGCGAAGCACAACGGGGTGAACATCTACAGGGTGAAGATGAGCTGGGGAAGGAAGAAGAATTTTTCAGGCACTTTCAGCCAATACATCCGCTTCTTTCTCCAGGCGTTCGGCAAGGTCACGTTCCTGCATTTCAAGCGCCATTACGACGCCGTGCAAACTCACAATTTGCCGGATTTCCTGGTGTTCAGCGCGATCGTGCCAAAGATCCTTGGCGCAAGGGTGATCATCGATCTGCACGACCTGATGCCCGAATTTTTCAGCGTGCGCTCAAAAAACGGCGCGAACGGGTTTGCTCATCGAATGGTGCTGCTGCAAGAGAAGCTCTCGTGCCGGTTTGCCCACCACGTCATCACGGTTACCGAGCACTGGCGGCGAACGCTTATCAAACGCGGGGTGAAGCCCGAAAAATGCAGCGTGGTGATGAACCTGGCAGACACGCGGGTGTTCCACCCGATTACAGCACAAGAAAGAGCAGAAAAGGACCCCACCCGCTTTACGCTGTTTTATCACGGCGATATGCCCGAACGCTATGGATTGGACCTGGCGTTGAAAGCTGTTGCACAATTGCGCGGACAAATCCCGAACCTGCATCTCAAGCTGGTGGGAGGAGGGCAATTCTTCAACGAATTAAAACGGATCACCCACGAACTCGATCTGGAAGACCGAGTGGAATTCATCGGCGGGCAACCGGTGGAGAAGCTGCCCGGATTGATCGCAACTGCGGACGTTGCGGTTGTCCCCTACCGGAACGATGTTTTTACCGATTCGCTCATGCCCACCAAGCTGATGGAATATGCCGTAGAGGGCATTCCAACGATCGTTGCGAGAACTACCGCCATTTCAGCCTATTTTGGGGATGGGCTTGTGGAGTATTTCGAGCCGGGAGATGTGAACGACCTTTGCCGCTGCATCTTGAAACTGTATCAGGACGAGGCTTACAGGCAAAAGATGGCCAAGTCCATTCGACTGTTCAACGAGCAGTACAGCTGGGCGAAGGAAAGCGAAGCCTACGTCAACCGCGTGGAAGGGTTGTGCGCGAAATAGCGAGAGGATATGCTACCAAAGAGGGGTAATGCACCGATAACGACATCTGGGTAGATGGTTAAGGCGGATGCCGGAGGAGCTCATGAAACCGACACTTTATAGTTTGCTCAGACCTTTTTGGCCAGGCGGCGAGACATTGCAGAGCCTCAAGAAGGAGCTCGCGCAAACCCAATGGCTTTCAGCAGAAGCACTCGAAGCATGGCAGTTTGAACGGATTCGCAGGCTTGTCGCATATGCGTACGAGAATGTGCCTTACTACAACGAACTCTATTGCAGCCTGGATATCCATCCTGAAGATATCAAAAGCATCGGCGATTTTCAAAAATTACCATTTGTGACCCGAGAAGAGATCAATACTCACTTGCGTGAGATGACAGCCTGGAAGACGCATGGCAAACTGCTGGCGGATTCGACCGGAGGGTCTACAGGCGAGCCGCTTCACTTTTACCGCGAGAAGGCTTTCGATTGGTGGGATCCGGCGCTGGAGCTACGGGGGCGGGGGTGGTATGGAGTTGGTGAAGGCGAGAAGATGGCGCTTGTATGGGGAGCAAAACGGGACATGCACCTGCAGACCTGGAGAGAAAGATTCAAGGCCATACTCCTGCAGGAGCGCGTTCTGAATGCTTTCAACATGACCGACGCGACAATGGCTGAATTTGCCGGGATGCTGGTGAAATGGAAGCCTGCGATGTTTCGGGCTTATGCATCAGCGCTTGCGCTCTTCGCGCAATACGTCAAAGATCATCAAATCAATGGCATCCGGCCAAGGATTATCGAGACCACTGCCGAGAAGGTGACACAACCGCAACGTGAATTGATCGAAGAGGTATTCCAGTGCAAGGTTGCGGATTGGTACAGCGCAAGAGAACTGGGCACGATTGCATATCAGTGCCCCGAAGGCAGCCTGCATGTGTGCGAAACACGTTACCTCGAGGTGGTCGCCAACGACCGGCCTGTCAAAGCGGGAGAACTGGGCGAGGTGGCGATCACGTCGCTGCACCAATACGGCATGCCTTTCATCCGATACAAGATCGGCGACATGGCCATCGCGGATGACGGGCCCTGTACCTGCGGACGAGGCCTGCCCAGGCTGAAAGAGGTTGTCGGACGGCTGCAGGATTTTCTGGTCACCAGCGAGGGGCAGTTCGTCCACGGAGGGTACTTCCCGCATACGCTGCGTCATTGGCCGCAAATCCTGCGGTACCAGGTGTACCAGCCAGATCGAAAGCACCTCGAGGTGCGCCTGATGTGCAAGACGAGCGACGACCTGGCGTGGATATCGAATCTGCGCAATGAACTGCGCGAGTGCTTTGGAGTGCAGATGAACATCAGCCTGAATATCGTTGACGAGATCCCGCTCACCAGCGCAGGAAAGCACCGCCCGATCATTTCCGAGGTCAAACCCGATTTCGTATGAACCAAGCAAACGATCAATAAACCGCATCCTTTTTCAGATTCAATTCCATTACGCACCTCTGTCATGCTTAAATGACCAGCCGTTCATGGAGAGAACATATGGAAAGTCCCAAGGAAGTAACTGGTGGAACAGCTGAGCAGTTGACCCTTGCCGAAGCCATCCGTGCGATCTGGGAGTGGAGACGGTACCGTAACCAGGTGTTCTGGGCATCCGTGTACAGGTGGGGGGCTGTCCTATTGCTGATGACCATCATTCCTTATTTGCTGCCGCACCTGATCAAAAGCCTGGGGATAGCCATCTTCATTTTTCCGCTGCTGGCATGCTTTCTTGCGATCGTGGCGGCGTACTTCGCGTCTGTTCAGTACAAACTGTACAAGGAGGTTGATCGCAAGTACCGCTCCATGTTGGGTCCTTACGATCCGCCCGACATCAAAAGCCTGCTCTTCCGCTATTCGATCGGTAGAGTGGTTTCTGCGTTATTCATCTTTTTTGGGACGGTGATGCAACTCCTTAACGGGATGGTTTTGGCATTTTTGTTGAATGGCGTCTGGCCCTAGAACAACGATTTGATTCTAAAACTACATCCTGACTTCTTGACCGGTTCAACGCAAGTACTACCCTGGTGCAATCATTGTTCATGTGTTAAGAGAAATAACCCAAACGAAAATCTCATCATTAAAAGCAAGAATGAGCCGGGCTTTTCAAGTGATCTACAACCAAAAGCCATGGTCGCAGCGCCAGGTTTTACCAATGAGTCTCCAAATATTTGAAATATCGAGGGCACGATGAATCCAAAAATATTTAGGGCTCTCAGGCCGTTTTGGCCTGGCGGCAGAACACTTCGCAGCCGCCAAAAGGAATTGGAAGACAGCCAATGGTGGTCCATTGACCAATTAAGGACGTGGCAATTGGAGCGGCTCAAGAAAGTCGTTGTGTATGCGTACGAGCACGTGCCTTATTACCATGAAAAGTATAAACGCCAAGGCATCCATCCCCAGGATATTCATTCAACTAAAGATTTCGAATCACTACCTTTTCTGACGAGAGAAGATATTCAAACTCATCTGCCCGAACTGGTCACCCGTGAGCCGGGTTATAAGGTTGTTGCAGGCTCTACGGGAGGGTCGACGGGCGTCCCCTTGCATTTCTACACCGAGCATGCGTTCAGTTATTGGGATCCAGCCCTTGAGCTTCGGGGTAGAGGCTGGTATGGAGTCAAGGAAGCCGACAAGCTGGCTTATGTGTGGGGACTCAAGTATGATTTTCAGCCGATCGGATTGCGCGCCCGCCTGCGGGCAACGTTGCTGCAGGAACGCTTTCTGAATGCGTTCCATATGACGGATGAAAACATGCAGCTCTTTACTGAAATGATGGTGAAGTGGCAACCGGTCATGTTCAGGGCTTATGCTTCATCGCTCAGCCAGTTCGCCAATTACTTGAAGATTCATGGCATTCACAATATCCGACCGAAATTGATCGAGACGACGGCGGAAAAGATCAGCCTACCTCAACGGGAAATGATCGAACAGGTTCTCGGATGCAAAGTGGCTGACTGGTACAGCGCGCGCGAAATGGGGACAATCGCATATCAATGTCCGGCAGGAGGCCTTCATGTTTGTGAGACGCGCTATCTCGAAATCGTAGCGAACGATTATGTCGTGGAACCTGGGCAAATGGGGGAAGTGGTGATCACGTCACTGCACCAACTGGGTATGCCGTTCATCCGGTACAAGATTGGAGACATGGCCGTCTATGACGGACAACCTTGTTCCTGCGGTCGGGGAATGCCGATAATAAAAGAAATCATTGGACGGCTGCATGAGTTCCTGGTGGCAACTGACGGGCACTTTGTCCACGGGGGCTTCTTCTCTCTGGCGTTCAGACATTATCCTGAAATCGCCAAATACCAGGTGTATCAATCAGACGTTCGGCATCTCGAAATACGTCTTGTGCTAAACAATGCGGCTAAACCAAAATGGTTCGATGAAATCATCGATGAGGTCAAAAGAATCTTTGGCGAGGATATGCAGGTCGCTTTGAACGTAGTCGATCATATTCCTCTGACTGCTGCCGGAAAACATCTCGACGTTATATCAGAAATCGAGCCGGATTTTATCTAAGGAAAGAGGTTTCTTCGTAAGCGTTGTATTGTTGAAGGTTTGAAATATTGCGACAGCAAATCATTCTGGTATGCAAATTGGAGGAGAAATGGCTGAATCGATAGAAAAGGGAAGTATGGCAGGCGATACGCTGACGGCAAACGAAGCTGTGCGTTTTCTTTGGGAATGGCGGACTTATCGAAATGAAGGTTTTTGGCAGACTTTTTACCTGATGGGGTTTGCAGTCATCATTCTTACAATTGCACCTTATTTCTTCCCGGACATGGTCAAAAAGCTGGGCGCTGCGGTGCTGGCCTTTCCCATAGTCACTTTTCTTTTATCCGGTTTTACGTCCTATCTGCTCGTGGTCGAATATAAACTGTACAAGGTTGCCGACAGAAGATACAGAGAATTGCTTGGCAAATTCGTTCCGCAAGATATCCAGGGCTGGCTTTTCCGGCGGCCTTTGGGAAAAGTGATCGCGATTACCTTTGCGCTTTTTGGGACCGTGGTACAGGTGATCAGCGGAGCCGTTTTGCTCAGCCTGGCGTACGGAGTTCTCCCCTAAATCCTGCGGCAAATTCTCGGTAGAGCACCCAAATGGTGTTTTATTCACCAGGTGCACCGGAAGGTCAAGATGGAATTATCGATCGTCAATTCACTTCCCCAGGAACCCTGGCGACAGTTTGTCGACCGGCACCCCGCGGGTAATATCTTCCACACGCCGGAGATGTTCGAAGTGTACAGCCGCACGAAGGGCTATAGACCTCAACTCTGGGCAGCAGTGGCGAATGACGAGATTCTGGCGTTGTTCCTGCCTGTTCAGATCACCCTGTTTGAAGGATTCATGCGTCCCCTGACGACGCGTGCGGTGGTTTACGGCAGCCTGCTGCGGGCAGCGGGAGCCAGGGGCTGCGATGCGTCGAAATTGTTGCTGCAGAAATATACGCGGGAAGTCAAGGGCAATCCCATTTTCACCGAAGTGCGAAATCTTGTCGATCCGCAGGACATGCAGCCGACCCTGTTTGATTGCGGGTTCCATTTCGAACAACACCTCAATTATCTGATCGATCTGCAACAGCCTGAGGCTGAGTTGTGGCATAACCTGAGCAAGAAGACACGTCAGCACATCCACAAATCCCTTAGCTCGGGCCTGATCATCGAAGATATGCAGGATACCAAAGAGCTTTCAACAGCGTACCGGCTGCTGGCGCAAGTTTACAACCGGATCAGCGTTCCTCTGGCAGACAAATCGCTGTTTACATCGGCTTTTGAACTGCTGCTGCCGAAAGGAATGATGAAGGCTTTCCTGGTGCGCAAAGATCAGAGTTGTATCGGCTTCAACGCATTTCTGTTGTACAAGGACCAGATCTACGATTGGTGGCGCGGCTCGGAACGCACCTATTCAGAATGCCAACCCGAATCCTTGCTGCTTTGGAACATTCTCAAATGGGGGAGCGAAAACCATTACCGTTTATTCGATTTCGGCGGGGCTGGCAAGCCCGGGGAACCTTACGGGCCGCGGGTGTTCAAATCGAGGTGGGGCGGTACGCTGGTCAACTACGGGCGGAATATCTACACCCACTCCCGTCAGAGAATGGCGATCAGCCAGTTTGGTTACCGCCTGATGCGGATTATTATGTTCAAGAATCACATTTCGGGAAAAGACTGGTAAGCCAGTCCTACTTTATTGAACAAGGTGCCCTTACCCATGAAGATTTCGATCGTCAGCACGCTCCCTGAAGACCAATGGCGCAACTACGTGGATCGACATCCCGATGGCAACATCTTTCACACACCCGAGATGTTCCACGTCTTCGAACAGGTGAAAGGATACCGTCCAGAGTTGTGGGCTGCTGTGGGAGAGAACCGCAAGATCCTGGCGCTACTGCTGCCCGTGCACATCTCGCTGAGTTCGGGTCTGCTGCGGCGGCTGACGACGCGAAGCATCTTGTTTGGCGGCGTGCTCGTCGATCCGGGTCAGGAAGGTAAAGAAGCCCTGGCAGTGCTGCTTGAAGCTTACAAGAAAGGCATGGACACGAGATCGTTGTTCACCGAGGTACGGAACGTCAGCTCGTGTGTGGAATACCAACCGATATTGAACCGGGCCAAGTTTGAGTATGAGGATCACCTCAACTACTTGATCGAATTGGGGCCAAAGACGGAAGAAGTTTTCAACCGGATTGGTCACCGGACGCAGAGGAATATCCGCCACGGGATCAACCAGGCAAAAGTGGCGATCAGCGAACTGCATGACAGAAACGAACTGGACGTGAGTTATGAGTTGCTCACCAAGACTTACCGCATGGCGCAGGTTCCACTGGCAGACCGGTCGCTCTTCGAAGCCGCATACGATGTGTTGATGCCAAAGGGAATGATGTTGGTGACCACGGCGTTGGTCGGCGCTTCTCCGGCGGCGACGTCAGTGGACCTGTTGTACAAAGATACGATGATCGGCTGGTACGGCGGTATGGATAGAGCTTACAGTTCTTACACGCCGAATGAATTGTTGATGTGGCATGTGTTGCAGCTTGGCTGCGAGAGGGGATATCGCATGTACGATTTTGGCGGTGCCGGCAAGCCCAACGAGGAGTACGGCGTCCGCCAATTCAAAGCGAAGTTCGGCGGGAACCTGGTGTGTTACGGGCGCAACCGCTGGGTGCCCAACCAGGCGCTGCTCGCCATCTGCGCGGTGGGGTATGAGGGATTGCGTTTGGTGCTTTCGAAAAAGTACGCCCAGGACAAAGGTTGAGCGGATGAAAACATCCCTGGCCGAGTGCAAAGAGAAGGCGCAATGGAATGCTTATGCTGAAAAGCAGGATGCATTTGCGCTGCTGCAATCGTGGGACTGGGGCGAATTCAAGCAAAGAATGGGCTGGAAGGTATTTCGGATTGCGGCTATGCTGGGAGAGAGGATCAGCGCAGCGGCGCAGATGCTGGTCAAACCGCTTCCCGGCGGGGTGGCAAGTGTGGCATACGTACCCAGGGGACCGCTGGTCGATTGGGATGATGAGGACACAACCGTCCAGTTGCTGGATGAATTGCACAGGATCGCGCGGCGGGAGCGAGCCGTTTTCCTCAAGATCGAGCCGCCTGTCTTGAAGAGCAAAGGAATTCAAGAACAGCTGGCGCGATACTCGTTTCGACCCAGTTCGAAGACGAACCAACCGCGGAATACGATCGTCATCGACATTCGGGCTGATGAAGGCGCGCTGCTGAAGTCGATGCGGCAGAAAACCCGCCAAAATATCCGGAAGGTGGAACGGGAAGGGATTCGTGTGCGCATAGGCAACAGCCAGGATCTGCCAGCCTACATCGAATTAATGCGCCAGACCGGGCTCAGGGAGCACTTTACGGGGCGTTCAAAAGAATATTACGAGCAGGAGTATGAGGTGCTAAACCAGAACGGAGAGGGCGAACTGCTGCTGGCATATCAGGGTGAAAAATTGCTGGCTGCCAGAACGGTTTGTTTCTTTGGAGAGCACGCTGCCGAGTTCCACGCAGGTTCGGCCGAAGGATCGGACCATTTGCATCCCAATTACCTGCTGGTTTGGGAAGCGATCAAACTGGCGAAAGCGAGGGGGTGTGTGAGTTACGACCTGTGGGGAATCCCTGACGAAATCGAAGGGAACGCCGACCAGGACGAGTCAACATATTTGGCGCGGACAGATGGATTATGGGGTGTGTACAGGTTCAAAAGCGGTTTCAGCAAGAACGTTGTGGTGTATGCCGGGGCATTCGATTTTGTCTATTCTCCGGTTGCTTATGCTTTGGCAGCGAATTCGCTTGTAAGCACGGAGCATTTCGAGCGCATCGCCATTTGGGTGGATTCGCTGAAGAAAGCCGGTTCCAGGAATGGAGGGTAAATGATCTCGTTGATTCTCGATCCATCGATCTCATATCCCGACGGGGAGGAATTCTTTTCTCCGGATGAGCGTTTTCCCGAATATCCCTTCGAGCATATCTCAAGCCGCAAGAATCCGGTCTACAAGGCCGTCAGAGATTGTTTTGCTCAAGCCGGCCTCGATGATGAGCATTATGGAATGCGCGAATGGAACCCTTTGGGTGGATACGTCGCTCCGGGGAACAAAGTGTTCGTCTTGTGCAATTTTGCGGGAGAGAGAAGGCCGGACGAAAAGGTCGATAACTTTCTCTCGAGGTGCACAAACGGCGCGGTGATCCGGGCGGTGATCGATTACCTGTTGATCGCAGCGGGGAAGGAAGGCCGGGTCACCTTCGGCAATGCGCCTGTGCAGTACACGCAGTGGGAAGAGGTGCTCGCGGATACCGGTGCGAACAAGGTGAGAGATTTTTACGAAGCTCAGGGAAGCCCGGTAGAAGCCAGCGACTTGCGGTTGATGGTGACGAACGCCACCCAATTGGGCTTCATCACGAGCGTTGAGAGGCGCGATGAGGACCGGGGTGTGCACGTGCATCTCGACAATGACAGCCTGATGACAGAACTGGACCTAAAGCCGGTCCACCGCTACCGGGTGATCAATTACGATCCCAAGCGTACAGACAGCTTCCATTCTGTTGGAAATCATGAGTACGTGATCGGGCGGAAGATTTTAGAGTCAGATGTGATTTTCAGCATTCCCAAGCTCAAGACGCACGAGAAGGTCGGCATCAGCTGCGCAATGAAGGGTTTCGTCGGTACCGTCGGACACAAGGATTCGCTGCCGCATCACCGCTATGGCTCGCCAAAGATGGGCGGAGACGAATACCCGGACGGTCAGATGGGCATTCAACCGCTGGCATCGGCGTATCACGAATGGGTATATCAATTGGCGCCTGAAACTGGAGCAGGGAAAGTGCTTCACGCTTCGAGCCGGATCCTCAAGAAGTTAATCCGCAAATGGAATCCGCAAATCGAGGGGGCCTGGTGGGGGAACGATACGGCGTGGCGGATGGTGCTCGACCTGGTGCGCATTGCCACTTACTGCGATGCAGAAGGCAGAGTTCACTCTGCGCCATTCCGAAAACATCTTGCCCTGGTCGATGGGGTGCTCGGCGGAGAGGGAAAAGGCCCGGCCTATCCGACGGCAGTACACGCCGGGGTGTTGATGTTTGGCGACAACCTTGCCGTGGTCGATACGATGTGCGCGCTGATCATGGGATTCAACCCCGATCATATTCCCATGGTCTGGCAGGCAAGGCATTTGAGCAATCATCCGCTGTTCAGCGACGAGCTTCACGAACAGAAGGTAATCGTCAATGGGAAGAGCTCGTCGGTTGAAGAGATCCGCAAAGCGCCCCCGTATCACTTCAAGCCTAATGAAGGATGGAGAGAAGTGATCCTGAGCGGCGAGGGATTCCAGGTTCCTGAACAAGAAGAACAGAGCGTCGATTCTCCCGAATCGATTGAAATATAAATAGGAAAGGCTTACAAACCATGATTTCGTTAATTCTCGATCCATCCCTGCGATATCCTGAGGGTGGGGAGTGGTACTCACCGGATGAACGCTTCCCGGAATACCGGTATGAGCATGTCGCCTCGAAACCCAATCCAATCTACAGGGCGGTGCGGCAGTGCTTCATCCAGGCGGGGTTGGACGAAAAACACCTGGGCACGGCAGGCTGGAACCCGTTGGGCGATTTTGTCGAGCGAGGCAGCAAAGTCTTCGTCCTGTGCAATTTTGCCAACGAGCGGCGTGATAATGAGCGGCTCGAGGATTACCTGTCGCGGTGCACACACGGATCGGTGATTCGTGCGGCAATCGATTACCTGTTGATCGCTGTGGGGGAGAATGGCGAGGTCAATTTCGGGAATGCACCGACACAATTCTGTCACTGGCAGCAGGTGCAGAGGGATACCGGGGCGGACGAGGTGGAAGCGTTCTACAAGAGCCAGGCAATTCCGGTCGAAGCGCACGACCTGCGCCTGTTCGTCACAGATTCAAATTCTGTAGGCGCGGTCCGAAAAGTTGAGCGCAGAGATGAATCGGATGGTGTTCACATCAACCTTAATGGCGACAGTCTGTTTGCGGAACTGGATGAAAAGCCAGGACACCACTACCGTGTGATGAACTATAACCCGAACCGGACAGAGAACTTTCACTCGGACGGCAAACACGAGTACGTGGTCAACCGGAAAATCCTGGAAGCCGATGTGATATTCAGCATTCCGAAGCTGAAGACACACGAGAAAGTTGGCATCAGCTGCGCATTGAAGGGTTTTGTGGGCACCGTGGCGCACAAGGATTCGCTGCCGCATCACCGTTACGGCGCACCGGCCGAGGGCGGGGATGAGTATCCTGACAGCCGGGCAGGCATCCAGGTGCTGGCTTCAGCGTACCATGAAAAACTGCAACAGACAGCGCCTGATACGACCTGGGGGAGCGCGTTGCGGGTGTCCTATCGCTTGCTGAAGAGAGCCATCCGGCCGTGGACCCCGGTGGTCGAAGGAGCGTGGTGGGGGAACGATACCGCATGGCGGATGGTGCTCGATCTGGTGCGGATCGCCACTTACTGCACGACGGATGGGAAGATGCAGGATAAGCCGTGCCGGAAGCATCTCGCTTTGATCGATGGAATCCTTGGCGGCGAGGGAGAAGGGCCGGCTTACCCGACGGCGGTGCAGACAGGAGTCCTTTTATTTGGCGACAACCTGCCGGCAATCGATACCTTGAATTGCTTCTTGATGGGGTTCGAACCCGAGAAGATACCGCTTGTGAGCGAGTCGATCTGCCTTTCGAGTCATCCGCTTTTGAAGAGGGAGTTTGACCTTGAGCAGGTCGTGCTTAACGGTGAGTGGAAGATGATCGAATCGTTTCGCAACCAATCTCCTTACCACTTTCAGCCATCGGATGGATGGAAAGAAAGGTTGTCAAAATGAGCCAGGACCGCACACGTAAGATGGATTCGTTCCCGCCGGCAGTCGTCATCCCTGCCGACCGGCCTGCATCGCTGGGGGTCGCCAGGTCATTAGGGCGAAGGGGGATCAAGGTCTACGAGGTGGACGAGAACCCGGATGCGATCGGGATGGCTTCGCGGTATGTGATTCCGCGTCCGCTACCCGGGGGAGACAAATCGGACGAAAACCGGCTGGAGACATTGTTGAAATTGGGCAAGGAACTGGGTGAAGCAGTGCTCTATCCACTGCGCGACAATGATGTGCTACTGTGTTCCAAATATCGGGATGAACTGATGCACCATTACCGCTACGTCATGTCGGACCACGAGACCATGACGAGCATGCTGACCAAAGATGGTTTGCACAAAATTGCAGACAAATACAATACTCCATCCCCACAAGTTATTTGGGCCAATTCGGTGGAAGAAATCGAAAAGATTGGCGACGATCTGCCTTTTCCTGTAGTGCTTAAGCCTGTATTCAGTCCGTCATGGCTACAAGATGAAATTGCCGCAATCGTGCGCGAGAATTATCTCAGCGGCCCTTCAAAAGTTGTCTTTTGCGAGAATTTAAGTAAGCTCCTGGAGATGTACAAGAAGATAGCGGTTTACGATCCACGGATGATCATCGAGGAGTATATTCCGGGAAAAGATAGCGACCTGGTGTATTTTTGCTTTTATCTCAACCGGCAATCGAGAATTCTGGCTTCATTTGCCGGTGTCAAGGAGCGCATTCTGCCTGTCGGATTTGGGTCGGCGACATTCGTTCGCACTTTTTACGATCCGAAGCTGGAAGAAGTGAGCCTGAAACTGCTGTCAGACGTAGGGTACAAAGGCCTTGGCGGAGTCGAATTTAAAAGAGACTCAAGAGATAACGAATACAAACTAATCGAATTCAACGCCAGGTTGGGCATGTGGGATTCATACGGAGCCAGATGCGGGGTAGATATTCCATACGTGGCATACCGAGATGCTTTGGCCTTGCACGTCGAACCTGAATTCAAGTATCGAAATGGGGTGCGTTGGGTGGACTTTCAACGTGATGTAAGGGCCTTCATCATTTATCGAAAACAGAAGAAGCTGACTTTGTGGCGCTGGCTGTCTTCCCTGATCGGCGAGAAGGAATGGGCATTTTTAGAATGGGATGATTGGAGGCCTGCATGGGTCTCTTTCAAGCAGCTTGTGAACCGCCAGCGAAAAGGAGCTGCGCCCCAGCCGGCTTCAACTGGCGAAAAAAGTATCGGAGCGCCCGAATGAAGCGGCGTATCTTGATGCTGCTGGAGAATTGTCCCTTCCCGCGCGATCCGCGGGTGAGGCACGAAGCCCGCGCTTTGACCGATGCAGGGTTCAGCGTCACGTTGATCTGCCCGCATTCCACAGGACAGGCGTGGTCGGAAAATTATTGCGGAACCCGTGTCATTCGCTATCCTGTGCCGCCTAAGTTCAATAACTTCATCGGATACATTTGCGAATACGGGTATTCGTTGTTTATTTTCTTTGTGCTCTCAGTGTACGTGTGGGCGCGTTATGGGATCGATGCCGTTCACGTACACCAACCGCCCGATACCGGGCTTTTAGTGGCAGGATTCTTCAAGCTGTTTGGCAAGGCTTACGTGATGGACCATCACGATCTGGCGCCTGAGCTCTATAATGCCCATTTCCTGTACAGGGGGAAGCCGGCAATTTACAGGGCTTTGATGTGGTGGGAGAAAAAAGCTTTACACCTCGCAGATAGGGTGATTGCGACGAATGAATCGTACAAGCAGATCGAGATCGAGCGGGCTGGCATTTCGGAAGAGAAGATAACGATCGTACGCAATGGGCCCGACCTGAACGAAAAACCTCTCCGGGCAAATCTGTTGGACCAGAAAAAGCCGGACGATGGCATCACCCTGGGATACGTAGGCGTGATGGGCATCCAGGATGGGGTGGACTATTTGCTCAAGGCATTCCAGCTACTGGTGCATGAACTGCACCAGGAAAACGTCCGTTGCGTGCTGGTCGGGGCAGGCGATGCATTCCTGCAAATGAAACAGTTAAGCAGCGATCTGGGGATCGACAAGCATGTTGAGTTCACCGGATGGATCGACGACCCCAATGAATTCAACCGGCATTTGGAACGCATCGATATCGGCCTGTCGCCGGAGCCTTCCAATGCTTATAACGATACCTCCACCTTCATCAAGGTGATGGATTACATGACGTTTGGAAAGCCCCTGGTGGCTTTCGATCTCCCGGAGAGCCGGCATAGCGCGGGAGAAGCGGCCTTGTACGCAGACGGCAACGATATCTTCGATTTTGCCCAAAAGATCGTCATGTTGATGGAGGATGAAGAACGGCGCAGACAGATGGGCGCCGTCGGCCTTGAAAGGATCCGGGACGAGCTGGCATGGAATCACCAGGCAGGGAAACTGGTCGAAATGTACCGATCGCTGCTCAATGCGCATGCAGGAGATCAGGGATGAGCGACGGGTTACCGGTTGCCCAAAAGCAGGAAGATGCAAATCGCAGAGATAGCACGCGAGTTGCAACCAAATTCAACACGGTTACAAGTGTTAATTCGATTTACATTCAAAGCATTCGATTACTTTGTTATCCATTATGGGCCAAACGATGAAACTTCAAGCCTGGTATGAAAAGCGAGGATTTCGGTTCGTAGTGGAGCGGGCAAAACGGCTTTCGCAACGCTACGGAGTCTATCCTGCTAAAGCGACGGCACGCATTCGCCATTGCGTGTCCGAACTCCAAAAGTTCGATTGCCGGCCGACTTTCTTTGTGCCTGCCATCGTAGTGAGGCGGAATCTGAGGTTCATTCGCGAATTGAACGAGCGCGGCTGCGAGATCGGCGTGCACGGTTATCAACACCTGGATTTGAAGAGTTATACAGCCGGCGAAGCCAGCGCACAGTTGCTGCGGGCTGCAACGAGCTTCGAGAAGTTCGGACTTGAGGTGAACGGTTTCAGGTGCCCTTACTTGAGCGTCACAGACGAATTGTTGGCGGAATTGCCGCATGGGACATTCAAGTACAGCAGCAACAAAGCCGTCGAATGGCCTTACAAGAATCGTCCGGCTGATGATGGACGCGTGGTGTTCGAAACGATCCAGGAGTTCTACCAGGGCGTGCCTGCGGAAAGCCATATGAGCCTGCCGTGGAAACAAGATGGCATGGTGGAAATTCCGGTGAGCGTTCCTGACGATTTGCAGCTTCACGACGGCCTGGGGTATTCACTGGAGGAGATCGCAGGCGCATGGTCTGATCTGCTTGGCCGAACTCACCAGCGAGGGGAGTTATTCAATCTGATGTTCCATCCTGAGCTGGCAAACCTGGTCGAGGCGCCTTTTATTACCACGCTGCGTGAAGCCAGGAACATGGAAGGTGGGGTTTGGGTTGCACAGCTACGGGATATCAGCGAATGGTGGCTGGAGAAAGATGCCTACAAGATCGAAATCGAACGGCAGGGGGATGGATTTGTGCTCAACTTCATCTGCGGGCCGAGGGGAACAGTCCTGTATCGTGGATTTGAGATTCCTCAGCTTTCGACATCCTGGGATGCCACTTACCGCCGGCTGTATGCCAGGCATGTGACCATCGAGGGGAGGCCGCTTCCACTCATCCAGGTGGCTCCCGACGTCCCAGGGTGGGTCAGCGCGTGCTTGAAGCAGTTGGGGTATATCACGCTAACACCTGAAGATGGAATCGACTGTTCGATCCATATCGAACCGGCGATGGTCGAGCAGCATAACAACCCGGTGGCGCTGCGGGCGGCCATCGAAAGCCTGGACGCGCCTCTCATCCGTTTTTGGCCATGGCCTGACGGTCAACGAAGCGCGCTATGCCTTACAGGCGATCTGGATGCCTTGTCGCTTGCGGATTACGCAACAAGATTACTCCCGACTTAGTCTGCGATCGAGAAAAGCAAATATCAGGCAAATTATACACATGAGCGTAAAGGTCGAAGTTAGCGGCTCTCCCTGGGATGAGCCGCTAACTTTTTAGTTAAGGCATATAAAAATATTGAAGCATAATTCATAAAAATTAGAAAGATTATGATAAAAATTCAATATATTTGGACAATTACTTCAATAAAATCAATTATGGTATTGACAATCTCTCAAAGTTTTGCTATGATACATGTATCGCACAGTCGAGAGCATTTTAGCCCATGGATTATTGAGAGATCGAGGAAATCATGAAGCAGACAATCATTCCAATGAAGATGGATGCAAAGCTCGTGTTATCGATGAGGGGTGATCTGTATCTTGAAGGTGTTCCAGCGCCACAATTCACTTCGGTTGTAGAGTCTGCTGACACATTCAGAATGAAGGAAGAGAACGGTATATTTTACGTGCGGTGCGACTCGGACTGCAAAATCATGGTTCCCGAGGCTGCGTCAGTAACCATCGAGAAAGTGGATGGCGACGGCAACGTGCGCAACCTGAGGAACAGGGTGATCGTTGGCAAGATCGGCGGCGACTTCAACCTGCAAGATACACCGACCGCTTCGATCGAATCTGTGGGAGGCGACTGCGCTTTACGCGGCGTGAGCGGCACGGTCGAAATTGCACGGGTCGGCGGAGACCTGGCAATCGAACAGGCATCTCAAATGCTGGTGAGCAATGTGGGCGGCGACCTTTCGGCTGAGGGAGTTTCGGGAAAGGTGGAAACAAAAGTCGGCGGCGATGTGGAACTAAGCCTGATCAACCCCAATATTCAACCTGTGCGCATCAGCGCAGGAGGCGACATCGAGATCCTTGTGCCCGAAGGCGCGAATGCGAGCCTGAATTTTACGGCAGGCGGGGATATTTCGATCCAGACCAGGGATAACCAGGCGGAATTCGAAGGGATTGCCAGAGATATCATCCTTGGACAGGGCGGTTCGACGGTTGAGCTTCGGGCAGGCGGGGATATTTCGATCTCGGATCGTCAGCCGATCCGATTCAAGTTCGACAATGTTTTCAATCATTTTGACACGAACTGGGACAAATTCTCCAACGATCTTGAAAGGAAGATTTCCGAAGGCTTGAAGATTGCCTACCGCTCGTCCGAAAAGGCGGCCAAACAGGCTGAAAGGGCCGGCCGGATTGCCCAGGAAAATATCGATCGCTACGTCAACAAGATGGAAGAAAAAGGAATTTTCAACCGGGGAGGGGCCGCGTCATTCACTTTCGAGAAGCCCACGCCTCCAGGAGCATCTGAAAAGCCGAAGGTTTCCGAAGACGAACGGATGATGATCTTAAAAATGCTTTCTGAGAAGAAAATTACCGTGGAAGAAGCCGAGAAACTGCTAAAAGCGCTGGAAGGAAGATGAAATGACAAACGAGGAGAGCCAGTTCGAAATTCTCAAGAAAGTACAGGAAGGTCTGCTTACACCTGAGGAGGGCTCCGAACTGCTCGGAATTCTCGAAGGCAAACGGAGAGAGCCCGCTGATGAATCGCCAGAGCCAAAGGTGGATGTAGTTAGATCGCCTCTGCAAGCCGAGAAGCCTGAAGGTTCAGGCGTGTGGAGAGCTCTCTGGAGCATCCCCATGTGGCTTGGCGTGATCATCACCGTGCTTGCAGCGTACGGCATGTACAGCGGGTATGAAGCTGCCGGTTTCAGCTGGGGTTTCTTCCTTTCGAGCATCCCATTGGTGTTGGGAATTGTACTTGTCTATGCCGGCGCCCGATTGTTGGAATCGCGCTGGATGCATATTGTGGTCAATTCCAATGAAGAGGGAAAGCGCGAACATATCGATATCCAGGTGCCATTCCCGATCAGCTTTTTATCCTGGATCGTCAGAACCTTCGGCAAACACATGAGCGCAGAAGTGCGCAATTCGCATCTCGATGAAATCCTCGATGAAATCGATGCTTCCATGGATCGGAACGAACCGTTCGAGGTGCATGTGGATTCAGACGAGGACGGCAAAAAGATCGGGGTTGTAATCAATTGATCGGCCCTGATGGAGAAACGAGAATCGAAAACGGATGAAGATCCGTTTTCTTTTTTTAACCACGAATCAAACTGCCTGACGAGTGACTCAAAAAGCTTGAAGTATAATCGCGGCATGAACAAGCGCTTCATTACAGGTATTGTATTGGCAGGCATAGGGGCGATTTGCCTGGTGATCGGTTTTTGGCCATTCAAGCAAGTTCCTTTCTCTGTCCCTGTAAAACTGAGTTCGGGGCAGCAGGCGGTCATCAGCGGAAGCCTGCCTGCCAGGGCGTGGGTGGGCGAGGAATTCACTCTCAATTTGAGTTTCAAGCTGGATTCACCTGCGGATACGTCTTCTGGCCATTTGCGGGCAGCCGTAGACCTGAGTCATGCCAAGCTTTCCCCGCAGGGAGATGTCTCGCTGACGTTCGACCCGGCCGGCCCGGTGAAACTTGCCTGGAAGGTGACGCCCGAGAGCGCCGGTACGCTCCGGGGGACACTGTGGGTCTATGCCGGGGTGAATGAACTCCCCATAACCGCGCTGCTTGCCAGGGATTTTCAGGTGAGCGCGATCACGTTCCTGGGCGTCACGGCCCGCTGGTACCGCTGGGCAGCAATCGGATTCATCGCGGCTGGAGTGTTTTTCATCCTGGCCTTCTCGAGACTGTCTGCAGGATCGAAACGCACACAAGGAAAAGGCGTTCCGGCGCGTCAAAAGCGAAAACAGAATAAGAGATAGGCGAGACAGTATGTCTTGTTTATGATAAAATCAGCGAAGCATTCCAGCAATTATCTTTATCCGTAACAATTGAAGAATCTCCCCGAGGAATTGCCATGTTTACTGATTGGATTTACCTGGGTATCTTCTTGGTTATTGCTTTTGCACTGCCGCTTGCAGCGATCACGTTTGCAGGCGTTATTTCTCCAAAAAAGCCCAACCCAATCAAGGATTCCATTTACGAATGCGGCATAGAGCCGATCGGTGAATCGCGAATCCAATTCAAGGTACAGTATTACGTTTACGGTCTCATCTTCCTGGTATTCGATGTCGAGACCGTTCTGCTTTTCCCATGGGCTGTAGCTTACAATCAGCTTACTCTCTTTGGCGTGCTGGAAGCGGTGCTGTTCATCGCGATCCTTGCTGCGGCACTAATCTACGCATGGCGTAAGGGAGCGCTCGAATGGCTGTGATCTGGCAGAACATCCTGACGTTCCTGCAAGGCGTGCTGCGATTCATCGGCGACCCTATCACAATCTTGAACCAATGGCTGACGGGCGTGCTCAGCGGCTGGGGCGCAAATGCCACGCTGATCCAGGTGATCCTGGCGATACTGGGTGGCGCATCCCTGGTGCTTGGCGGGCTGTTCTTCACCGTCTTCCTGATCTGGTTGGAGCGCAAAGTGGGGGGACGCTTCCAGGATCGCCTTGGGCCGAACCGGGTGGGACCGTGGGGGCTTTTCCAACCCCTGGCGGATATGGTCAAGATCTTCACCAAAGAGTACATCACCCCGACAGGGGCGGACAAGATCCCATACAACCTGGCGCCAGTGCTCTCAGTGGGGGCTGTCCTGGCGGTTATTGCGGTGATCCCGTTCGCATCCACGATCTTTGGGGTAAATATCAATGTTGGGGTGGTTTATCTCATGGCAGTTGGAGCCATCGGCGAGCTCGGAATCATCATGGCGGGGTTGGGTTCGAACAACAAGTACGCGTTGATCGCCGGCTTCCGGGCGGTGGCGAACCTGATCAGTTACGAAGTGCCTATGGTGCTTGTGCTCTTAATACCCGTGATGTTCAGCGGCTCGCTGGGAATGAACGATATCGCCCGATCGCAAAACGTGTGGTACATCTTCCTGGCGCCGCTCTCGGCAGCCATTTTCTTCATCGCATCGATCGCCGAGAACAGCCGTGCGCCTTTCGACCTGATCGAAGCGGACTCGGAGCTTGTGGCGGGTTTCAACGTGGAATATTCGGGATTGAAATTCGGCATGTTCTACGTTGCAGACTTTCTGCACTCGGCCACCGCTGCGCTGATATTTGCCACGTTGTTCCTCGGCGGTTGGCGCGGGCCTGGCGCAGAATCCATCCCCATCCTCGGTTTCATCTATTTATCGGTCAAAGCAACTGTGGTCTATTTCCTGATCCTGCATATACGATTTACTGTTCCGCGTTTCAGGATCGACCAGATGATGAACTTCAACTGGAAGTTCCTGACGCCGCTGGCACTGGTGGTGCTGGCAGCGACGGCAGTGGTGGATAAAGCCATTCCCTCCAATCTGACGGCTCTGCGTATCGGCGTGAATTGGATTGTCAATATTGCGATTTGGGTCGCAGCAGACCGTCTCGTGCGGGTGGTTGCGCCAAAGCGGGTAGTGCCAGAGGTAGCCCGTCCGCGGCCGCTGGCAAGGCCTCCGTTGGCGAACCCGCCCCAGGCTGCTGCAGAACACGAACCGGGAGGTGAAGCTTGAGCGCAGGTCAGGTGATCTTCCTGCTCGTAGGCGCTGTGACCCTGGGATCGGGCATTGCAGCGGTCAACGCGCGCAAGATGTTGCACGCGGCGCTCTGGTTGGTGCTCTCCCTGCTTGGGGTGGCCTTCATCTTTGCGCTGCTCGAAGCCAGTTTCTTCGCGGTGGTCCAGGTGCTTGTTTATATTGGCGCAATCGCGATCCTGATCATCTTTGCGGTGATGCTCAGCCGTTCATCATTGACAGATGAAGGAACTCAGACCAACCCTAGGTGGTGGCTCGCAGCTTTGGGGCTGCTGATCCTGTTCGTGGGAATTTGCGCGGCGATTCTTTTATGGCCGAAGGTAACCTCAATACCTGCGCCCCTGCCTGCAAGCGCCACCGACCTGGCGACGCTGGGTAAGGAGCTTGTCAACCCCAATGGGTATCTAGTCCCGTTCGAATTGTCTTCCATCCTGCTTTTGGCAACCCTGGTGGGCGCGATTTATACGGCCGTCGAGAAAAAGGAGGAGATCAAGAAGTGATCCCATTGAGCTGGTATCTCATCCTTGCCGCTGCCCTCATGGGGATTGGGCTATATGGCGTGATCACCCGCAAGAACCTGGTGGGGGCTTTGATCGGCCTCGAACTGATGCTGAACTCGGTGAATATCAACCTTTTGGCTTTCTGGCGTTATTTGCATTACGCGCAGCCAGAGATGGACGGGTTGGTGTTCGTGGCGCTGGCTTTTGTGGTGGCTGCGGCCGAGACAGCGGTGGGGTTGGCGTTGATTATTTCGGCATACCGCAGCCGCAAGACGGTCGACGTCAATGAGATGAATCTCTTGAAGGGTTAACGAATTGAGCACATTCTTGTCCACCGCCAATTTACTCTGGTTCATCCCTCTTGTGCCCTTTGCGGCATTTGTGATCATTTCGGTCGCTGCATTTCGCAGCCGAAGCCTGAGCCACAGCCTGGCGCTCGGAGCTGCCGGGCTTTCGTTCATTGCCAGCATGATCGTGGTGTGGAACGGCCTGCATCTGCCCGGGCTCGCTCAAAACCCGGTCATTAGCCAGATACCATGGCTGCCGGCAGGCAATTCGACCTTCATGTTTGGCGTGCAACTCGACCCATTGACCGTGGTGACCCTGGCTTTCGTAGCCATCACCATCCTGATGATTTTCATCTACAGCGTTGGATATCACAATTTCGGCGCACCCGTTGGCAAGGAGGATATTCCAGGCCTGCCTCCAAAGGGGGCAGAGGTGAAGCGCGATGGGCATGTGGAGAAGGTACCTTCCGTCGAGCCGATGTATGCAAGGTTCTTCGCGCTGATCAGCCTTTTCGCATTCGCCATGTTCCTGCTGGTCGTCACAGACAACCTGCTTGGGTTGTACATCGGCTGGGAGATCATGGGCCTATGCTCGTACCTGCTGATCGGATTCTGGTACGGCAGGGAGTCGGCGCGTAAAGCTGCGATCAAAGCGTTCATCGTCACGCGTATCGGCGATGTAATCATGCTGCTCGGCCTGGCTGCCCTGTATGCGCTGACCGGGACGCTAAATTATCAGCAGATCCTGGCCAGCCCACAGACTCTGAGCATGTTAAGCACAACCGCATCCCCAGTGGCAGGGTTATCCTGGGCAGGGCTGATCGGCCTGCTGCTGTTTGCGGGAACGATCGGCAAATCGGCGCAATTCCCGCTGCATGTATGGCTTCCCGACGCAATGGAAGGCCCGACGCCGGTCAGCGCGATGATTCATGCCGCAACGATGGTTTCGGCAGGCGTCTATCTTGTAGCACGCTTCTTCCCGCTGATTTCCGCAGGCTGGCAGCCCGGGCTGCCGTTGACAACGCCCATGCTGGCGATGGCTGCGATCGGCGCATTCACAGCGTTGTTTGCCGCAAGCATCGCCGTGACGCAGAACGACATCAAACGCGTGCTGGCGTACTCGACCATTTCGCAGCTCGGATACATGGTTGCCGCGCTGGGTGTGGGCGCATACTCCGCGGCGGTGTTTCACCTGTTCACGCATGCCTTCTTCAAGGCGCTGCTTTTCCTGGCTGCAGGCTCGGTCATTCATGGGATGGAACACGGCGCATTTCACAGCAAGCAAGAACTCGATACTCAGGACATGCGCAACATGGGCGGGCTGCGCAAGAAAATGCCGCTCACTTTTTGGACATTCCTCGCGGGCGGGCTTGCGCTTTCCGGTTTTCCGCTGATAACGGCCGGATTCTGGTCGAAGGATGCTATTCTGGCAGGTGCGTTCAGCGAATCAGCGGTCGTCTTTATCGCGTTGGCGCTGGCAGCGCTGCTGACCGCCTTCTATTCTGCGAGGCAGATCACGCTCGTGTTCCTGGGCAAGCCCCGCAGCAAAGCCGCGGAACACGGTATCGAATCGAAAGCGACGATGACAGCACCGCTGGTGGTTCTCGGGTTGTTTGCCATTGGAATCGGCTGGATCGGGATCCCGCAGACTTTCCCTGTGCTCGGAAAGCTCAGCACGGATTGGTTCGCCACCTTCACGGGCTCCATGCTTTCCTTCGAGGTCTCGGAAGGGGTGAGCAGCGTGCCGCTGGTCACCTCGCTGATCGTTGCACTGGGCGGTCTGCTTCTGGGATGGCTGGTGTACAGGAAGGTGAGGAGCGCTAAGGCAGAAGACGTGCTCGAGGCGGCCTTTGGAAGCGCATACCGCTTCGTGCAGAAGAAGTACATGCTCGATGAGCTATATGACCTGCTCTTCATCCGGCCGGCGGCCTGGATTGCCGACGTCTTTGTGTCGAAATGGATGGATCTTGTGATCATCGACGGGATCATCAACGGCATCGGTAAATTGGGACTCTGGTTTGGGTATGTTTTGAGAAACTGGTTCGATCTGCCCGTGGTCAACGGCGCTGCTGATGGGATCGCCGGCGGGACGCGCAAGAGCGGATCGTTCATCCGCAAACTTGAGACTGGCAGGGTGCAACAGTACATGGCTGGGGCGTTGGCTGGTCTGGCCATCCTTTTCATCATCCTTTATTCGGTGTTCAAGTAGGCAGGGACGAGACGATGGATATCTTTGCGAATCATCTATTGAGCTGGATCCTCTTCTTCCCTGTCCTTGGGGCGGCGGCTCTTGCGCTGATCTCATCCAGAGCGGACAAGGCGCTGCGCTGGACGGCCATTGCCGCAAGCGTTGTGCCATTGGCAATCACCATCTATTTGTGGGCTGTATACCAGCCTTCAGCGAATGCGCTTCAATTCGCTTTTCAAGAGCAGGCGGACTGGTTCCCGGCGATCCATTCGAGCTACCACCTGGGGGTGGACGGGATCAGCCTGGTGCTCGTGCTGCTGACCACGCTGCTCACACCCCTGGCGCTGCTGGCTTCGCATTCGATCAAGGATCACCTGAAAGCCTACCTGATCCTGTTCATGTTGCTCGAAACCGGAATGCTTGGCGTGTTTGTGTCGCTGGACCTGCTGCTTTTCTTCGTGTTCTGGGAAGTGGGTTTGATCCCGATGTACTTCCTGATCAACCAATGGGGCGGAGAGAAGCGGAATTATGCTTCGTTGAAATTCATCCTGTTCACCATGGGCGGGTCGCTTGGGTTACTGCTGGCGATCCAGATGATCGGCGCGGTAACCGGCACGTTCGACCTGGTGACACTGATCCAAACCTGGCCGGCGCTCAAGCAGGCATCCCTGTTTGGGCTGCCGAGCGAAACGGTGAAGGCGATCGCTTTTTGGGCATTCGTGATCGCATTTGCGATCAAGGTGCCCATCTGGCCGTTCCACACCTGGCTGCCTGATGCGCATACCGAGGCGCCGACGGCGGGGTCGATGATCCTGGCAGGAGTGCTCTTGAAGCTGGGCGCTTACGGGTTCATCCGGCTCGTACTGCCGCTTTTTCCGGCAGAATCGAATCATTACGCGATCTGGCTCGCTGTGCTTGCCGCTGCCTCGATCGTCTTTGGCGCGTTCGCATCGGCGGGACAGAAGGATTTCAAGCGGCTTGTGGCGTATTCCTCGATCAATCACATGGGTTTCGTCATTCTAGGAGTGGCGGTTGCCGCCAGGGTTGGCGCCAGTCAGAGCCTGGCTGCCAGCCAGGATGCTGCAATCGCAATCGACGGCGCTGTGCTGCAGATGTTCAGCCACGGACTCAGCGCGGCAGGCATGTTCTTCCTGGTCGGCGTGCTTTACGACCAGGCGCACACCCGTTTGCTTGACCGGTTCGGTGGGTTGTATGCCATCCTGCCAGTCTACGGATCCATTCTGATGTTCACATCGATGGCTTCGCTTGGCTTGCCTGGGTTGAGCGGATTCATTTCCGAATTCATGGTAGTGCGGGGAGCCTGGCCCGAATTTACTTTGATCACGGCGGTCAGCATGCTCGGTCTGCTGTTCACAGGTGTGTACGTGCTCAAGGCGCTCAAGCTCGTGCTGCAAGGGCCTTTGAATACAAGCTGGAAGGACCATCTCAGGGATATCAAGGCGCGGGAGATTGCGGTGATCGCGCCGTTGATGATCTTAAGCCTGGTGATCGGATTCTGGCCGTCGTGGATCGTGCAGGTAATCAACCAGACCGTGCTGGCCTGGTTCTGAGAGGACGCAGATGCAGATACCCTATTTGAGCATTCTGATCTTCACCCCCGTCGCAGCAGGCATCCTTCTGCTTCTCTATCCTGCTCAGAAGCGCAACCTGATCCGCATCACTGCGCTTGCCGCAGCAGCGATCATGTTGAGCATCTCGGTCTTCCTGTTCTTCAGCTATAACCTTTCGCAGGCGGGATACCAGTTCATGGAACGGCTGGAATGGCTGCCTGCGCTTGGCATTTCCTATTTCGTAGGCGTCGACGGCATCAGCGTTTCACTTGAGCTGATGGCCGGGCTGGTTGTATTGAGCGGCGTGCTCGTTTCGTGGAATGTGGAAGAGCGACCGCGCGAATTCTTCTCGTTCATGATGTTCCTGGCCGCGAGCGTCGCCGGCGTGTTCGCATCGCTCGACCTGTTCCAATTATTCTTCTTCTTCGAGTTGGCTATTTTCCCCAAGTACCTGATGATCGTCATCTGGGGATACCCGAAGACCCGGGAATATGGCGCCATGAAGCTGACCCTGTATCTCTTCCTTGGGAGCATGGTGGCGCTTGTTGGCGTGCTGGCGTTGTACTTCTCTTCCGGCTTGCACACATTCGACCTGCTGCAACTCGAAAAAGCCGGGTTCGGATTGGCGGTTCAGAAGCTTTGGTTCCCCTTCATCTTCATCGGTTTTGGGGTGCTGGGCGGCCTGTTCCCCTTCCACAGTTGGGCGCCTGACGGCCATGTGGCCGCGCCGACGGCGGTCTCGATGATCCTGGCAGGCGTTGAAATGAAGGTTGGGGCGTTTGCTGCGCTGCGGGCAGGCCTGATGCTGCTGCCAGACGGCATGCGTTACTGGGCGCCTTTGATCTTGATCCTGGCGACGATCAATGTGGTCTATGGCGCGTTCATCGCCATGATCCAGACGGATTTCAAGTATGTCATCGGTTTTTCGTCGGTTTCGCACATGGGTCTGGTATTCATCGGGTTTGCAACGCTGACTCCCGAAGGCCTAACCGGCGCAGGGGTGCAGATGTTCTCGCACGGCGTGATGACAGCGCTCTTCTTCGCTATCGTCGGCATGGTCTACGACCGGGCGCACACGAGGAATATCAAGGAGCTTGGAGGGCTGGCGAGGTTCATGCCCATGGCGATGGTGGGATTTGTGGTCGGCGGTTTGGTTTCGATGGGTATGCCCGGATTCTCCGGATTCATTGCCGAGGTGCCCATCTATATCGGGGCATGGAAGACGTTCCCGCTGGTGGCAATCGTTTCAGTGATCTCGATCGTGGTGACGGCGGCGTACATTCTGCTGGTGGTGCGGAAGGTTTTCTTTGGCGATGTGCCCCAGACTCTCGCAGCAGGCGTCAAAGATATCAACCTTGCCGATAAAGTGAGCATCGTGATGCTTTCGCTTGTGATGATCGCCATCGGGGTATTCCCATCGCTTCTGGTGCCCACGATCCAGGCGGGTGTGCAGCATATTCTGACGCTGGTGGGAGGTGCAGGATGAACCCCGAACTTTCCACGATGCTGCGCTCGATTTTGCCTGAAATCTGCCTGGTTGGGCTGATAATGGCGCTATTGATTATCGGGATGCTCCGTAAGCCGATGAGCCAGCGATTCCTGGGCTGGTTTACGGCAATTACGCTTGCAGCCATCATTGGCGCTGCAATTCTCTTCTCCAATCCCGGCAGCCAGGTCACTTCCGTATGGGGCGGGATGCTGCGTTTCGATGCGCAGGGATTTCTCTTCCGTATTCTGTTCCTCGCCGGCGCAGCGCTGACTGCGTTGTTTACCTGCACGGATGATACGATTGCAGTCAAACCCGAGTTCTACCTGTTGATGACGGTGAGCACGCTCGGCATGGCGTTGATGGCATCTGCGGAAGACATGTTGATGCTCTTCCTGGCGATCGAGACGACCTCCTTCCCGCTCTACGTGATGGCGGGGGCGAAGCTCAAGGACAAGCAATCCACCGAAGCAGGCATCAAGTATTTCCTGTTTGGTGCGATGAGCTCGGCGTTGATGCTCTACGGCTTTAGCTTCTTGTACGGATTCTCGGGGACGACTCGATTGTTTTCCGTTTACGGCTTGGGCATCACCAACCAGGTTCCTGGCGCACTTTTCGTAGTGGCGATGTTGTTCGTGCTGGCGGGTTTTGCCTTCAAAATCAGCGCGGTGCCATTCCATTTCTGGGCGCCGGATGTGTATGCAGGCGCACCTGCTCCGGTGGCTGGGTTTTTGTCCACGGCATCGAAGGCGGCAGGGTTTGCGGTGTTGATGCGGGTGCTGCTGAGTTTCTTCCCGCAGGCAGGCTCGTATTGGGTATGGGTTGCTGCGGTACTGGCGGTTGCCAGCATGTTCCTGGGCAACCTGGCGGCGATTCCGCAGAAGAATATCAAGCGGCTGATCGCTTACTCGTCGATCGCGCAGGCGGGGTACGTCTTGATCGGAGTTGCTGCAGGTGACGCGGCAGGCGTGACGGCCGCAACCTATTACCTGACCGGGTACCTGGTGACCAACCTGCTCGTGTTTGGCATTATCGGATTGGTGGCAAAGATCGACGGATCTAGCGATCTTAGCGCGTTTGCAGGGCTCAGCAGAAGGTCGCCGGGGCTGGCATTCATCATGTTAATTGGCCTTCTTTCGCTCGGCGGCATTCCGCCGTTTGTCGGATTCTTTGCCAAAGTCCTGGTGTTCAACTCGGCGATCGAAAAGGGGTTGGCCTGGCTTGCGATCGTTGGCGTGATCAACTCGGTAATCGGCTTGTACTACTATTTGCGCATCCTCAAGGTAATCTACCTGGATCCCGCCCCGGAAGGGGCAGCGAAGATCCGGTTCAATGCGCGCTGGGTCACAGCCGCAGCGATCTGCGCGGCGGGGATTCTCCTGCTCGGAGTGCTGATCAACCCGTGGACGCAAGCAGCAATGCAATCAGCTGCAAGTCTTTTTTGATGGTATGAACAAATTGCTTATGATATAATCGGAAAATCATGGAAACACTTGAAAAGCCTTCCAGGCCCAAAAGCGGGAATTCGCGGAACATGCTTCTTGCGGTGATGGTGGGCCAGGTCGGAATTTTGACGCTTATCATCGTGATTGCAGCCACGATCGGCGGGTTGGCTCTGGATAGAGCGCTCGGCACCAAACCCTGGTTTACGATCGGGCTGCTCATCGTCAGCGTGCCTGTTTCCATCGTTTTGATGGTTCTCATTGCGCGCAAGACCGTATCGAAGATCAGGATTGACGATTCCAATACGCCGGTTCGCAAGGAGGATGAGATTGGCAAAGACTCGTAAATGGCGGTGGGGGAAGAATCGCTGGATCATCCTGGCGCTTATCCTCTTGAACGTCGTTGGCGTCATTGTAGCCAAGCCAACACAATCGATCATAGCAATTGCACCCGAGAACCTCTCCTCAACCCCATTATTCAACCTGCCTGGCATTGGCCCAGTTTACCTGACCAACGCCTTGACCGGGATGGTGGTGATGGATCTGGTCATCTTGCTTGTCGCCTGGATCGTCAATAGGAATATCAAGAAGGATACCCTGATCGCTAGCGGGTTCACCGGCATGATGGAGATGCTGATTGAGTTGCTCTACAATCTCACTCAAACCACCGCAGGTAGATGGACCAAGAAAATTTTCCCATGGTTTGCGAGCATTTTTATCATAGTCCTTTTCGCAAATCTGCTAAAACTGGTCCCGATCTTCGAGACTTTTGGTTTGGTCGAGGAAGTGCCTTCAGGCGGGTACAGCATCGTACCGATCGGCGGCCACTGGTTTAACGTGACTCTGCCGGCGATCGCCCAGGGCGGCTACAATGTCATCCCGTTCTTACGCGGCGTGTCCACCGATCTCAGCTTTACCGCAGCCCTGGCGTTGATCTCTGTGTTCATGACTCAGGTGATCGGCATCCAGGCTCAGGGTATCAGTTATTTCAGTAAATTCTTGAATTTCACAACCATGTTCAAGAAACCGTTTTTCGGTTTCATGGACTTTCTTGTGGGCATTCTTGAGACCATCTCCGAATTTGCGAAGATCCTCTCTTTTGCATTCCGGTTGTTCGGCAATATGTTTGCAGGGATGGTGCTTTTGATCTTGATCGGAGTGATGGTTCCCGTCTTCGTACCCTCAATGATCATGATGTTCGAATTGTTTATTGGATTGATCCAGGCATTTGTCTTCGGCATGTTGACGCTGGTATTCATGGCCATGGCGACATCAGGACATGCTGAAGAGGAACCCGCTATAACTTAGCAAAACCAGACAGAACGTGGAGGCGAAGAAAAAATCATGACAGGTGATATCGTCCAGGCAGCGAAATTCATTGGAGCAGGACTCGCGATGATCGGCGCGTTGGGTGGCGGCGTCGGCATTGGCTTAAGCGTCCAGGGCGCCCTCGGAGGCATGGCTCGTAACCCCGATACATATGGTAATTTGCTGACCAACATGATCCTCGGCATCGCATTTTCTGAAGCAATTGCTATCTATTGTCTGGTTATTGCATTCTTGATGCTTTTCGTGCTTTAGTTTGCTGCAGGAGATGAAGCATTGGAAAAACTAGGTCTGAATACTGGAACCCTGATTATCTATATCCTCAACTTCGCCATTATCATGGTGGTGTTGAGTGCCTGGGTGTATAAGCCCTTGCTGGGCATGCTGGAAAAACGCAGAGCCACAGTTGAAAAAGGCCTTGAAGATGCACGGATAGCCTCTGAGGCGCGTGAGAATGCCGAAAAAGATGCGACGAAGATCATGTCAGATGCGCAAACCCAGGCTGCCCAAACCGTAAGGGATGCAACCGAAAAGGCCGAAACCGCCATCCGAGAGATGCGGTCTGCCGCCGACGCAGACCTTGCCAAGCAGCGAGAAGCAGCCATGAACGAGATCGATATCGAGCGCGAACGTACGCTGACCGAACTGCGCAGTCAGGTGGCGGTATTGGCTATTGCAGCGGCCGAACGGTTGATCGGCGAAAACCTGGATGAAGCGCGACAGCATAAGCTATTGAATGAATTCTTCTCAGGCATCAAGAGCGGCAAGGTGACAGCGTTGAAAGCTACAACGATTATCGGTGACAGCGCAGAAGTGACAAGCGCATTGCCCCTGACCCATGAGGAGCAGACAACCGTTGAGAAGGAATTGCTCGCTTCGCTCAATACCAAGGCAAAGGTGGCATTCCGAGTGGACCCGACGATTTTGGGCGGGTTGATCGTCCGAGCAGGAGATCAAGTCGTCGATGGTTCGGTCGCCGGACAGCTACAGAATCTGCGGCAAACGCTTAGATAGTTCAAGATTCTTTAGAGGGTTTCGAAGGCGAAAATGTCCAGAGAAACCCTCTTTTTTGTTGTACACTCTATGAGGAAAAGGCCATGAACAAACTCGCGCAACTGATCGATGATTTGCCAATATCCAAACATCACACCGTGCCGCTGCCTGAGAGTGAGGTCCGTGGAATCAAGAATGACTCACGGCAAGTGAGCCAGGGAGATATCTTTGTGGCGGTAAAGGGCGGCAGTGTGGATGGTCACCAATACGTCTCATCCGCGATTGGGCAGGGAGCCGTTGCTATCGTCGGAACCGAGGAAATTTCGGAGACTGGCGTGCCCTATATCCGCGTGGAGGATTCACGCGAGGCATTGGCGTGGCTGGCGGCCGCTTATTACGATCATCCCGCGCGCAGCCTGCGCGTGATCGGCGTGACCGGGACGGACGGGAAGACGACCACATGCAATTTGCTCTTCAACATTCTGAAGGCTGCAGGGTTGAAAACAGGCCTGATCTCCACGGTCAATGCCGTGATCATGGATAAGGAGATCGACACCGGCTTTCACGTGACCACGCCTGAAGCGATGGATGTGCAGCGCTACCTCAGGATGATGCTCGATGCAGGGATCACCCACGTGGTGCTCGAGACGACCTCGCATGGACTGATCCAGCACAGGGTGACAGGCTGCGAGTACGACATTGCTGTGGTGACCAATATCACCCATGAACACCTGGATTTTCACGGCAGTTACGAAGGATACCTTGGCGCAAAGGCCAGGCTATTCGAGATGCTCCAGGCAACCCCGGTCAAACCGATCGGCAACCTGCGGTTCTCAGTGCTGAATGCCGACGATCCGTCCTATCTGCCGCTCAGAGAGAAGGCCGGCAGCAATTTTGTGAGTTATTCGACCCGCGGAAAAGGCATGCTCAACGCCGAAGATATCCACTATGCTCCGCAGAGCCTGCACTTCACTGCGAGGTCGCAGGATCAATCTTTCGATGTGGGCGCACCATTCCCCGGGGAGTTCAACGTATCGAACTGCCTGGCTGCCATTGGCGCCTCGGTGTTCGGGCTGAAGGTGCCGCCGGAAGCGGCTGTCAGGGGGATCGCCCAGACGCAGGGCGTGCCCGGCAGGATGCAGCGTATCGAAATGGGGCAGGACTTCGCAGCGGTCGTGGATTTCGCGCACACCCCGAACGCGCTGCATGTGGCGCTTGAAGCGCTGCGAAAGATGACTACAGGAAGGTTGATCGCGGTATTTGGCTCTGCAGGACTGCGCGACCGTGAGAAGCGCGGGATGATGGCGCAGGTGGGAATCCAGTTTGCAGACCTCTCGATTTTCACCGCTGAGGACCCGAGGACGGAATCGCTTGATGGCATTCTGGAGGAAATGGCCAATGCTGCCAGGCGCGCAGGCGGCGTTGAGGGGGAGGTCTTTCACAGGGTTCCCGACCGGGGAGAAGCCATCCAAATGGGGGTCGATCTGGCGCAGCCTGGTGACCTCGTGGCTTCCTTTGGCAAAGGTCACGAGCAGTCGATGTGCTTCGGCAGTGTGGAGTATCCCTGGGATGACCGCATTGCGATGCGGGCAGCTATCGCGAAGAAGATGGGCATTTCAGGACCAAAGATGCCGGTTTTACCGACTTCAAGAAAGGACCAGCCGGCTTAGCGCAAACCAGCATGGAATAAAAAAGTCTTCTTGAGGGGAATCCTCAAGAAGACTTTTTTTATTGTTCTGAACGGACTAGTCGGTGTGTGTTCCTCGGTCTCCACCGCCGTGACCGCTGGAATAACCGCTTCTGCGTTCACCGCCGCTTGAACCACCGCGTCGATCATTTCCGCGACGGTCACCACCGTGATGGTCGCCGCCGCTGCGAGGGCGCGAGCCGCCGCTCTTGCCGCCGCGATCATGTTCGAGCGCTTCATCGACTGACCAGCCTTCGAGTACTGCCTGGCGGGAAAGCCGAATCTTGCCGTTCTCGTCGATGGCTGTCACCATGACGGTGATCTCGTCGCCAAGTTTGACAACATCTTCGACCTTGTTCACTCGCTCGCTGTCGAGCTGGGAGATGTGAACCATGCCGTCGATGTTGGGCAGAATCTGAACGAAGGCGCCAAAGTCGGCAATACGCACGACTTTACCCGTGTAGATATGACCTACCTGCGGTGTTTCGGTGAGGGCTTCAATGCGTTCACGGGCTGCTGCTTCGGCGATTCCGTCGGTAGCAGAGATGTAGACTGTGCCGTCGTCGTCGATATCGATCTTGGTGCCGGTCTCTTCCTGCAGTGCACGGATGTTCTTGCCTCCGGGCCCGATGATGGCGCCGATCTTATCGACAGGCACTTTCACCGTGGTGATGCGAGGAACGAACGAGCGCAGGTCAGGACGCGGGACGGGGATGACTGCGAGCATCTTATCGAGGATGACAAGGCGAGCTTCGCGAGCCTGTGAAAGCGCCTGGCGCATGATCTCAGCATTGATGCCTTTGACCTTGATGTCCATTTGAAGGGCGGTAATGCCGTTGTTGGTACCGGCGACTTTGAAATCCATGTCGCCGTAATGATCTTCGGCGCCCTGGATGTCGGTGAGCACAACAAAGCGATCATCAGCCATGACAAGGCCCATGGCAATGCCTGCCACTGGCGCCTTGATCGGGACGCCGGTATCCATGAGCGCAAGCGTGGAGCCGCAAACGGATGCCATCGAAGAAGAGCCATTCGAAGACAGCACCTCTGAAACGAGACGGAGCGTGTACGGGAAATCAGCTTCCGAAGGAAGCACAGGCACGAGAGCGCGTTCGGCCAGGGCACCATGACCGATTTCACGGCGTGATTGACCACCCAGACGCTTCACCTCGCCGGTAGCGTATGGCGGGAAGTTGTAGTGGTGCATATAGCGCTTGGTTTCCATCGGTGAAAGGGTGTCGATTTCCTGGGCTTCCTTGGGTGTGCCAAGTGTTGCCAGAGTGAGCACCTGCGTTTCACCCCGGGTGAAGAGGCCCGAGCCGTGCGCGCGAGGGCTGACGCCCACTTCGCACCAGATGGGGCGGATCTCGGTCTGCTTGCGGCCGTCGGGGCGTTTGTTGTCGAGGATGCGCTGGCGGACGATGCGTTTGAAGACTTCTTCGAATGCCTGTTTGTAAGATGCGATGAGATCAAGTTCATCTTCATTCGTATATTCGCCGACGATGGCATCGCGCAAGCTATCAATGGCAGCCTGCTGTTCGTGCTTGCCATGAAGCGTATCGAGGATGTTGTTCAGATCGGAATCGGCGCGGGCGTATACCTTTTCGATGATCGATTCGTCGAGAGCGTAAATCTTGACTTCGGCTTTGGGCTTACCGATTTCTTCTGTCATTTTGAGCTGGATATCGATGATGGGCTGAATGGCTTCGTGACCGAAGAGCAGGGCTTTGACCATGGTCTCTTCATCGATTTCATCTGAGGCGCTTTCGACCATCAGGATGGCTTCGCGAGTGCCTGCGATGCGCAAATCAAGAGATGATTCTTCGAGTTCGGCGTAGGTGGGGTTGATGATGAACTCGTCGTTGACGCGGCCAACACGAACGGCGCCAACCGGCCCATCCCAGGGGATATCAGAAATCATCAGCGATGCCGAGGCGGCGTTGATTGCCAGGATGTCAAGCGGGTTCTCGAGGTCGGCCGAGAGCGAGAACATAACGACCTGGACTTCGTTTCGCATTTGCTGGTTGAACAGGGGGCGGAGAGGGCGGTCGGTGAGCCGTGAAATCAGGATCGATTCGGTTCCAGGGCGTCCTTCGCGTCGGAAGAATGAGCCCGGAATACGGCCGCCTGCGTACATCTTCTCTTCATATTCGACTGTTAGGGGGAAGAAATCCTGCCCTTCCCTAGGTTCCTTACCCATCGTGGCGGCTGCAAAGACTACAGACTCGCCCAACTGGCAGGTAACAGATCCTCCGGCCTGACCGGCTAATTTACCGGTTTCGAACGCGAAAGGACGGCCACCGACAATGGTGGTGTATTTCTTGCTTGCTGGTTGCATAAAAACTCCCTTTTTATTTCCCACCTGGTCAGGGACTGAAAGCCAATGAAGACCAGAGGTCTTCGTCATCTTTCAATACCCAACCGGTGGGGCAAATTCCGCGCCTTGCTTGATTCAAAACGAGTAGATGGTTTTGCTGCCATCTACTCGTTTGCAGGTCACTACCGGGTGCGGATGTTCAGCTTTTCAGTGATCGCCTGAAATCGCGGGAAATCTGTCCTACGGAGGTAAGCCAGAAGACTGCGGCGTTGTCCGACCATTTGGAGCAAACCGCGGCGTGAAGCGTTGTCGTGCTTATTGGCACGCAGGTGCCCGGTCAGTTGGGTGATGCGCCTGGTCAGCAACGCGATTTGGACGTCTGCTGAACCCGTATCGCCTTCGTGAATGGCGAATTCAGAAATCACTTTCTCTTTCTCTTCTTTTGTCAAAGGCATGACACTGCTCCTAATCAAAATTTGCAAGTCGCCATATTTGCAGAATACCCACAAAAAGGTCGAGTCACTGCCACAGATTATACCAGAGGACGAGGTGAATGAAAAGATAGCGAATTGTCTAGAGTAACCTGGGGTCAGCCAGCAAGTTGAGAGCCTTTGGCAAGGGCATAGCGCAGGGAAATGCGCTGCTCTTCGGGAAATTCGGGGAGGCAGCGGCGCAGCAAGCGGAACAGGTTTGCGTCACGCGAATTGCCGGCGATTTGCTTGAGAACGAAGACGGTCTCCTTCGGCGTGCGGCGGGCCAGGCTCTCGATGATGGATTGAAGCGTCGTGAGTTCATGCGGATCGATCCGGTCGAGGTGGGGAGTGAGAAGATCAAACACCCGAGGGATGTCGACGAAGCTGCGGTCCTGGATGAGGGGGATCAATCCGGTGAGCCCGAGCGAAATCTCGATGTCACTCCGGGAATTGAGCCAGTTGCTGAGGACGCCGATCCACTCTTCAGGGGCTTCAGTTCTCAGATTGAGCGAGGCGCTGCCGACGATGGTCTTCGCAAGGGCATATTCTTCTGTCACAGCCGACCAGCTCAGCAGGCGCGTGATGACCGCCTGCGAATGGCTGAGGGGTATCTTACCAAGCAATGCGGCAGCCAGGATGCGCGGTTCGCGCCTGGGTTCCTTCCACAACAAGTCGATCACATCGAGAGAGGCAAGGGGATTGTCCTCGCAATACCTGCCCAATTCCTTTTCGAGGGTGCGCAGAATGACCGGCGAGAGGTGGTATTCGGGAAGGACCACAGAGGGCCTGCGCATGGAGTTGATGCGGAAGGTGAGATCGGCATAGTCTTCGAACAGGCTGCGCAAGGCAACGATAAAGTCTCTGGGTTCGCCAAACTTGTGGGCGACCAATCTGACCTGGGTTGTGAGTTTTTCGATCTCGACAGCAGGCATATCTAGTTAGGGCAGGGATGTTCCCTGCCCTGTAGATTAATAGGCTTTGGCAAAATAAGCCTTTTCACTGGCTTCCTGGCCACAGACGATGCAATTTCCATGTCCGCCTGGCTGGTCGAAAGGGATGCAGCGTGTGGTTGCTTTGGTGTCTTCCTTGATTTTGGCTTCGCAGGCCGGGTCGCCGCACCACCAGGCAAATGCCCAACCCTTCTCGATGATCTTCTTGAGATCTTCGTAGTCAGCGGGCTCGAAGATGTGGCTGTCGCGGAACTGGGTGGCCTTCGCGAGCATGCCGGCCTGAATCTCCACAAGCAGTTCTTTTACCCTGGCAGCGATCCCCTCCTGCGGGATGATGGCTTTGCCGTCGCGGCCGGGAATATCGCGGCGTGCGGTCATGACCGAGTTCTTTTCGACATCTTTCGGTCCGACCTCGATGCGCAGAGGAACGCCGCGCATTTCCCAATCGTTATACTTGAAGCCTGGGGTGAGTTCGGTGCGGTCGTCCACTTTGACGCGGAAATCGGCAAGCTCTTTGCTCAAGCTATCGACAACAGGCTGCACTTTGGATTTTTCCTCATCATTGCGGTAGATTGGGACGATGACGACCTGAATCGGCGCAAGGCGGGGAGGGAGGACGAGGCCCTGATCGTCGCCGTGGGTCATGATGATGGCGCCGATGAAGCGGGTGGAAAGACCCCAGGAAGTCGTCCAGCAGTTCTGAAGTTCATTGTTGACATCGAGGTACTGGATGTTGAACGCTTTGGCAAAGTTCTGACCGAGGAAATGCGAGGTGCCTGCCTGGAGGGCTTTGGTATCGCCCATCATGGCTTCGATGGAGTAGGAATTCACCGCGCCCGCGAATTTCTCGGTTGCGCTTTTGCGTCCGCGGATCACTACGACGGCGGCGT
>JAJXZS010000013.1 GCA_021779955.1 Chloroflexota bacterium | reverse complement strand
GTGAGCGGCACGAGATATTTGGGAGACATCGTCATTTCTTATCCCCGTGCGCTGCAGCAAGCCAGGGATGCCGGCCACCCCGTGGAGAACGAGCTGATGCTCCTGGTGGTTCATGGCGTCCTTCATTTGCTGGGTTACGACCACGATTCTGCCGCGAACAAGGCTTCCATGTGGAAGCTGCAAAGCCGGGTGCTGGCGCAAAATCATGTTCAGATCAACAAGATCTCCGGGGACGAGGAAAATGAATAAGTCCATCTCGCGCTGGCACTCGCTGCGATATGCTTTTTCTGGGATCAAAACCATCCTCAAGTACGAAAAAAACACCTGGATCTACATACCCATTACCATTTTCGTAGTAGCAGGTGGTTTCTATTTCCGGATACAAGCTTTCGAATGGCTGGCGATTGTCATCTGCCTTGGCATTGTCTGGGCGTTTGAAGCAGCAAACACCGCATTGGAAGCTCTTGTCGACCTCACTTCACCTGAAATCCACCCGGTCGCCAAGATTGCGAAGGACTGTTCTGCCGCTGCCGTTCTGATCACTGCCATCACTTCCGCGGTCGTTGGGGTGATTGTCTTTCTCCCTCGAATTCTGAACCTGTTCGGTCTTCCGTGACCAGGAGGGTATCCCATGTCTGAATTCCTGTTTGGCACTGTTGGATCTCCGATTGCAACCCCCAAGAAGCCGGGAGGGTCTTTGGGTGCCGTCCAAACGATTGCATCGCTGGGCTTGACAGCGCTTGAATTGGGCTGGGTTCAGTCGGTTCGCGTTTCAGAGCAGACCTGCGCCCAAATCAAGCAGGAAGCGCAAAAGCTTTCGATCGCGATCAGCGTCCATGCTCCTTATTTCATTAATTTGAACGCAGATGAGACAGAATGGCCAAAATCGCGAAAACGCCTGATGGACGCAGCCTATTACGGTAACCTCGCCGGTGCAACCGATATCGTCTTTCATCCAGGCTCTTACTTCCAGAAAACTCCAGAAGAAGTATTACCGATTGCCATCAAGCGACTCTCTGGTTGCATCGATGAGCTCAAAAAGACGAAAAATCCTGTGACGTTGCGGCCTGAAGTCATGGGTAAATCTGCCATGCTCGGCTCTCTCGAAGATACGCTTGTCATGGCCGGCGAACTCGATCAGGTGCTTCCCTGTATCGACTTTGCACACCTGCACGCCAGACCCGGCGACGGCAGCAACAACTCTGAAGCCGAATGGAAGAAGATACTGGAGCACTACGCGCAATCGCTCGGCCGCGACAAACTCAAACATCTGCACATCCATCTGAGTGGTATCGAATACACCTCCAAAGGCGAAAAGAATCACGTTCCATTGCAGGAATCCGATCTCAAGGTGGGTGAATTGTTCAAGGCGCTGAAATCGGCTGGAGCTGGTGGTCGCATCATGTGCGAAAGCCCCATCATGGAAGAAGATGCTCTCTACATGAAGAAATTATGGGAGTCACTCTAGTACAAAAACGGCGATCCTCTTCGGGATCGCCGTCTCTTTTAGTCTTGGTTTTCTATAGATACTCTTTGAGATTGTGCTCGACTGCATAAGCGGCTGCTTCAGCCCGGTTGCTCACGCCCAACTTTGAAAGGATCGAGCTGACGTAATTTCGCACAGTTCCTTCACCCAGGAACAGGGTTTTTGCGATTTCTCGATTGGTTTTCCCTTCAGAAACAAGCATCAAAACGTGCTTTTCCTGCTGGCTCAGGTTGGCGAAGGCGGAAGCTTCCTCATCCTTGACTGCCCGCCTTACCTCCTGAAAAACCCTCTGAGTCACAGCCGGATCGAGCAGCGCTTCTCCCCTGCTGACCGCATCGATGGCATTGACCAGCGCATCGCCGCTGATTTGCTTGAGCACATAGCCTGAAGCTCCAGCCCGAATCGCCGAGAAGAGCATCTCATCCTCGGCATAACTCGTCAGCATGATCACACGCGTTCCAGGATAGGACTTTGTGATCTCCTCGCAAGCCTCGATTCCAGATGCGCCAGGCAGGCGGATATCCATCAAAACGACGTCGGGATGCGTCCTGCCAACCAGATCTACAGCTTCTTTGGCTGTGCCAGCCTCTCCGACAATCTCATATTGCGGATGATGCTCGAGCAGAGCTTTCAAGCCTAATCTCACGACTTCATGGTCGTCTACCAATAGGATCTTTTGTTTTGCCATTGACCAAACCTTTGAATCGAATCTTTCCCTATTATACCTGATTAGAGAGAATTCAAAAGATTACGGGATTTTCACCTCATCAAGGATCATCGTGACAGGGCAATGGTCTGACCCCAGAATCTCATCATGGATCAACACATCTGTAACCGCTGGTGCCAGTTCTGACGATACGAGAAAGTAATCCAGCCGCCATCCGATCCCTCTTGCCCTCGCATTGACCCTGTAAGCCCACCAGGTGTATTGAATTCTATCGGGATAAAGGACTCTGTAGACATCGATAAGATTATTGTTCAGGTAGACATCGATCATCGCGCGTTCTTCCGGCAGGAAACCCGATGTCGTGGCATTTTCTTTGGGATTTGCCAGGTCGATTTCGTTATGCGCCGTGTTGAAATCACCTGTAATGATCACCCACTTATGCTCCTCATGCAGGCGATTGCATAGATCGAGCAATTTTCGGTAGAAATCGAGTTTGTATTGCACCCGCTCGAGTCCGCGCTGCCCATTGGGGAAATAAATGTTAAACAAGACAAATTTTCCAAAATCCATCTGGATCACGCGGCCCTCCCCGTCAAACATTGGGTCGTCCAAGCCAAAATGGATTCCGGGAGTGTAATTGCGAACATAAGCAGCCACGCCTGAATATCCAGGGCGTTCGGCAGAATTCCAATACTCGTTATAAGCGTCCAATTTACGGTTCTCATCTGGCACTTGATCTATCTTCGCCTTTATCTCTTGCAGGCAAAGCACATCAGCGTCCAGCGTCTGAACCGCCTCACCAAAATTTTTACCGACGATCGCACGGAAACCATTCACGTTCCAGGTCGATATTCTCATCAGTCCAATCCTCTGCTTATGGTAAACTTATCCAATATCCTTATTCTAGCCGAAATCACAATGAAGACAAATCTAATCCAGATTACAAACATCACCAAAAGCACCAAGCCCCTCGTTGCCAGGAACTGCACTCGTTTTGTAGAGCGGTTCAGAGGACTGATGTTTGCACCTTCCCTGCCGGCCAATTATGGGATTCTCCTCGATGAGCAATCTGACAGCACGCTGAATACATCGATCCATATGCTCTTCATGAATTTCGATATAACGGCTGTATGGATCGACTCGAACAGGCAGGTTGTAGACGTCAAGGTGGCAAAAAAGTGGGCGCTCGCCTACTTCCCAAAGAGCCCTGCCAGATATATTTTAGAAACTTCGACAGACCGTTTCGATGATTATTCCATTGGAGACCAACTGAGCTTTTCGAATGTCGAATAAAATCGTTTCAATTTTCCTCGCAATTTGCCTTCTGGCATCCATTCTGACCCCTGCCCTCGCCGAGACGAATCAAAATTATCCAATTTACATCGTTCAGCCAGGGGATACCCTCACGACTATCGCTGAAAGGTTTGGCGTTCCCGTCGAAGACATTATTCGGCTGAACCGGATACAGAACCAGGACTTCCTTGCGCCAGGCGATCAACTGCTGATTCCGGGTCTTGAGGGGATTCAAGGTACGCTCACGACTGTTACCGCTCAAATTGGCGATACCCTCGATTCGATCTCCAAAGAATACAGTGTGTCGAAGAATTTCATCATCCAGATCAACCGCATCACTTCGCCCTCCGAAGTATATGCAGGTGCGAGTCTGATCCTTCCAACGCCAAACCAGGAATCCATGCAATCGTCCTATCGCGAACTTGCTGAGGGACAAACATTTCTCGAAGCAGCCGCTCTGACGAACAGCAATCCATGGGTGCTTGAACTGGCGAACCGCATCTCATCCACTGCGGCATTCTTGGCCGGAAGTGATTTTTACAAGGTACTCGGTGATGGCGAGACTGCCCTCACTCCATTTGATCCCGCACTGACCAAAGTGTCGATAAGTCCCTTGCCGCTGGTGCAGGGTGAAACATTCGAGGTGGAGGTCGATTCCTCGGTTCCCTTGACTCTTGAAGGGACTCTGGCCGGAAACAAGCTTGCTTTCTTCTCGCAGGGTGAAAATCAATTCATTGCCTTACAGGGCATCCATGCCATGGCCGAGCCGGGTTTCTATACATTTACCCTGGACGGCAAATATGGCAATGGAAAAGGCTTTACGATCTCCCAGCCGATCCTGCTCAAAAGCGGTAGCTATCCCAAAGATACACCCCTGACAGTGGACCCTGCGACGATCGATCCTGCGGTCACCCAGCCCGAAGATGATTTCGTCAAGAGCCTGTGCTCTACGGCCAATCCTGTTCAGTATTGGAGCGGCATCTTCCAACGTCCTGGTGCTTTTGACGAATATACATCGATGTTTGGTGACAGACGGTCATACAATGGCAGCGGCTATACCTACTTCCACTCAGGACTCGACTTTGCAGGCGGGATGGGCCTGCCGGTCACAGCTCCTGCGGATGGTGTAGTGGTATTTACCGGCCTTCTGACCGTTCGAGGCAATGCCACTTTCATTGACCATGGTCATGGCGTCTACAGCGGCTTCTTCCATCAATCCGAGATCGACGTAAAAGTGGGCGATAAAGTCACAAAAGGTCAGACGATCGGGCTCGTTGGTAATACGGGCCGTGTGAATGGCGCAAATGAATACCCGGGAGCGGGGGCACATCTTCATTGGGACCTGTGGGTCAATGGCGTACAGGTAAATCCCCTCACCTGGCTCAATCAAGAGTACCCTTAATATTCGATGATACCTAAGGTATAATTAATGCTATCAATCCTCTAAGTGGCGGAAAGATCGATGAATTTGAAAGAATCTTTTTGGCAAGACCTTAAAATCAGCGAATCGGATCTCGAAACGATCTACAATCACTTGCTTGAGATCGAGACACCCCAGACAATCTCCGAACTGGCCAATTTCCTGATCAAGAACAAAATAAGTGAAGAGAAAAAGAAGATCGAAAAGGCAAAGGCATCTGCCGGCGATCTTTATCTGCCAAAGAACCAGTACAAAACCGGTCAGAAACTGGTTTTTCCCATGCGAAACATGGCAAAGGGAACGGTTACGGCTGTCCGTCAGGGTAATAATCCCGATTATCAAGACCTTCAGGTGATCGAAATCGATTTCGAGGGCGACGGAAAAGCTCAATTCGCCAGTAATCTCGCCGAACATAAGTTGAACAACCCCACTCTTTACGAAGACAAAGATCCCAATCTCGATTACGATACAGTTGTCAAGAACCATGGCAATGATGTATCGAAGATCCTGGATACAGTACTCGAGAAGAATGAAGATCTCGTCTGTATTGCCGGGCGATACTTCCCTCGCTCTCTTCTTGTCGATATCAGTCCTGGCCATCTTAACCTGGCAGAGGCGGTTTTGGAGATGGCAGAAGGCGGACCTTTGTCTTCTCTCGATCTGATGAAGCAAATCGAACTGCCCACCAACGTCAACGCAAAACTGACCGAATTTTCCTTTAGCCTTGCCATGCAGGAAGACAGCCGCTTCGACGAAGTCGGTCCGGCCGGAGTAACCATGTGGTTCCTCAAGCGGATGGAGCCACAAGAAGTTCAGAATTGCCCCGTCTTCCTGCACTATTCAGGCGAAATTCCAGTCTTAAGCGACGGCATTAAACGCTTATCGCCCTTCGACTTCAGTCTGGCGGATGAACTCGAACCTGGAGATGGGATCGACGGAATCGATAGCGTCACAATCAGTCTGATCTATCCGCATCTGCGTGCTGGAACGCTGCCGCTGACGAGCAAACTCAAGAAGCTTTTTCCGACGGCATACGAAACTCCACGCATCAAATTCGATTTTATCGACGGTAAAACAAAAACCAAATTCCCCGGTTGGGTGGTGCGCCCGCATCATTACATCTTCGGTCTCGCCGATTGGTATGCCCAGCAGGGCATCATTCCAGGCAGTCTGATCAAAGTCTCGCGTGGTGCAAATGGTGGCGAGGTGGTGATCGAGCCCGCAAATGCCCACAATTCGCGTGAATGGATTCGCACGGTGCTTGTTGGAGCAGATGGCGGTATCGTATTTGCCACGCTCAAGCAGCAGGTCACATGTTCATATGATGAGCGCATGGTCGTGATGACGCCTGATTTTGCACTACTCGATCCTGTTTGGGATCGCTACTCTGACGAGAAATACCCGCTTGAGAAAGTGGTCATGCCCATTATGCGCGATCTCGCAAAACTGAACCCACAAGGCCATATCCATGCACAGGAACTCTATTCGGCTGTAAATGTGGTCAGGCGGTGCCCGCCCAGCGCGGTTCTGCAGATGCTCTTTAGCAAACCTTGGGCGTCACATATGGGGGATCTCTATTTCAAACTTGATGACTCCAAATCTTAGGGGAGCGTGATGAGCGAGACCAAACAATTCAGTTTTATCAAGCCAACTTTGCAGACTCTTTACCACATTGATTTTGACTGGTGGAAATCCCACGACAGCAATTGGCACATCTTTTTGTTTGGTTGCCTTTGTGATGAGCATCAGAAAATATTCGAGCAAGGCGCAGATAATGTCATGATCGATTGGGTGGATCCAGAAACTGCGGAGATCACCCTTGTCGATGGTTTGCAGACCGTACTGATGAACCACTGCGCCAAGCTGCCCAACTTTGTCACCCCCAACACCACCATGATCGACGCCATCTTTCGCGTTTTTCTCGCCAATGGGAACAATCCCATGACTCCGGTCGAACTCTCCCAAAAAATCGGCAAACCTGCCGAGACAATCTTGCGAACGCTCTCGGGACTGCAAGTGTATAAGGGCATCCGTCCATTTCACGGATAAATAGATTTGTCATCAGAATTCAAGGGGGATGATACCGGCTATTTTGCGTGCCTTACTGAAACTAAAATTCAATCATTACGTAGATAATGTGTCGTTATCTTTATATGTCTCCTACTGGTAAGCTTCTGGAAAACATTCTTATGATATTCACAGAGCCATAGGAGAACCTCGTGAAAGCAATTGTCTGCTTGAAATATGGATTGCCAGACGGCATCCGTGTCGAAGACATCGAGAAACCCTTCCCGACTGAAAATCAAATCCTCGTCAAAGTAATGGCAGCTTCTGTCAATCCAATTGACCTCCAAATCAAAGGAGGTTTCTTTCGTGTCTTCAACGGGTTGTTGAAGCCAAAAGACTCGAGATTGGGTAGGGATATTGCCGGCAGGGTTGAATCAGTTGGCAGTCGGATAACCCGGTTCCTCCCAGGAGATGAGGTTTTTGGTGTGGGCTTAGGCGGTTTTGCCGAATACGCATTGACCCGTGAACAAAACCTTGCCCTTAAGCCGGCCAATTGCACCTTTGAAGAAGCTGCAACCGTACCCGTTGCGGGTATCACAGCCTTGCAATGACTTCGCGCTAAGGGGGCGATCGTGGCAGGCCAGAAGGTTTTGATTCAAGGAGCGGGTGGCGGAGTGGGCATGTTCGCCGTTCAGATTGCGAAATCTTTCGGGGCAAATGTCACGGGCGTGTGCAGCACAGCCAATATGGAACGGATTCGTTCGATTGGCGCAGACCAGGTGATCGATTATATTCATGAGGATTTCACCAAAAGTCAGCTGCGCTATGACCTGATTCTCGCGGTAAACGGATATCATCCACTATCAAGATACAAGCGTTGCTTGACCACCAATGGTGCTTATGTGGCAGTCGGAGGGAGCTTTAGTCAAATCTTTCAATCCATGCTTATTGCACCTTTGCTATCCAAAGAAGCGGGGCAAAGACTGGGCAATTTGGGAATCGCCAGGGTCAATCCGGACGATTTGGAAGTATTGAAAGCGTTGCTGGAAACTGGGAAGATCGTGCCTGTGATCGACAAAAGGTATCCGCTGAGTGAGACAGCCCAAGCCCTGATGTATTTGAACAAGAAACATGCAAGGGGCAAAGTGGTCATCGTGATGCCGTAGGAAAGCCTGAGCTTTCTTATCAAGTTATCGATTCTTGAGAATCGACCTTCTTTGAGCTAATGTTCTTTAGTATAATTACCTGACACTTGGTAACCAGACAATTTGCCCCCGTAGCGCAACGGACAGAGCACCAGCCTTCTAAGCTGTTGGTTGTGGGTTCGAATCCCACCGGGGGCGCTATTTCTTTCTCCCATCTCATCAAATAATGTTATATTTGTAGTTGTTATGAGTGACGGTCCTCTGCCCATGGGATTGGAGTGTATATGATCATTATCAAATTTACGAGGATTGAAGAACCACTTCAGAACGATGTTTTCGAGAACGTGAATCCAAATTACCTTTCGGGGGTTGTCAATTGGCAGTTGGCATCCACCCTCAACGCTTGGAACCCTCCTTACGATCTGCTGGAAACCGAACAAGAGTATATCGTCAGGGTCGAAATTGCCGGTATGTGCGAAGACGATTTCGACGTGTCGTTCGATTCGCGGTTCGTCTATATCAAGGGTCGTAGGATCGATGATATGGAGTTCCTCACATTTCACCAAATGGAAATTCCGTTTGGCGAATTCTCTTTCAAAGTCGAAATTCCGGGAAGTGTCGATATCGATAGAGTGAAGGGCGATTATGCAAATGGCTTTTTGACCGTCCATCTGCCCAAGCATCCATCTATCACTATTTCACTTCCATCCTCATCAAATAATGAAAAGTAGACAGGTTTGATTATGAACAATATCAATCCGGAAAATAACGACGAAATATCAAAGATGCTCGCAGAGTATGATGGTGGAGAAATTCCATCGGATGACCTGGAGGTCGTCAGCGAAAAGACTGAAAACCAGATGCCTTCCGAGGTGCCCATCCTGCCTTTGAGGGGGCTGGTGGTCTATCCCCAAACCGCATTGCCGTTAACCATTGGACAACCTCGCTCGATCAAACTTATCGATGACGTAGCCGTAAGCAACCGTCTTGTCGGCCTGGTCACCTCAAAGAACCCCGATCTTGAGAATCCTGGGCCTGACGATCTGTTCAAGGTTGGGACTCTGGGTATCATCCACAGGCTCTTCCGCGCGCCTGACGGCACAATCCGCGTGCTCATTCAGGGTGTATCCAGGGTGACCATCGGCCGCTACACCCAAATGGATCCCTACCTCAAGGCAGAGATATCGCCCAATCCCGAAATCATCGAGACGGGTATCGAGATCGAAGCCCTCGCTCGCAATTGCCGTGATCTTTTTGAAAAGATTGCCGAGTTGATTCCATCCCTGCCGCGTGAGATCGTGGCTTCGGTTCTTTCGATCAAAGACCCGCTGCCCACCGCGTACAATATCGCAAACCTGCAGAGGATGGAGCTTCAGGATGCTGAAGACATCCTCGAGATCACTTCAACGAGCGAAAAATTCCACAAGCTCTTCGCCATTCTGACCCGTGAGAGCGAAGTCCTCGAACTCGGCCAGAAGATCCAGGATGAAGCCCGTTCTGAAATTGAGGGATCTCAGCGCGAGTACTATCTTCGTGAGCAGATGAAAGCGATCCAGAAAGAACTTGGTGAGTCTGACGAGCAGACCGAAGAGGCCGAGAACTTCAGAAAGAAGATTACTGAAGCCAAGCTGAGTGGTGAAGCGCTTGAGACTGCAAACCGTGAGGTCGATCGGCTCGAAAAGCTGCCTCCAGCAGCCGCCGAATACGGCGTCATTCGTACCTATCTCGATTGGCTTGTTACGCTTCCATGGCAAAAGCAGACGGATGACAATCTGGACATTCGTCATGCGCGTGCTGTGCTCGAGCAGGACCATTATGGGCTGGAAGATATCAAAGAGCGCATCCTCGAATTCTTGGCCGTGCGCAAGCTGCGGCTTGAACGCGGTGGGACCGATCATAAGGAACAGAATCTTGACCTCATCCGCAAAACCCGCGAGGGAGTGATACTCTGCTTTATTGGACCTCCGGGCGTTGGTAAAACCTCGCTTGGACAGAGCATCGCCCGAGCGTTGAATCGCAAGTTCATTCGCATCTCGTTGGGCGGTATGAGCGATGAAGCTGAAATTCGAGGTCACAGGCGTACCTATATTGGGGCCATGCCCGGCCGCATTCTGCAGGCCATCCGCCGCGTCGAATCGAATAACCCCGTATTCATGCTGGATGAGATCGATAAGCTGACCATGGACTTCCATGGCGACCCCGCTTCCGCCTTGCTCGAAGTGCTCGATCCTGAACAGAATTTTGACTTCAGGGACAACTACCTCGAAGTTCCATTCGATCTTTCGCAGGTGATGTTTATCACCACCGCCAACCAGATGGATACGATCCCTGCGCCGCTGCTCGACCGTATGGAAGTGATTCAACTGGCAGGCTACACCGAAGCTGAAAAAGTCGAAATTGCCAGCCGCTACTTGATTCCACGCCAGATCATCGAGAATGGCTTGAAAAAGGATGAAATCAAATTCCGCAAGAGTGCCATCCACTCGATCATCCGTATGTACACCCGTGAAGCGGGCGTCCGCAACCTTGAACGCGCCATCGGCACAGTCTGCAGAAAAGTCGCCACTCAGATATCAGAAGAAAAAGTCAAATCTGCCGAGATCGAGCCCAAAGCGCTGGAAAACTACCTTGGAAAGCCGACCTTCGTCGAAACGGAAGAAATTGTACGCCGCACTTCAATCCCGGGTGTAGCCACCGGCCTGGCCTGGACGCCATATGGCGGCGAGATCCTGTTCATCGAATCATCACAGATGCCAGGCGGCAAGGGCTTCCAGATTACCGGATCGGTCGGAAACGTGATGCAAGAATCGGCCAAAGCAGCGCTCACCTACGTGCGTGCCCATGCAAAACAGCTTGGAATTGCCGAAGATTTCTTCGACAAAACCGATATTCATCTTCACATTCCCTCAGGCGCACAACCCAAGGATGGACCCTCCGCAGGTGTGACGATTGCCACCTCACTCGTCTCGCTGCTGACCCGCAGGCCTATCCGGCCAGATCTGGGTATGACGGGAGAGATCACATTGCGCGGGCAGGTGATGCCTGTGGGAGGGATCAAAGAAAAGATGCTGGCCGCACATCGGGCTGGCTTAAAGACCATCTTGTTGCCAAAGCGAAATCTGCAAGACCTGGAGGATCTGCCTGAAGATGTGAAGAAAAGCATCAAATTCATCGGGGTCGACACCGTCGCCGATGTGCTCAAGAATGCATTTGTCAAACCTGCGCCAAAAAAGACGCGCCGGTCTGTAGAGAAACCTGAACCGGTAAAAGAGAAAGTGTAATTTTAAGGATTAACATGCCACAAAAACACCCAACGGGGAAAAAACAAAAACAATGGTACACCATGGATGTTCATATCCATACACCGGCTTCAAGTGATTATCAGCAACCTGAAGTAACTCAACTGGATCTCCTGCAGAAAGCTGAATCGCGTGGTCTCAACATCATTTCGTTCACCGACCACAACACGATCGCCGGATACCGCAAATTGCAGGGGGAAATCGAGCAACTCGAATTGCTCGAAAAGCTCAAACGGATCATGCCGGATGAACTCGCCCAACTCAATGAATATCGCCGCTTAACTTCGAAGATCCTGCTCCTGCCAGGGTTCGAGTTCACTGCGACGTTTGGATTTCACATCATAGGCATTTTTTCGCCATCCAAAACCGTTCGTGAACTCGAGCATTTACTTCTCGCCCTCTCGATCCCACCAGATCAACTTGACCTTGGCACTCCGGCGATCGGGGCTTCTGTGGATGTGATCACTGCATACAAGATGATCAACGATGCAGGCGGCATCGTCATCGCTGCTCATGCCAATTCGAGCAACGGTGTGGCGATGCGCGGCATCAATTTCGGCGGTCAAACCCGAATCGCCTATACGCAAGACCCCAACCTCCATGCGCTCGAAGTCACTGACCTGGAACTAAAGGGGCCGCGCTCGACAGCAGCCTTCTTCAACGGCACCAAACCTGAGTATCCCCGCCGGATGCACTGCATCCAGGGATCCGATTCGCACAGGCTGAATGCCGATCCGCTGCGCAAAAAAAATCTCGGCGTGGGCGATCGCGCGATAGATTTGTTCTTGCCAGACCTCACCTTCGAAGCAATCAAAGAGCTGTTCCTGTCGAACGACTTTTCCCGTACAAGGCCTCACAGGCACAAAGAGGAACCTGCTTTCGACTTCATCCAGGCCGCATTGGACGAAGGCCCGAACATTATCCAGGATTTTCACGATTCTGTTACCGTCCGTGGCGGTAAACTCTATGGTGTGCTCTCGGATGTCTGCGCTTTTGCCAACACCAATGGCGGTACCCTGTTCATTGGCTTGTCGCCAGACGCAAAGACTGCACCGCTGGGAATCAACAATCCCGAACAAACCATCAAGCAGCTCGAGAAGGTGGTTCAGGACCGCATCAGCCCTCCCCTTCACCTTGCTCTTGATATCCAGAACTACAAGAACAAAAAGATTATCCGCATCCTTGTTCCTCGGGGAGAAGAACCTCCTTATGCGCTCGATGATAACAAGATCTATATCCGCGAAGAAACTGAAACGAACCTTGCTGTTCGTGACGAAATCGTCAGCCTGATCCAACGCGGTCACGCACTGGTTACGGCCCAGGCAGCACAACAAGCAGCTTCAACTCCTGTTGCAGAGGTTGTACAACCCGCTCCAGCGGCTGCGCCCGAGGCGTACGATCGTCATGATGAAGATCCGCGCACAGGTGTGGAAGTGATCCCTCAGGCTATTCGCCAGGGAAAAGAATATTACAGCATGCGCGACCTGCGCAACGGCAACATCGTCAAGAACGTTACCAAGGCTTCTGCGCGCAGGCTGTGGCATTATGCCATCGAGCGATACAAGGAGTTGGTCGATTCTCTCGACAAAGCGCCCATCTTCTGGTCAGGAGACTATGGCCTGATCCGCGAATATACCCAGGGTAAAGACACCCATTACGACTTCATCCGCCGTACCGACCAGGGATACCGCTACTTTTTTGGCGTGACGAACGACGGCATCCACGGACCCTGGAAACAGTTCACGGGCGACGAGGAGCACTAGGATGAACGGCAAATTGTCTGCGGCAGTGATCACGATCTCCGAACGCGCATCCAGGGGCATCTACCCTGATGAAACCGGACGTGAGATTATTCGGGTCCTGCAGGAAAACAAGTGGGAAATTGCTTCGAGTACGATCCTGCCAGATGATCAGACTTTGATCGTGAATACTCTATTGGAATATTGCGATCAACTCGACATACCGCTGATTCTCACCGCCGGCGGAACGGGCTTCTCACCCAAAGATGTGACTCCAGAAGCAACGCGTCGCGTGTTGGAGAGAGAAACGCCCGGATTGGTCACAGCCATGATCCAGCATGGCCTCTCGAAAACCCCTCACGCGATGCTCTCCCGCCAGTTGGCCGGCATCCGGCATCGCACACTGATCGTCAATCTTCCCGGAAGTCCAACTGGCGCGGTTGAGGATCTCGAAGTGATCCTGCCGGCGCTCCCCCATGCCATTTCGATAATTCGATCAGACCCGGAGGCTGAAAAGGGTCATCGGACAGGATAATAACTCTCGTAAATATCAAAAGCCGCTGATTGCAGTCAGCGGCTTTATTCTTATTCGAACGACCCCATGTTGCCTATATTGCCCAGCGAATCGCCGTAATTGACTGTCAGTGTCTGGATTCCTGCGAATTGTAGCTCGGCGATTATCCCCTCGTTTCCCAGCGAAGCCCCGAACGATTGCTTGTTGATTCCCACAAAGATCGGCGTGTAATTTCGATACTTCAATCCCCGAACGATATAGGCCAATTCTGTGCGTGCAGAGGCAGAGATCAGTATGATCGTGCTTCCTTTAGGAACTGGAGTGATCTGGCTTTCGATGAATTCGGCAAAAGTCTCCCGTCCCTCTGGCTTGACGATGGCCAGAGCCTCGAAAAGCTTGTCCAATTGACGCTCGCCCAGATCTGGGGAGAGCCTGAACAATCCCTGCCCGGCCATGATCAGTCCGATCGATTTTTCGCCTTTGACGTAATAATCGCAAAGCGAGGCCGTAAGGCTGACGGAATACTCGAAGGGTTCCTTCGGAAGCCTGTACATTCGGCGTTCGCCCAAAGAATAGATTGCCATGCTGGCTTCTGTGCTGGCCTTCACGCTCGGTCCGCTGACGACTTCGTTGCTATCCTCGCTCGCATCCAGGAAGATCCAGACGTTCGCCTCAGGATCTTGCTCGAACTCTTTCACCATCAACTTATCTTGCCTTGCAGTGCTCTTCCAATCGATCCGGCGTAATGGATCTCCAGGCTGGTACTCTCTCACGCCGACAGCATAAGGCGTTACCTCAAGGCTGCGGATGCGCAATGCTTTACCTCCAGGCAAATATCCAGAAGGTGCCGGAAAGCTGGTGATTGGCTCGTAATAGGGTAGCACCATAATCTTGTCGGTGGCAGGAATGATCTGCTCTCGATAAAAGAGCCCGAATGGATCGCCGGCGATCACTTTCGTTGGACCAAGATCGTAAATTCCCCGTTTATTCAATGCGGTATGGGTGATATACGGCCAGTTCGAGAGTCCGCGCAGCCACGAGATCATCCGTGAACCGTGCGTAATTCCAATCCCACTCTCATCGATGATCTCGATCCACAATTTGGGCAGTCGTCCCTTGTTGTGGACGTTGAACTGCTCGTTGAATATCTGTCCGGCTTGCTGACGATACTCTCGCGCGCTTCGGGTGATCGAAAGCGCGCCGAGGGTCTCATTCGTCCATATAAACCCCGTCACGATCAGGATCAGAACAACCGCTGCAGCCCGTGTGAATGCGATGTCTTTGATGAATTGTGAAGCGATGTAGAGCAGCAGCAGAAGGACCAAAGCCGCCCAAAAGGTTTTGCGAATGTGCATATCAATCCTCGGGGCGCAGCTTACCGCCTGGCACAGGGATTTGCAACAGCAATTCGTGCAACAGCGTTGCTGGGGTGATATGCCTCAAACGCGCCGTCGGATTCAAAATGATCCTGTGCGAAAGCACCGGGTCGACCAAATATTTGACGTCGTCAGGGATCACATAGTCGCGTTTGTTCATTGCCGCAAAGATCTGAGACGCCCTGAATAGATTCAAACTGCCGCGCGGGCTCGATCCCAAATAGACGTCCTGGTTATCCCGTGTCGAGCGGATGACATCCACGATATAACGCTTTACTTCATCAGCCACATATACCCTCTTGACCATGAACTGCATCTCGAGCAGCTCATTGATCTCGACAACGGGTTCAAGCTGCAAGATGGGGTGTTGCAGCTGCTGGGCTTCAAGGATCTTTACTTCATCGCCCGCTGATGGGTACCCCATCCGAATCTTCATAAAGAAGCGGTCCAACTGCGCTTCGGGCAGCGGGAAGGTGCCTTCATATTCGATCGGGTTTTGGGTCGCCAGCACGAGAAACGGATCTGGCAATTTGTGTGTAACACCGTCTACGGTGACCTGCCGCTCTTCCATGGCTTCCAGCAGCGCGGATTGCGTCTTTGGCGTAGCCCGGTTGATTTCATCCGCCAGCAGGATTTGCGCCATCACAGGTCCTGCCCTGTACTCGAATTCCCGGTTGACCTGGTTGAAAATCGAAATGCCCGTAACATCACTCGGCAGCATATCCGGCGTAAATTGAATACGCGCAAAAGATGCACCAAGCGATTTTGCCAGTGTGCGGGCCATCATTGTCTTGCCAACGCCGGGTACATCATCGATCAGCAGATGTCCTTGCGCCAGAAGTCCAAGTGTCACAAGTTCGAGGGTGTTCCGCTTTCCAATGATCACCCTTTCGAAATTGCGGATCAAACGTTGAGAGAATTCATAGATTGCAACAGTGTCAATGCTCATTCCGTTTTCCAAGGTCCCTCGCATTTCTTTAGGCTAGACTCTTATTCTACACTCCCACTCCCCATATTGTATATAATAAATAACGAGTATGAAAGGATGATGGCGCTTGGGTAATCAAAGCTTCTACCTCTTCCAGCTTCAGAAGATCGATCGCCGGCTCGATCAAATCGGCCAGAGGATTGGCCAAATCGAAACGCAAATCAACAATAGCGAGGTCGTGACGGCTATCCGCGGTGAATTCGATTCATCCGTTGGAGTTCTTAACGACCTGAATAGACAAATGGGAGCTGTCGAGCAAAAAGCTGCCGAAAAAAGGGTCAAAATCGAGATCTCGGAATCTTCGCTCTATGGCGGGAAAGTACATAACCCCAAAGAGCTTGCCGACTTGCAGCAGGAAATTGCCTCACTCAAATTGAACCTCAAAAAACTCGAGAATGAGCAGTTCGATTTGATGGTCGGCAGTGAGGAACAGCAAGCCGTTGTTGATAAGAAAAAGCTTGCGCTAGACGAGGCGCTGGAGAAAAACCTCACAGACAATCAACATTTATTCGCCGAAAAGAATACCTTGCTCACCGAGATTAGCAAGACCAATGCAGAAAAAGCTGCAATTACTCAACAGATCAATCCCGAAAGCCTGTCTCTCTATGAATCGCTAAAAAAAGCCAAGAAAGGTTTTGCAGTCGCCGGTATCGAGGAGCAATGCTGCACCGCTTGCGGGTCGCAATTGACCCCCGCCGAGTGCCAGAGAGCAAAATCATCATCGCAAATCACCCTCTGCCCCTCTTGCGGCAGAATACTTTACGCAGACTAGAGTCGATATGCAATCAAAACCTACAAATCAAGTGCAAAAAACCGCAATCAAAAAGGCTCCTGTTTCTCCAAGAACCGTGGGACATGATACCGAAATCAGAAACTGGATGCTTGTAAAGAGCAAGAAATCGCATCTTTCAGGCGATCTCTTTCCTTTGCAGAGCGTTCTCATTCCCCCCAGGTTGCTCGCGAGGATCCAGACTCCCCGTCTCGACGATCCTCAGCAATTTGTCCCCGTGCTTTTCCAAACGCTGCCGAAACTATTCGATAATCCGGAATTGCTTTCGGGTTTGCCTTACCCGACGGTTCCACTCGAGAAAGCGCTATTGGGGAGTGGAAGAGTCGTCGTTACCGGGTATTCTGGCGCAGGGAAAACGACAGTACTGGCAGATCTGGTGGCTCGAATTTGTCAGAAAGATCCTTCTGCAGCTTCGTTTTCCGGGAGTCTCCCCATCTTCATCCATTGTAGAGATCTCGAGATTTCAGTACCTTTACATGGCGACGTTCTTGCTCCTCTTGCACACACGGTAGCCCTGCTCCTCAAACACCACGAAGAGAAACCAGTTTTCGATTCGATCTATGCATATGCCAGGGAAGGCAATCTCATCCTCTTCCTGGATGGACTTGAAGAAGTCCTTCCCGATTTCAAAAACCAGGTAACGCACTGGATTAAGAATCTCCTTTACGAACACCCGCGCACCAGGATCATTACCACGGGAGTTCCCAATTACATCGGACCTCTCGCTGAGTACGGATTCTTTGAATTCTGCGTCGCCCCATGGACTCCACTCCAAAAGCAGGAATTCATCACAAAATTCAACGCAGCCTGGTCGACATGTTTCAAGCCTGTTGAGAGTTCTCAATTCATTCCACTCTGGCTCAGGTCGGCAAAACTCCCTGCTAGCCCGCTGGAAATGACCCTGCTCTGCTGGTCTGCCTTCACGGGCAACCTTGTGAGCTCAGAAGGTCTGGACATGTTCTCTGCATACCTCGAGTATGTTGTCCCTTATCCTTTATCCTTTGAAACGCTCACAGCCATTGCATCCAAACAGATTTCCAATGGGTTCTCCGGCCTCTCGCTGTACGACCTGGAAAATATCGTTAGCAAAGATCCTGTATTCTCAAAGGAAATTTCCGAAGCATTACGCAGGCCGCTGGTGGTCAAAGAAAAGGAATTGGGGAAGACGCCTGAACCCCTGACGGCCAAAACCATTATCTCAGAGATGCTGGAAGTGGGCGTGTTGACCCAATCGATCACCGGTCAAATTTCGATCACCAATATCCACCTCTGCTCGGCTCTTTATGCGCGCGGCGAGGCGCCCAAACTGCCCAACTCATGGTTGCCTGCGAACCAATCGTCATTCGTCGATAGTATCATGGTATTTGCTTGCTCCGAAGGTAAACTGAATGACCGTCTTGCTAAATGGCTGGACGAAGCCGATCTGCCCCTTTTCCGCAATGTTCAGATGATCTCCCATTGGCTGACGAGCTTCCCCGAAACAAATAAAGCCAATCTGCAAGCGCTGTTTCGCAAAGTCGTTCCATATATTCAAAAGGGTCGCTTCCCGCTCAGTCATCAGATCTTGTTGATCGAGGCATTCCTGCTATCGGGCGACCCGGCAACATTGTCTTTGCTTAAGAATCTCTCCTCAAGCCCCAATGAATCCCACCGGCAGCTTTCTGCATTTGGATTGTCATTTGTATCGTCTCCTGAAGCCGAAAAGCTGCTCATTAATCTCAGCTTGGACAGTTCCCCCGAAGTTCAAAAAATAGCATGCATTTCACTGGCAAAGCTCTGGTCACACACTGCCCAAAAACAGCTCGTAAATCTGGTCATTTCTGCCACCCCAGATATTCGCCAGTTGATTGCCGAATTGTTGGCTTTCAACTCCGTCGATGGTTACGAGCTTCTTAAAGAGCTTTCCGTCTTGCCGGACAATCCTGAAACCCGCAAAGCTGCAGTCTACGGCCTTTTCCTCGTAGGCGCAGACTGGTCCAAAGCTCAAATCGGCAAGATTAACATCGAAGACAGCGAATGGCTCGTCAGAGATGCATCCGCCCACACGATCAGTGTTGGCAATTTGGATTATCTTCTCATTCCAAAACCTAGGCCAAAACCGGCATCCCAGTCCTGGCTTATTAAATTCGCTGCAAAAAAGCGCATGGGCATGCAAGCGGACGAATTTCCTGTCGATATCCTCATGCTCGCCCTGAAGGAAGGCGATATCAACACGCAGGTTGCGGCGATCGAGACGCTCTCGAGCGATAATACCGAGGCGACTTTACATCTTTTCAAAGACATCTTTGTCAGAACTCAGGGATCTTTGCAGGAAGCAGCTTATGCAGCACTGCTTACGCTTGCCAAACGAGGACTCAACATCCAAAAATAGCAAACTCCCTGGCTTGTGAACTGCAGCAGCCAGGGAGTCTTTTTATGCCAGATTGGCGATGATCTTCCCGTGCACCTCTTCGGGTGTGAGGTCGATCACGGTCACGAGCTTATCCCGTCCTGTCAGCCCTGCCACGATGTCCAGCTTCGATTTATTCACATCCAGCACCTCTGCCAGAAACACGAGGAGCGCCGCATTTGCCTTGCCTTCGACCGGTGGCGCGGTCAGCCTGATTTTGATCGTTCCATCGTTCAAGATTTCCACTATTTCGTTTTTCGAAGCCCTGGGCGTGATGCGGACAGCGATGGCTGCCCCGTGCTTACCATCATGCATCTTGAATCGTCGATCATCTGTCATAGCCATTATCCTAAAGTATTCTCACGAGGATGCTTTCAATGATCTGCAGCAGAATTACCAATATGACCGGGCTGAAATCGATATTTGCCATGGGTGGAATGATCCTTCGGATGGGTCGCAGCATGGGTTCTACGATTCGATCCAAAAAAGCCCGGATGCGATTGTAAGGTGAAGTGAAATAAGAAAGGAGCACGTCTACGATAACGATAACTGTTAGGATCTGAAAAACGTAACGAACAATCGTGGCAATCATTCGATAATTATAACCCTATGCATAAATCCTTGCGCCCATAATCGCTTCGCCAACTCGCACAATGGTCGCGCCTTCCTCGACAGCCACGCTGTAATCAAAACTCGTTCCCATCGAAAGCTCAGTCATCTTCACACCTATTTTGTGTTCATTGACATAAGCGAGCAGTTCCCTCAAGCGCTTGAAATAAATCCTCGAACTCTCGGCATGTTCTCCCAGAGGCGGCATCGTCATCAACCCTACCAATTCCAGGGAAGCCAGTCGGTCGATTCGGTTCACGTCTTCGATAAAGGCGCCCCAATTCTCTTTTTCTGCCAGGGCAAATCCCTGCTTGGACACTTCACCGCTGACATTCACCTCAAGCATGATTTGGATTTTTCGCCCTGCTTCGAGAAACCTTGCATCCAGCTTCTGAGCGGTTTCAAGGCTTTCCACGCTCTCGATAAAATTGAAATACTTAGTCAGAAACTTGATCTTCCGGCTTTGAATATGCCCGATCATGTGCCATTCGACCTGTTCGATATTCTTGAGTTCAGCGATCTTTTCGGCAGTCTCTTCAGGGTAGTTCTCCCCCAGGTAGCGGCCGCCCGCGTCGATGAGCGCCTGCATCTTTTCAGCAGGCTGACCTTTGGTCACTACAACCAGCTTAACCAAGCCTGCCTCACGGTGTGCCTTTTCCAGCGCTGCGTTAACGCCATTCTGGACAAGAAGTAAACGCTCGCCAATCTCAGACATTCCTCACCTCAGGTAAGCCACGGCGGCAAATCGACCTGTAATCCCATTCTCTTTGCGATGACTGTACCAATCCTCTGTGTGGCAGGCGGTACAGACTTCAGTTACTTCGATATTCTTCACTCCGGATTGCCGCAGGAGAATCTCGTTCGCTGTCCATAGATCCAGGTAAATCGACTTTCGGTAGGTACTGATCACGCTTGTACTTACTGTGCCAAAGGCTTTTTCCGCCCGCAGCCTTACGTCGCTGCCGATCTGATAATGATCAGGTCCGATGGAAGGACCAATCCCCGCAATGAGCTTCTCTGGGTCAATGTCGTATTCTTCCTGGATCTTCCTTACAGCATGTTTGACTATGGCATTGACGGTACCCTGCCAGCCTGCATGCACGATGCCGATGACCTTCTTTTCAGGCTCATAAAGCAGAATGGGCACGCAATCGGCGAAGCGCATGAACAGGGTGATCTCTTTCTTATTGGTAAAAATCGCATCCGCCTTCTGATGATCGGAGGTGAGCTCTCTTGGCTGACTTGTGCAAACCGCATCTGTTCCATGAACTTGCCAGACGTCAAAAATCGATTCCACCGGTCGGCCAATGTCATCAAAGATGCGCTTCCGGTTTTCGATCACATTTGCCCTGGAATCGCCGACAGTGCCGCCCTGATTCAACGACGACCAGGGTTCAGGGCTTATGCCGCCTTGCCTTGTGTAAAAACGGACGACCACGTCATGTGTCGAGAAAGTATTGAACTCGTAATACTTGAGCGAATCGGATTGAACAGCTTTCATCGGGCAGCCTGTTCTTTCTGCCTCACGCTTTCCTCGATCTTCTTGATCACGGAAAACTTGCGCGACAAAGCCATTCTCGTCAGTGCCACCGATTCTTCCATCAATGGAAACATAAACCAACCGCTAAAGAATCCGAACAATACACCGGTGAATACACGATCAAAGGGCGTACTTTCTCTGAATGGTAGCCACGAAATTGGGTTTGCCAACAGAGACGGAAGCTGGGTCAGACCATCGAGACCGATCGGGATGATTGCAATGATCACCCACAAATACCACGGCAGCTGCTTCATTTTGCGTCCTGTAAGTTGGAACAGCAGCGCAAAAAGGGCCAGGCTGCCGTACATCGCCAAATCCCTTTCGCAAAACGCCATCTTATAACCGAGAACCGGGTTGCCAATGAAATTTCTGGCAAAGTTGATGTCGAAAGCCGACACTCCGGTGACCTGCTCATAGGTCAACAGCCCGGGCACGTTCGCGAGAGCCCTCGGATAAACCGCCTGTTCCCCAAACAGGAAATATGAGCGGAAGGCAAATTGATGGCACAAAGGCCGGTAAATGGTATAGATGACGTTGGCCGCGCCTGAATGACCGGTCTTTTCGAGTACAGGTGCAAGAACCGGCAAACCGGCGAAGATCACCAGGATAGCCAGGATCACATAAACATAATTCCTGGCGAACCATAAGCCGAATCGGTCTCCTCGCGTGATCGATTGCCCGCGTAAGAGTCGTTTCGCCTCATCCGAATCGGTATTTTTCGTCATCCGCTCGACGCGTTGCTGAGCCGAGCTGAGCACGACTTCTACGTCTTGCATCGAGAATGGATAATTCAGCGTATACGGGCCGGCCTGCAGCACCGGTGTACGCCCGCCAAATCGCTTCTCCAGGTCGGCATCGCCATCGATAGCAATTTCCACCAGCACTGCGTTTACCTTCTCGCACACCGGCCTGACATCTTCGATGATTGAATTACGTTCAGTATCTTTCTTGCTGAAATAGCAGGTCAATGAAAGCATAGTTGATGAGCACCTATATTCTGAACCAGAGTCCGAGTCGATTCAATTGTGAAGTAATACCAAACACCAATAAGAATCCCATTATAATCAGCAAAATTCCGATACCGATCTGAAAACCTTTGATCAGCTTTGTATTGTGCCGAATTCGATCGATCAGCTTTCCCATTCCGATGCTGATCAATACGAATGGAAGCGCCATGCCTGCAGAATAAATTGCCAACGCCAAAGCTCCGTGGCCAATAGAGGTCTCTTCGACCAGGATTGCAGCCAGTATTGAACCCAGAATCGGGCCAATGCAAGGCGACCAACCTGCTGAAAAGGCGATTCCCATCAGGAATGCGCCTGCATACTTGTTTCTGCCTGCCGGGTCGATCTGCATCAACCGTTGCTGGTCGAGAAACGGGATGGTGATCACACCGCTGGTGTGCAGCCCAAAAACGATAATGACCACCCCGCCGATCCTGGCAATCCAATCTTTTACCTGGTAGAGCCATCCGCCGATTAGTGTCGTCGTCATCCCCAAAAGGATAAAGACAAATGAGAATCCGGCGGCAAAAGCGAGGGTCCTCAAGAGCAACTCGACTTGAAGCCTGCCCGCAAGCGCTGAACGATTGACTTCGCCGCCCAACAAACCTACATAAACCGGGATCAGGGCAAGAACGCATGGAGATAAAAAAGAAACCAGACCAGCCAGGAAGATCAGTCCGAAGCCGAACTCCATTTGAGGCGCCTATCCCTCTCTGACTTTGACAGCGGTTCCTGAGTAACCCTGAATCTCCACCTTTCCCGGGTCGTACGGAGCCTCGGGCATCGACCATCGATAGATGAATTTTGAATCTTCAGGAGTCATATTGACACAGCCGTGCGACATCGGTTCGCCATAATTGTTGTGCCAGAATGTCGAATGGAATGCCACGCCAGGCGTGGCGAAGATACATGTCCAGCATACACCAAAGAGCTCATATCCTGCTGCTGCAGACCCTCCGGCCATGTGAATGGACAGGTACTTGCGATTGATCACATGATAATCGCCCACCGGAGTCGACCAGTTGTCTACAGCGTTGCCGTACATGTCGTACTTGGCGCCGGTTGAAACGCGGCAGAATCGCACCTCGGTCTGCCCTTCATAACAGGAAACGGTCTGGTGGTTGAGATCGACGAGGATGCTCTTGTCAGTCACCTCGGGCCGGATGGGCGCGACATCTTCAGCCGTGATCGGCTTGAATGCCCGTGCGTCTGCCCAGAACGCATCACCATACGAGCCGTGCCTTTCGGTGACGTGATATTCTGCTTCACCCTGATCGTTGGTGCGGATGTCATCGATCCAGAAGATCTGGCTGTAGTAAAACCTCGGATTGGCCAACTCCGCAAGCAGAGGTGCTCTTGCGGGCGGGTTTGCCAGGTAAATATCGACAAATGGTACGGTGATCTCCGCCCACATTCCCTTGCCCTCGAGCGAAGCTGGCAATTCAGCCAATGGCGTATTCAGTTCGGATTTCACAGGTTGCAGCGAGATGGATGGGATATACCCGTTGGGCGTCTCGACCCATTTTCGGTTGGTGGAATAGAGGGAAGGAGCTGTTCCGATCACTTCGCGCTGCCACTCGACCACGCTGTCTTCATACAGAGTCTCAACCGTCTGGCTATCCGGGTTTGGTTTGGATTTCACCTCGACCGTGTGAAACGTTCTGCCCAATAGATCGCTGCTCGGAAATTGGGGTAGATACGCCATCGCCGGTCTGGCAGCATTCAGCACAACCGCGCCGATTCCTGCTGCAGCACCCAGTTTGAGGAAATCCCTTCGTGACATCTTCCGCATTGTTAGCACCTTGTTCAAAGATCGGCCAAGATTTGATGAGTGGCGACCAGCTCTTTTACTTTCTCGATTTCCGCAGACCACAGCCGGTCTTCGGCATGATATTCGACCTGATGGCGAATTCGATTATAAACCTCTCCATCTTTTTTACCCAAAATGCCGCTCGAATTTTTCTTGCGCAAGTCGATCGCTCGGCTGGCAGTGTAAAGCTCGATGCTCAATATGTGCACAACATTTTCGATAATTTGCCTTGCGTGGCGCGTTGCGGTCATCGCATTGGCGTTATGATCTTCCTGCTCCCCCGACGTCGGCAGTGAATGGACGGTGTCAGGCGTGGCGAGTGTTTCATTCTCAAGCACAAGTGAGACTGCGGTATATTGCGGCATCATCAAGCCTGAATTCAGGCCCGCATCGTGTTCGCTGTCCACGAGCATGGTCGGCAGTCCTCCATTGAGTCTACCGTCAGTCAACCTGAACGTTCTTCTTTCTGAAATAGCGCCCAATTCGGCCACAGCTATCCCCAGGAAGTCCATTACCATTCCCACAGGTTCTCCGTGGAAATTGCCTCCGGAAATTGCCGTTTCTGGTTCGAAAATCAGAGGATTATCTGTCGCGGCATTGATCTCGTTCTCGATGACCTTCGACGCGAACTCGACCGTATCACGCACTGCCCCAATCACCTGCGGAGCGCAGCGTAGTGAATAGGCATCCTGCACCCTGCAGGTTGAATCCACATAAGAGCTGCCTTTGAAGTAGCTGCGGATGGCCTCAGCGCTCTTCATCTGCCCGCTCTGGTGGCGCGCTGCATGCAGGCGCTCGTCGAAAGCGGCAGAACATCCCAACATGGCTTCGAGGCTTAACGCCGTGGACGCTTCGTCCAATTCTATCAGGTATGCGGCATCCATCAGGTTCAATGCAGCCAGCGCTGCTGAAAAAGTGGCGCCGTTGTTGATTGCCAGTCCCTCTTTTGGACCCAGTGTGATCCTGTCGATGCCGGCCTGCCGCATCGCAGCTTTGCCGCTCATGACCTTGCCTTCGAAATCCGCAAACCCTGATTCCTCGTCAAGGTCCTTCTCATCTGTCGTGAACACGAGTGCCATGTGCGAAAGCAGGCTCAAATCTCCGGACGAACCCAGGGAACCCTGGCTCGGCACAATCGGGGTAACCCCGGCATTGAGCATCTTGATCAAGGTGTCGACGATTTCAAGCCGCACTCCCGAGAATCCCTGGCTTAGCGTATTCGCCCTGACCAGCATGGCTGCCCGCGTGATTTCCCTCTGGAACGGCTCTCCAGTGGCTACGGCATGGCTCAGAATGAGATTACGGCTCAGTTTCGCCCAATCTTTCTCGGGTATGCGCTGGTCTGAAAAGATGCCAAACCCCGTATTGATGCCGTATACCGGCTTTCCTGACTGGATGATCCTCTCCAACCGCTGATGCGACGCTTCTATCTGCGCATTGGCGGACTCGCTCAGTGCCGCCTTTTCCCTATACCTTGCCACCTGGACCAATTCCTCGAGAGTCAAGCGATGGTCACCAATGCTGATCATAATTCTTCCTCATTTAGCCTTCGGTTATTGAATCGATAAATATTCAAGGAATCAGTCTTTGATTCTGCCTGCGCGCGCCAGATCGCGTTCCATATCCTTTTTTGCGATCGATTCGCGCTTGTCGTATAGCTTCTTGCCTTTGGCAATCGCAATATCCAGCTTTGCCCGGCCTTCTTTCAGATACATCTGAGTGGGGATGATCGTCACACCTTTTTGGCGGACAGCATTCCACATTTCACGGATTTCTTTTTTGTGCAGCAGCAAACGCCGCGGCCGTCTCGGTTCATGGTTGGCAAAGCTGGCAGGATCGTAGGGCGCAATATGAGCATCGATCAGCCAGGCCTCTTTCTCGTTCACCTGCACATAGGCTTCCTGCAGGCTGACCTGCCCGGCTCGAATCGATTTGATCTCACTCCCTTGCAAAGCAATTCCTGCCTCGAAATGCTGCAGCAGGAAGTATTCGAAGCTTGCCTTACGGTTTTTGGCTACGACCTTGATATCCATGGTTTTGATTTTAACATATCCTAACCCCAACGTAAAATTGCCAGGCTCACGACAAAGCGTAATATGGCAAATACCAGCATGGTGATGACAAAACCGGAAAGGTTCGAAATTAACGGTCCGAGCAGAGAGCCCGCCAGCAGCGCGGCGTTGGTTGTCATGTTATACCAGGCGATCCCCGAGGTGTGGTCCTGCGCTGGAATTCGTTCGAAGAGATAATTGTAAACTTCACCGCCTGTCAGCGCCCAACCGAATCCCGAGATAAGATTTGCGCCGTAATACACCAGGGGGCCTTTCATGAAGATCAATATCACCGGGAAAATCGCCATCAACAGCAGCCCTAAGCCGGTCACCTTTTGCCTTCCCAGTAGTATTTCGAACTTCTCGAGGAATAACGAACCCACGAAAATCGCGAAATAAAAGCTCGCCATGCCAATACTGATCGCCTGGTCGGAAAAGTGAAACTGGTTGACCAGGTAAATCGGGTAAACAGGTCCTGAAATCGAAAGTGAAAAATTTAGCAACGCCAGCAGAGCAATTAGCAGCCCCGTTCTTCCCTTGAGCATATCCAGCCGGATTCGCTTTTTAAACACCTGGAAAGATTCTCCCAACCTCGAGAAGATCCAGCCTTCTTTTGGCCCAGTCGGCACGGGAATGGGTTGCTTGTAACCTGAAAACTCAGGGATGGTCTTCAGCCGGGAAAGATGATACGCACTGAACACCGAACCCAGGAAGCCAATCGCAAAAACGACAACGTATCCGTGCGGGAATTTGATCGAGGTCAGGATCGCTCCGCTCAACAAGCTCACCCCAATGGTCACCACGGCAAACGCGGCGTTGCGGATACCTGCAACATGGGCTCGGTACTCATCCGGGATATTCTCGGCGAACGCAACGTTGAAAGCCACAGTCGAAAAGATCGCCGGGAAGGTCATGACGAATGTGGTGGCAATGATTGCCCAGATCACAAACGATGATGACTTGATGAACGGAAGTAGAATAAAGACTGGGTAAAGTGCGCGGGCGAGTACGCTTGCGACGAATGTTGCCCGGTTGGTGGAGTAGCGGGCAAGCATGACGCCGGCAGGTAGTGCAAACACCAGGCTGACCAGCGCTGGAATGGCAGTGATCAACCCGACCTGCGTCGAAGTGGCACCCATCCTGACCGCAAAATAGTTGAGAAAGGATAGCGTCGATCCGTTTAGCAGCCCCCACCACATGATGTCCCAGTAATAGTGGTAAAAGTTCTCGCGCAGAGGCGCAGGAACACCTTTGTCCAGTTGAAAGTATTGACCTAAACGTCTGAAAAATTGAGCCATCACACTACCAGGATTCGAATTAACCGATTTATTGTACTTGCATTTCACAAAACATAGCAGTCCCGGAGACCGAAATATGTACCAGTTGGGTTCATTGAAATCGTCTTTCTTTCTCGATCCAGATATCATTTTTCTGAATCATGGTTCATTCGGAGCAGTTCCCCGTCCCGTAATGGAGGTGTTTCGTAACTGGCAGCAGGAAATGGAAAAACAACCTGTCGAATTCCTTGGACGCGAGATCAACGCGCTGCTCGCCGAGGCGAGAACTTCTGCGGGCAGGTACCTGAACACAGATAAGGATAACCTGGTTTTCGTGCCAAATACAACACATGGCATCAATATCGTCGCCAGAAGTCTGCGCCTTTCACCCGGTGACGAAATCCTCACAACCGACCACGAATACGGCGCGATGGACCGTACCTGGCATTTCCTAAATCAGAAAACAGGTGCAGTGTACAAGCAGCACCACGTTTCATTGCCCGTCAGCGATCCTGCCCGGTTTGTGGATGAATTCTTTGCGGATGTCACATCCAGGACCAGGGTAATCTTTCTCAGCCATATCACGTCGCCTACAGCGATCATCTTCCCCATTCGTGAAATATGTCACCGCGCCCATCAAAATGGGATCCTCACGCTGATCGACGGCGCCCACGCTCCAGGGCAGATTCCCCTCGATCTCGATGATCTTCAAGCAGATTTCTATACCGGAAACTTCCATAAATGGCTATGCGCACCAAAAGGCGCTGCTTTCCTTTACGCCAGGCCCGCAGTCCAGCACCTGATCGAACCACTTGTGGTCAGTTGGGGTTTCGAAGCTGATACCCCCGGGCCTTCCACTTTTCAAGATTATCTTGAATGGACGGGAACTCAGGATTTCTCTGCCTCTCTCTCTGTTCCAGCAGCCATTGAATTTCAAGCTCGCTATGACTGGAACTCGGTTCGCTCTGCCTGCCATGAGCTGGCTGCCCGGGCGTTTCATCGTTGGGCCGACATATCCAAATTGCCGCAGCTTTATGCCTCAGATAGCTGGTTCGCCCAAATGGTTACGCTTCCCATACCGTCCGCTTACCCTGCCCTTAAGCTCAAGTCATTGTTGATGGATGATTACCGCATCGAAATTCCTGTGATCGAATGGAGCGGCAGAATGTTCCTGCGCCTCTCCATTCAAGCGTACAACACGCCTGAAGAAATCGACCGCCTGATCACAGCGCTTTGTGAGCTATTCAGTCTGGCTGCCTGAAGTCAGCTCGGATGCAGCCTTCTTGAGCATCTGCCCATCGATGGGTTTCAGCGGCGATGTCACATGCTTTTCACCCCACTTGTGCAGGAGTTCCTGCCATTGGACAAGTGCCAGCGTGTCAGCGGGATAATGGGTGCTCCTCGCGCCGATATTCAGCACTTCGAATCCTTCGAAGCAGTCCTGCCAGTCGCGCCATTTGACCATGTCTGGCGTCAGCGAAAAAGTGCTTAACGCCGAGAAAAGGATCGGTTTGCCGGGTAGAAAAGCATCGCGCATGGTTTTCAGGTAACGTAGCGAGTCATTCGTGTTGAAGATCAGCCAGATCGGCAGCAAACCGTAACGCATTGGCGCAGCGGGATCGTACTGCGAGAACATCTCGATAATGGTTCCGCTCGGATCGACTCCGTTCATCTTGAACTGTTTATCAAGGGCAGTGAATGCGAGTCGCGAAAAATCGTTCGGATCGTCAAAGCTGATACAGACAAACCGGTACCCTTCCTGCTCACAAAATGACTGCAGCGATTCCTTCAACCCGGCTTCGCTGCCCCATTCCGACTCGCGACCCTCTTCCAGCGGATATTCTTCGAGCCGCCAGTCCGTTTGCGTCAGCCTCTCCTGAGCACAGTATCGCTTGATCCTTTCAGAACCGTTCAGGAATTCCTCTGCAGAAATATCCCCCCATCCACCCACCTGGAAAACATTTTTCTCCCCCAGTCGATAGCGCAGCCAGTTGGCCTGGCCTTCCAGGTAGATCACCTCGCCGCTGGGGTTCAGTTTCGAACGGATGAATTGCTTATAACCTTCAGGTAAGCCGGTCAGCTTCAGCCGTAAATGATTGACGGAACGCACCAGCCAACCGTCGTGAATGGGATCGTAATGCTGGATGCTCATCAACTCAGGGTTCGCATACGTAATTTTTCTGGCCAGGTCTTTCGAAAGGTTGACGTACCGGTGAACATTTCCATCCACAGAGCCATTCTTCAATGTCATTACGAACGCTTGCGGAAGGAATGGAGCATTCAAAGCCAGGCTCAGATGTGCCGTCGCTCCACCCATCCCCACGCCAAGCACAACTGCCGGATACCTTCCCTCCAGATTGGCGTAATCCTCGAGCCTTCCCTTGACGAGATCGTCCGTGCGCACATTTGCCACGACATCGTCGTCCAATGCCGAGCTGCCCTGTACACGTGGAATCAGCCATCGTCCAATCCCCTGCGGCAGAACTCCCAGGGCCCTCAATGCCAGCCGTTGCAATGCAGGAAACTCGTATCCGATGAACGGCTGCTGACTCAATCCGGCTGCCACCGCCCGGGTGATCATGGGCGACGAACTCTCCCGACTTTCATAAATTGCTGCCATGTTCCTGTCCTCGATTCGATATAATAGATTTTAGCATTGCCTAAAATTGGAGACCGCATGCGCGACTTGCGCAAGTATGCCAAACAGACGACTTTCCGCTTGATCCTCGGAGGGATCCTGCTCGTGGTCGTCGCAGGAGTTGGATTCACCTGGATTTTCTACGGCAAGGGAGCCGCTCTTTCCGCCCTGCTGTGCATTGGCGCAGGCCTTGTGCCTGTTATTCTGATCCTTGGTTTGTTCGTTCTCATCAATTGGATTCTCAGGAAGCACCATGAATGATTCATGGACGACGTTACTCGACCATGGCTGGATCGTCAGCACATTAAAGCCCCGGGAATTTCTCCAAAATCGCCCTCTGGTTCTGCTGCACGGGCTTTCCGGCGATGAAAATTCGCTGAAATCCCTTGTTCAGAACGTCAGGAGAAACCGTTGGCTGATTTCTCTGCGCGGAATTCTCCCAGCACAAGACCAGGGCTACGCCTGGGCGCCAGCTAAAACCCGTGATGAGCACGGATTCCAAGCTTCGGTACAGGAATTCTCACAGGAATGGCAGAATATCCGGGCTTTGCTCGAGTTCTCGTCCCCCAATCTCGACCTTTTTGGATTCAGCCAGGGTGCAGCGTTCGCCGCTCTGCTCCTCCTCAATTACCCCAATTGGATTCGTAATCTGGCTTTCGTCTCCGGCTTCATCCCCGAACCTGACCCGTCCTTTAATCCGCCCTCACTTGCAGGTCACCGGATCTTTGTCAGCCATGGTACGCAGGATGATGTCGTTCCGTTTTCAGAATCTGAGCGCTCGACGAAATACTTCGAAAGCCTTGGGGCAGAAGTGATATTCTGCAAATCGAATACGCGCCACAAGATTGGCGCGTATTGTCTTCAGCAATTGAACGACTTTTTCGGTTGACCTACCCGCGATTCTGGAAGATCGTTACCACTCCCACCACAATCCCCAGGCCCGCCAGCATGATGATCAACAAGCCCACAGGAATCCCTGCGAACGTCTGCGCGGAGCTTGGATCTGAATAGGTGGGTATGGTAATCGGCGCCGGGGCCGTATATGTGGGCAGACGCGTTGGAATCGGCGTGACGATGAACTCGGCAGCCATGGTCGGGTCGATCGTCGAGGTAACTGCAGGTGAAGGTTGCGGCGGAGAATCCACAACCGGGATCGTCCCCTTGGTCAGGTTCATGGTTGCCGCAAAAACCCAGCCCTGCCCGCCTGGCACACCTGGATATTGAACAAGCAGCCACTCGCCCGCCGCCGTCTTGCCGATCACAGGCACAGATTGCCCTAGCAAAAGCACACCTATAGGATCCCAGAAATATCCGGGGCCTGATCGCACATTGACTCTTGGCTCATCCTCACGCACCGAGGCGATCACTCCCGAAGGCGTACCGGTAACTGTGGGAATCGAGCCTGTGGGTTGTTGGGCCTGCACCTGTTTGGCATCCGATAACGTATATACTGTAGTCAGGATGAGCGCGAGAATGAAAATCAATCCTGCCCATCTCGTGATGTTCTTTTTCATCAACACTCCATAGAGAACTGGCTTTGTAAACCTTTTTGATTATAATTCAAACTATGACTCCTCGAATTTACCACGGTGAAGTACAAATTGACGATTTCCTTTCAGCATTGCATGCGCATTTCGATCTCGGTGGTTACAACGTACGTGCTGTAGGCGATGAGAAATTCGTCGTCGTGCAGATCGGAACCAGCCCTTACGCTCAGTCGGGTGGTCCAACTTCTTTGACCGTTTCTCTGCAAAAAGTCGAGGACGGCATCTCGGTGGAGATTGGCAAGCAGGCGATGCTTGGTGTCGCAGCTTCATTTGGAAAAACTGCCCTAGCAGCCCTGATGAATCCCGCCAACCTCTTCGGCCGTATCGATGACCTTGCTCAGGATTTTACCAGCGTTCAGCTAACTGATGAAGTAGATAAAGTACTGGATGAGACCGCCAGGTCATTGAATGCCAGCTTCGACCTTTCCGAGCGATTGAGGAAATATGTTTGTAACTATTGCGGCACGCCCAACCCGCTCGGCGAGCCAAGTTGCATCGCATGCGGCGCTCCCCTTGGTGATATTCAACCCCGGACATGTCCCTATTGTGGTTACGTAATCACCACAAAAGAGGCCATTTGTCCAAATTGCGGAAAACCGATTTCTTCATTAAAATAAAAAGAATCAAGCAACTTCCCGTTGTCAATAATTTGCATCACTTGGAGAGGACTATCAATGATCAAAATAGTTTCTGATACCACATCATGTATTTCAACGGCTGATGCAAAGCATATGGGGATCGGCTATCTTCCACAGATCATCGTCTTCGGCACCGAAAGCTATCGCGACGATTATGAACTGACAACGGAACAATTTCTGACCAAACTCAAAGCTTCTGCAACCCTACCCAAGACGGCAGCCCCGGCTCCCGCATTGTACACGCCCATTTACGAAGAATTTGCCGCGAATGGCAATACGGTGATTGTGCTCTGCCCATCAAAAGAGGTCAGCGGCACCTACCGCAGTGCCACAGTTGCTGCTCAAGAATTCCCGACCGCCGACATTCGCGTCATCGACACGTTTACAGTCGGGCCTGCTTTGGGCACCCTGGTCAAAATGTCTTTGGAATGGGCAGAACAAGGCGTCGATGCAGATGCCATCGTCGAGCGCATTCTTGAAAAAGGAAAAGGGGTTCGGATTTACTTCTACGTGGAGACGCTTGAATACCTATACAAAGGTGGACGCATCGGGGCAGCTTCAGCATTAATGGGCAGCCTCCTCCAGGTCAAACCGATTTTGCAGTTCGCCGAGGGAAAGATCCAGCCGTATGAGACACAGCGCACCAAGAAAAGAGCCATCGCCCGTCTCGTTGAGATCATCAAGGCTGAGTGTCCGAAGTGCGATACTTCCTGTCTCGCGCTCCTTGAATCTGACGCCATGGAAACAGCCAACGCGTTAGGCAAAGACTTCGAAAATCACTTTGGCTGCGACAAGATCGAGATTTTTGATCTCCCGCCTGCCATCGTAGTTCACGCAGGGCCGGGCGTGATTGCCGCCAGCTTCTTCACCAAATAACTTTGGAAGCCGCACTTTTGTGCGGCTCTCTTTTTCCGTATGCCATCAAGCACCGAGATTCAGTCTTTCGAACCCGATAATCTGCCGGTTTTATATGCAGACGATGATCTTCTCGTCATCGAAAAACCCGCTGGTTTGCGTGTCATCCAGGATGGCTATCACCCCGAATTGCCGTCGGTAAAATCACTTCTGGACGCGAGATTCGGCCGCGTATTCATCGTCCACCGCTTGGACAAGGAAACCAGCGGTATCCTGATTGTCGCCAGGAATGCCTTCAGCCACCGAGCGCTAAACGACCAGTTCGAAAATCGACGGGTTTCGAAAGAGTATCATGCGCTTGTCATTACGCCCACCCCCTTCCCGCGGCAGCTGATCATCGATCAACCTTTGTTCGTCGATGCAGACAGGCGCCATCGCACCCGGGTTGATCCTCACCGTGGAAAACCTGCCCAAACCGAATTTGTCCTGCTGACCCAATTCTCGACGGTTGCACTGGTCAGGGCATTCCCTAAAACTGGCTATACGCATCAAATCCGCGCTCACGCTTTGTACGCCGGCTTCCCGCTCCTTGGCGACACGCTCTATTCGTTGCCTGCAAAATCGACCCATGGATTATCGGCTTTGCCTGAATTCTCTCGTGTTGCCTTGCATGCTCATCGCATTGAGTTTTCTCACCCGCGCACGCGAAAGCCTCTCTCCTTTACTTCGCAGTATCCCGCTGACTTCGCTCTTCTTCTTGCAGAGTTAAATAAATAAGCCGGGGAATTGCTCCCCGGCTTGACTTGCAGTGAGTATCAACTGAGCTTTGGAACCGGTTTCTTGCTCGTCAACAGTGCCCAGACCATCGCGACCATGATCAATCCGACCACGATCCATCCCACAAAATTCAATGGTTGGAATTTTACGATCACAGGCGCTGCAATGAGACTTACCAGGTTGACCACTTTGATCATTGGGTTCAAAGCAGGACCCGCCGTATCCTTTAGCGGATCGCCAACGGTATCGCCTACAACCGCTGCCTTGTGACGTTCGGAACCCTTACCTGTATTGGCGGCAAGATCGCGAGGCTCGTCTTCGACCATCTTTTTGGCATTATCCCATGCGCCGCCGGCATTGGCCATAAATACAGCCAGCAGTTGTCCGCTCAAGATGACTCCGGCGAGGAAGCCGCCAAGCGCTTCAACCTGAAGGATCAAGCCCACCGCAAGCGGCATCAGTACTGCGATCGTCGCAAGGGGAATGAGTTCCTTCTGTGCAGAGCGGGTGGAAATTCCAACGACCTCAGCATAATCGGGTTTGGTGGTGCCTTCCATGATTCCGGGAATGCGGAACTGGCGCCGCACTTCTTCCACGATCTGGCTGGCTGCACGCGATACAGCCCGAATGGACAGTGAGCTGAACAGCCATGGCAACGCACCACCAAGCAGGAATCCGACGAACACCTTGGTGCTTGAAACATCGATATTCGTCAGCACCTGGATGTTGTAGCCGTAATTGGCGATCAGGCCTTGCTGAACCCGGGCGATGTCTGTCATGTACGATGAGAACAGGCTGACTGCTGCGATTACCGCTGAGGCGATAGCCACACCCTTGGTAATGGCTTTCGTCGTGTTGCCAACCGCGTCAAGATCGGCCATGATCTGGCGAGCCTTGAGCGTCTCTTCGTCGGTCTGATCATGCCAGGCCATTTCACCAATGCCGTTCGCATTATCTGAAATGGGTCCGTAGGAGTCCATGGCCACATTGTTGCCGGTATGGCTGAGCATGCCGATACCGACCATTGCAACCCCGTACAACACATAGATTGGCGCCATGCCGCCGTAAAGCAACAGAGCTGCGACGAAACTCGATGCGATGACCACCAGTGCCCATACAGACGATTCCATGCCCAGCGAGAGACCGGTCAGGATCGTGGTTGCGGGGCCTGTCTTGGTCGATTCAACGATCTCCTTCACAGGTGAAGACTTGGTGCTCGTAAAATAAGAGGTCAATGGGTTGAACGCCACCGCTAGGCCAACGCCGACGCTCGTCAGCATGGCCAATCTCCAGTCGTGACCGTACAGCGTGGCAACGACGAACGACCAGATCACGGTGTTGATGCTCGATACCTCGTAGGAGCGGAACATTGATTCTTCCGCATCATGCGACCTCAGGAACTTGATCGGGAACTTCTCCCAGATAGGCACGGTAAATGTACCGATGATCGAACTCACCACACCGATACCACGGATGATCAATGGATAAACGATCCACTTCAAACTGCCGTCTTTGGCCCACAACGCAAGGCCGAGGATCAATGCTGAAACGATCGTCACCTCATAACTCTCGAAGATGTCAGCGGCCATGCCTGCGCAATCGCCTACATTGTCTCCTACCAGGTCGGCGATCACCGCTGCGTTTCGCGGATCATCTTCCGGAATGTCCTTTTCCACTTTGCCCACAAGATCAGCGCCCACGTCGGCTGCCTTGGTGTAGATACCGCCGCCAACACGCATGAATAATGCGAGCAGCGTACCGCCAAAACCAAATCCGAGCAGAGCGTCCGGTGCAGCTTTGCCGAAGACGATGAAGATTATCGTACCGCCCAGCAATCCGAGACCGTCAGTCAACATACCGGTGATCGTTCCGGCGTAGTACGCAATCGAGAGAGACTCGTTGAAGCTCCTGCGAGCTGCAGATGCCGAGCGTACACTCGCCTGAATCGCCATGCGCATACCAAGCTGACCCACGAGCAAAGAGAAAGTCGCGCCCATGATGAAAGCAATCGCGCGGCCAAATGCCATGATCAATACGGTATTGTATTTATCCGCCGGGAACTCGATCAACGCTTCCTGGCTCAGGGGAACCACATATATGGACAGGAACATTGCAATAAAGAGGACACCAACAGCGGGAAGAATGGTTCGCAATTGCCTGGATAGATAACTGTTTGCTCCTACCTTGATGGCCTCCCATACTTCCTGCATCTTGGGAGTGCCCTTGTCTTTCTTGAGCACAATTCCACGCAGAAACCATGCATACAATAAACTGATAACAGCAACGACCAATACGGCAACGATGGCTATCTGCTCGAAAGCATTCAAGCCATGCCTGGCACCCAGGCCGAGCAAGTTAATATCCATTTCTCCTCCAGCTGATTAGGATGTAAGACCAATCTCGAGAGAACATTAAAGACTCATTAATGACTGCACAATTTTAGCTCAGGTGACAAGAAAATAAAAGTGGCGATTTGCTTAAAATTTTCATTAGCATTTGATTAGAAATGCCAAAGGTTATTGACTTTGATGTTGATATTGTTGTATAGTGTAGGTCGATAAATTTTAAGATAGATATTGGCTGATCATAAATGCGGGCGGAAGAAGGCTTCCGCTCGTTGCTTGCCTGTCATTGCTCTAACCAAGATTACTTGAAATTTTAATCTCTTACATGTATGCTAGATTAATGCTAGTGAATGATTAATCATTCTTTAGCTTTGCGTGTAGAAAGCAGGTTTTTTCGATGGAAGATCCAGTAATTAATATTGTTGACGATGATGACGAAGAATATCCTGCCCTTGCCAGGTTGGTCGAACTTGGCAGGCAAAAATCGTATGTGACGATCGATGACATTCTGCATTTCTTCCCTGAAGCAGAGCAGGATGTTGAGCAATTGGAAGAGACATTCGCTGCTCTGATGAGCGCTGGAATCCCCTACGTGGAAGATGAGATCCTCCACGACGAGCCTTCGGAAGAAGACTTGAGCACAGCAGAGGAAGAAGCAGCCGAAAGCGGTAAATTATTTGTAGATGATCTCGAAAACATCGATACGGACGATACGATCGGCCTCTATCTGAAGGAAGTCAGCCGGGTACCTTTGCTGAACGCCGATGAAGAAGTCGAGCTTGCCCAACGGATTGAGCGAGGCAGGATGGCGCGTGAAGAGCTCGCGCGCGGTAATGTTAGCAACCGGCGCCGCCAGGAGCTGCGAAAGCTGATCGAAGATGGCTGGCTGGCCAGGGAGCACCTGATCACGGCCAATTCACGCCTAGTGATCAGCGTTGCCAAGAAATACATGGGCCGTGGCGTACCTTTCCTCGACCTCATCCAGGAAGGCAACATCGGTCTTATCCGCGCGACGAAAAAATTCGATTATCGGCGTGGTCACAAGTTCAGCACCTACGCCACCTGGTGGATTCGCCAGGCAGTCACGCGCGCAATTGCCGACCAGGGCCGCACGATTCGCGTCCCGGTTCACATGGGCGACCAGATCAACAAACTGCTTCGCATCCAGCATCAACTCACCCAGCGCCTCGGCCGTGAACCGAGCGTGGAAGAGCTTGCCACTTCCCTCGACGTTCCGCCCAAAAAGGTGGAAAACATGATCCAGGTGGCGCGCAGGCCGTTGTCTCTTGAAACGCCTACGGATGATGAAGAAGATTCTGTCCTTGGTGATTTCATCGAAGACGATGAAACCCCGCAGCCGGATGATACGGCCACATACAATCTTCTCCGCGAGCACCTCGAAGACGTCTTGAACGGCCTTCCGCCCCGTGAAGTGAGGATTTTGCAGCTTCGGTATGGGCTCCTCGATGGCCAGGCTTATACCCTGGAAGAAGTGGGACGAAAAATGGGAGTCACCCGTGAGAGAGTCCGCCAGATCGAAGCGCAGGCACTCTCCCGTTTGAGGCACCCAACCATTCGCAGAAAACTGCGAGATTATTTGGGCGATTAAGAAAAACGCAAACAGCAGACTTACATCTGCTGTTTGTTTTTAATTTCCCTTGCATAATTAAATTGTTTGTTGCATACTATTCAATGAGGAATCAATGAGCAAGATCTCACTACGTGCATACAACAAAGAAATAGAATCTCTCATCGATCGTGGAGTTACCGACGAAGCGGTAGTTCATTGCCGGTATATTCTGCAGACCTATCCCAAATGTATCTCCACATATCGCAACCTTGCAAAGGCTCTACTCGAAAGCAAGCAGTACGCCGAAGCAGAAGACATCTTCAACCGCGTGCTTTCGGTTTATCCGGATGATTTCGTCTCCCATATCGGCCTAAGCATTATCAAGGAGAATCAGGGGAACCTGGATGCAGCAATCTGGCATATGGAGCTTGCCTATGACGTTCAGCCATCCAACCCTGCACTGACTGCAGAACTGAGACGCTTGTTTGGCAGGCGGGATGGCGTCCAACCGCCCAAGATCCGTCTCACGCGCGGCGCGCTGATTCGGATGTACGCCCGGGGTGAGCTCTACCAACAGGCAATTGCTGAGATCCAATCTACGCTTGCCGCCGATTCGAAGCGCATCGATCTTCATGTCCTCCTTGCGGATATGTACTACTTTTCAGGGGCATTGGCCGAAGCTTCAGAAACTTGCCAGGAATTGCTTTCCAGCCTGCCTTACTGCTTTGAGGCCAATCAGTTAATGATGCAGATCATCCCCAGAACCTCGAAAGCAGATTCAGCCAGGATGCACCGGGATCGGTTGGCTGAACTCGACCCGTACTATGCCTTCATCACAACACCGGACACACTCAGTGATGAGATTCCCGAGGACCAGGTACTCCTTGACCACTTTTCGGGAGAAGGTTCTTCTTATATAGAGAACCAGGGTCTTCCCAAGACCTCAGAGGCTGACTGGGAGAAGATCACGGAAGCTGAAAAACTTTACTCGATCGAAGAGGTTCCTGAAGATGAAGACTCGGCGATTGCCTCGATCACAACCGAGGAGATCCCTGATGACATCCTTGAAGCGTCCATAACACGTTCACTCAAAGCTGGTGAAGGTGATGAGCTGACCACTGCCCCACTGAAAACCGCTGACGAGACGAATATTCCAGACTGGATGCGTTCAGCTGGTTGGATTCCTGCAACGCATTCTGAACAGGAATTACTTGACAATTCGGATACATCGACTGAAAATATCTCAAACGAAATAGAAGATATTCAACCTGGCGAACTACCTGAGTGGTTGCATAAAACTGCACCGGAAGCAAAAGCGCAGGATGACTCAGAAAAGTCATCTGACCTTGAACCTTCATCCAATGAACCGGATGAACCGGACGAGTCGGAGTTTGAAGTCCCGGAGACAGTTGGTTCAGTAGTTGCAACTCAAGCTCAAGAGTCCGCGGTTAACGCCGAGGACAGTAAGCCAGAACCTTTAGCGGAACAGACTAAGCCCGAACAGGGAGAAACAGGTGACATGATGCCTACCGATTCCTCGACGAATAACGAAAATGAATGGCTAAATCAGTTTCGGAATGATTCCCCCAACAAAGGTGAGGAAAACGACCTCCCGGATTGGCTGAAAGACTTCGAATCTGAAAAAGAACAACTTGCCGAAGAGAACATGGACATCCCCGAGTGGCTGAAATCTCTCGAGCCAACCGATTCTTCTGCAGAAACATCCCCGGCGGTGGTTGGTTCATCCAAGTTCAAGAATGATGTCTTTCCCAAGGAAGCGGATGATGAATCGCCTGTATTGGGTAAAAGCTTCCTGTCTACCAAAGACCTGACCAACGAAGAGCTTGAGGCAGGCAAAAACGACACTGCCTACATAGCGCCAGACGATCAATCTTCGCCTTTTGACTGGGAAGCTCCCAAGGAGCAGGCAGCTGAAGGCGAAGCCGAAAGCCCTGTCGCATCCATGTCGCAGGCAACGCCTGATGAAATCGAATCTGCCATCGATAGTACGGGTTTCACCTTCACCAAACCGCTGACGGAAGAGGAAGTCCACTCGGGCAAGCTAGATTCGACTTACCTGCCTCCAGAAGCTCACCCACTTCCAACAGATTGGGAATCTTCGATGGAAAAGGCTCCCGAACCCGCGGAGCAACCCGCCAGGGAAATCCATTCTCCGCTCCCGGCATGGATCAAAAACGTTCTTAAACCTGCTGCTTCTGCTCAACCCGCTCCAGAGGAAGCTGAACCTGTCGCACCTCCACCTGTACCTGCTCCGGTGCAGCCGGTAACTGCCAGGCCTTCGATTCTCGATCAATTGACCAAAGCTGAAGCTCCGGCAGACGCAGATAAACCTGAAGAAACCACTCCTGCAGTTGAACCTGTCGCCGAGGGACTGACTCCTGAACCGGAAGCTGCTGTCATGACTGAAGCTGCCCAGACACCGCCCTCTCCAACTGCTGATGAACTTGGCGAGGAACCCCTCCAAGATCTGGTTACAGGACCGCAGGAATCTGGCGCGATCACTGACGAAACAAATAACGAATTGCTGGAATGGTTGCGTGGTTTCAAAGGCTCCGAAGAGCAAATTGAGGAAGGTCAACCATCTGAAGTGGAGGCAACCTCTGCCGCTGAAGAGGGAATCTCTCTCGAGCGCCTGGAAGAGTTTGCGCAACCCGAAGCTGAGGAAGCAGTGACCGGTGTAAGTGAAGCCGCGGAGACCGAAGGTGTTGATAAAGTCGTCGAATCTCTACATGAGACGGTCATCCTTCCTGATGAAACCGAGACTCCTTCGCAGACTCCAGCAGCTGTTGAGCCTTCCGTTTCGCAGCAAGAGCCTCCGGTTATCGAGCCCGAATCCATTCCGGCCCCTGTCCAGGAATCAGGATCCGAAGTCGAACCTGAAGAAACCTTCGAGCCTATTCCTGAATCGAAGATATCGGAATTCTTTGTCGAACAGGTCGAACCTTCTGCAGAGCAGCCGTCTCCAGAATCTGCAGAACCCGTTGCTCCCGAAACTGCAGAGCCGGTGATGGAAAAGCCCTCAGCTCCCGAACCTGCCCTTGCTCCAGAAGAAGCGGTCTCTCAACCCGTTGAACCGGAAATCGCCCAGGCGATCCCTGAACCTGTCGAATCACGCCTTGAAGAAATCCTTCCGCACGAGATCGTCACCCCCGAACCGGTCGCAGAGCAACCGGTGTCCGAACCCGTCGTTGAAGCTGCAATCCCGGAGCCCGTCGAAGAAGCAGCGATACCTGAACCCGTTTCTGAAGCTGCTCAACCCGAGCCGGTTCCCGCAAGCAAGGAGTTGCCCAAAACCTCACCGGTGGTTCCAGATCCGCTGCGCGTCGCGAATTCAGCCCTCTCTTCAGGTGATATGGCGCTTGCGCTCAATGAATATACTCTGGCGCTGCACGATGAATCGAATCTGCCTTCAGTGATCGTGGCTCTGAAATCTGCCGTTGAGCAGCATGGAGCAGAAGTTGAACTCTGGCAATTGCTTGGAGACGCTTATGCTCACTCGAATCGCTTTGACGAGGCTTTCTCGGCGTACGACAAAGCAGAAACGCTCTTGCTCGACCTTACAAAATAACCTGCGGAGAACAGTGTGGAAAGAACATTGGTATTGATAAAACCCGATGGCGTCCAGCGTGGATTGATAGGTGAGATCATCAAAAGGCTGGAAAACCGCGGATTGAAACTCGTCGCTGCGAAATTTGTTCACGTTCATCGCGCATTTGCAGAAGAGCATTACGCCATCCATAAGGGAAAACCCTTCTTCGAAGGGTTGATCGAGTACATCACCAGTTCCCCCCTCATGGCCATGGTCTGGGAAGGCCCCCAGGCGGTCGCTGCAGTGCGTCAGACAATGGGTGCTACCAAACCCACCGAAGCCGCACCCGGCACGATTCGCCACGACTTTGCCCTGGAGATGGGTCGCAATCTCACCCATGCCTCCGACTCGATTGAGAACGCCAAAACTGAGATCGATCTCTGGTTCAAACCTGAAGAGATCTTTCCATGGGACCGCGCATCAGAAGAATGGATCTCGGGCAGCAACTGAATTCGATCGAGTTACCTTGACGTTCGTATTTCCATATGGTAAACTTTTGTTCGTTCGGGGGCGTGGTGTAGCGGCTAACATGCGGCCCTGTCAAGGCCGAGATCGCGGGTTCGAACCCCGTCGCTCCCGCCAGAAATGATCCTCCTTTGGAGGAATGGCAAAGAACACCGGTGCTGACTTTGAGTCTGCACCGGTGTTTTTGATCATTCAGTTTTGTCCGTTTTGTTATTGAGCCCTGAGCCTTCGTAAGGAGAGTTCATGCGGGAGTCTGATTGTTAGGTCCCGCGGTTGGAAGCTGCCAATGACGGCGGATCGAAATCATTCGCAGACCAAAGCAGAGGAGCGCTGCAACTGCCGCAACAACCGTGGGAGGTAGGTTCCAATGTTGGCCAAGGACGACGACCACCGCCCCTGCCAGTCCTGCTACAGCGTATATCTCTCGGTGCAATACTGTGGGGATCTCTCGAACGAGCGTGTCGCGCACAACGCCGCCGCCAATCCCTGTCAGTACTCCCAGGAGGCAAGCCGCGACTGGATTTAAGCCAAATGATAAAGCCTTATACGTCCCGCTTATTACAAAAAGCGTTAGCCCTGCGGCGTCGAATATCAACACGGCAAAGCGTAACCGGTCCACAACCCTGGGTAGCAAAAACACGACTAGGCCGGCGACCACGGGAACAAAAATATAGCGTAAATCACTGATCGCAGCTGGTGGAACCGACCCAATGAGCAGATCACGCAATATCCCCCCAGCCGTAGCTGCCGCAAACGATAAGACCATCACCCCAAAGATATCCAAACGGTGTTTGACGGCTTCTGCCGCGCCGCTGAGGGCAAAGACAAATGTTCCGATTAGATCCAGAGCCACGAGGAATGTGTTTAGCGGCATGTGCGATTCTCTAACGCAGGATTACTTCAGATACTTTCAGCATAGTTATGTTAATTTTACACTACCCTGGTGAAAGGCGGTACTCGCCACTGTTGCCATCGATGAGCACCTTTGCAGTCGTTCACTCAACCTCTTGTTCCATACCGGGCGGAACGGTCGCCAGGATCGAAATGATGGCGATGAGCACCATGATCAGATTGAACAATAGCGCAACCATGGCGGCGAAACGCACCGAAATATTATCTGTGCGTCCTACCATGAACGAGTTAGCCAGGGCAACCACATCAGAACTGAGTCCTGTATAAATCGCCGCGGATATCGCCACGCCGAATGCCGCACCCAGGGAGGATGCCATCTTGTAAATGCCGGCTGCAGATGCTGCTTTTTCCTTGGGCACGCTCGAGAGCGCAGCGTCGGTGGAAGGCGTAGCATAACAACCCAGACCAATGCCGAAGAAGGTGAATCCGATTACGGCCAGGATCTCATACTGCCAGGCATAAATCCAGGTCTGGACTGTCAAAAGAATACCAAGGCTTGTGATGACAGAGCCCAGCATCATCGGTTTGCGCGGTCCCCATATCCGCAGCAGCTTTTCGCCCACTCGAATGGTCGCCAGGATCGCGATCAAGTAGCCCAGGGTGAGTAAACCGGCTTGTAGCGCAGACAAGTTCGCACCTTGCTGTACAAGGCTGAGAGAAACCAATAACGTCCCGGCAGCACCATTTAACAGAAAGTTCGAAAGCGTCGCTCCTGCGTAGGTCTTATTTTTGAACAGGTTGAGGTCTACAAAACCGTTGGCTTTGGAATTTTCGATCCTGAAGAAAGCAATTGCCGTCACTATGAATACTGCAACCAATGCCAGCGAAATTGGGTTTGCCCAACCTAGCTGGGATCCCTGACCGATGACTACGTTTAAACAGATCAATGCCACCATAAGAGCGATCATGCCTGACCAATCGAATGTCTTCTGCGCTCCTTCCTGCTCGACTTTGCTCTCTGGCGTTCCTCGAATTAGCACAAAGGATACGATGGCAATGAGTATGGATGCCCAAAAGATGTAACGCCACCCGATCGTTACAGCGACGAGCCCGCCCAACAACGCGGCAGCTCCCGATCCGCCCCACGAACCGATTGACCAGAAACTGACTGCGCGCTGGCGTTCCGCTCCAGCCCAATAGGTTTTCACCAATCCAAGGGTGTTTGGCATGATGCACGCCGCTGATAGACCCTGAATGATACGGCCCGCCATGAGGTAAGTCACAGTCCCCGTGGGCGTAACTGCGATGAGCAATGAGCCAATAACACTGAGCCCTATTCCGATCATCGACATCTTGACCCGTCCAACCCGATCGCCAAGACCTCCCAAAACAACAATAAAAATGCCAGAAAACAACGCCGTGATGCTGACGGCAATATTGATCCAGTTTTGTTCAATGCCCAGGTCACTTTTCATCGTTGGGCTGATATTAAGCGTGGTCTGAGCAAATAGCCAGAATGTGATCACGCTCAAGACGATGCCGAGCAATAACTTATCGTTGCCCTTAAATGCGGATGTGTCAACCTGGCCATGTACAGCCGGTGTCGTGTGAATGGCAGTCATGGGTTGTCTCCTTTATTTAGCCAGCCAGACTCCACCGGCTGTCAGCAAAGTCTCGATACCAGTTTCTATCGTGGGATGCAATACAGGCGCCCAAAAAGGCGAATGCGGCCCCGGCAGCTGCAAGTAAGTGCCATCTCGTATGGCTTGGTCGTATTTTTCCGGGGCTGTGCCGCCCACAAACCAAAACATATATGGGACTTTCCAGGCTCTTCCAAAACGGCTGAAATCTTCGCTGGCTCCTTCAGGTTGTGTTTCCCTCGCTCGTTCTCCGAAATAGCTGCGAAACGCCTCGGAAACCTTTTTTGTAACATCAGCATCATTGACCGTCAATGGATAATTGTTGATGGTTTCGAATTCGGGGTCTTTTGGTGCATTTGATGCGTGCGCCTCGGCAATACAAATGCGGTTGATCGCTTCCAGTACGTGGTTTCGTACCGCCTCGTTGGTGGTGCGCACGTTCAACTTAATTTCGGCTTCGGCGGGGATGATATTCTCGGCTGTTCCGGCATGAAACTCGCCAATTGTTACCACCACCGATTCCTGTGGCGCTACCTCTCGTGAGGCGATGGTCTGCAATCTCATGACAGCCGACGCAGCCATCACCACTGGATCGATACTGTTTTGCGGCATTGCGCCGTGCGCTCCTTTGCCAAAAAAGCGCACCTGCAGGCTGTCCGCTGAAGTCAGAATCTGCCCGGCGCGGTATGCAACCGAACCAGCTCGGTATTGAAACAAATGCTGGCCCAGGATGACATCAGGTTTTGGGAATCGATCCATCATGCCATCATCAAGCATTGCCTGTGAGCCTTCGGCAGTCTCTTCTGCCGGCTGGAATACGACCATCAATGTCCCCTGCCAGGTTTGGCGTGCCTTTGACATAACCGTCGCTGCACCCAACAGCCAGGATGTATGCAGGTCATGCCCGCACGAATGACATACCGGCACCGTCTCCCCGTTTTTATTGACGCCGGTGGCAGTGCTGGCATACGGCACACCCGTACTCTCACGCATAGGTAGCGCATCCATGTCTGCGCGCATCATCACATCAGGTCCTTCGCCATTCTTAAGTAGACCTACAACACCAGTCTTTCCAACATGTTCCGTTACAACGAAACCGGCATCGCGCAGTTTTTGTGCGACGATGCCGGATGTTCGAACCTCTTGCATTGAAAGCTCTGGATGTTGGTGGATATCCTTGTAAGTTGCCTCAACCATCGGCAAAATCTGTTCAATCTCACTGGATAATTGACTCGCGAAATTAGCCATATACCCTCTCCTTTTCGGGGAACGCAAGAGTACAACTCTGTTTTTAAACCCAGATTGCCTCGGACTGGTTTCGTGGATCTGGTTGGCAATAATCTACTCTCAATCAAATTCAAAACGATACTCCTGGCAGAAGGAGCATGGTTCAGCAATGAAACGTCATTGAAAACATTATAGCATCCAGGGCGTTAGAGAGAGCTATACACTTCTTTGTTACCGAATGGGAGAACCGAACACTCAGTCAACGTGCAAAACTTAGAAACAAAGTCGTTCAGAAATCACACTTCAAGTCGGAAAAAAAGGTCGAAAACACTCCTTGGTTGAAATGAAATACTGCCCTCGTCCAATGCTTTTGGATTACTCTTCCCCCGCTTTTGGTTCTACCGGGTGACCTTCGCTCCACGCCTTGAAGCCACCCTTCAAGGCAGAGGCTCGAAAGCCCATCTTGACCAGTTCCTGCGCCACACGGGCGCTCGTGGCTTCATCCGGTCAGGTGCAATAAGTGATGACGTCGTGCTCCTTCGACTTTCCGGCCGCCCATTCACGGATCTCATCTGGCACTACCCGTATGCTTCCGGGAATCCTGGTTGTCGACCGGCTGTAGGACGAACGCGATCGTACATCCAGCAAAGTTGGCGGATCATCGCCCGCCAGCCTGTCTGCCAGCTCTTCTACCGAAATTCTTGGAATATCTTCTGGTTGCGACGGATACAGCCCGGCTGCAGTTCCCACGCGCTCTTCTGGTAAAGTTTCATTCGACACAATCCTTGCATATCTTGCTGCCAGTGGTGATGCAGAAACCCCATGCAAGATCACCGAGATGACGACGACAACTCCCACGATCGTCAAAATTTGCGCATTCCCGGCTACCCCATAGGTGACAAGAATCAAGGCAAACAGCAGTGAGCTCAACCCTCGCGGGCCGAACCATCCCATGAACAAAAGCGCTTGCTTGCTGATGTTCGCCTTCCTGAGCACCAGACCGATGGCCATTGGTCGTGCAATAAACAGCACCAACGCCGTAAAGGCCAGGATGGGAAGAATTGACGTACCGGCGATCAGATCGGATAGGACGATGCCAAATAACAGAAAAGCGAGCAGCATCATCATTTCTGAGGAAATTTCTCCATATTCCAGGAAACAGTCGCAGAGGTCGTCGTCCAGTAATGCCGTGGCAATTCCTGCAGCGAATACAGCGAGAAGTCCATTGCTGCTGACCAATGTTCCTACGTAATATGCGGCGAACATCACCCCAATCCCATAAATGGCACGATAAGGCCGGCTGATTGGCGTTCGCTTTCGAATCCATTCGATCAGGAAAGCTCCCCCAGCTCCAATTGCAGCCCCGGCGAGCGGGCCGAGGATAAAAAGCCGGCCAAAGTACACCAGCCAACCCGCCGCCGTATGCGATTGTCCAAGTGCAACTGCAATTAATATTAGCAGGATCGGGAGAACGATAATATCGTTTGACCCTGCTTCGACTCGTAATGATTCACGGATCGAGCGCGGAATGCGCTCATCTTTCACAACATCCCGAAGCAGTACGGGGTCGACCGAGGCGAGCGCTGTACCGACCAGCAAAGATTGGATGATCGATAGGTGCAAAACGAAATAAGCTCCAAGCGAAATCAGCGCGAGCGTGATCAACGTCCCCGGACCGGTCGTCAACAGCGGAACCTTCCAGTTCTTTTGGATGAAATCGAAACGTAGATTGATCGCGTCCAGGAAAAAGACGAATGCCAGGTTGAGCGTGGCAATCGTATCTAGGGCTGGATCGTGCAAATTCAGGGCGATGAGCTTCAGGCCGTACCCGCCCAGGATAAACCCAAGGCCGAGGAAGATCATCGGAAATGAAATCGGCGCACGTTCTACAAAATTGGAAACAATCGCTGCAATGATAAAAATCAGTGCCAATAACCCCAAAACCGAAGTAAGATCAGGCATCCATCGACCTTCCTCCTATTTTCTAGCTTGATTATAGGAACTCGAATCAGCAAAGTCAACGCATTGGATTCCGGCTTGCCAACCTTGGCCGACATAACTCCTAAGTTTCCAAGTGTGCAGCCGACAGTATTTGATGATTTGGCAGCCGATGTAACCTTGCTGCGGCGGTTCAATCAAATAGATCATGAAGTTGAATTGAGAAGCGATATCTGATGAATGAGCAGATATCGATGGAGGATTGGCATGCTCAACATTGGCTTATTGATTTTGAGGATCGTGCTTGGAGTGATCTTCTTGGGTCACGGCAGTCAAAAGCTGTTTGGGCTCTTTGGCGGCTCAGGTCTGAAAGGGACAACGCAGTGGATCGGATCGATGGGCTTGCGTCCTGCATGGTTTTGGGGAGGAATTGCATCCCTCAGCGAATTTGTCGGAGGTTTGCTGCTTGTGCTTGGATTTCTCAGTCCGTTGGGATCATTGGGGATCATTGCTTCGATGCTCGTCGCGATCATCCAGGTTCACTTCCCTCACGGCTTTTGGAACACTAAGGGCGGCATCGAATTCCCATTGACGAACATTGCTGCTGCACTTGCGCTGGCTTTCACCGGCCCTGGAGCATACTCGCTGGATGCTGCGCTTGGCATTACATTGCCCGAACCGGCATTTCTGATCGTTGGCTTGGTCGCGGTGATTCTGGGGATCGCTCTCTCGCAAGTGACCCGCGCCCGTGTGCCTGGAGCTTGAGCATTTCAGGTATTGAAAAGAAAATTCGAGCGGCCTTTCGGCCGCTCGTTTGATTTTAAATGTCTTTGTGGTATACCCGGTGATTCTTATAAGGTTGACCGCCGGCTTTGATCATATCCTGGCGCATCTGAACTGCGGTGTTGGCCACCTGGGTTAACTCGCCGTGAACGAACCTGGAATTGTGAAGGGTCTTACCCATCTCGGAGTACATCAAAGCATTGCCGCCACGCCCGTGGTACTCGGGCAGCACGCCCGCTCCATTCAACGAAATCCATTTGGTCTGTCTCATCGTGATCAGCATGTCGACAATCGACCACGGCGTAATGTGACCTTTTCCTCGCTGCAAAGCGGGCGTGATATCGGGAAATCCCAGTAAAAAGCCGACGATTTGGTCCTCGTGCATGATAATCTTGATCAGCGCCGGTTCTATCAGTGTAAGCAGATCCTTCAGCAGTTTCTTTACCTCGGCATCTGAAAGTGGGTAATACTCCCAGTTGTTGATGAAGGTGTCGTTGTATGCTTTGCCGATTTGGGGTGCGAACTTGCGAATTTCTGCCTTATTCTTGAAGTTTAGGATTTTGAACGTCCCACGTTCGAGAACTTTGTCGGCTATTTGCGTGATTCGTTCGGGGATAATGAATGATTCCACAGGTAAATAGCACGACATGAAATCGACTTCTGTCTCGAACCCGAGTTTTTCGACCAGATTGACGTAATACGGGTAGTTGTAATTCATCATAATCATCATCTGGTGATGCTCATATCCTTCTGTCTGGATGCCGTAACCGTCAAAGGCTCCCAACCCTTTCGGACCTATCATCTGATTCAGTCCTCGCGCCCGCGCCCATTCGAATGCGCGGTCGAAAAGCTTATTCGCGACTTCCTGATCATTGATCGTGTCGAAGAGGTAGAAATTCGCCTTCTTTGTTCCGTGATACTGGTTGAACGGGTTATTCACCAGCGCGCCGATACGCCCAACTACTTTGCCGTCCTGCCTGGCTACGAAAAAGTCTCCGTCCGAATGCTCATAGAACGGGTGCTTCTGTTTGTTCAGCATCAACTTAATATCCGCATAGAATGGAGGACAAAACTGGGGCACACCTTTGTACAAATCATATTGAAATTGCACGAATTCATTCACTGCCTTTTTATTTGTCAAATCGACTTGCTCAATTTGGATCATAATAACCTCTGTAATATGAAAATGAGTGTTTGCCCAGCATTTGAGAATAGTATTAGTCTACAACTTTTTTCGACTTCGCATGCTTAAAATAACACCTCAAATGAGCGCAAGTTGTATTTTGGTCAGCACACTCGACAATTTCAGCGCCTTAGTATAAACTCTTAATCGCATCCCATAATTTCAAAAGAACTATTGCTGATAACTCTATACCTTGAGGAGGTCATGATGGAGAAATTCATTATCGAAGGTGGTACACCTTTGTCTGGCACGATGACTCCTGCAGGCAATAAGAACGCAGCCCTCCCCCTGTTGGCTGCTTGTTTGATGACCGATGAACCCGTGATTTTACACAATGTCCCCGATATTCAGGATGTCCAGACGATGCGCAAGCTAATTATGAGCTTGGGCGTCGAAATTGAAGTCATGCAAGGCTCGACCTGGAAAGTCCATGCCAAAGAAGTCGTCCCAACAACACTGGACCCCGACCTATGCCGCAAGATTCGCGCGTCCATCCTCCTGGCTGGTCCGGTCACTGCCCGCGCGGGCGAATTGGAGCTTCCCCCGCCAGGCGGCGATGTGATCGGCAGGCGGCGCGTCGACACCCACATGCTCGCCATTCAGAAACTTGGCGCTGAGATCGGCTACGACCGCTCGTTCCATTTCAAGGCAAGCAAGCTGAAAGGCGCCGATATTCTGCTCGATGAGGCAAGCGTTACTGCAACTGAAAACGCCATCATGGCCGCAAGTCTCGCAGAAGGGCATTCGATTATCCGCAATGCAGCTTCAGAACCCCACATCCAGGAATTGTGCCATTTCTTGAACGTCCTCGGGGCAAAGATCGAAAACATCGGCTCGAACACCCTCCACATCACGGGAGTTGATAAGCTGCATGGCGGCGAATTTACCATTGGTCCTGATTATCTTGAGGTGGTCAGTTTCATCGGTGCTGCAGCCGTGACGCACGGTTCGATCACCATCAAAAGCGCAGGCGTCCAATATCTCGACATGGTTCGCCTCGTCTTCGGCAGGATGGGCGTTCATTGGGAGAATCAGGGTAACGACATCTTCGTTCCTGCAGACCAGGAGTTGATTGTCGAAGCGGACCTTGGCGGCATGATTCCCACCATCAATGTCATGCCGTGGCCTGCCTTCCCGACAGACTTAATGAGCATTGCCATCGTCATCAGCACCCAGGCGAAGGGAACCATGCTCTTCCACGATTGGATGTATCCTTCGCGCATGTTCTTCACAGACAAGCTCGTGGGTATGGGCGCCCAGATCGTGCTCTGCGATCCTCATCGCTGTATCGTTCAAGGGCCTACTCCCCTTGCCGGCGAGAAGATGGAAAGTCCCGATATCCGTGCAGGTATGGCACTGGTTTTGGCTGCCCTGTCGGCTTGTGGCAAGTCCGTCATCCGCAACATCGGGCAGATCGACCGCGGCTACGAGCGTGTCGATGATAAATTGAGATCGCTGGGAGCAAAAATCGAAAGGGTTCCAGGAGAATAACCTGAGGAAGAACAAACGCCCTTTCGGGCGTTTGTTTTATGATGCAGATTTGACCACATCGAGGAATTGATCAACCGTCTCGCGGATTAACCGCTCAGGCAGCGACCCTACCGTGCGGTGAACAATCTTGCCCCCCGAAATGAAGAGCATCGTTGGTATGCCCTGTACGCCGTATTTGAGTGCATATTCCGAATCTTCATCGGTGTTGACTTTCGCCACGATCAACTTTCCGGCGTAATCCTTCGCGATCTTCTCCAGCGTCGGTGCGATTGCTTTGCACGGGCCGCACCAGGGTGCCCAAAAATCGACGATCACGGGAATCGAAGACTGCAATACGGTCTTTTCGAACGCGCTATCGCTGACGTGAATTGGTTCTGTAAACATTCTCTCTCCTGCTCGATCTTTAGATATTTGCCGAATTATAATCCATTTACTTTTTTTCTTCGCTCGTCTCTCCGCGTTTATAATCCACGAATCGATATCCAACCCCTCGTTCGGTCAAAATATATTTTGGATTGGCAGGATCTTTCTCCAGCTTTTGCCGCAAGTAATTAACGTACAATCGCACATAATGTGGTTCATCCCGATACTCGTATCCCCAAACCTTGGAGAGGATCTGATCGTACGTCAGCACCCAGCCTGCATTTTGCACAAGATGATAAAGCAGCCTGTATTCCGTTGGGCGCAGCTTGACCAGCTTGCCATCCAACCAGATTTCACGCCTTCCAAAATCCATCTTCAGATGATCATCCACCTGGATCACCTCGCCGCTGCCCACTCCGCTGGCCTCGATCCTGCGCAGCACAGCTTTGACACGGCTGGTAAGCTCGCGCGGGCTGAAAGGCTTGGTAATGTAATCGTCAGCGCCCATCTCGAGCCCCTTGACACGGTCGTCTTCCTCGCCCTTTGCAGTCAGCATGATCACGGGCACCGAACTGACTTCCCGGATCATTTTCAGGGTTTCGAATCCGTCTATGTCAGGCATCATCACATCGAGCAAAATCAAATCGGGCAATTGTTCGCGCAAAAGGCGGATGGCGTCCATCCCGCGGTACGCTTCAATGACCAGGAAACCATCATGTTCAAGGTTGAGGCGGATGAAGCGGGCCATTCTTTCTTCATCATCGACTACCAGGATCTTTTTGTTCTTGAACATATCTTCGGCCATAGCTACTCCCGAACAAAACTGACAATCTCTTCGTCTTTCTCGCCGGGCAGGATTTCGATGAAGCTGATCCTCGAAAGCGGCCAGACAACGTTTGTCACGCTCGCATCGAGATACGGCAAATCCTTTCCGTCTCTTCGCCTTGGATTCTTGACAATAATGATAACGTCCGATTTTTGAGGCAGCTCATCTACCTCGCCCAAAACCGGATCTTCGTTTAAAAGGTGAATCACCAGGGATGGCATGAATTCGGCTTCCTTTATTTTGTGATCAGAACTTGAATCTTGAGCTTACCCAGGGCAATGATATCTCCATGGGTAACCGGGTAATCGACGTGCGGCACAATCTTTTGCCCGTTGACGCGGGTGCCGTTTGAAGATCCCAGGTCGGTGATCACCACCTCGTGATTGACGATCCTCAGCGCTGCGTGCAACCGCGATACGCCAAGGGTGAACGCCTCGAAGGGTGAAAGGTCGATATCGGGAAGAATCGGCTGCCCTTCGATCGTACGTCCCAGGGTGAACTCAGCTCTTTCAGCCAGGTGTAGAACCTGCCCGCTGTCGACGATATGTAATGAAATGGACGGCTCGTTTCCATGCGCCCCTGGGGTTTTAGGCGCGACTTCCGGTATCTTGATTTTCGGTGCCAGGCCCTCAGATGGCGTTTTTTGAATCGAACGGGTATTCAAGATATCCAATGATACCAATTGGGTACCACATTCGCTACAAAACAATGCGCCGGGCAATTCTTTATGTTGGCAGTTCGGACATAGTATCATGAAATCCTCGATTTTG
>JAJXZS010000041.1 GCA_021779955.1 Chloroflexota bacterium | reverse complement strand
TTCTTGAGCACGTTCAGAATGGAATCTGCGAAATGGTCATAACGCCAGGGTACCTGCTGCATGAGATTCTTCAGTTCCTGGTGATTGCCCGGATTTTTCTCGGCGATCAATTCCATAATCTCACGCGGCAGCACGATATCCGATTCGACTTTCAGTTCTTTGCCCATATTCTTGCGCCAGTCCTTCAACGCTTCCACTCGTTTGATGAGCCTGTCGTCGGGCCTGACGCGGGGTCCGCGGCGCAGCGGGGGTTGTGCCAATCCACTTTGCACAGCTTCTAGTAATCCCCTGCCGTGACGCTGAATCATGCGGTCGCCCATGCCATGATCCTGCTTCAGATCGAGGAGCGTGGCAGGCGGGTTAAGGCAGAGCGAAAGGAGCAGTTCATTCGAAAGAACTTTGAATAATGGAAGATCCATTTTGCGGGCTTGCTCGTCTCGATAACGGCAAAGCTCGAACAGGATGGCGGCTTGCTGTGGATCGAGGGATTGCGATCCGGCGACTTTCCAGCAGTTTTGGCTCTTATCGCCATTGACGTGATTCTTTGCCTCACAGGCAAGCCTGAAATCCTCCTGCGCCAGGGGAAGCAATCCCTGCTGCACAAGCTCAGCTGCTAGAATCTCCCGCAAGTCGAATAGATAATGGCTGTCCAGACGGGCATAGTCCAGCATCACCGGCGATATTGGGCGAAGACCCCAATTGGCTCGCTGGTATTTCTTGTCCACCGTTACCCCAAGTTTCTCCTGGAGCATGGCTCCCAGGCCGAATTGGGGGTAGCCCAGGATGCGGGCCGCGATTTGCGTATCGAACAAATTGCTGAAACTGAATCGAAAATCGCGCTTCAGACAAATGATGTCGTACTCTGACGCATGGAAGATCTTTTCCTGATGTGGATTGGCGAAAATCGGGCCGAGAATAGATACGTCTTCAATCGCCAGGGGATCGATCAGATAATCGTTCGTTGGCGTGGAAATCTGGATCAGACAAACGCGTTCTTGATACGCGAAAAGGCTGTTGGATTCTGTGTCGATGGCAAGGGCGGGTTGATCTTCGAATTCATGGACAGCTTTTTCGATTGCGTTCTTGCTGTCAACCCAAACCGGTGCCTCAAGGGCAATTGCTTCACTCATAGGAAAATTATACCCCCCGTTTGAACCCGATTTTAGCCACCAATTTTGACCAATTTTCAAAACGAAGTTAAATATTCTTAAATTTTATGACATAATATAAGAAATATATAATGCAGATTGTAGACTGCCTTTTGCATGAGGAGTGATTATGAAAGAACGAATCCTTATAATCGAAGACGATGAAGCAATCCAAAAAGTGCTCAAACGGACATTCACATACGAAGGCTATCAGGTCGATTCCGCTTTAGATGGCGAATCCGGTCTCAACCTGGCCAGGGATAATCACCCTGACCTGGTCATCCTGGACTGGATGCTGCCGGGAATGGACGGACTTGAGGTCTGCAGGCGCCTGCGCGAGATGGGCCCTGTGCCCATCCTGATGTTGACGGCCAAAGACACGCTGGTCGATCGTGTACACGGATTGGATGCAGGCGCAGACGACTACGTCGTCAAACCCTTCGAGGTCGACGAGTTGCTGGCCCGTATTCGCGCTTTGCTGCGCCGCACCCAGGTGGAACGCGCCCCAACGCTCACCTTCCAGGATCTTGTTCTGGATACTTCCACCCGCCAGGCAACCCGAAAGGGCCGCGTGATCATGCTCACCGCCAAGGAATATGACTTGCTCGAGCTCTTCATGCGCCATCCCCGCCAGGTTCTCACCCGCGAGCTCATCTTCGATCGCGTGTGGGGATACGATTTTGGCGGCGAGAGCAATGTGCTGGATGTGTACATTCGTTATCTTCGTCAAAAACTTGAAAGCGAGGGCGAAACCCGTTTGATCCACACTGTTCGAAGTGTGGGGTACGTCATGCGGGAAACCGCATAAGCCTTTCCCAACCATGTCGCTGCGCCTTCGCCTGATCCTCCTGTTCACAACACTTCTCGGAAGTGTGCTACTGCTATTCGGAGGACTGGTCTACGGCCTGGCGAGCGTCATTCTGCTCAACCAGGTGGATAGCACTCTCACCGTTTCAGCCGAGCAATTGATTCAAGTGCTGAAAGTCGATCCTTCGGGCATCTTCGATCCGCGGTCCATCTCAGCTTTTCAGCCTTCGGCAAACTTGCTGGTGCAGGTGTGGGGGACGGACCAGCGTCTCCAGATCGCCCGGCCGGCAGGATTCAATACACCTCTGGATGTGCAAAACAGGCTGGCAGGCCAAACCACCATCGCATCAGTGTACATCGAAGGCGAGCACTTGCGTGTGCTCACGGTTCCGCTCGAATCGGTGAGAGGCCCTGCAGGGGTGATGCAGATCGGCATCAACCTGAGCCTTTTGGATTTGATCCAGAATACCCTGTCAACAATCCTTTTCATTTTGACCGTTACGGCGATGATCCTTTCGGGCATTCTCACCTGGGTATTCACAGGCAGGCTGCTCCGGCCCCTCGCAACCATGACTCGTGTTGCGACCCAAATCACCAACGCCGACGATCTCTCGCGGCGTATCCCCGTGGAACGGCAGTCGAATGATGAAGTCAGTAAACTCCTGGCAGCGTTCAACCAGACGCTCGAGCGGCTCGAACGGCTCTTCTCTTCTCAGCAGCGTTTCCTGGGTGATGTGAGCCACGAACTGCGCACACCGTTGACGGTGATCAAGGGAAATATCGGCCTGATCCGGCGCATGGGCAAAGCAGACGAGGAATCACTCGACAGCATCGAATCCGAAGTCGACCGGTTGAGCCGCCTGGTGGGTGACCTGCTGCTGATCAACCAGGCAGAATCGGGTATGCTGCCGCTGAATCTCGAAAAAGTGCAGCTCGACGATCTGATTCTCGAGGTGCTGCAGCAGATGCACGTGCTCGCAGGCGAGAAGGTACGCATCCGCCTCACCGAGATCGACCAGGTGCAGATCAGCGCCGACCGCGATCGCATCAAACAGGTTTTCCTCAATCTTATCAGTAACGCCATTCAATACACACCTTCGGGAAGCACGGTTGATGTGAGCATGAAACGGACCGATCACATGGTGAAGGTGACCGTCAGCGACAACGGGCCGGGTATTTCGCCCGAAGATTTGCCCCACATATTCGATCGCTTCTATCGCGGCGAAAAGAGCCGCCAACGCTCGAACACAACAGGAGCGGGGCTGGGTCTGTCAATTGCACGCTATATCGTGCTCAAACACGGCGGAACGATTGAAGCTTCGTCACAGGAAGGGAAAGGCACAACCTTCACGGTCACTCTTCCGATTTTGGAGCTTTAAGCAGCATCAATATACATAAAAACAGCCCCAAATTTGGGGCTGTTTTAGGAAGTTGGGTTACAACTTCCGCACAGCGTGGTCGTGCGAGGCCGAATCAAAGGTCCCGCTTGAAACGGGATGATAGGTTGGCTCGACCCGCGCTTGAGGAGCAACTGGAGAGATTGGCCTGCGCGCACTCACAGGCGAGTGGACGGAAGCGGCTGCTTGAGGCACGTTCGATTGCATGGCTCGACGGTTGGCCGAATAGTCGGCGCGAACCTGGGGGACAGGACGCGGCATCGAATGCGCGGGCATGCGCCTGTTGCCTGTCATCCGTTCGAGGGCGGTTGAAAGTGAACTGATGATCAGAACCCGGATCACCCAGACCATCACAGCTACGAAGATAGGGACGGCCGTGGTGAGCGTTGCCGCTTTCACAACAAGCGAGCTGCCCAGGGGATGGTTGGCAATCGCCATCGATACGCCCCACCAGGTAAGCGCTGCATTGGCGCTGCCCGCGATCAGCCAGGCGCCAAAGAGGTACCAGGAATCCTTGTTTTCCTTCTGATGCGGCTGGGAGATCAGGCTGGCAATCCCCGCGAAATCGATGCCGCAAAATGCGATGGCCAGGCAGGTGGACCAGGGAATGCCCATGAAGGCAAGTTCCCCAAGAAGGTCCTTCAGCGCGTAAGCGGTTGTGCCGTAATTGAAGGCTTCGAAGGCTACCATCGCCATGATGATAATGAGGGTGTAGAAGAAACCGGTGCGCAGGCGGACGTGCGGAAGAGAATGGAGTGGATTTTGGAGCGAAGGCCGTACAGATGTGAGATTCATGACTGTTCCTCCTCTAAAATAACAGAACACATGTTTCATTGAACAGTCACATTATAGAACACCAATTCTAATTTGTCAATAGGTTTAGCGAATTTGTTCTAATTTTGATGGGTTAATTGAGGGAAATGACCACCGGTGTGGCATTCTCAGGGATATAGTCGTGCACATCGGTCAGGGGAATCCCCTGCGTGGCGCAATACAGGCAAGCGCAGGCCATGCCGTGGGTCACCAAAAGCACTTTGCAGTCAGGATATTGACTTGCGATCTCTCTTACCGCTTCGACCATTCTGCCAGCCACTTCTGCCAGCGATTCTCCCCCGGGAGCCCGCGAACCAACAGGATCGCGGTCAGGACTGCGCACGTCCACATCATACTTCTCGATCACCTGAAAGAGGTTCATCCCTTCCCATTCCCCCTGGCAGATCTCGCGTAGGCGGGCGTCTTGCCGGATGGGCAGATGCGCTATTGCGGCGATTGCTTCAGCGGTCTGGTACGCCCGGCTTAGATCGCTCGAGAAGATCGCCTCGAATGATTGGCAGGCAAGCTTTTCAGCAAGCGCCTGCGCCTGTTGAAGGCCTGTTGCGTTCAAGGGGATGTCCGTCTGACCCTGGAATTTACCTTCGCGGTTCCAATCTGTCTGTCCGTGCCTTACCATCCAGATCTCTGTCATAGCGTTCGATTATAGCTGAAATCGGTTTGATTCAAAAACTCCCGAAATCTTGACGTTCGATTTCAGGAGTTTTGGATTATTTTTGTTTGTCCTGCTCGATCAGTATCTTCAACCCCTCAATAGCCACTCGAATGACGCGGTCAGCATCGAATTCTGGCATCTTCTTCAAACTGTCGTCTTCTGCCAATTCGCCGAGCCCGGCATCGTTGATCATCAGCATGGCACCGCCCGCCCGCTTACGATAGATCGAAGCCAAAATGAAGATGGCTGCCGATTCCATCTCAGAGCAGATCGCTCCGCCGGCAACCCAGGCCTTCCAGCGTTCCTCGAGTTGAGCAGCCATGGGCATGCGCAGACGTTCGACTTCGCCGTAGAACGAATCTTTCGATTGGGTTACGCCGATGTGATGCGGCACTTCCAATTTTCTGGCGGCCGCCCGCAATGCGCTGACCACGTCCAGGTCGGCCACAGCCGGGAATTCGATGGGCAGATACTGGCGTGAAGTGCCTTCATCACGGATGGCGGCAGTGACAATTGCCACATCGCCCATCTTCCCATCCGGTTGGATGGCTCCCGCACTGCCCACGCGGATAAAAGTGTCTGCGCCGGCTTCGATCAGTTCTTCAACGGCGATGGCTGTGGAAGGGCACCCGATCCCCGTTGAGACAACCGACACCTTCTCGCCAAGCAAACTTCCGGTCCAGGTGACGTATTCGCGGTTCTTCGCCACGAAGTGCGCAGAATCGAAGAATGCGGCAATCTTTTCGCTGCGCGCGGGGTCACCGGGTAATAACACGTAGCGCCCCACATCGCCCTTTTTGATATGTAGATGAAAGGCCAGGCCTTCTTCGTTAAGCATTTCAACCTCTGAAATTTTAAGGATGGAATTCGATTATAGCGCAAGATGAGTGTGATTGAGATAAGCAATTTGAAGTTCATTTTTGTCCTTTAATCCTAATGTAAGGGGTAAGGCCTACTTCGGGTTCGTAGACCTTTGCTTTCCCATTCTCGAATTCACGTCTATAATATTCTGAACCTGCCAATTGATGAGTTTGACAATCTGGGGGATCACTAGATGTCACGATATCCTTCGAAGCTCCAGTAATTCACTAAGGAAGGGTTCATGAAATCATTTGTCACCTTTATAAGCGGCTCACGGTTAAGAACGGACATTCTAAAAAACCGAATGTCCTGGATCGGACTATACGAGATAACTATTCTCGCAATCCTTTTTTACATCTTGTCTGAGACAATTTTCTTTGCCTCAAAGCCGTCATTCATGAACTTTATGAATCCATTCAGCGTTATCTCGCTTACATTCCTAATCACGCTGGTTTGTTTTATTCTAGTACTCCCATTCCTTGCAGTAGTGGGGCTTGGTTTATTGTTGAAGCTGACCCCTTCAATAAAGCTCCTTTTCTTGCAGATTGGACTGCTGCTTCCATCTTTCATATTTGCCACCCTGTTCCTCCTGTTGATTGACAATTTTACTTACACAGTATTTGGCTTCGGAATCGTCAAGGCTTATGGGGTTGTGCGAGGAGTCTACGCAGTCATTTATCTGGTGATTTTGGTTTTTACATATCGAGCGCTTGCTTCTATCTTGAGGATAGTCGTGCTGCGTATGACCAATACCAGGACTTTCTGGTTGATCAATGTGTTCATTCTCTTACCTTTGACAATTTTGGTTTTTAGAACAGATTGGGGAAAAGTATTTCAGGCCGGGCAACCGGTTGCACAATGTCAAAATAAACCAAATATCATTTTGCTGGGCTCAGACGGCCTGAGTGCAAAATATATGTCAGCATACGGTTACTCGAAGCCAACAACCCCCTTTTTGGAAACCTTTCTATCTTCGTCTTTAGTAGCAGAAAACGCATTCACAAATGTCGCTCATAGCACCGGTTCCATCGTCGCTATGCTCAACAGCAAGTCTCCTCTAGAGACCAAACTCATGTTTCCGCTTGTCATCCTGCACGGTGTGGAAAAATATGAACATCTTCCAGGGATATTGAAGCAACAAGGGTATCTCACCGTTCAAATGGGCACGCCATTCTATATTGATGCTGATGCCGCGAATCTAAGAGATGCATTTGATGTGGTCAACGGTAACCGGTCGCAAAAGGGATCGATATCTCGATTCATTGCGAAATTCGATATCGATAATTTGCCATATTACTGGGATGAGCTGATCGACCGGGCATCAGATCGCTTGCTGCATATCCTTTTCATTGCCAATATGCCCGACCTATATAAGCAGGTGACTGAAGAGACCTTGATCGAACAAGATCAAGAGAAAATCGACGAGATCATCCGCCTTCTTGAATCGTCCGAACAACCGGTTTTTGTCCAGGCGCATCTGATGGGAACTCACTCGCCGTATGCACCTGCGGCAAGGGTCTTTTCTGCTGAAATTGACGATAGCGAAAGTGATCGAGACGAATTCTACGAAGATACGCTGCTTAGCTATGACAACTTGGTCGAAGAATTGGTAAATTATCTCGAAGATTCGCGAAAGATCTCTAATACGATTCTGGTGCTTTACTCGGATCATGCGAAAGATTGGACGGACATCGAAAAAATTCCTTTGATCGTCCACTTTCCGAAAGACGATTACAAAGGAAAGATCACTGCTGACGTCCAGAACATCGACATTGCACCCACTCTTCTCGATTACATGGGCCTACCAATTCCGAATTGGATGCAGGGAGAATCTCTGCTTGAAAATCAGTTCTCGCCGATGCGCGCGATATTTTCGACTGATAATATCGGCATAATTACGGAAGAAGATCCCCGCTTTAGCAGCAGCAAATCTTCCGTACTGGATCTAAATGGCTTCAGATATGTTGATGTCTTTGTCTGTCAATCTCTAACTCGCCTGGATCTGCTAGATCGGGTTTGGTATCAAACAGAAATCAAAGCCTATACCTCACCCTGTGATGCAAGCTCGTTGCCATCACTTGCCGATCGGCAGAAGATGATTCTGAATCGGTTGAAGCAGAGCGGCTTTGATATTTCATCCATTGAAGGTAACCTTCCGGTCAAGATTCTTGAGCGATAACCTCGGTTGTGCAGGTTTTTGGAACTGGCCCACGACTCCCTTCCCAGTGGGTTTGGATTCGAGTTCAAGCCTCACTTTCCTGTAGGGCAGCTTTGGAACCCGGGATGAAATATGCAATAATAACTGTAGGTTGACCTCGTCAGGCGTCATCTGGGCAAGAATCTCAATCGCTCAGACCTATCCTTTTGTAAAGGTAATAAGTATAAAGAACCCCATCATAAATTTGTTGATCGGAAGCGGCTAGTTGATATTTCTGATTTAGGACAGATGAATTAACATCAGCAAGGTCCTTCTTGGGGGAAATGCGGAATACAACATAATCGGTGACGCCTTCGCGAACATAGCGATTCTGTTCATCTATATTCAGCGGATAGTTCGAGTATTTCAAGTTTTGGAGTTCAAAATACTTGACGTCTGGCATCACGCGAGCTGCCAAATAGAAACCCATATCCAAAGACCCATAGTTCAAAAGCGTGGGGTTCTTTGTCTGATTTATCACTGCCGCGAATTTAAATTGCACGAGCGATTGCTTGTCTGATCCGAGAGCGGTGGAATTTTGACCGAATTTCAACGTAAGTGGAACGGTAATGAGTAAAGTGGCTATGATTGCAATCGCAGCAGACCGGATCGAAAACTCATCCCGATGCTTCTGGCTCATGCCATCAAACAGTGCCATCAAACCAAAAATGATCAATGGCGAAAGAATCAAGTAATAATAGATATACGCCCTGCCGCCACCAAATACACTAAAGAGAAGCAACAGACAGCAACCTGCCAACAGCACCCTGTGTAGACGGCTTGGAATCAGTCTCTTGAACACGATCGTCGAAATGATGCCTAGCCAGAGCAAGAATGCAAAAGCCGGGTCAAGTAGAAACTGGCTGGCAAGTATCTGCAATACATAAAACCAGCGGCCTGCAAAAGAAGCTGCGAATGGGTAGAGCGTAAGATTGATGTATAAGTAAGTATGAATCCAATCGTAAATGGCGTGATTCAGTCCGAAATAGATTACCCAGGGGATTGTGGCTGCCGCCATGCCTCCCAGGAAAATCACCCCCCCCTTCAAAACAGCCAGGAACCGCTTACTTGCAACCTCACAAACGAAAATCGCGATCGTCCATCCAAGCCAGAAGCCTATAAAGGTGAACTTCGTCCAAAGAATGCAACCCGCGATCAAACCGTTCCAGAAATAAGCTTTGGCATCAAGTGGTTTTCCACCGCTTTTGAAATAAGCCAGAAGCACATAAAGGCTATATGCCAAAAGCGGTAAGGCAAATTCCTCGGCGCTATCCCCGTATGAAAAGCTGATCAAGTTGGGTATCAAAAAGGCAAGCAAGGGGAGAATTGCCAAAGCAAATTTGCGTTCGATAAACAGCGCCATTGATTTGAAACTGAAATACAAAAAGCTCGCAAAAGCAACGGCTTCAATGACAAATATACCTGTGAATGAGTTCGGTGTAAAAAGCGAGGCAAGTCCATGGATAAAGTACAAAAGAGGACCTTTTTGTTCGAAGAGATCCCGGTAAGGCACAAGACCTTTCATCATCCCCTTACCCATGGTCATGAAGGCATTCGAATCAACCCAACCATTAAACGGAAAAAGGGGTGAAGATGTCGAACCAATCAGAAGAAATGTCAATGCCAGGACGGTGCAAAAAATCCACATCGGCAGCATCGATCTCGAGGGTTGCAGCAGTTTTGCAGTCCATCCGGTCCATCGGTGCAGAATGGTCTTGGAATTTGGTTCAACGAGATTATCCATGTGTCAACTCCCAACGTGAGCGGCCTTGATGATGATTCTCCCACCATTTTGGTAAGAACGGTCAATTTTCAATCAACAGGTTCCATCCCCTCACCGAAATCGGAATGGTTCGCCTTCGCATCAAAACGCGATTCGTGCCAGATCTTATTACGATGGAGTCCATAACGAATCAAAGTCCATAAGATTTCAAGACCGTACTTGACGCTCCTCCCAAGATTTATCGAAGATGCTTCAGGGAAATAGCGTGTGACTATGGGCACCTCTTCAAAAAAGAGCCCGTTTGCCATACCCTGGGCGATAATCTGTGTATCAAAGATGAAATCGTCACTGTTTTGTTCATATTTGACCAGTTCCAGGAACTTTTTCGAATAAGCGCGAAATCCCGAGTGTATTTCAGTCAAATACCTGCGAAAGACAATGTTTGCCAGGGCGGTGAGAAAAATATTGGCATCATACTTCCACCACGGCATCCCTCCTTCGAGTGGTTTACCGCCAAGCATTCGCGAACCAAAAACTGCATCCGCTTTTCCGTCAATGATGGGCTGAATCAACTCAGGGATGACTGTGGCATCATACTGGTGATCGGGATGAACCATCACAACGATCTCTGCGCCTTTTTCTATTGCATGCGCATAACAGGTCTTTTGGTTCGCACCGTATCCTTTGTTCTTCTCATGACAATAGACGATCAAGCCTTCTTCCCTTGCCAATTCCACCGTTCGATCTTTGGAACAATCGTCTACCAAAATGATATTCTCCCGGTATTCGGTTGGAATCTCGGAAAGTGTCCGCTGGAGCGTTTTTTCAGCGTTATATGCAGGCAAAACGACAAAGATCTTTTTTTCAGACATCATTGAACTCCCCTCTCGATGATTTGACATCTGGCAACAAACTGATATGCAAACATACGCGGCCATACACTGGCCAGGAAAGCCATTTTACGGTGAATCAATTGCCCGAAGAAGTTGCTTTCAAAAAAAGGGTGAACCAGATTCATAGGTATCGGAGTATAGCGGATCTCCACCAAAGTCAAACCCGCCAAATCCAACATCTTCAGGAAAGTCTTACGAGTAAAGAACCGCAGATGCGTCCTGTCAAGAATGCCGTGCTCGACATAATCGAATTTTCCCACCAGTAAGTTAATCCGAATCCAGACGTTCGCCACATTGGGAACCGAAATCAGAAATTGAGCCCCGGATCTTTGAAGTTGAACCAGCCTCTTGAGGAGAAGCTCTGGGGCTTGCAGATGTTCAAGAACATCGGCGCAGACGATAATGTTTTTGTCTGCGATAAAAGAATCGGGCACTTCTTCTAGCGGGGCCGAATTCAGTTCCTCATAATAAGGCTTTGCCTCTTCCGCCCACGCTTTGACCGGCTCCACCCCAAAAAAGCGCAAACCTGACCCCGTCATCCCCTTTGCAAGAATGCCTGTCGCAGCGCCGATGTCCAGGACCTTTGAGCCTGCGGGCATTCGCCTCAACCAATTACGGATCACAGAATGGCTTGACCATGGGTCTGTTTTTTCGAGGTACTTTGTTATCACTACCAGGTTCGACAACCAGTCCACTCCTTTCGCTAAGTTCTACACCTTACGGCATCAGGATGAGTATCTAGGATAAATATGCCTGCCTGGCCAAACCCCAACAAAATTGCAAGCTTGCCATCTGGTTTTTGCATTTCATCTTAACCAGATAGTCCCAATTGTATACTGCACCACAGAAACAGCTGTAAGAAGCAAAGGCGTGATTTTCGACCATTTTTCCATACCGATGGCAGTCAGCAAAAGAAGAGGCACAGTGAAGTCCAGGGTATACCTCGGGCCGAATTGCACCCAGCCCGTACCCATCAACATCAAAATGGGAATATTGGTGATCAGGATCGATGCTGCCAATGCAAAGACAAACCACTTCGATCGCGGCTTCCAAAATGCCGCGAAGGCAGCGACAAACAGGGGGCTCAAAAGAAAAAGGCTGCCCCCCATTGCCGATTCCTGTGTGAGCGGAAACGGATAAGCAATATATTGATAGAAGAAATTAATGGGTAGATAATGCAGGTTAAAAGCCCCATACTGATTAAAATCTGCTCGAAAGATCTCATCCATGTTATGGTAGGAAATGCCCATTTCAAAGGGATTTCCGAACCGCTGCACGTTATATCCCAGGAAAACCAAGAGTCCAATCGTCAAAGGTAATGCAGCCCATGCCAGGCGGCTCAAGACGCTCTTCCAATTCCAGGGTTTTTCCTGGAAGAGGAGGTAGACAGCGGGAAATATTCCCGTAAATACCATATGACTGCGAGTCAGCATCGCGCATGCCAAAGCCAACCCTGTGAAGAACCAGGCTTTGCTTCCGTGAAGCGAAAATGCTGCAAGGTATGCGACTAGAACGCAGGTAAAGCCGATCAATTGGCCTGTCATCCATACTTTTCCGTAGGGTGCAAGCGTAAAGAAAACGGTACCAAAGGCAAAGAAAAAGATCAACAACGCCCGCTGCGCTTTGGAAAGATGTAGAAAGCCTGCACGACTGGCTGCCCGTAATAAGAGAGACATCAATGCGATATCCAGCGACGCAATGCATATGGTAAAAAGAACATCGTTGAATTGAACGCCAAAAAGAGCCACAAACGGCATAAGCACGACCGCTGGAAATGGCGACCAATAAAGAAAATATCTTCCGTTATAGGGAACCAGATCATGCGTGGTTTGGGGAAGAACTCGAAGCCATGTCTGTCCATGCAAAAAGGCATCTGCAAGGTAATTGTAATAAGCAAAGTGAGACGGTCCAAAAAGCCGTCCTGCACCGCCTGAAACGAGAAAATAGACCCATGCAGCCGTAAGGGCAGATCCCAAGGGAGATTCGAATAGATTGACCATTGCAAGTGCCAGGCGCTGTAAAAAAGAAGAAAAGGATGTGCGCATAGAATTGAATCAGCCCTATCCCCTGACAACCGGTTATCGACCGTATAAGAAGTTACAGGTGGTTATGTAGAAGAGATATCTTGATCTAATCTGCAATGAATGCTGCCTCAAGCATTAAGTTTACTCAGAATCATTCTAATTCAAATTACAGATTTGAAATTTACATTGAACACATTCCCCTTAATTGCATATACCTAACAAATTTTACGTCTTCAACATGCCGGGGAATCGTAACCCAGCAGCTGCAACCTCGAATCGGAGACATGGAGAAGTGATGCGATACACGACTGGAATTCTTGAATCATTCAGTTACCACTCTCTCCGGCAGCAAAACTCTGAACCCTTCAACTGGTAGTTCTTCACTCTCGGCGCCTGAAACCCACTCGCGCAGACGGGCGGTGTCATAGCCCAACGGCTGCAGCACCGATCCGGCAGCGCGGACGAGCAGCTCGATGTAGCGGGCCACGTCCAGCGTGCGCGGGTCGGGCTTTTCAGGCAGATCCCAGGCAAACACACCCGATCCGCTGCGCGTGAGCAGAAACTTCACCCGCTGGCCGGGCCGCATGTCCTTATCAGCCCCGTGCAATTGCATCAACGCGCGAGCCGCAGGCGGAGGGTCCTTGTAGGCGGCCAGTTCGCGGGTCAGCGTCTGGCGCACCACCAGCTTTTCCAAAGGCACCCTTCCGGCGCGCAAATCGTCGATGCGGCGGCGCAAGACGCCCAAAGCCACAGGCAGCACATGCGGCAACTCATCAATGGATTCGGCCTGACCGAG
>JAJXZS010000042.1 GCA_021779955.1 Chloroflexota bacterium | reverse complement strand
GGCTTCTCGCTCACCCGCTTGATGCTCAATTCATGGAGGGTCAAATTCCCGGCATCCAGTAATGTCAACATGGATACCCTCCTGACCACCCTCAATAGCATCGTATGATCCGCATCCTTTCCGATTCGTGCCGATTTGTTCCCGCACTTATCGAAACCATACTGTTTTACTCCGATTCGCTGCATGCCTCGAAGTGGCAGGTAGCGGCGGCGCGGAGGACAGGGCGGCGGGTGTCAGCAAGAAGAACGCCCTCACCCTAACCCTCTCGCTACGCTCGGGTGGGCAAAGATCGCTCCCCTCTCCCGTTTCGGGAGAGGGAGATTTTACCCGACGCGATGTATCGCGTCCCTACGGGTTGGCACCTCACCCTTACAAAAGGCGTAAGGGCCATGGCAAAGGGTGCAGATACGATGGACACGGGGTGTTCACGCGGCACCCACCAGGGGTGCGGGTACGATGGACACGGGGTGTTCACGCGGCACCCACCAGGGGTGCGGATACGATGGACACGGGGTGTTCACGCGGCACCCACCAGGGGTGCGGATACGATGGACACGGGGTGTTCACGCGGCACCCACCAGGGATGCAGATACGGGAAGAATGAGAGGCGACGATGGGATTTGTCTCAGACCCCCTCAATGGGGGATCCCATGATCGGCTCTTTAAAACAAGAGGAGGCGACGATGGGATTTGCCTGCGACCTTTAGGTTGAACCCATGATCAGGGTTTTTATAACCCCCTGTAAGGGGGTGCAGACCCTTCTTAAATAATTAGAGGCGACGATGGGATTTGTCTCAGACCCCCTCAATGGGGGATCCCATGATCGGCTCTTTAAAACAAAAAGAGGCGACGATGGGATTTGTCTCAGACCCCCTCAATGGGGGATCCCATGATCGGCTCTTTAAAACAAAAAGAGGCGACGATGGGATTTGAACCCATGATCAGGGTTTTGCAGACCCTTGCCTTAGCCACTTGGCCACGTCGCCATGAACGAGATGGATTTTAACAAACCTTCCCTTATTGGTCAAGGAAAAACGAAAACCCCTTCTCAGGGGTTTTCTTGAGCGGGCGATGGGACTCGAACCCACGACCTTCTCCTTGGCAAGGAGACATTCTACCAACTGAACCACGCCCGCGTGCCTTACTCTCTAGCAGTCAAAATTCTACTAGAAGTTGCGGTCTTCGTCAACCCTTTTTGGCCTGGTATCTCGATTGAATTGCCAGTACTTTATCCGCGTAGGTATATCCAGCGTTGAAGGGCCCGTAGGCCCGCAGCGCCTCGCGCGCGCCGCCGTACCTGCCGATCAGCCCCGCAAGCATGCGCGCGCCGTAATCCAGGTTGAACGCCGGGTCGAGCAGTTCGGCAGTGGAAGGGCGCTTTGCGAAGCAAGGCCCGTTGATGCATTGGAAGTCCGCAGCCGGGCCGTCCGAAGGCATCACCTGCATCAGCCCCACCGCGCCCGAGCGCGAGATCACGTCCGCCTGCCCCCCGCTCTCCTGCGCCATCACCGCAGCAATGAGCGAAGCGTCGAGGTCGTACTTTTCCGCCGCCTGCTCGATCTCTGCGCACCACCGCCTGACGCCTTCGAGCACGTTCGAGGATAAGCTGCACTCAGATTCGGACACAGCGACAGCAGCCTGTGTCGCCGCTTCGACGGCCTGGGTGGCCGCTTGCGCGGTCTGCGGGACGGCCACCAGCCTGGCGAGGAAGATCAGCAGCACGCTTGCGGCGACAATTCCCGGAACGACGGCGTATTTTGGATCAAACATGGCATTCACCTCATCTTGCATCATTGTAGCACTTATGTTCTATTTATGCAAGCAACAAAATGGAGACGTGTCTGGCGTCTCCATGATCAGCTCTGCAATTCCTGATTGCTTATTACCAGGCCCTAATTACTTACCTCTCCATGCTGACGATCTGGTGTTCCCAGCGGTGCCAGCCATCGAAGCGCTCCTTGAGGATCTTCTTGCCCTCGCCCGGGCACTCGAGGCCCACCAGTTCGAGGTCGGCGTCGACCATGATCCGCACCAGTTCATGGAACCTGACCTTGGGCGTCCACCCCAACTGATCCCGCGATTTCGAGGCGTCGGCCATCAGGTAATCCACCTCGGTGGGACGGAAATAGCGCGGGTCGATGCGCACGTACTCATTCCAGTCCATGCCAAGGTAGCCAAAGGCTTCGTCCAGGAATTCGCGCACTGTGTGAGCTTCGCCTGTGCCGACCACGTAATCGTCCGCGGTCTTCTGCTGCAGCATCATCCACATGGCTTCGACGTATTCGGGCGCGTAGCCCCAATCGCGTTTGGCGTCGAGGTTGCCCAGGTAGAGGTGCTCCTGTTTGGCGGCCTTGATCGCTGCCAGCGCGCGGGTGATCTTGCGGGTGACGAAAGTTTCGCCGCGGCGGGGCGATTCGTGGTTGAAGAGGATGCCGTTTGAAGCGAACAGCTTGTACCCCTCGCGGTAGTTGCGGGTGACCCAGTAGGAATAGACCTTGGCGGCGGCGTAAGGGCTGCGCGGCTCGAATGGGGTCAACTCGTTTTGCGGAGGCTTGGCCGCGCCAAACATTTCAGAGGACGACGCCTGGTAGAATCTTTCGGGATGGCCGCTGCGTCGAATGGCCTCGAGAATCCGGATGGTGCCCAGGCCTGTGATGTCGCCGGTATACTCGGGCATGTCGAAGCTGACCCTCACATGGCTTTGCGCGGCCAGGTTATAGATCTCGTCCGGTTTCACATTGTAGATGACATCCATCAGGCTTTCGATCGATGAGACATCGCCGTAATGGAGGAAGAGCTTGACGTCTTCGCCGTTCTTGTGCGGGTCGTGGTAGATGTGGTCGATGCGGCGGGTGTTGAAGGTGCTGGCCCTGCGAATGATGCCGTGCACCTCGTATCCCTTCGAGAGCAAGAGCTCCGCAAGATACGATCCGTCCTGACCGGTTATGCCCGTAATGAGTGCTTTTTTCATCAATTACTCCTGATTGCTCATGCTTACGCCATTGCACGTCGGGCGCAGCGCTAGATGCTTCGCATTTATGCTTGCGATTTCCTCAACTCTTCGAGGCGTTCCTGCAGCATTTGCACAGTAGGAACTCCACGCAAACCTTGCGGCGTGTTGTACACCCTGCAGTCTATATGATACTCGTCCTGTTTTACTTCCCATAGATCGACACCCTGATACTTGATCGATGGTGAGCCTTGAAACGCGTAACGGGTTGCTGCTTCGTCATCCTCGATGTCGATGATTTCGATCTCGGGATCCCAATCCATGTTGGCAAGCGCAGCGTGAAGATTCGTCAGCGCCTGCTTCCAGGAAGGACAACCTTCAAAGTGCAGTAATTGTATGGTCATAGCGGTTATTATAAAAGAAAACTGCCCTTTCGGGCAGTTCACTTTAGGTTTTCACAAGTTCCTTTTTCTTGAAGTACAGTTCGCTCTTCTCGGGGTCGAGTTCAACGACGACCGTGTCGCCCGAAGTGTACTCGCCCGAAAGCAGGCTGATCGACAGCGGGCTTTCGACGTACTTCTGCAGCGCTCGCTTCAACGGGCGCGCCCCGTAGGCCGGGTCGAAGCCCTCTGTCGCTAGCCATTCGCGGGAAGCCTGGGTCAGCTCGACGCTCAAACCGTGATCTGAGAGCCTTGCCTGCACCTCTTTCATTTGCAGATCGACGATTTGCATCATCTGCTCTTTGGTCAGCGGCGAGAACAACACGATCTCGTCGATGCGGTTGAGGAATTCAGGTCTGAAGGTGCTCTTGAGCGCCTTGTCGATCTTATCCTGAGCCTGGCGGTCCTCGTCGGTATCCGTCTTCTGCAGGAAGCCAAGGGTGCCGCCTTTGCGCACAAACTCGGTGCCCAGGTTGGTCGTCATGATCAAGACTGTGTTCCTGAAGTCGACCACGCGTCCCTGTCCATCGGTAAGGCGACCGTCGTCGAGAATCTGCAAGAGCGCATTCCATACTTCGGGGTGGGCCTTTTCGATCTCATCGAAGAGGACGACCTGATAAGGGCGGCGGCGCACAGCTTCGGTGAGTTGCCCGCCCTCTTCGTATCCAACATAGCCTGGGGGCGCGCCAAACAAGCGCGATACCGTGTGCTGCTCGTGATACTCGCTCATGTCCAGGCGGACGAGCGCATCTTCATCATCGAACAGGAATTCGGCAAGGGCTTTGGCCAGTTCGGTCTTGCCCACGCCGGATGGCCCGATGAAGATGAACGAACCGATCGGGCGGCGCGGATCCTTGAGGCCAGAGCGCGCCCGCCGGATGGCGTCTGCCACGGCGTGGATGGCGACTTCCTGGCCGATGATCCGTTCATGCAGGCGGTCTTCCATCTTGAGCAGCCGGTCGGCTTCAGATTCCATCATCTCATTGACAGGGATTCCCGTCCACTGCGTCAGAACTTCGGCGATATCGTTAACGTCCACCACCTCGTCGAGCTTGTGTTCGGATTCCCACTTATCGCGCGCCTGGTTGAATTCCTCTTCCATGCGGAGGCGTTCAGCCTTCTTGCGGGCTGCCCTTTCATAATCGCGCTCGATGCCTGCCTGTTCCTCTTCGGCGGCCAGGCGATCGAGATCCGATTTTTTCTCTTTCAAGTCATCAGGCATGGAGTACAGGGCCACACGCAGTTTGGCGGCGGCCTCGTCCATCAGGTCGATGGCTTTATCCGGCAGGTGGCGATCGGTGACGTAACGAGACGAGAGCCTGACGGCAGAAACCAGGGCATCATCGGAAAAATGGACTTTATGGTGCGCTTCGTAGCGGTCGCGCAAGCCCATCAGCATTTTGATGGTATCTTCCTGGCTCGGCTCATCCACATAGACCGGGGCGAAGCGGCGCGCCAGGGCTGCATCTTTCTCGATGTACTTCTGATATTCGTCAAGCGTTGTCGCGCCGACGCACTGCAGTTCACCGCGGGCCAGCGCAGGCTTGAGCATGTTCGAAGCATCCATGGAGCCCTGTGCGGCGCCTGCCCCAACCACGGTATGCAACTCATCGATAAACAGGATGATTTCGCCTTGAGAATGCTGCACCTCTTCGATGGTAGCCTTCAAGCGCTCCTCGAACTCACCGCGGAAGCGGGAACCGGCAATCATGGCGCCCATGTCGAGCGAAACGACCTTCTTGCCCATCAAAATCTCGGGCACGTCGTTCGCGGCGATTTTCTGCGCGAGGCCCTCGACGATGGCCGTCTTGCCGACGCCCGCCTCACCGATCAAGACAGGATTGTTCTTGGTGCGGCGGGAGAGAATCTGCATCACGCGCAGGATCTCTTTATCACGCCCGATGACAGGGTCGAGCTTGCCTTCGCGGGCGAGCTTGGTCAGGTCGCGCGAATACTTTTCGAGAGTGCGATAGCGGGTTTCAGCCTGCGGGTCGGTCACCCGCTGGCCACCGCGGAGTTGGGTGATGGCATCCAGCACACGTTCGCGGGTGATGCCTGTGGTTTCCAACAAGCGCGACGCAGGAGTATTCTTCTCACTCAAGATAGCGAGGAAGATATGTTCGGTGGAAATGTATTCATCCTTCAAACGGCTGGCTTCTTCATTTGCCTGGTCGATGATCCTTTTCACGCGCGGGGTGATAAAGATCTGGCCTGCACCGCCGCCAAAGATGCTTGCCTTTGGGCTTGTTTTTAGAATGTAATCCAAACGATCCTGCAGAATCTGCGGGTCGACTTTCAATATTTCCAAAATCTGAGGGACGACACCTTGAGGTTGCTCGATGAGTGCCAGCAGGAGATGTTCCGTATCGATCTGGTTGTGCCCATAACGCTGAATGATCTCCGCAGCACGTTGAGCAGCTTCCTGTGCGCGTTCCGTAAATCGATCAAATCTCATCATAGGTTGTTCCGTCCTTATCCCAGCTTGTGTATTGGGGTGATTATAGCATCGACGCCGCAAGAACAATCTTAGTATTGCGTATGAATCCTATATGAGAGGGCTAGACATTGCGCCTGTAGACGACTTTTCCGGCAACCATGGTCATCGAAACGTTGAAAGAGCGGTCGAGGAGGACCAGGTCGGCATCTTTACCCGCGGCAATGCTTCCTTTGGACTCATCCATATGTATCGCTCTGGCAGGGTTGAGCGTGGCGCAGACCCAGGCCTTATCCAGCGATTCATGGGCTGCCAGGATAAAATTCGCGAGCCCTTTTTCGAGAGAGAGTGTCGAGCCGGCCAGCGTCCCATCCTCCAGCCTGGCCTCACCGTTCCAGACGATGATCTTCTGGCCCTCCACCATCACCTCGCCGTCGGATAACCCTGCCGGCTTGATCGAGTCGGTGATCAGGATGACTCCAGAGAGACCCTTGGCCCTTGCGAGCAGCTTGATCACGGCAGGGTGGACGTGAACATTATCCGAGATCAATTCGCAGCGCAATTCATCCAGGGTCAGCGCGGCGCCGACGGTTCCGGGCTGGCGATGATTCAGCGGGCGCATGGCGTTGAAGCAGTGGGTCACCTGCGTGACGCCCATCCGCGTGGCTTCAAGCATTTCATCATAAGTCGCGTCGGTGTGCCCTGCAGAAACGGTAATTCCGCGGGCAACGCATTCCTCGATCAGCCACTTGTTTTCCTCGATCTCAGGCGCTAATGCGATCAATTTGACAATTCCGCTATCGAGATAAGGCAGTACTTCGGCCCTTTCGGCGGGGCGGATCAGGTTGGGATTTTGAGCGCCGCTGCGAGCTCGATTGAGAAAGGGCCCCTCAAGGTGGACGCCCAGGATCTTTGCCCCTTCCTCGTGACCCATCACCTTCTTTGCGGTCTCGATCAACCGCGCGAGATCGTGTTTGGTGGCGGTCCAGCCTGTTGCAAGCAAGCCGGTGGTGCCATGCGATGCATAATATTTGGATAGTGCCTGCCAGGCAGCAGGATTGGTCTCCATGAATTCATGGCCTATTGCTCCATGGGTGTGCACATCGATAAAACCGGGAAGGATGGTGTAGCCGCGGCCATCGAACACCTCATCGACATTTTCCTCCAGGCCGGGGTAGGGGTCATTTGCCCCGTACTCCTGGATCTTTTCGCCAATGACGAGTATCCAACCCTCGGTAAATGAACCTGGACTTCCGATAATCTGCGTGTCTTTAATTAGGATTCGATTCTCCAAATTTGTCTACTCCTGATTTAATTTTAGCGATTGCCGAATGGGGTGTCAATCAGCATACACAGCCTAAATAGATCCAACGATATAACCGGTGGTATCCGCAAGCGAAGAAACCTCAGGCAGGGTGCAAAACACGTCATCCGATTTGATTTGCGAATTTTAGAAGAACTTACCGGCATCGAAGATGGTGACCAGGGGTGTGTCAAAGACAACGCTGCCGGGGTACATCGCCTTGAGAGAAGCCGCCAAAGCGCTGTCATATTGCTTTGCCGGGCCTCCTGTTCTCCATAGCTGTTTCTGAAGCGGAGGCAATCAAATTTGAAACGGTGTTCCAAGTTGAAGATAGATCGAAAGAATGGCAACTCCAAAGGTTAATTTCATCCGCTTAGTGTAAAATTGTCTCTATGACCGTACTGAGCGGACGATTCGACCCACATATCCGTGCCATTGACCTCAAGCGTGATCTGATGAAGATCGCGGACCTGGTGGATCTCAGCTTCGCCGATCACATGGACGCAGAAGGACACGATTACCTTCATCATATGCGGGCAACAGCGAGAAGCGCGCTATTTCTGTCATACGCCGGCACATGCCCCGAAAATTCGGCGTATCCTTTTCACGGCTATGTATGGGAAGAGCATGGGGAAGTGATCGGCAACCTCACACTCATCTACCTACGGCGAAAAGATCGGCGGGTGTACTTCATCGCCAATGTGGCAGTTCACCCCGATCACCGCGGAAAAGGGATCGCGCGCCAGCTAACAGAGCGTGCCCTCAGGCATGTGGCAGAGCACCAGGGATCGACCGTCTACCTGCAGGTCAGGGACGACAATCCAACAGCCATGCACATTTACCAGGCAGCCGGTTTTGAAGAGATTACGCGGCGTACAACGTGGACCTTTGACGGAAAGTCTGCGCACAAGAAGAGCACGAACGGAAAAGCAAAGGTTGGCAAACCCAGTCAAGAAGATTGGGAACAACAAAAAACCTGGTTGAGCGAACTCTATCCCCCGTCCATTTCATGGAACCTCTCTTTCAATATGAGTGTGCTCGAACCGGGTGTTCACAGTTGGTTGAAGCGTTTGTTCACAGGAAACCTGGTCAGGCATTGGGCCGTCCATGCTGATAGCCGCTTGCATGGTGTGCTGAGCTGGGAAAAAGGTCCCTTCCAGACGGATTCATTATGGCTTGCCACAACCCCGGTATGGGAAGACGAAGTGGTCAGCGCACTCATCCCAACTGCCTTCCACAGCATCGGCAGTCCCAAGCGGGTGATGATGAACTACCCTGCCGGCCGAGCCATCGACGCACTTCATGAGGCTGGAATGAGGGAACAAATCACCCTGGTCTGGATGAAAAAGCAGCTCGTCCCCTCACCTGTAAATCTTTACCCCTAGATCTGCAACCAAGAGGAAAATGATACGTAGATAGTGACAAAGGAGATAAAAACATGGGAAGATTTATCATCCGCGTTTTAATTAATGCAGCAGGTTTATACCTGGCCGTATTGCTGCTCGCCCCGCATATCCAGATGCAGAATAATGCCTGGTATGCCTACCTGGTCCTGGGGTTGATCTTCGGCCTGGTCAACGCGCTGATCCGACCGATCCTGATGGTCATTTCGTGTCCACTGCTAATTCTCACGCTTGGTCTTGGAACGCTGATCATCAACACGCTTTTGTTCATGCTCGTCGGTTATCTCGGTGAGCAGATCAACTTCGGGTTCTCCATCCCCACAGACAAATTCCTTTACGCCTTCCTGGGAGCGTTGATCGTTTCGGTGGTCAGCTTCATTCTCAGCCGATTCCTGGTGGCTGAACACAAATAATGCTTCCTTCGTTGTAATAAATCCCCGGCTGCGCCGGGGATTTTAGTCTAGTGAGTTGTTGTTGAGTTCGCGGTCGAATCATTCGCGGAGATGACCGGACCGGCCGCCACCCACAATAGTAAATCGGCGTTCCAGGTGAATTGGGGGTCGCCGTCGATATTGCGCAGAATCCATTCCCCGCCAGAACTCTGGACCGGCATCTCACCGGCAGGCGCCTGGGCTGCTATCGCTGCGGGCACAATGGGCACCCACTCCTTCTTTGCCAGATCAAGCTGGTAGACCGCCTGGCCAAAAGGATTCTTCAGGTTGCCGGTCAGCGGATCTGCAGTGAGCGGAATGGAAGCTGTTGGATACGGCGGCGTGGCGTTGGGCTGGACCGTCGTCGAAGTCGGCATGGTGTAGTGCAGAATGTAGTTGTTGCCGGCATCGCTGACCCAAACGCCACCTTGAGCATCCACTGCGATGCCGCTTGGGATATTGAAGCCATCGATGCCGCTGGAATAACTGCCCCAGACGCGAACGATTTGACCTCCAGATGTAAATTCAAGAGCCCTGAACGAGTCGGCATCGACAGTGAAAACGTTGCCTGATTGGTCGACTGCGATGAAAGGCTTATTCTCAACGGACTGACTCTGCCATCCCGAGACCGTCCATTCCCGCAAGTAGGAAAACGTGCCATTGGGATCAGGCTCGAACACCTGGATTCTCTGATTCCAGGTATCGGCAACGTAAACTTTGCCGCTGGAATCCAGTGTGATTCCCACCGGTTCATCGAATTCACCAGTGTTCAAACCATAGGTTCCGAATTGGGTGATGAACTTGCCATCTGCATCGAATACAACCACACGCTTATTGCCTGTATCTGTGACATAGACATGCCCATTCGAATCAACTGCCACTCCACGTGGGCCCCAGAAAGCATCCGGCGTTTCCCCCTGGCCGCTCACACCCCAGGTGGTGATGAATTGACCGTCGGCAGTGAACTTTTCGATCCGGAAATTCCAGGTATCCGCCACGTAGACAGAACCATCCGGCCCGATTGCAATTCCGTAGGGCTGGTTGAACGTGCCCACGGGTGCAGGAGCGACAGGCGAACTGTTCAGGTCCACGCTGGCGTAAGTGCCCCAACTGTTCAACAATTTACCGTCCTGGTCGAAATGCTCGATGCGGCTGTTGCCCGAATCGACCACATAAAGTGTGCCATCTTTGGCCAGAGCAATTCCGCGCGGTCCGCTCAACTGGCCTTCGCCATTGCCCGTGGTACCAAAGAACCGGTCCGGCGTAATGGAAGTTGCATACGCCTGATAGGGATCAACCTCAGAGGTCGAAGTCTGAGCAGGCAACGTGCCATAGTTCCAGATCTGGCTGACAATGTCCTTTTGGATGAAAAGGTACATGTCTGCTTTGAGTGTCCAGTTCTCGAGGGTGAGGTTCGGATTGTTGGTTAGTTGGGCGTAGAGGGTGTAATCCTTATTTGCCCAGATATCGAAAATGGCCTGGCGCATCGAAGGATTCTTGACCGCGTCCCAAATTCTCTGCCAGGTTAGATTATCATAGCTTTCCATCGGCCACCACAACCGGATGTAGTGGGAAGAGATGTAGTTGTCCTTGAGGATGCTCTGCACCTTGTCATAATCTGATGCGCCGACGATGACTACGGGATATGTCGAGATTTCCTTGGTAATGTCTGCTGATGCGAAATATGCCTTGTTTGGATAATCCCTGAAATACCACCAATAGGGATAAAGAGCATCTCCAATGTAGGCTACTTTGATGTCTTTGAAACCCACCGTCCGTTGAGAGATCTCTTCAACCTGATGCAGCACTTCAGTCTGTCCAGGCGCTCCGTGGGCATAGACGAGGAATTCCTTCGAATTGTCATAGTTGATGAAGCTCGCCTGGTAAGCCGAACGGGCTGTCTGCAACGTTAGGGCGCCAAGAAAAGTGATAAAGAACAAGGCAAGGATCCTGGGAGATTCCCAGTCTTCGAGCAGTTTTAACAATCCCCAACCAGAGGCGAGGGCGCCAATGACTGCAAATACAAAAGTTGCCGTGGTCTGTAATTGCGCCAACTCGGTCCCCGCAAAAGGTTGATTGGGCCCGAACAGGATTGCCAACGTGGCACCCAGGCTGGTTAGGAAGACGGGCAGGAGCAAAAGGGTGAGAATTCCCTTGCGATTGAGGAGCTTACTCCATTCGATGCGGTCGACAAGATAACCAATCCCCCATCCGGCAGCGAGAAGCATGGGCAAGGCGATGTGGACTGTCAACCAGGGCATCTTCTCTCCAGCAACACTGTACGCGAGCAAATTCATCACCGCCATATAGGCGAGCATCGGTACGACGGGCAACTTTTGCGGAATTTCCTCGACAGGCTGAAGCTGCTCAGTCTCGAGCTCGAGCGGAAGCTGAACGGCCTGTTGAATCGCTTCAGGCTGGTGCGCCGGCGAGTACCCGGGGTAGGTCCAAAATAGTTTCTTGACCGCTGCCACACATACGGCAACAATCGTGCCGATCACGGCGAGATACTCGTACATGGGTATCTGCACCAGGGCATAATAGTAGAGGGGCTGCGTTCCTCGGTCGACCTGCTGTTGCGAGAGCCAATACCCCAGCCCGCCAACGATACCGGTGAAAAATCCCTGGCCGTTGGTAAAGAACGTAGTGAAGAAGACCACGAAAAGGGTGAAGAAAATGGCCATACTGACAAGCCAAACTTTGAAACGCCAGAATATCCCTAATGCGCCGGAAATGACGAATAGAACGATCAGGACGATCAGAGTGCGGATCAAGCCCACCTGCGAGTAATCGAGGGCGTTGAAACCGAGCAGGCCGTCGACCATCGCAGTCAACTGGGGGATCACGATGAGGCCGGTCAGCATGAGGAGGTCGAATGAGCGAATCTGCCTGACGAGGCGCCAGCCCAGTCCGCGGGTGAGGGTGATAATCGCCGCGACCAGCAGAAGGACAACAGTCCCAACACTGGCGAGCAAACCATAATGCAAGACGGTCAGGTTATTCGCTGCCCAGCCTGTGAGGCCGCCCAGTGTTGCGGCATTGGTTTTGTTGCCCGTTGCCTCGAGAACACCAAGCCCCAACGCAACAGCCACCATTAAAAGCATCGATACAACGTAGATCAGAAATCTATTCTTCTGACGCAGGTCGACCCATTCCTTTTGCATCACATCATGCATAAAAAGGATCGCCAGGAAGATCAGCAAGATCGCCATGTAGATATAAACGTTTTCCTTGGTGATAAACATCAAGGCAATCGTGGTCGCCAAAATGTACAATGAAGAAGTCTTGCCTTTTTCAAGATAACGAAGGACGGCCCAAATCTGCACCACGGCAAACAATGCCATGAACACTTCGTTGCGGGCATAGCGCCCATAGAAAAGCATGAAAGGCGAGATCAGGAAGAAAACGCCTGCCAACAAAGCACCCGTTCGTCCAAGATAACGTTTGAAAGCGAAGAGGACAAATGCGATTGTTGCAATACTGAAAATGGCATGCGGCAGCCTGGCAGTGAAATCGGAATCGCCAAAGAGGAAGAAAGTTCCTGCAATTAGATGAAACTGAAATGGACCATGTGTAACCGGATTATGGATGTATCCCTGACCCTGATAGAGTTCAAACGAAGGCACCAGGTGGTTGACCTCGTCGTGATCCATGCTTCTGACGCCAAGCATGTACAAGCGGCTAATAACAGCCAGAATCAGGATGGCGGCGATAATCAGGTGCTCGATTTTGATTTTGGGGAGATACGGCAAAACAGGCTTGTCGAGCCAGGATTTTGGTGCTGCTTCTGGGATCGTAGAGTCCATAAAAGGGCGGTCCTTGGTTTGAGTGTTTTAAGAAATTCAGAGTTGACTATACTTGAATTGAAGGAAACTGACAAGACATCTGCTTCCAGATGGACAGGGCCATTATACTTATACAAGTATGATTCATTCCATAGATGAGAGGACACTTATGGTTGACAACGTCAAAAAAATTTCCCTGGTCTTCGATTGGGGAAACACTGTCATGAAAGAATTCCAGGAATATCACGGCGCAATGGTCGATTGGCCCAAAGTGGAAGCGATGCCCGGAATCAAGCAAGCGCTTGGCGAATTGCAGCGTGAATATACCCTGTTCCTTGGAACCAATGCCAAAAACTCCGACGGTCCTCAGATCAGGCAGGCACTCAAGCGCGCCGGCCTTGACGGTTATTTCGAATCGATCTTCACCTTCAACGAAACCCAGGCCAATAAGCCGGAACTCGGATTTTACCGATCCATCGAGCAGCTTACCGGAGGACGCCCCTCTCAGATGTTGATGATCGGCGACCTGTACGACAAGGATATCACCGGGGCGAAAGCAGCCGGGTGGAAGGCAGCCTGGTACAACCGTCAAGGCGAGCCTTGCCAGGCAGCGCTACCGATGCATGACCTGGAGATTTTCGACTTGAAGTCCCTTCCTGCAGCCCTGAAAGAACACCCACTGCCCGAAGTGCAGACCTGCCTGCTGTGGTTGCAGCAGAATGGGGCATCGACCCACCTGCTGGTGCACGTTCAACTTGTCGCTGCGATCGCCTACCAGGTGGC
>JAJXZS010000028.1 GCA_021779955.1 Chloroflexota bacterium | reverse complement strand
TGCAGCAGGCGATCGACGCCGTGCCCACAGACTCACGCGCCTTCGTAGCTTGCGCCGGCATGTTCCGCGAAGCCAGAGACTACTCATCAGCCGAAACCATGCTGCGCAAAGCCGCCGTAATCGACCCGCACGACATCAACATCAAACGCCAACTTGGCGCGGTTATTGCACTGAATCTTGTACACAAATCACAACAAGCGAGCTCACAGCTATGACACCTAAAGAGATTCTGGTCAAACCGAACATGACATCCTACAACCGCGAACATGTATTGCTCCTGGTCAAAACTGCCATGGAAAGCGGCTCTTTCCGATTTGCGCGACAGACGGCACTGGCCTGGTTGGCCGCCTTCCCGGGTGATCTCGAGATCAACGTATGGTATGCCAGGGCTCTCATTAAGGAAGAACGGCTGAGCCATGCCGTTCCAGTAATCGAAAAGGTGATCCGTAGCGACCCGGAGTACCTGTTTGCTGCTCAAACCGCAGATGAGATCTTCTCTGCGCTGGATGAAAAACAGGCGATTCCCTACCGGGCTCTGGTGCAGGCGCTTGGCGGCGCGCCATCTTCCATGAGCGGCCTACCTGCATGGGGACCGAAACTCTTCCTGGCAAACAATGCCCTCAATAATAAAGAATTCGAGCACGCATCTGCCCTGATCTACAGCGTTCTTGGCGACCCTGAAGATCCGATGTTGGCCGGCATTTATCATTTGCGACTTACCGAATTACAGGCAGATCCCCAAACCACTCTCAACCTTGCAAAGATTTACCACGACCGCTGGCCTGAGTGCGTGCATATCTCATTAATCTACGCCAAATCCATGCTGGCTGCGGGTGACAACGAAGACGCAGTTTATTTACTTCATCAATGTGCCGCAGCCGATTGTACTGCCCAGGTCCCTACGCGGATGTGGGGTGAACAGTTCCCGTTCAAGCCGCTCTATGCTGTCAAAATGGACATTCCGGCAAGCTTCGCCATTCCGTCCGAGGTGGCGGGCAAATTGGGCTTCAATGCCCTTGCTGCGGGTCCTGCCGGTGTCGCTCCGGCAGAAGTAGAAGCTCAAAAAACAGCCGCAAGGACTTATGACGGCTTCAAGGTCAATCCCGAGAAAAGCCTCGACGAAATTCGCGAGTCTGCAGACGATGAAAAAGCCGTCAGCGCAAAAGATGAGGTCATCTTCGCCGTCGAGAAAGAGTTCGACAAAATTGCTGAAAAGCTTAGGTCGCCAAAAGCCGGACAGAAGGACAGCCGTTTCCCCGCTTATGTCATTCTCAGTACACGCAGGGGACTTGAGAATCAATTTGGCGTTCAGACTTCACAGGCTGTGATTGCGGAGATGCAAACTCTGGCGGCACGCATCAGCAGCCGCAGCGGTTGGAGTTCGTTCGCCTTCCTGCCGGATGATCTGGAGGTCAGCGGCAAATATGGTATTACCCCGGTGGACACAATTGACCCGTGGAAGATCAAGCTGGCTCTGGCCGATCTCGATAAGGCTCTCGCAAAGAAAGGAGAGATGATCGGCAGCGTGTTGATCGTTGGAAGCGACCAGGTGGTCCCGTTCCACAAGCTGCCCAATCCCACGGATGATGACGACGCTGAAGTACCTTCGGATAATCCGTACGCCACACTCGACACCAATTACTTTGTCTCAGATTGGCCGGTTGGACGCCTTCCCGGAGAATCAGGCAGCGATGCCGGCTTGCTCCTTGAAGAACTCCGCAATACGATTCAGTATCATACAGACGAGATCGAATCCGAGACCTGGCTCAACAAGCTCATCCGTCTTTTGCTCTTCTGGGATAAAGCCTGGGCGAAGCAGTTCAGCAACTCGGCCTATACCGCGGCGGTCTGGCAGCGTTCATCTCTGGCAGCCTTTCGTCCGCTGGGTGAGGGACGAAACCTGGCAACTTCTCCAAAAGGCACGGTTGGCGCGTTCGACCTCAAGAGTGCATCGACAGCGCCCTTCAGCTATTACAACCTGCACGGCGTCGCCGACGGCAGCGATTGGTACGGACAGAAAGATTCTGCCGACAAGAACGATGGACCCGATTATCCGGTTGCCTTGCGCGCGGCAGATGTGGCAAAGTTGACCTCTTATTCACGCATCGTCTACTCAGAAGCCTGTTACGGCGGCCATGTTGTCAACAAGACTGAGAAACAATCCATGGCGCTTTCGATGCTTGGCGTCGGCGCACTAGGCCTGGTCGGTTCGACTACCATTTCCTATGGCTCGGTGACGACCCCGCTCATCGGCGCCGACCTGCTCGGCTACCTGATGATGAAGTACCTGCGCGACGGGGTCAACCTGGGGATGGCATTCACCTATGCCAAAGTGGACTTCGTCAGCGAAATGAACCGTCGCCAGGGATACCTGGATGCTGAAGATCAGAAGACCCTGATTTCCTTTGTTCTTTACGGCGATCCGCTTGTCGCTTACGATCCGTACCAGGCGATGAAGAAATCAATGAACCGTGAAAAGTTGCATCCTGTGGCAAAGACCGTGACCGATTACACCGAAGTGGAAGCCAAGTCCATTGCCATTCCGCAAGAAGCGATGACCCGGGCCAAAGCCATGGTCAGGGAATATCTCCCAGGGATCGAATACGCTGAGGTAAAGATCAGCCACCAGATGCTGCACGGCGCGAATAGCGCTCACCAGGCGGCAGGAAGCGCGGGTTCATCCACGCGCACTTCAAGGCAGGCAAACCGCGTGATCGTCACCTTCAGCAAGCAGGTGGATGCCCTTGATAAGAGCCGCCACCAGTATGCCAGGGTGACCATGGATAATCGCGGAAAGGTGGTTAAACTCGCGGTCTCACGCTAAACTGGTCTCAGACTAACGCAACCGCCGGCCGATGTCGGCGGTTTTATGTTCCCGTTTCACACTTCATCACAGTTCCATTGCTTATGCCCCTGCTTCCGACTATAATTAGCTCCTTGAATACGAATTTGAACTGTGAAGGTGATCGATGACTCAAAAAATGACCGGCGCTGAAATCAGGCAATCCTTTATCGAATATTTTGAAGCACGCGGGCACACGTTCGTCCCATCCTCCTCGCTTGTTCCTGGGGGCGACCAGACCCTGCTGTTCACCAACGCTGGCATGGTGCAGTTCAAGGATGTCTTCCTGGGGACGGATCGAAGGTCGTACACACGTGCCGTAAATTCGCAGAAATGCATGCGCGTAGCCGGTAAACATAACGACCTGGACGAGGTCGGCAGGGACGACAGCCACCACACCTTTTTTGAAATGCTTGGCAACTGGTCATTTGGCGATTATTACAAAGCGGAAGCGATCGAGTGGGCATGGGACCTTCTGACACATGTGTGGGGGGTAAATCCGGCGATCCTTTACGCAACTTGCTTCAAAGACGATAAGGGGGACCTTCCGACTGACGTTGAAGCATACGAAAATTGGAAGAAACAGCCCAACATGCAGGCTGATCATATTCTCTACTTCGGGCGCAAGGAAAACTTCTGGGAGATGGCTGAGACGGGTCCTTGCGGGCCTTGCAGCGAAATTCACATCGACCGGGGTAGCGAATTCTGCGACAAGAAAGATGTCCCGGGTCATGTTTGCCGCGTCAACGGCGATTGCAAACGCTTCCTTGAGATCTGGAACCTGGTATTCATGCAGTACAACCGTACCGGAGAAACCACTTTCCTGCCTTTGCCCGCCCGACATGTGGATACGGGCATGGGTTTTGATCGCATCGTGTCGATCATCCAGGGCGTCGATTCCAATTACCGGACGGATCTCTTTAGACCGATGATGGAAAAGATCCGTGAGCTTGCCGGCTACACAACCGAGCAGATGAATGCTAATTTCACGCCTTTTCGAGTGGTAGCGGACCACGTACGCGCAGCAACTTTCCTGATTGCAGACGGAGTAGTGCCTGGAAATACAGGGCGCAATTACGTCTGCCGTATGATCATCCGCCGCGCAGCACGCTTTGCTTCCAAGATCGGGCTCAGCGATCCATTCATGGCGAAAGTTGCGGATGTGGTGGTCTCCAATTACGGCACGGCTTATCCTGAACTTATGAAGAACAAGGCGACCATTCTTGACAACCTGACCCGAGAGGAGAAACGCTTTCAAAAGACGGTCGAAGCGGGCATCGGTCACCTCGATGATTTACTTGCCGAGCTTAAGGCGAATCACCAAACCATCCTCGATGGCGCGAAGGCTTTTGATCTCTATGCCACGCACGGCCTGCCCCTTGAGCTCACGCGCGATGTGGCGCGCGAGCAGAATCTCGATGTGGATGAATCCGGGTTCAAGAAAGCAATGGAAGAGCACAAGATCCAATCCGGCGCGGGCAAGGCGTTTGGCTCACAGGGCGGCGAGGATGTGGAAATCTACCGTACCCTGTTCGAAGATCTCAAGAAGCGCAAGCTGCTCGATTTTGAAGGAGTGCTATACAATCCGTATGATTGGCTTACTCTTGAGGAAAAGTGCCTTGCGATGGTCCATGAAGGCGAAGTTGTGGACAGCGCGGCTGTTGGGGACGATGTCGATATTGTTCTACCCAGAACAGGTTTTTACATCGAATCAGGCGGACAGGTGGGAGATACGGGCTGGATCACGGCCAAAGACGGATCATGGGAGGTCGCGGTCAGTTGCATTCGGCGGCCTGCCGCAGGCATGATCATCCACTGCGGCACAGTCACGCGTGGTACTCCCCATGTTGGCGATGAAGTAATCGCGAGAGTCGACGCTGACAGGCGGATGAACATCATGCGCAACCATACGGCCACCCATCTACTGCATGCGGAACTCCAGAAGCATCTCGGAACGCACGCCAGGCAGGCCGGCTCGCTGGTTGCTCCGGATCGCCTGCGCTTTGATTTCACCCATCCCGAAGCCGTTCCGGCGAGTGTTCTTGACGAGATCGAAGCGGATGTCAACCGAGACATCCTGGCCAATTATCCCGTGGTCACTGTCGTCAAGGGGCGTGAACAGGCCATGGGGGAAGGGGCGATGGCGTTGTTTGGCGAAAAGTACGGCGAAAAAGTGCGCACGATCACCGTCGACCCCGAGCACCCGATTTCTTATGAGCTGTGTGGAGGAACGCATCTGGATCACACAGGCGAGATCGGCACCTTCCTGATCCTCAGCGAAGGCAGCGCTGCAGCAGGAGTGCGCCGCATCGAAGCTGTGACCGGCGCCGGAGCGTACGAGATCATCCGGCACCGTAATGCTGAACTGCGCAAAACAGCCCAGTTGCTCAACGCACCGGTGGACGATATCTACCCTGTAGCGGTAGCCCTCGTCGACACCACGGAGGATTTGCGCAAGGAACTGGTCACATCACGCCAGCAAATGGCGCTGGATGAATTCAGGCAGAAGCTGGGTCAGGTAAGGCAGATCGGCGGTATTCCGGTATTGAGTGTGGTAGTCAAGAGCGCCGATGCGGAAACGCTGCGCCAGATGACCGATGCCTTTAAGCAGAAGTATCCCAGCGGCATCATCGCCGTTGGCAGTGTTAACGGCGATCGCCCCATGATCGTTTGCGCAGTGACCGATGATCTTGTGAAGAAGGGCTTCAACGCCGGCAACATTGTCAAGGAGGCCGCAGCACTCATCGGCGGCAGCGGCGGAGGGCGGCCAAACCTGGCTCAAGCTGGCGGCAAAGACCCGACACGCCTGGCTGAAGCGATGGATCAGGTTTTCGCCATTGTGCAGAAAATGGCAAAGTAAAGACCGTGGGCTCGTGCATGTAAAAGATCCTTCGCTCGTTGTATCGATAACGACGTCTGTACGAGTACGTTGAAGATTCTTCGCTGCGCTCAGAATGACAAGCCGAGCGCAGGGGTAAAAACACCGCGCTCAGAATTGATAATTAAGTCCGAATAGCGAGAAAGTCCGTCATCCTGAACGAAGTGAAGGATCTTCAATTCACTCGCAAAAGTGTTGCGCGTGTCGTATCGATAGCGACGTTTGTACGAGTACGTTGAAGATTCTTCGCTCCGCTCAGAATGACAAGTACTCGGACTCCAACTCACCGATCTCCACTTTCATAGCCTCGTTATATAATCCAGCAGCAGCCTGACGCCAAAACCTGTCGCACCTTTTGGAGAATACGGCAACTCGCTGGCCGTTGTCGCCATACCTTCAATATCCAGGTGAGCCCATGGGATTTCGGGACAGACAAATTGCTTGAGGAACACGGCTGCCACGATCGATTGGCCTTCCTTGATTCCCGCATTCTTGATATCTGCTTCGTCACTGTGAATGCCGGCCAGGTACTCGTCATCGATTGGCATGCGCCACAGCAACTCATGTGTACGGCTTGCAGAATCGAGCAAAGCCCCGGCAAGCGCATCGTCGTTGCTGAAGAGCCCCGCTCGAACCTTGCCCAATGCTGTCACGATCGCGGAGGTCAGCGTTGCCACGTCGATGATCGCCCTGGGAGAATACGTGTTCTGCGCATAGGTCAGGCAATCCGCGAGCACAAGCCTGCCTTCGGCATCCGTCGTCGCGATCTCGACGGTCTTCCCAGAGAGTGTCTTGAGAATATCGTCGGGCTTGTATGAGTCCGAGGTGATGCTGTTCTCGGCCGCGCCGACAATTGCCACGACCCGCTGCTCCAGTTGGAGTTCTGATGCAGCAACGACAGCCGCAATGACGTCGATGCCGCCGGATTTATCGAATTTCATCCCTTTGATCGAATCAACGTTTTTTATCGAGTAACCGCCTGTGTCGAATGTAATCGCCTTACCGACCAGCACTATCGGGGAGTCGCCGCTTTCCGGATGCTTTCCTGGATACTCGAGGACGATCAACCTGGCCGGGGTCGCTGAACCTTTGCCTACGGCAAGCAGCGCGCCGGCCCCCAATTCTTCAAGAGCCTTGTAGTCGAGCGCTTTGAAAAGGAGTTTATGTTCTTCGGCCAGTTTGCGAGACCAGTCAGACAACGTTGCAGGGTTGATCGAGTTCGCAGGTTCGTGCGACCAATCCCTGGCCAGACAGACCGCTCTCGCAATGGTTTGTGCCCTGGATGCCAGATGCTCGAACTTGCCGGCTGCACTGATAAGCAGCTCGATGTTCACCTCAGCGCGTTCTTTTCTCGCCGTTTTGTAGGCTTCGAATTGATAATCACCCAGGATCAGCCCTTCGACGACGGCAGGAATCGTTTGCATGACCGCCATGGGCGGGACAGGCATAAGATCGAAACTGGCAGCAGTTGCGTGGTTGTCGCGCAGCCATTTCACTGCGGCCGCAGCAGCAACCCGATAGGATTCGGCGTCGGATTTTGCCGGGTCGCCCGTGGAGACTTTCAGAACTCCCGCTTCCATACCGCCCGATTCGAAAAACAGGCTGCCAGGCATCTGCCCCACCTCACCGAATTGCGGCTCAATTTTGCCATCCACAAATCTCACGACAATCGCGTACATGGGAGTCGAAGAGGGTGAAAGGTGAACCTTGACCTTTGATTCATACATATAGGAAATGTCATTCGTCATAATTACTTACTCCTGGAGGGTGAAAAAGGTGATTTCGGGACGGCAGAAAAGGCGCACCCTTGGGGCAGATGCTCCCTCGAGTCCAATCCCATGTGTGACATAAAGCAGCATTTGCCTGACCTGGTAAAGACCCGCTTCGAAAGCATGCCCATACAGGGATGCGGCGTAAAGCGCGCCAATCCCCGGGATGCGAATCTGGCCGCCATGCGTGTGACCGGAAAGCTGCAAATCAAAACCGGCATCACACGAGAGGGGAGCAAGGTCAGGCGCGTGATACAGCAGGATGGAGAAGAGGTCCGATGGCCTGTGAAAACCTTGAAGCCGGGCAAAATCGATATCAGGATTGTGGCTGCAATCGAGGCCGGTGAGAGCAATTTTGACAGTTCCTGCGTCGATCTGGATTTCCTGATCTTTCATCAGGGACAATCCCGTGTTGCGAACCAGGGCGGGGAAAAGTTCAGGCAAATCGACGGCAGGACTGCCTGTCACACCATAGACGCCAAGCCTGGCATGAAGCGATTTCAAGAACGCCCGCAACTCTTTCTGCGCTTTTTCGTCGTGAAGGTAAGAAAGATTCAGGAAGTCGCCTGAGAACAAGATCAGATCAGGGTGTTCCCGGACGATAGCTGCGAGGATTTTCTTCTCTCGACGAGTGGGACGTTCCATATGCAAATCGCCAAGCTGCAGAATCTTGAGCTTTACGCCTGAGGGGATCTTCGGGCTGTGCAGGTCGAGCCGGCTGATCTTGAGCCATTGAGGTTCGATATAGAATCCATAGACGATGAGCGCAACGCCCGCAATCTCGAACCACAGATTGACCGGAGCGGGAATGAGCCAAAAGATGAGCCGAAGTGCGGCAAGCATACTCCATACAGGTGTGATTGGGCCAAACGAGATCTCGAAAACAGGCAGGCAGAAGAGCAGAACGTAATCGATGATAAAGAACCCCATCAGCAAGAGCGCTCTACCCACCAGGAATCCCGACACAAGCCAGGCAAGAAGGGCGAAGACCGCGAGGTATGCGACGAAGGGGATCCTGGAGGCCCATTTGTCGAAGTGAAGGATCCTATCGAATGGATTGTCGCGAGTCCCAGGCAAACCCGCCGCATCCTTGAACGACCTGGGTTGAATATTGCGAACCCTAAGCATTTATTATTCCCGCGCCCCCGCATTTCCGCTTCATTGATTATAACGATTCAGGGACGGAATGTATCCGTCCCTGAATGAACTCTAAGGTGATGTGCGCTCAGAGGAGCTTATCTTCCGACTCTGGAATCCAACAGCAAAGCACCAAGTCTTTGGCTGCTTTGACTTCGTCCAGGCGACCAACGGGAGTATTGTGCGGGGCGTCGTGCAATAGCTCCGGATTTGTGTGAGCCTCCTGCGCAATCTTGAGCATCGCGTCGACGAAAGAATCGAGGGTCTGCTTGCTTTCGGTTTCGGTCGGCTCGATCATCAACGCCTCGTGAACGATGAGAGGGAAGTAATTCGTAGGCGGATGGAAGTCGTAATCCATCAGGCGCTTGGCGATATCGAGGGCGCGCACACCGGGAGCGTCTGCCCAGGAACCCTGGATCACGAACTCGTGCATGCAGGTCCGGTCATAAGGCAGGGTGTAGGTATCCTTGAGGATGTGCATCAAGTAGTTGGCATTCAATACTGCATACTCCGAGACCTTGCGCAGCCCATCAGGCCCGTGCATGCGAATATATGTGAACGCGCGCACGATCATTCCAAACTGACCCCAGAACGCCTTGACCCTTCCGATAGAGTGGGCAGGCCTGACGAAGCCGTAGAGTGGAGGCAGCTCTTCCGTCGCGGGTTCAGTGATGGCCACGACCGGGGTTGGCAGGAAGTCGACAAGAGCCCTTGTGACGCCAACGGGGCCGCTGCCAGGTCCGCCTCCGCCATGCGGGGTGGAGAAGGTCTTGTGCAGGTTGATGTGCATGATGTCGAAGCCAAGATCGCCGGGGCGGACGATGCCAAGCAGAGCGTTCAGATTGGCGCCATCGCCGTAAACCAGGCCGCCAGCTTGGTGGACGATCTTGATCACTTCGACGACGTTCTCATCGAACAGGCCGAGGGTATTCGGGTTGGTCAGCATCAGGCCGGCGACAGTATCATCGCAGACCTTCCTGAGTTGTTCGAGATCGACGTTGCCACGGGCATCGGAAGGCACGCCGACTACTTCGAAGCCGTTCATCGAGGAAGTGGCAGGGTTGGTGCCATGGGCGCTATCGGGGATGAGGATCTTTTTGCGCTTGATATCACCACGGGACTGGTGATAGGCGCGAATAATGCTCACACCTGTGAATTCGCCCTGAGCGCCTGCGGACGGCTCGAGAGACATGCCTGCAAATCCGCTGATCTCTTTGAGGAATTCCTGCATCTGATACATCAATGCCAGGTTGCCCTGAACGGTATCGGCGGGCTGCAGGGGGTGGGTCATGGCGAAACCGGGGAGGCGCGCCATTTCCTCGTTGATCTTGGGGTTGTACTTCATCGTGCAACTGCCCAAGGGGTAGAAGCCCTTGTCGATGGAGTAGTTCTTCGTCGAGAGATTGGTGAAGTGGCGAGCGACGTCTACCTCGGCAAGTTCGGGCAGGGGCAGATCTTCACGCAAGAGATCGCGCGGGAATTCGGCGAGCGGAACGTCAGGCTCGGGGAAGAGGACGCCAACGCGTCCGATGGAGGACAGTTCGTAGATGGTAGGCTCAGTCATGCTGCACCTCCGATAGAGCATCTACAAAGCCATCGATTTCTTCCTTCGTGATCATCTCAGTCACTGCGACGAGCATGTGATTCTTGAGAGACGGGAAGTCGATACCCAGATCGTAGCCGCCCAGGATTCCCTGGTCGAGCAACTCAGAGTTGATCTCATCCACCGGTCGGGGGCATTTCACCACGAACTCGTGGAAGAAAGGTTCGCTATGAAGGACGGAGAAGCCCTTCAGTTTGCCAATCTCAGAGGCAGCGTAATGGGCTTTGTGATAGCAGAGCCCGGCGACCTGGCGAAAACCGGTTTTGCCGACAAGGCTGAGATAAACCGTGGCAGCCAGGGCCATCAGGCTCTGATTGGTGCAGATATTGGAAGTAGCCTTTTCGCGACGGATGTGCTGCTCGCGAGCAGTCAGGGTCAGTACATAACCACGGCGTCCCTGGCCATCGATGGTTTCACCCACGAGACGACCGGCGATCTTGCGCACCAGGTCTTTTTTGGTTGCGAAGAAGCCGAGGTATGGGCCTCCGTATGAGAGGGGAATCCCGAGAGGCTGTCCTTCGCCAACGACGATGTCTGCGCCCATCTCGCCGGGTGTCTTGAGCAGGCCAAGCGCAGTCGGGTTGGCGACAACGGCCAGCAGGGCGCCCTGTTCGTGCACCTTCTGAGCAAGCTGCGTGAAATCGAAGATGCGGCCGAAGAAGTCAGGATATTGCACAACGACGAGGGCCGTGTTCTTGTCCACGAGAGCTGCCATATCATCAGGAGTGGTGAAGGGCCGGCCTTCATGGCTGACGGTTTTGGTTTCCACATCTTCATAACCGCATAGATAAGTGCACAAGGTGTCGCGATAGTGGGGATGCACCGATTCGGCGAGAAGCATCCTGGTGCGGGTTCCACGGAAGTGATGGTATGCCATGACGCCGGCTTCAGCCGTTGCGGTGGCACCGTCATAATGCGATGCGTTGCTTACTTCCATCCCGGTCAGGTTGGCGATCAGACTCTGGAACTCGAAGATCGCCTGTAGAGTTCCCTGGCTGACTTCGGGTTGGTAGGGTGTGTAGGCAGTGGCAAATTCTCCACGGCTGATGATGGCATCCACGGCCGATGGAATGTAGTGGTGATAGGCTCCGGCGCCAAGAAAGCAGACCATTTCGTTGACAGATTCATTGGCATGAGCGTATTCCTGAAGCTCGGCCTTTGCTTCCATCTCGGTCACGCCGGCAGGGAGGTTCAATTTGGGGAAGCGGTACTTCTCAGGAATGTCGGTGAAAAGCTCGCTTAGGCTTTTTACGCCGATCTTCTTGAGCATCTCCTCCGTTTCCATTTCAGTATGAGGAGTGAACATTAATGGCTCCGTTCCTCGCAGAATTTGGTATAGGCTTTGGCATCCAGCAGGCCGCTGAGTTCGGCCGGGCTGGACATTTCGAGTTTGATCAACCAGGCAGCGCCATATGGATCGGAATTGACCACTTCAGGTGTGTTGGAGAGATCCTCATTGACCTCAATTACCTTGCCAGAAATGGGCAGGATGACATCAGCAGCCGCCTTGACCGATTCGAGGGTACCGAAGACGGCATCCTTCTTGACCTCGTCGCCGGCGCTGGCGTTGACTTCTACGAAGACAATATCCGAAAGCTGCTGCTGGGCATAGTCAGAAACGCCGATCGTGGCAACGTTGCCTTCCACTTTCACCCACTCATCGGTCTTTGCGTACATGAGATTTTCCGGAATCTTCATTTCATTCCTCCATACCTGAGATATATGACTTGAGGGCACACCCTGTGTGCCCTCTGTGAATGACCTGAGAGTAAACCAAATGCAGCACCCTCAACACCTACCTTTACACTTTTCAGAGTAAATGAAATAAGGTCCTTTTACCTGAGAGATTCGTCCACAGATGGGTGGAGTTGCCCCTTCGGTGCTGAAAAAAAAGCTCAGACTCTTCCTTATTTCTCTATTCGATTGTGCTTTCATTCTACGAACGAGTACAAAAATTGTCAAGGAATGCGGGATTCAGCAGCGCACACAAAGATGCAGATAGCAATACGCTCTTGACATAGATACCCATGACACTTTCGAACGCCTTTCTTTTTCAGGTATAATAATGAAAATCCGACCGTCGAAAGGAGAACAGCGAAGCTTTTTTTGGAAAGCACAGCGCATGGATTGACCGCAAGGCCAATTGACGAGGATGAGGGTTCCCTGCCGCGAGGCAGGGTTAACCGGCGGAACGCCGGGAAAATCGAAAGATCAGCGGAAGCCCTCCTGGTGAACTCAATCACCTGAACTTTCCAAGCAAACCAAACCCATACAATTGAATCTTCACTCAGCTGCCCGCAATCCGCGAGAGCAGCCAGGTACTACCATCTATCACTAACCTGTTCGTTGGAGGAACCATGTGCGGTATCGTTGGATATATCGGACCGCGAAATGCGACGCCGATCGTACTGGAGGGTTTGAAGAAACTGGAATACCGCGGCTATGATTCGGCCGGAATTGCCATTTTGACCAACAGTCACATCGAAGTGCGGCGCGATTCGGGTAAACTATCGCGCCTTGAAGCGCTGCTTGAAGAGCAGCCGATCAAGGGGCGGGTCGGGATCGGGCACACCCGCTGGGCCACACACGGCGAGCCGACGGCCCGCAACGCGCACCCGCACGTCGGCAGCAAAGGGAAGGTCGTTCTCGTTCACAACGGCATCGTCGAGAATTTCATCCAGCTCAAGGAAGAACTGCTGGCAAAGGGTGTCACTTTCCAATCTGACACGGATACTGAGACCATCGTGCAACTGATCGAGAAGACGATGGAAGACGGAGCTTCTTTCACGGATGCGGTACGCAGTTCTCTCAAGAGGCTGAAAGGCGCGCATGGGGTGGTGGTGATGTCTCCCAGTGAACCAGATAAGATCATTGCGGCACGCATCGGGAATGCAGGCGGAGTGGTCCTCGGCCTGGGCGACGGGGAGAATTTCATCGCATCTGACGTGCCCGCCATCCTTGAGCACACCCGCAGGCTGATCTTCCTCGAATCGCGGCAAATGGCCGTGGTGACGCGGGAAGGCGTCGAAATCAGCACTTTGGAAGGCGCTCATGTCAAACCGGTGATCTCGTCGATCGCGTGGGACCCCATTGCGGCAGAAAAAGGCGAATACCGCCATTTCATGCAAAAAGAGATTCACGAGCAGGGAAGAGCGCTTACCGATACCCTGGCGGGCAGGGTGGATTTCGAGACTGGCGAGATCAATTTGCCTGACTTGAAGGTGACCCCAGAGATTGCCAGGAAGATCGACAAGATCGGCATGATGTCCTCGGACACCGGCCTGATCCACTTCGACAACGTGCGCGTGCCGCAGCGCTACCGCATCGGCGAGGAGGGCATGGGCTTCACCTACCAGATGCTGCAGTTCCAGGAG
>JAJXZS010000037.1 GCA_021779955.1 Chloroflexota bacterium | reverse complement strand
CGCCGCAATGCATTGCCCAGGGTGACTCCGAAGCCTCTCTCGAGGGGGCTGATCACAAATTTTCCGTAGTTGCGCGCTTCAGCTTCGCGCTCAACTTTCGGTGTTACCATGTTAGATAGAGCACACACAATTCACCCCTTTCCGATACATTCTAATGTATCCAGGCGTCGGCTTAGTGGACATTAGCGGGAATAGTATTCAACGATTAATTGTTCTGTCAGGCTGCCATCAATTTCAGCACGCTCAGGCAGACGAAGGACACGACCGGACATACTTTTAACATCGCGGTCCATCCACACGGCACAAGGACGCTTCTCAGCGAGATCGGGCAATTCCTTGAAGAACGGAAGGCTCTTTGAGGTTTCGCTTACGCTGATGGTATCACCCGGCTTCAATAGCATCGACGGGATATCCGCGCGGCGTCCATTGAGCTTGAAATGGCCATGATTGACCAATTGGCGAGCCTGGCTGCGATTTTCGGCCAGACCCATGCGGAAGACCACATTATCCATGCGCAGTTCAAGGGTCTGAAGCAAGTTGGTACCTGTGACACCGCGCTGGTGTAGTGCGACGCTAAAATAACGACGGAACTGGCGTTCCATGATGCCGTAGACACGGCGTGCGCGCTGCTTGGCTCGCAACTGGCGGGCGTAGTCAGACTCACGGTCGGTGCGTCCCTGGCGGGCTTTGCCGTGTTGACCTGGGGCAAATCCACGTTTCTCGAAGGCGCATTTAGGTGAGTAGCAGCGCGTACCTTTTAGATAAAGCTTTTCACCTTCTCGTCGGCATAATTTGCATACCGAATCTGTATATCTTGCCATTTTTTTCCTTCTCCTTAATTACACGCGGCGTTTCTTCGGAGGCCGGCAGCCATTGTGAGGTACCGGGGTAATATCAGAAATCGAGCGAATCTTGAGCCCGGTGGATTGCACGGCACGGATCGCGTTCTCGCGACCGGGGCCCGGGCCTTTAACGATCACGTCCACTTCCTGAACCCCCATGTTTTGAGCTGCCTTTATGGCCTGTTCAGCCGCAAGGCGTGCAGCAAAAGGCGTGCTCTTACGAGAGCCTTTGAAGCCCGCCGAACCAGAGCTGCCCCAACAAATCGCATTGCCCTGCTGATCGGTGATCGTCACAATCGTGTTGTTGAACGATGCGAAGATATGCACCTGTGCAGAAGACAAAGTACGCTTTGTCTTGCGGGTAGTGGTGGTGCGACGCGTTGTGCGTACATTTTGAGCCATATTTCCTCGTAATCCTTTTCCAAATGGTCTAAATCGTAATCGGACTTGTTGCGTGGCCGGGTCGCCGCGGGGGAAAAGGGCACCCCACCCAACCACGCTCCAGAATCAGACTACTTCTTCGCTGCTCCACGTCGGCGACCGCGACCGGCCACAGTCTTCTTGGGACCCTTGGCGGTACGGGCGTTCGTGCGTGTGCGCTGACCCCGAGCGGGCAGATTGCGACGATGGCGCATGCCACGGTAGCAACCAATTTCAATCAAGCGTTTGATATTCATCTGCACCTCACGGCGCAGATCGCCTTCGACCTTGAAGTTCTTGCCGATATACTCACGCAAAGCGCCAACTTCTGCTTCAGTGAGATCTTTGACACGAATATCCGGACTTACCTGGGTATTGTGGATGATCTCTTTTGCATGGGTCGGCCCGATACCGTAAATGTAGGTCAGGGCTACTTCGATCCGTTTGTTACGCGGAAGATCAACACCTTCAATTCTCGCCATATGTCCTTACCCCTGTCGCTGTTTGTGCTTTGGGTTTTCGCAGATGACATACAACTTGCCGCTGCGTTTTACGATTTTGCATTTGGCACATCGTTTCTTTATGGATGGTGAAACCTTCATGCTACTTGCTCCTTTGTTACAGCCTTAAACCAGAATGTTCAATTATAACTGCTCTTTGTCGTTCCGTCTAGGAAGAGACCCATCTCCCAGCGTAGTCAGGATCAGGGGTCCATTTTCCGTGATGGCGACGGTATGTTCGAAATGCGCCGTCAATGAGCCATCTGCCGACGAAACCGTCCACTGATCTGGCAATACACGCGTGGCAGGCGTGCCAACCAGCAGCATCGGTTCGATGGCGATGGTCATCCCAACTCTGAGCTCCATTCCCCGTCCGGGAGTGCCGAAGTTCGGGACAGCAGGTCCCTCGTGCATGGCACGTCCAACACCGTGACCGGTGTATTCGCGGGTAACGTAAAAACCACGGCTTTCGGCGTAGTTTTGGACAGCAGCCGAGACATCACCGAGGTGATTTCCCGGTACGCACTGCTCGATCGCTGCATATAGCGCGCCTTCAGTGGCCTCAACCAGCCGCCGGGCAACATCAGAGATGTTTCCAACACCAACTGTGAAGGCCGCATCACCAACGTAGCCCTGGTACACTGCTCCACAATCCACAGACACTATGTCGCCATCTTTGACTTTGCGCCGTCCCGGAATGCCGTGCACAAGCTCGTAGTTGATGCTCACGTTCGTGCTCGCCGGGTAGGGATAAGGACCGGGGTACCCTTTGAACGGGCTATATGTACCGTGTTTTTTCAGAACTGCCTCGGCTGCGGCGTTGATCTCCGCAGTGGTCACTCCAGCATGGATCACCGCTTTGGCGGCTTCCAATGCTTCAGCATTGATGCGGCCGGCTTCGCGCATGATCTCGATTTCCTGTGGAGTTTTGATGTTGATCTGTCGATCCCAAGACATTCTTATTGCGCTTTCTCGATTGCAGCCATCAGCTTTTCAGTCACCTTTTCGATGGGTAAAGTTCCATCGACTTCGGCGAGCAAGCCGCGGCTGCGGTAGTATTCGATCAACGGTGCCGTCTGTTCGAAGTAGACTTTGATGCGATTTGCCACCGTTGCGGGTTTATCATCTTCACGCTGGTAGAGCTCGGATCCGTCGTAATCGCAAATACCGGCCTTTTTTGGCGGGTTGAATTTCTCATGGAAAACATGGCCATTCAGCCGGCACGTCCAGCGCCCACCAAGGCGTTCGATCAATACCTCAGAGGGTACCGCGATATAGGGGACGATATCCACCTTGCCATTGAAGTCTTTGAGCATTTCTTCGAGAGCATCGGCCTGCGCGGGAGTACGGGGGAATCCATCCAGTAGCGCTCCCTTGACGCAATCTTCGCGCTTCAGACGATCGCGGACCATATCGATGGTGATATCGTCGGGCACCAGTTCACCGCGGTTCATGAAGCCCTGGGCCTTCCTGCCCAACTCGGTTTGACCTTTCAGATTCTCGCGAAACAGGTCTCCCGATGAAACATGGACAAGACCATGCTTTTCAGCGATGATCTTGGCCTGTGTTCCTTTTCCAGCTCCTGGCGGACCCAGCAAGACGATATACTTTGCCATGCTATCCCTTGATCAAACTTTCATCATAACCGTGAACTTTGAGTTCAGTCTCGATGATGGTGAACGTATCCCGAACTACACCCACGACGATCAGCAATCCTGCGGCAGAGATGACAAAGAAGGAATTGCGTGCGCTTGGCACGAAGATGCTGAGGATGTACGGCAGCACTGCCACGACGCCCAGGAATACAGCTCCCGGTAGAGTAATGCGGCGCTGCACCCTGGAAAGATACTTCTGCGTGGGGTTGCCGCGGACCACGCCTGGAATCTGCGCACCCTGCTTCTTGAGTGTGTCGCCATAGTTCTGCTGAGTAAAGAGTACATCAGTATAGAAGAAGGTGAATCCCACGACCATCAAGAAATAGAAGAGCGGGAAGAAGGTTCCTGAACTGCCGAAGTTCTGAGTGACCCAAGCCGCAAATCCGGTGGTAACACCCGGCTTGAGGAAGAAATTGGCCACCAGGGCCGGGAAGGAGAGCAAGGTTTGAGCAAAGATCAGCGGGATCATGCCTGCCATGTTGACCATGAGGGGCAGATTGCTGCGAACAGGCATGGATTGGCGGTTGCCAATACGGCGTCCGGGGAAGAGCACCGGAACGTTGCGGCGGCCTTGCTGCACATAGACGATGGCAAAGATTGTGATGACCAGGATGGCCATAATCATCAGGAACATCCACCAACCGTTTTGAGTATCAGCCAGCACGTTGCGAAGTCCAAGCGGTATGTTCGCGATGATACCTGCAAAGATGATCAGCGAGAGGCCCTGGTTGGGGATACCGTATTCGGAGATCAACTGTCCAAGCCAAATGCCAAACATCGTGCCGCCAACCATGGAGATCAGCACGGTCAGAGTAGGCAAGAGAGAGACGCCAGTAAAGCCGAAGGGTGTCGTCAAAACACTACGACCCGCCAGGTTTGTGAAGAGCGTCACCTGCCCGACTGCCGAAAGGAGTGCCATGGGGATGGTGAGGAGCATGGTCCACTTTTCCATCCAGACACGACCTTCACGCGGATTGTCTTTCATTCTGCGCTCGAGCGCGGGGATGATAGGCACAAGCAACTGTAAAATGATTTGGGCAGTAATGTACGGGTACACACCCATCGCCAGGATGGAGAACTTAGCGATCGTCCCGCCCGAGAGCATATCAAGCAGGGAGAAAAGTCCTGCTCCTGCTCCGGTCCCTTGAGCGATGCTTGAAATTACTGTCCGGTCGATTCCTGGAACAGGAATATTCGATGCGAAGCGGTAGACGATCAGCAAGAGGACCGTAAGGATCAACTTCTTGCGGATATCTTCCGACTGCCACAAATAACGCCAGGCTGATCGCTTCATGAGTGATACTCCTTAGGGACGTTGATTAGGCAATCAATTCGATCTTGCCGCCAGCGGCTTCGATCTTTGCCCTGGCAGATTTGGATACACGGTGAACCTGGACCGTGAGCGCAACTGAAATCTCGCCCTCGCCAAGGATCACAACCGGGTTGCCTGGTTTATGAAGCATGTTCGCTTCGGACAATGTGGCTGGAGATACGACGCTGCCTGCCTGGAAGCGCGCCAACTGGCTGAGGTTCAGTTCGTTGTAAGCAACCTGGTTGGGAGGTGTGAATCCTTCACCACGCATGAAAGGCAAACGGCGGAAGAAAGGCAGGTTGCCGCCCTGGCGGTAAAGTGCACCACCGGAACCGGCGCGAGCCCCCTCACCTTTGGTACCGCGGCCGGCAGTCTTACCCTGTCCGGCAGAGATACCATGCCCTTTGCGCTTTGACACATGTTTTGCGCCAATATTCGGCATGAGGTCATTAAGTTTCATTGCTATCCCTGCTCTTCCACTTTTACAAGATGGTTGACTTTTCGGAGCATGCCGCGGAGCGCGGAGCTATCTTCATGCTCAACGGTTTGGCTAATTTTATGAAAACCAAGTGCCCTCAACGTTGCCTTGTGTTTCTCGGAGTAGCCGATGCCACTCTTCATCAACGTGATGCGCAGTATCTTCTTCTGTACTTTCTTAGCCATTCTTCCTCCGTTCCCAGTATGGCATCAGGTCTTTGACTGGTTTGCCACGCCGGGCGGCTTCCACCTCGGGAGATTTGAGCGATTCAAGGGCTTCAAACGTAGCTTTTACCACGTTCAAAACGTTCCCACTGCCCATTGACTTGGTCAGGATGTCGCGAATACCGGCTGCTTCGAGCACAGCGCGCACGCCGCCGCCCGCGATAACGCCTGTACCGGCTGATGCGGGTTTGAGAAGCACCACAGCTCCTGCAGTTCTACCGGTAACTTCATGCGGGATGGTCGATTCGGCAAGCGATATCTGTTTCATGCTCTTGTGAGCATGCTCAGTGGCTTTTCGCATCGCATCTGGCACAGCGTTTGCCTTTCCAATTCCGAGGCCGATTTTGCCATGATTATCGCCGGCAACAATAGTGACGCGGAACTGGAAGCGGCGACCGCCCTTGACCACTTTTGCGACACGGGCAATTTCGATCACCCGCTCGTCGTATGCTTGTTCGGAACTTTGAAAATCCGTCATTTCCATATTAAGGCCCTCACTTTTATCGATTGCCTAGAAATCCAGGCCGGCTTCGCGGGCTGCATCTGCCAGGGCTTTGACACGGCCAGTGAACCGGAAACCGCCACGGTCGAATACGACCTGGTCGATCCCTTTTCCTTTGGCTCGTTTGGCCACCAGCTCACCCACAAGGCGAGCCTGTTCAACTTTCTTCAGGCCTTCAACTTTTCCGCGCAGGTCATGGTCGATGGTCGAAGCAGCGACAAGCGTAACACCCTGCTCGTCATCGATTACCTGAACATAGATCTCGGCGAGGCTGCGGAAGACGGCCAGGCGAGGTCGGGCAGGCGTTCCGCTGATCGACTTGCGAACGCGTGCATGCCTGCGGATTCTTGCTTCAGAGCGACTCTTATTTGCCATATGCCTTCACCTACTTCTTTGCAGCCGCGCCTTTACCCTTGGCGGCTTTGCCTGCTTTACGGCGGATCTTCTCGCCCTGGTAGCGAATGCCTTTGCCGAGATAGGGTTCTGGCGGGCGGACTTTGCGAATATCCGCGGCTAATTGACCGACGACTTCACTATCGTACCCATTGATTTTGACAAGACGGGCTTTACTCTCAATTTCAAAGAAGATGCCCGCGGGGGGTTCGATAATGATGGGATGGCTGTAGCCAACATATAAGGCGAGCTTGCTGCCATCCATTTCAACACGATAACCAACGCCATCCACTTCCAACACTTTGGTGAATCCGGTGGATACACCGGTTACCATGTTGTTGATCAGGGCGCGGGTCGTCCCATGCAGCGCACGAACGCGCGGCTCGTCCGAACTTCGCGTAACCTGGATCTGCCCGTTTTCGAGGGCAATCCCCAGCTGCGTGGAGAACGAGCGCTTCATTTCGCCTTTGGGACCTTTGACATGGACCTCAGAGCCTTTAATCTCAACTTTCACAGACTCTGGAACGGTCACTGGGAGTCGACCTATACGAGACACGGTTCAATCCTCCTTCATCCCGCGGTTACCAGACCTTGCACAGGAGTTCGCCGCCAATACCCAGCTGGCGAGCCCTCTGCCCGGTCATCACACCTTTAGGAGTGGAAAGGATGGCAACACCCATCCCTGCCAGAACCCACGGGATATCTGATTTTTGCGTGTAAACTCGACGCCCTGGACGGCTGATTCTCTCAAGCCCGGTGATAACTGGTGTGCGCTCGCGGCGCTCACCGACGTACTTGAGTTTGATACGCAAAGTTTTGAGATAAGGCTTATCGCCTTCCAGTACTTCGTACCCGTCGATGAAGCCCTCTTCCTTGAGAATTCGGGCGATCTCTTCTTTGATCACAGAATGAGGCATTGCCACAACCGCAAGGTTGGCCAAAGCGCCATTCCGAACACGGGTCAACATATCAGCAATTGGATCATTAACACTCATGCTACCTACCTCCGACCTGGCGCTTACCAGGATGACTTGGTGACGCCGGGAATCTGGCCTTCCAGAGCAAGCTCACGGAAGCAAATGCGGCACAATCCAAAGCGACGCATATACCCGCGTGGTCGTCCGCAGCGTTTGCAGCGGTTCCGAACCTGGGTGGGATACTTTCGCCGTAATTCACGATATTCCATGCATTTCTTTGCCATACTAATCCTTCCTGAAAGGCATGCCAAGCATCTGCAGCAAGGCAGCAGCTTGATCGTCCGTTGGGGCGCTGGTTACGATGGTGATTTCCATTCCCCGGACTTTGTCGACTTTGTCGTACTCGATCTCGGGGAAGATGATCTGTTCCCGCAGGCCGAGCGTGTAGTTGCCGCGTCCATCGAACGATTCCGCTGAGACTCCGCGGAAGTCACGTACACGGGGCAGCACGATGTTCATCAACCGGTCTAAAAACGCCCACATTTTCTCGCCGCGCAGCACAACCGATGTTCCGATGGCTTTGCCTTCGCGCAGTTTGAAGTTTGCAATGCTCTTGCGAGCCTTTGTGACGACGGGTTTTTGCCCGGTGATCGCGGTCAAATCAACTACTGCTGCATCCAACGCCTTAGGGTTATCAATTGCCTCACCCAGGCCAATGTTGACCACCACTTTCTTGATGCGCGGGATCTGCATGACATTATCCAGGCCCAACGCCTTCTGTAAAGCGGGAGCAACCTCATTTTGGTACTTTTCTCTCATAATATTCATGACGATATACTCCGCGGCCTATTCATCGAGCAGAGCGCCGCACTGCTTGCAGATCCGCTTGGTAACACCGTTTTCGCGGACCAGCGAAACACGCGTGAGCTTGTTGCACTTCTTGCAGACAATCATCACGTTTGAAATGCTGATCGGCGCTTCGAAGCGAACTTTGCCTGGGTTCACCGTGCGGCCCTGAGTCTGAACCTGCCGTTGGTGTTTGGTGCGCATGTTGATGCCCTGCACAACAATTCGTTCTTCTTCAGGCAGAACTTTGATGACTTCACCGCGTTTGCCCTTATCGTCGGAGCGTCCGCTGATGACTTCCACCTGGTCAGTTTTGCGAATTTTTACTTTCATCTGATCTCTCCAATTCCTCTGGCCTAAAGCACTTCGGGGGCCAGTGAGATGATCTTCATGAAGCCCTTCTCGCGCAGTTCGCGTGCAACCGGACCAAAGATACGGGTGCCCTTGGGGTTCTGCGTGTCTGAATCGAGGATGACCGCAGCGTTATCGTCGAAGCGAATGGTGGAGCCATCTTCACGGCGCCATTCTTTGGCGGTGCGGACGATGACTGCCTTGACCACTTCACTCTTTTTGACGGAACCCTGGGGAGCCGCCGACTTGACAGTGGCTACGATCACATCTCCCACGCCGCCATATTTACGGGTGGATCCACCCTGGATGTGAATCACGAGCAGTTCACGAGCACCGGTGTTATCGGCTACTTTTAGTCGACTTTCCTGCTGGATCATGCCTGCACCTCCTCCTCAGCGAGAGTAAGGGACTTTCCCTCGCGCTTGAGGATGGCTTCGACGACCCATCTCTTTTCTCGAGAAATCGGAGCCGATTCAACGATCTGAACTTCGTCGCCAATCTGGCATCCCAATTCGTCGTGAGCTTTCACCTTGTGAGATGAATGAACTACCTTGTGATAAAAGGGGTGGCGATAAGTTCGCTCGATTTTGACCACGACGGTTTTCATCATCCGGTTGCTGGTTACCGTACCAGTCATACGACGTCTTTCGTTCATTTTTCACCTTCCGGTTGGATGCCCAGTTCGCGTTCGCGTAGAACAGTTTCGTAAACAGCAACCTGGCGGCGGATTGTCTTCAGACGGCTCGTATCGGTTTGCTGGCCGGTGACAACCTGGAACCGGAGGTTCAGCAACTCGTTACGCGTATCCATCAGCTTCGCCTTAAGCTCTTCAGTGGACATTAAGCGAATATCTGAGGTCTTCATTCTTGTTCTCCTACGGCCTCATGACGTGCGAGGACCTTGGTCTTGATCGAGAACTTGTAGGAAGCCTGATTCAAGGCCTCGATGGCCTCTTCATGATCCAACCCACTGATCTCATAAATAATTCTTCCGGGCTTTACGACTGCAACGTAGTACTCCACTGCGCCTTTACCTTTACCCATACGGGTTTCAGGTGGGCGGTGGGTATACGGCTTATCTGGGAAAATCCGGATCCACACTTTTCCGTGGCGTTTCATCGAGCGAACGATGGTCCGACGGGCAGCTTCGATCTGGCGGGCAGTGACCCAACCCGGCTCCAATGCCATCAGGGCATAATCGCCGTAGATCATATCTGCACCGCGCAGCGCCTTCCCTCTCATTCGTCCGCGCTGTTGCTTACGCCATTTGGTTCGTTTCGGCATCAACATAGCAGCTACCTCTTTCGTTTCACACCTGTGCTTGCGCGCAGGGTAAAGTCTACTCGCTTACGTACACACCTTCGGTGGATTCAACTTTTTCTTCCACCCCGGGTAATACCTCGCCCTTGTAAATCCAAACCTTTACACCAATCCGACCATAGGTCGTCAAGGCTTCGGCACGCGCAAAGTCGATATCTGCACGCAATGTTTGGAGGGGAACGCGTCCTTCACGCAACCAGACGAGGCGCGCCATTTCTGCACCGCTCAAACGACCGGAAACAGAAACTTTGATGCCCTGAGCGCCCTGGCGCATCGCTTGCTGCAGCGCACGTTTCATGGCGCGGCGGTAGCTTACGCGGCGTTCGATTTGTCCGGCGATATTGGCTGCGACCAGATATGCGTCGCAATCGGGGGCTTTGATCTCTTTGATCTCGAGATCGATCTTCTTGCCTGTCAAGGCTTCCAAATCGGTGCGGATTTTCTTGACCGAATCACCCTTACGACCAATGAGGATGCCGGGTTTGGCTGTGTGGATGACCACTTTCACCTTGCCGGGGAAGCGTTCGATTTCGACGGTAGAGATGCCCGCTTTTTCAGCGCTTTTGTGGACGAGGTCACGAATGACCAGGTCTTGATGGAGCTGATCGCGGTATTCGGCACCCTCGGCAAACCAACGCCCTTCCCAGGGCTGGTTGATGCCAAGACGAAAACCAATCGGATGAACTTTTCGACCCATAATTTCTCCTGGTGTCCTATTCATATGCGGCAGAGTGCATCTCCCTACCGCCTATGCATCTATTCTTTCTCTCGCAGCACAACCGTGATGTGAGATGAGCGGCGCAGTAGGGGTTTGAAACGACCGCGTGCACCAAACTTGCGCCACTTACGGGTAGGCGCTTCATCAGCCGTGATCTTGTAAACAACCAGATTATCACGGCTCACACCGAAATTCTCTTCAGCATTTGCCACCGCAGAAGCCAGCAAACGGCGCACGTGATATGCAGCGATTTTGTTGGTGAAGCGAAGTGTGGTCAAAGCTTCTACGGCAGGTTTGCCGCGAACAAGATCGATAACCAGGCGGGCTTTTTGGGCCGAGACACCACAATTGGCGAGAACAGCGCGAATATCAGTAGCCATGGTTATTTCGCTCCCGTAGATCGTTCGGAAACGTGGCCGCGGAAGTGACGGGTGGGTGCAAACTCACCCAGGCGATGACCGACCATGTTTTCGGTGACATAAATGGGTACATGGCGTCGGCCGTCATGTACGGCAATGGTATGCCCAACCATCTGCGGAAAGATCGTGCTGTCCCGGCTCCAGGTGCGAATGACTTTCTTCTCACCATGGGCATTCATTGCTTCGATTCTTTTCAAAAGCTTAGGGGCTACAAACGGCCCTTTCTTAAGCGATCGTGACATAGTATCGTCCCTCTTTCTTCATCCGCAATCTTAGCGATTGCCAGCATTCCGGCGGCGAACAATGTACTTGTTGGATACTTTGTTGCGGCGGGTCTTGTAACCACGGGTCGGTTTGCCCCAGGGGCTCTTCGGACCGGGCATACCTGTAGGCTGGCGTCCTTCGCCACCACCATGGGGATGGTCGCGGGGGCTCATGGCAGTGCCACGTACGGTCGGCCTGATGCCCATGTGGCGTTTGCGTCCAGCTTTGCCGAGCTTGATGTTGCTGTGGTCTGAATTTCCGACCTGGCCGATGGTAGCATAGCAGCGCTGCAGCACCAGGCGAACTTCGCCTGAGGGCATGCGGATCTGTGCATAATCGCCTTCCTTGGCCAGCAACTGGGCGGATGTGCCTGCTGAACGAACCAACTGCCCGCCTTTGCCTTCTTTAAGCTCGATATTGTGCACCATCGTGCCGACCGGGATATTCGAGATCGGCAGGCTGTTGCCCGGGCGAATATCGGCGGAAGGCCCTGAGATGATCGAATCATCGACCTTGAGGCCCAACGGAGCGACGACGTAGCGTTTTTCACCATCGGCATAGACCAATAATGCCAGGCGCGCGGTACGGTTGGGATCGTATTCGATGGCTGCAACGCGGGCCGGGATGTTCAGCTTATTCCGCTTGTAATCCACTAAACGGATATATTGGCGTTCGCCGCCGCCCTGATGGCGAACTGTCACACGACCTCCGTTATTCCGTCCGGCATGTGCCTTGCGGAAAACGATCAGGGATCTTTCCGGAGTATCTTTGGTGATCTCTTCGAAGCCGTACCCCGTCATACCACGGCGGCTGGGGGTTGTAGGTTTATAAATCTTGATAGTCATTACTCCACCCCTTCAAAGATCGGAATTCTATCTTCCGGAATGAGGGTGACGACTGCCTTCTTGTAACCGGGATTGCTGATTGCCAATCGGCGGCTGCGTGCCTGGCGAGAGCGTTTTGCCGGGACATTGATGATGTTGACCCGTAAAACCGTCACATTGAATACTTTTTCCACCGCGTCTTTAACCAACACTTTGTTCGCGTCGTTGGTTACCTCGAACACATACTGGTGCAGGCGGTTAACCTGATAGTTCGACTTTTCAGTTACAACCGGGCGGCGGAGTACATCATAAATCGTGCTCATCGTTATCTCCTACCTATCCCAGGTTCGCCTTGATCAGATCAAGCGCAGAAACCGGCATAATGATCTTCTCGAATACCAACAAATCGCGGATGTTGAGGTAGCCGGCATTCAGCACCTTGGCATCAGGAATGTTGTTGGTTGAACGGACAACATCTTCGAATGACTCGGTGGCAGGGATCAGCACGAGTGCGCTGGAATTACCAACCAGAGTATTCAGAGCACCGGCCATCAAACGCGTCTTGGGTTCGGCGACTTTAAGCTCATCGACAACCACGATGGATTCTTCTGCAGCCTTGACCGAGAGAGCCGAGCGTATTGCAGACTGACGCATCTTGCGCGGCATCGATTGATCATAGGAGTGCATGTGCGGGGTGTGGATCTTGCCGCCGCCTTTCCATTGTGCAGAACGGGTCGAACCCTGGCGGGCGCGACCGGTACCCTTCTGACGCCATGGCTTGTGACCGCCGCCCGAGACTTGACTCTTGGTTTTGGTCTCGTGCGTACCCAAATGCGCATTGGCCATCTGGCGCACGAATGCCTGGTGCATTAAGTCAATACTGATAGGGGCTTCAAAGATCGACGCGGGTAGATCCACCGTGCTGACCTTTTTACCTTCCATGTTCACAACATCTACTTCCATAGTCATTTGCTCCCTTCGTCCAGGTAAACGGTTCGCCCGTCTACTGCTTCCGCGATTCATTAATTACGACAAGGCCGCCGCGAGAACCGGGTACCGAGCCGTTGACACCGATGACGTTTCGTTCGGCATCTACCAGGACGACTTTGAGATTTTGCGCGGTTACAGCATCACTGCCCATGTGACCTGCACCACGATGACCTTTATAGACACGACCAGGGGTGGTCGTGGAGCCATTAGAGCCTGGGGCACGCAGCCGGTCAGATTGACCGTGCGTTTTTGGTCCTCCCCTGAAATGGTAGCGTTTCACGCCACCCTGGAAGCCCTTACCTTTGCTCACGCCAGAAACATCTACTTTTTCGCCAAGCGTAAATTGGCTCACATCTACCTTGTCGCCTTCGTTGACCGTGATTTCCTTGGCGCGAAATTCGCGCAGGTAACGCAGCGGAGGAAGATTCGAGCGCTTCAGGTGACCCAACTGCCCACCCGTCAATCGTTTCGGCTTGACTTCTTCGAAACCCAACTGGACTGCGCTGTATCCTTCGGATTCAACGCGCCTGACCTGGGTAACGAAACAAGGCCCAGCTTCGATAAGAGTGACGGGTTGTGCCGCGCCATCTTCACCGAAAATCTGGGTCATGCCGATTTTCTTGCCGATCAGCCCTTTAAACATCTCAGTTGTTCTCCTTCATAAATTTAGTAGAGACTGTCAGCCTGGGCCAGGCTGCATCATCCCCGTACAACTCAGTCAGCGATCTGCTGCGACACTTTTGGATTTTGTCTCGTGCGCTTACAAAATCGCTCTTGAGCTGCCAGTTTGGGTGTTGTCACCCAAAACCTGGCTATTGTACCACAGATGTGGCACAAAGCCAGGACTTCTTAATTTTTAAGGTGATCTACCAGTAGCAAATTCGAATTCGCTGGTAAGTGGGGGTTACTTAGATCTTGATCTCGATATCCACGCCTGCAGGCAGGTTCAGCCGCATCAGCATGTCGATTGTCTTGGCGTCTGGGTCCAAAACATCGATCAAGCGGTTGTGGGTTCGCACTTCGAAATGCTCGTGCGAGTCTTTATCAATGAAGGCTGAACGGCGAACGGTAAATCGTTCAATCCGTGTGGGCAGCGGCACCGGTCCAACAACCTGTGCGCCACTGCGTTCCGCTGTCTCGACGATCCGCTTGGCGGATTGATCGAGCACGCGATGATCATAAGCTTTCAGTCGAATTCGAATTTTCTGTTTTGCCATCATCTCAATCCTATGCCAAAATCTTAGTGATCACACCGGCGCCAACCGTCAGACCACCTTCACGAATAGCGAACTTGGAGCCCTGCTCCAACGCAACCGGCACGATCAGATCGCATTCCATGGTCACGTTATCCCCAG
>JAJXZS010000003.1 GCA_021779955.1 Chloroflexota bacterium | reverse complement strand
ATGTCAACATGGATACCCTCCTGACCACCCTCAATAGCATCGTATGATCCGCATCCTTTCCGATTCGTGCCGATTTGTTCCCGCACTTATCGAAACCATACTGTTTTACTCCGATTCATTGCGCGCCTCGAAGTGGCAGGTAGGGGCGGCGTGGAGGACAGGGCGGCGAGAGTCAGCATGAAAAGCCAGCGGTGTGCTGCGTGGAACTTCCATCTCTCGCAAAACGTCTACAGGATGCGCAATCGCGTTATACTACGCATGGCGACTGCACCTGTTGGGTACGAATTTCTGCGCCTCATGGAAGGACCTATGCAACGTATAAAACCCGTTTACCTGTTCTTCTTCGTGCTTCTCTTTGCTGCAGCTTGCAGCACGCCAACCCCCACTTCCCCTCCATCCACCAAAGCCGCGCCAACTCAAACCGCCACGCCCAGCGGCGCGTGGATCAGCCTTTCGCCCGCGCACGGCAACCCGGGGGATAGCGTGACCATCGACGGCTACATGCCCGTCCTGCCCGCGTCCATCCAGGCGGGCAATCCCGATTTCTACGTCAACGTATGCTGGGGCGGCTGCGCGGACGGGCTGCAGGAGCAGGCGCTTCCCACCACCTGGTCGCAGACGGATGTCGGCCATTTCAGCACAACGTTTGTGGTGCCCTCCACCGCCTGGCTGGGCGCTGACGGCCCGCACAATCTGACCGTTGGCGATTATGCGGTATCCATCCAGTATCTCGACATCGGCTCGACGGCATGCGCCGACCCGAGCGCCAAGGGCTGCTCGGTGGAGATCGCGTCCGGCCAACCTTTCCACCTCGATACCGCGGCGGCGGGCCCAACCTGCGATAAACAGGATTGCGGCACGCTCACTTTGACTCCTGATACGGGTAAAGCCGGCGACACCATCGAGTTGAGCGGCTGGGCGCCCCTGCTCGAGCTCATCGGCACCACGCCTTCTGGCTATTCCGGCTATTCGCTCGTGCTGATGAGCGGCACCAACCTGACAGCACAATCGGCCATCATCGCCACGAACCTGCCGGTTTCGCAGGAGCTGGACGGCACGCTCAGCGGATCCTTCCAACTGCCCCAGACAGGACCCAACGGAGTGATCGGCTCCGGCACTTACACGCTCGTCCTCAGCGCCGATGCGCTGATCAACGCGACCCAGGTGAAGACGAGCGGCTACGCGCCCGTGGTTGTGGCTTCTGCTCCCTTCGAGATTTCGGCCGCTACCGCCTGGGCGCAACTGGCGACGGCGAACCCGCTGTGGATTCAGCCCAGCGCCAGCCTGCTCCAGGCGACCCTCGGCATCGACCCGGCCAACCCGCAGCGCATCGCGTCTTGCGCTGACGGCTCGATCAGCATCACCGTTGGGGTCAATGCCGCCAAGACTTCGGTGCCAACCGCCGGAGTCGCGGCCATCGTCGATTCCATGGGCTACGCGCTCAACAATGCGCAGACGCCGCGCTGCAACGCGGTCACGCTCGACCCCAGGAATCCGCAAAGTATTTATGCGGTCTTCGAGGGGGCCAGCAAGCAGTACGGCGCGCCGCCCGAATATTTCCTCGGCTTTTACACCACCGACGCGGGCAAGACCTGGCTGGCAGCGCCGACGCCCGCCAATGACCAGGGGCAGACCCCGATCGTCGAACGCTTTGGCGGATTCTGGAACGCAGGCGATGTCGTTCAGGCCCTGTATTCAGGCGAAAATTCCAACCAACCCAATCAGGCGCCTCCGACCCTCGTTCTGCAAACCGCAGACGGCGGGAAGACCTGGCAGCCGGGCGAGCTGACCTGCCCATCCGGCGGGCCCTGCCTCCGCTGGAGCGCCGCCCCCGGCTCGATCTCGGGCATGGGCGCTGGCCTGCCTGAATACGTGCTCGCCTCGCAGGATAACGGCCAGACGTGGACCTCGACAGGTCAATATGCGGAGCTCCACGTGGATGGCCCGCACCAACTGGCGGCGCTATCCTCGAGCACGGCCGCGCTGATCTCAGGCGACGCGCAGTATCCGCTGCAGATCACCCAGGACGGCGGCAAAACCTGGCAGCCGATCGATCTGCCCACGCTGCCCGGCGCCGATGTGTCCACAGGGTTCGCCTACAATGGCCTGCAGCTTCTGCCGAACGGCAACCTGGCAGCGATGAGCCCTGATTCGGGGACGTGGTACGCCCTGACACCTGGCGCCTCCGACTGGTGCACGCTCAACCTCACCGTGCCCGGCAACTACCCGGTAGTGCTGCAGCCGGCAGATACCACGGTCTGGTTCATCTCACCAGTTGATGAGACCGTGCAGGGCTTCCCCCTGACGGACTTCAGCTGCTCGAAATAGGGATTGAATTTGCCCTCCCCCAGTTCGCGAAGCGAATTTGGGGGAGGGTGGCACAGTTTGTCTATACTTTCGATTGTCATTCTGAGCCGCGCGAAGGATCTTCAAGTCACATGTACAGGCGCCCGGCTGCAGATAAGACCGTCCGCGCTCCGGGCATTCATCGAAGATTCTTCACTCCGTTCAGAATGACAAGCCTCTAGCTCTACAAACTTGAAAGTTGCGCGATCCCGATTTTCTGATACCATTACCCTCAAAATCCATCTTTATTTAGGGGAATTATGCATATCAGCGCCCGCCGTCTGTTCGTGATCATTCTGTTTGTGAGCATTTTCTACTGTGCTCTCCGTACAGTCATAGACCCCGATTTCTTCTGGCATTTGCGCACCGGTGAAATGATTGCCCAAACCGGCGCCATCCCTTCGACCGATCCCTTCTCGTTTACCGCCTATGGGAATGCCTGGGTCACTCATGAATGGCTGACGGAGCTGTTCATCTATGAGGTTTACCAGCTTGGCGGCATCGGCGGGATTATCTTTGTCTTTGCGGGCCTCATCACCGGCATTTTCATTTTTACCTATCTCGCCTGTCCAGATTCGGCGAAACCGTATGTTGCCGGTTTCGGTGTCCTGTTGGGTGCGCTCACATCAGCGCCGGCATGGAACGCGCGTCCGCAGGTTTTCAGCCTGCTATTTTTCAGCGTCTTCCTTTTCCTGCTCGAGCGGTATCGTCGGGAGCACAGGCTGCGCTACTTGATCCCGCTGCCGCTGATCATGGTGGTTTGGGTGAATATGCATGGCGGGTTCATCTTTGGCTTCGCGCTGATCGGCATCTACATTGCCGGGCTGGTCATTGATTGGATTTGGGACAGGCTACAGCACCGCGAGATCGACAAGACGGCAGGCCGGCAGGTGCTTACCCTGGCGTCTGCGCTTGTGCTGACCTTACTGGCCTCGCTGGTGAATCCCAACGGATACCGGCTCCTCGTCTATCCATTCCAGGCGCTTTCCGATCCCTCATTAATGAGATATATCACCGAGTTCCAGTCGCCCGATTTCCACCAGGCTATGTGGCTTCCACTCGTGGGGATGATCCTGCTGTTGCTCATTTCAGCCATGAAACGGAATGTCAACATTTCCACAGCCCATCTCCTGATGATTGCGGCTTTCTTCGTCCTGGCGCTCAGGTCGCAGTATCACGTTCCCTTTTTTGCTATTGCGGCAACACCAGTGCTGGTCGCGCAATTCGATTGGATACAAATCCCTAAGGAAGTTCATGTCAAACCCAATAAACTTTTGGTATGGCTCAATGCACTGGTCGTTCTCGTTGTGATCGTCATTGCCGGTTGGCAGGGTAAAACAATGATCGCCGGCCAGCCCGAGGCAGTGGCGTATAAGTATCCCCAAAAGGCGGCAGATTGGATCCTCGAAACCCGGCCAACGGGCAACATGTTCAACTCTTTCAATTGGGGAGGATACCTGATCTGGCGGCTATATCCGGATTATCCCGTCTACATCGACGGCCGGCCGGATATGTATGGGCCTTCCTTCGTCACCGCTTATACTGATATCTACTACACCAAACCCGGGTGGCAGGCCGATCTGAATGCCGCAGACGTCAATTTCGTGCTCATCGAGCCAGATTCGAGTCTCGCAAATGGGCTGCGCCAGGATGCCGGCTGGAAGATCGCTTATGAGGACCAGAACAGTATCATCTTCGAGAAGGAATGAACCTCCGTTCGTCCCGATCTGCCCCATTTGAATTACAATAAGCGCAATTCGAACTGGAGCCATGATGAGTTTACATTCTGAGATTTTGGAACAACCCAAGCGCCTGGCGGACGTGCTACACCTTCAGCGCGGTGAAATCGAGCGGATTGCGCGTGAGATCGGCAAGCGCCAGATCCAATATGTCTTCCTGGCCGCGCGCGGCACTTCAGACAACGCTGGGCGTTACGCAAATTACCTTCTCGGCGGGCACAACCGCCTGGCAGTTGCCCTGGCCACCCCTTCGCTCTTTACTTTCTACAAAAAGCCGCCCCGCTTGGACGGAGCACTGGTCATCGGCATTTCGCAGTCGGGACAAAGCCCCGATATCGTCAGCGTGCTCGAAGAGGGCCACAAACAGGGACGCCCGACCCTGGCGATCACAAACGAACCCTCCTCGCCGCTGGCCAGGGCCGCCGATTTCGTCATCGACATCATGGCCGGGCCCGAACTGGCAACCGCGGCAACCAAGACCTATACCAACGAGCTGATGGTGCTCGCCATGCTCTCGGCTGCGATCGACAATCAGGCCGAGCGCTGGATGGCGCTCGAGAAGGTTTCGGGGTGGGTGAGCCAGGCGCTCGAGCTCGATGAACTCGTGGGGCAATCTGCGCAGCGCTACCGCTATATGCAGCAGTGCGTGGTCATCGGCCGCGGCTACAACTACGCCACTGCCTTCGAGTGGGCGCTCAAGCTCAAAGAATTAACCTACACCATGGCAGAGCCTTACTCGTCTGCTGATTTTCTGCACGGTCCGATTGCCATGGTTGGCGGCGGGTTCCCCGTGCTTGCCGTTGCGCCTAGCGGCGCTGTGAGCGATTCGGTGCTCGAGTTGCTGACCAATCTCAAGCAGGATCTCAAGGCTGAGCTGGTGGTCATCTCCGACCGCGATGAAGCCCTGGCGCTTGCCCAAAGCCCATTCAAGCTGCCCGCCGGCGTTCCCGAATGGCTAACGCCCATGGTCTCGATCGTGCCGGCACAGCTTTTCGCTTACCATCTCACGCTCATCAAAGGCTTCGAGCCGGACCACCCGCGTGTGATCCACAAAGTGACCACTACCCGCTGAAACACTTTTTCCTCCCATGCTTAACGCCAGTCGTTTTTAGCCTCCCTCTCCCGCCCCGGGAGAGGGACCTAGAGAGAGGGCTATCCTCCTCCATTCTTCCAATCCTCTTCTTCGGGGTATAATTTTCTCACCTTACTCAGGAGTTCCCCATGCACGACGAAATCGTTCAACAACTCTCTGCCCAAATCGCTACCGCCATCCTCAAGCAACCCGGAAAGACACTCAAACCTGACCAGCCCCTGATCTCCTCCGGGCTGATCGATTCTTTCAGCCTGGTCGACCTGGCCCTCTTCGTCGAAGACACCTTTGGCGTGCACCTTGATGATGCCGAGCTCAACTCCGACACTTTCGACACGCTCGACCAACTCGCGGCGCTGATCGAAAGCCGGCAGTAATCTTCATGCTCAATTTTTCGCAGCTTCTGCTCGAAAACTATCGCGACGCTCCCGATAAAACAGCCCTGACCGTTCTGCTCTCGGGGAAACCCGACCAGCCCATTACTTACACCGATCTGATCCGGGGCGCGGCTGCCTGGGATGCCGCCTACACACGCGCAGGCGTGCTGCCGGGTGAGGTGGTGATCCTCATTTTGCAGCACGGTTTCGACCTGATCTATGCCTACTGGGGCGCGATCCTGCACGGGGCGATCCCATCGATCATGCCCTTCCTCACCGAAAAACTACAGCCCGAGCGCTACAGGTCAGACCTTGCCTCCCTGATTTCGATCACCCGGCCGGAGTGCCTGGTGACTTACCGCGAATTCGCATCTGAGGCGCGGGCTGCAGTGCCTGACGGCTCATCAGTGCGTGTAGTCATGCTCTCCGAAGACGTCGATATTTCCATCACGCCCGACCTGGCGGCCCCTGGCGGGCTGGAACGTGCGCCCGAGTCGATCGTCTTGCTCCAGCATTCTTCAGGCACTACGGGCCTGCAGAAGGGTGTCGCATTGAGTCACCAGGCGGTGCTCAACCAGCTGCGCACCTATGCCAAAACGCTCCACCTCGTAGACTCGGATGTCGTCGTTAGCTGGCTGCCGCTATATCACGACATGGGACTGATCGCCGGCTTCCTGATGCCCATTCTGCTGCGGATTCCCCTGGTGCTGCTCTCACCTTTTGACTGGGTGCGCGCGCCGTACCGCCTGATGCAGGCAGTTACTCACTACAAAGGCACGCTCTCATGGCTGCCCAATTTTGCTTACAACTTCTGCGCGCAGAAGATTCGCGACCGCGATTTGCAGGGTGTTGACCTATCCTCCTGGCGGGTAATCTCGAACTGCTCTGAACCGATGCGCTATGCGTCGCACCAGGCATTCTACGAACGCTTCAAGGCGTATGGGCTCAAGGAATCCGCCTTGTGCACCTGCTACGCCATGGCGGAGAACGTCTTCGCCGTTACCCAGGGCGGACTCGACGCTCCCGTGATGGTGGATGAGATCGACCGCGACGCCATGCAGTCCCAAAAGCTCGCCAAACCTGCCGAAGAAGGCAATGCATCCGTCAAGATGCTCTCGGCGGGCATACCCATCTCGAACACTCAAGTCAAGATCGTGGATGAGCGCCATCGCGACGTGGGGGATCGGACCATTGGCGAGGTCGCGCTCCATTCCGACTGCATGCTGACAGAGTACTATCACCGCCCTGACGCTACCGCCAAAGCCTTCACCAGGGGCTGGTTCCTCACCGGCGATTACGGTTACAAGGTGGGCGACCAGGTCTACGTGGCCGGCCGCAAGAAGGAAATGATTATCGTCGGCGGCAAGAACGTCTATCCCATGGACCTCGAAGAGCTGGCGATGCAGGTCAAGGGTGTGCACCCCGGCAGGGTGGTGGCCTTTGGCGTATTCAACGAGACTGTGGGCACCGAGGAAGTCGTCATTGTTGCCGAGGTGGAGACGCGATCGCAGGAAGAGCGCGAGCGAATCGCCGACGAGATCAGGCAGACCGTCACGCGCGGCTCGGCAATTGCCCTGCGGCATGTGCTGCTGGTCGAACCCAGGTGGCTGATCAAGACATCCAGCGGGAAGAACGCGCGAATGGCAAACAAGGATAAATATCTCAAGCAAATCGCAAAAGAAAATGACATTTGACGTTGTAAATTGAATATGGATTTCGTATAATAAAGATGATCTTCTTTTGGTAGCCCCCCTCTACCAAGGGAAGATCACTTTTTAAGCCTGTACCCCCTTCTGACTTCACCCACATGGGCAAAATACGCCAATGTGGGTGAAAAATCAAGCAAGCAACGGGCACGATTAGGGTGAGGGGTAGGCATGTCGATTGTGGTATAAATTAATTAGTAGCCGGGGGAGATGCGTGCATAAATCACTGACTTCGATGGCAATTCGTGTGGGAGGGACGCTGATGAGAAGGTCCATTCTAATCCACTTGGCAATCGTGAGCTCAATGCTCGGTGCATGTACGCTGCAACCGACCCAAACCAGCGAACCTGCACTGTCGGCTACGTCGCCTACCCAGACTGCACTGGTTGCAACCAATCCGCCTGAGGTCAGCGCAACCCTTGCCGTGGATTGCCATCCTGTGACGATTCAGCCCTCCCGTTCGCTGGAGCCTGTCTTTGTCGAGACGGTCAAATCCACCTTGATGCTGCAAGTGGGGGGTCAACCGCCTGTACCAGTGGGAGAGTTCCCTGACCTGGGCGGTATCAAAGATTCTCTGATTATTGAGGACACCCTGTACCTGCTGCGTGAGACAGGTATTCAGCGCATCCAGCTCTCTGATTGCACGAACGATACGCTCGTCGAGCTCAACCATTCGGTTATGTCGGGGAGCTTGTTACTGGCATCCGGGGGTCAGCGTCTGTTTTACGCCACCGTCGATGGCACGACCCGCGAGTCGATCGCCGGGTATGTGGACCTCAAAGACTCTACTTCCCACGAAGTCTTTTCCTACATGGAGGATGAGCTGCTAACTTTCGCCTTGCTGGGACTGACGGAAAATGGGCAGGGAATCTATCTCCTCCAGCACGGGCAGGACCCTTCACTTCGCAAAATCTTGATTGTTGACATCAAGAAGGCAGCAGTTGCCGGCGAGCTTACCATCGAAGGTTACGGCGAAGCGGATCTGTCGCCCGACGGCAGCATGCTGGCGGTCAACAACCAGGTGGTGGATGCGTCCGATCCCAAGTATCCGGTGTACTACCAGCTCAATATTTACAATCTCACTGCGCCATCCGGGACCCCGCCGAAGGCCTTCGATTATCCAAACGCCCCAAGCGAACTCGGATACGGCAGAATCCTCTGGTCGCCTGATGGGCAGCGCGCGTACTTTCTGGTCATCGACAGCGCCTACGAACCCACGACCGCTTACGGCTTGTGGTCGTTGGACGTGGCAAGCGGATCAATGACGAAGGTTGCGGCTATGCCGGACCCAACCCTTCATGCCAGCACGATCAGCCCTGACGGAGCCTGGATCTTGCTAAGAGCTGAAACAAAAGATGAGACATTCCAGGTCAATAGCCAGACTGGAGAAGTCAAACTGTTTTCTGCCTCCGTTGAAGCGATCCTTACAGGATGGCAGTAAGGCATTTCCGCCAGATCATTCCATAAAAACTTCCTGGGACAAGAAATCTGTCCCATATGTTGACTTCAATATCATCCCTCGCTATATTAACAATGAACCTGGACAAACCTTGTCCACTATCGGGCAAAGAAAGGAGCGGCCATGCAAGTCAAACATTCCACCCACCGGCAGGTGGGTCGCACCAGGCACGCCGGGTTCGAGGTGGGCATGCGCAAAACCTTCCCCATCTCACCCGAAGCGGCATGGGAACTCTTGACATCCGAAGACGGGCTGCGCATCTGGCTCGGCGATATCGACCGGCTGCCCGAGGCAACCGGCATGCCATACACCACTTACGACGGCACCCGCGGCAAGGTCCAATCACTCGAACCGGGAGGTCACGTGCGCCTCTCATGGCAACCAGAAGGCTGGCCAAAGCCGAGCACCCTCCAGGTGCGTCTGATCGCGGCCGAAAACGGCACGACCATCAGCTTTCACCAGGAAAAACTACCCAATGCCGACGAACGCGAGAACATGCGCCAACGTCTGGAGAAAGTGCTGGCTGAATTGGATCAACTGATCGCACAAAAGGGTCTTTGAACAGGCTGCCGGGGGACTTTTTATGGTCTTTTTATGTTCCATTTATAAAATTTTAACGTCACCGCCGTAAACTAAATTCAAATCAAGCCCAAGTAATTTAATAGGAGGTTTTGTTATGGCGGACAAAAATTCTGATGAAAGAAGTCATCGAGACCTCGCTACCCGGCGGGAGTACGAAAGCCCGATCGTATCGTTCCAGAACGAGATGAACAGGATGTTCGATAACTTCTTCCGTGATCCGTTCGGCCCGATCTCGCTGCGCGAGACGCGCATGTTCGGTGAGTTCACACCCCGAGTCGACGTCGTCGAGAGCGAAACCGATTTCAAAGTCACCGCTGAGCTGCCTGGCATGGACGCCAAGGATATCCAGATCAGCCTCGAGCATGATGCACTGGTGCTGAGCGGTGAGAAGAAAGGCGAGCACGAAGAGAAAGGTAAGGGGTATCACCGCCTCGAACGGTCGTTTGGCGCATTTACGCGCGTCATCCCGCTAACCACCGAGATCGAAGAGGGCAAGGTGGATGCGCAATTCAAGAACGGCGTGCTGACGATCACACTGCCCAAAACACCGGCAGCCGTCAAGACAACGAAGAAGATCGAAATCAAATCCGGATAACTCTGCAGGCGGGGTCATCCAGGACGGTGGAAGTCCAATCAGGACGATCACCGTCCTGTTTTTAATGCTAGAATCTGTTTACCAACCCCGAGGAGACCGAATGGACGAATTTACCCGTGCCAACCGCAATGTATGGAACGAATGGACCCACATCAACGCCCGCTCCGACCTTTACCGGCTCGAGGCCTTCAAAGCCGGCGAGATCAAGCTCAATTCCCTCGAGCGTGACGAGGTGGGCGATGTCAGCGGGAAAACGCTGCTGCACCTGCAGTGTCATTTCGGCATGGATACGCTCTCGTGGGCACGCCTTGGCGCGCTGGTCACCGGGGTGGATTTCTCGGAGGACGCAATTGCACTGGCCAAAAGGCTTTCAGAGGAGCTCAAGATCCCCGCGCGCTTCATCTGCAGCGATATTTACGCCCTGGACGAGGTGCTGCAGGAGCAATTCGATATCGTTTACACGTCCTACGGTGTGCTTTGCTGGCTGCCTGACATCCGGCGTTGGGCAAAGATCGTTGCCGATCGCGTCAGGCCCGGCGGTTTCTTCTACATCGCCGAGTTTCATCCCTTTGCCCAGGTCTTCGATGAAACGATAGACGAGCTGATAGTCCGCTACCCGTACTTCGAGAAAGAAATGACAAAGTGGCAGGTGGAAGGCTCATACGCAGACCGGGATGCCTACGTGGAATCCAATTTCGAATACGAATGGAACCACACCCTCGGCGAGATCGTGACTGCCCTGATCGAAGCGGGCCTGACCATCGATTTCCTGCACGAATGGCCATACAGCGTCTATAACCAGTTTCCCTTCCTCCAACCCGACGGCAAAGGGAAGTGGAACCCACCTGAAACGCCCTCGATGATCCCATACATGTTTTCGCTGAGAGCTCATAAGGGCATCCAGGAGACTCATTCCGGGTAGAGTCACTCTGCCTAAACGGCATCAACTTTGGCATTCAATAAAAAATGGCAGGGATGGTTCCCTGCCATTTCTCTGTGCTTCGTCTGCGCCTACCGGCAGGCTTATTGGAAATTACTTGCGAAGGGATTCTGGAAATCTTTATAGCAATCTGGCAAGGTCAAACGCAGTGTGAAGTCCAGGTCAGACAGCCCTGTATCGGTGTATAGCCAGACTGGTTGAGTGAGGTCCCAATCAAAAGTCATTTCTACAAACTGGATGTTGCTGTTCATGGCATCGACAGATACGACACCGCCTGCACGAGTGAGGGCGCCTGTGATTGAACCTGGGGGATTGATGTTGATGATCGAGTAGGTCACAGAGGTGCCAGGCGGAAGGGGAGTGTTGAGGCTGATATTCATGATCATGCTCATAGTCTTCCCTGAAGTGTTGCCCGGGAACTCTGGGCTCACCATTCCATAACTCCAGCCGGAAATCTTCAAATCTGCACTGCATTGGGGCAACCCTTTGGGTTGCGGTTGGCCGGTGAAGCCCATAATCATGGCATAGGTACCGTCGCCATAGATGGTCGTGCAGGCCATGGCGAGTGTATCTTCCGCGTTACCCTGCGTGACCGATGTGGTCAGGCGCGTCCACTTTCCGTCTATCCACTCATGGATCGTGCCCACCCATTCGGATTGAGCGGCAGGCACCGGGAAGCATAACGTTGCGGTTCCGCCGCTGAAGCCGCTCACGAGCATGCCTTCACCCATAAACTGGGCCGTTCCGCTGGGAAAGCCCGCGGGCAAGATGATCCCATTATCATTGGGAAGGATGCCCGGTAATTTGGAAATGGCTGTTGGAGTTGCAGTAAATTCGCGATCTCCGGAAACCGGCGTGACCGACGGCGCAGGTAAATCGTATGCGCTCGCGGGTTGGAAGTTGGCAAGCACAAGGCTCAGCGCCAGGCAAACGCCCAATACTAGAAGTGCTGATTTCTTCATGATGTCCCTCTGTTTCGTTGAGATGGAGTCAAATCATTATAGTTGCCTGAACTACTAAATACCGTAAAGACGACATGAACAAATAATCCAAAATGCCAGGGAATCAAAAAACCCCCGAACTCACGAGTTTAGAAGCCGGGGATTCCATGCTGGTAGGAGATGACATCAGGGCAGGGGGCGGATCCGTCTCCAGGCTTTAACCGTCACTCCCGCGAGCAATCCCCCGGTTGCGCCGAAAAGCAAATGGGTGAGCAGCGGGTAGAGCACACCATTCCACAGCGAGTGAAACGGCAAACCGGTCACCCAGGTGATCAGTGCCCTGAGCAGAGGCTTGGTGACGTGTCCAATGGCGCCAAGCAGGATAAGCGCCCACAGCGACTGGCGGAGCTGCGGCCAGCTGTTGATGACCAGATCCACCGCAACGCCCGCGATCCAATAAGTGAGCCAGCCGAGCGGCTCGCCTGACGCACCCCAGTAGGGGAGGAGAGAAAAGAGTGCAGCCGAGGTGGAGCCGACAGTGCCCGCGGCTCGAAAGCGTGAAAACGCCCGCCCCGCCACGAGCAGCGCCATCCACTCCACACCGTGCCGCCCCGGTAAATTCAGCGGAATACGAAAATACCGGTGCAGCACCACAGCGCTGACGCCCAAAAGCGCCAGCACGGCAATCTCAAGCACGCCTGTTTTCCAGGAAAGCTTATTCAGAGAGCTGCTTGATTCGAGACTTTTCGAGTACTCGCCAGTCGCTACGTTCATGGTCTGGATTTTCCTCCACAAGCAAAACAGAAGTGCCGCTGCGAAGTATTGGGCGTACCCAATCGCCAACATCAATGCAGTCTTCGAAACGGGGAGTGCGCCCGCGCATTGTTTCGACGCGCCCAAACGAACAGCGGTCCAGGAGTTGGGTCAATGTGTAAACGCCCGAGAGCTCCCGAAGCCCGGGCAGCCAGAGGAACCGCCCATCCGCCCCGCCTGTGCGCAGTCCGAGCGCGGCAAGAGCGCCGATCACGCCGCCCCCGTCGCCCGTCAGCCCGGCGGCTGCAATGTTTGTGCTGCGTGCCAGTTCGAGCGCGCTGCGCCTGTCGAGCACCTCGCGCTTGGCGCGGTTCCCCCAGTCGACGACGTCGCGCGGCACCCGGGTGAACTCCGCCATCGCCATCCCCGCATCCGCTCCGGCTGCGCTGTAATGCAGCAGGTACGACCTGCAATCCAGTTCGATGGTACTCCTGTCACCGGCTTCCGCGTCCACCACCAGGCAGGCGCTGCTGTTATGCGAGGTATACGCAATCGAAGGGCTCACCAGCAACTGGTGGCGCGTAATTTCGAGCAACCGTACCCCGGGATGCTTCTGCAGCTCCATGCCAAGGTCACGCGCGAGATGCCCGGTACCCTGCGAATCGATATTGTCTGTATCGTCAATGCCGATCAAAAAACGCATTATTTCACTTCTATGCTCACGATGTCCTTCACCCAGTTCGCCTTCGGGATGTCGGGAGAAGCCATTTTGTAGGTTCCCCGATTGGAGAGATCGAGAATGAACTGGTCGGTCACCTGGGCGGCTTCGACGGTGAGGATCGATGATCCGCTGAAGACAAGTTTCGTGTAGTCACCAATACCTGCTGCAGCCAGCACATCGACAAGCTTTGGCCCCGCCTGCACCGAACCCTCGATCGTCACCGAAGCTTCAGGTATTGCTGAAATCATATCCTGCGTGAAAGCCACCCTTGTCCCATCCTGCCTTACGACTTCGAACAAAGCCGGACCTGAAAACGGAGTCGCTTCGGGGAGTGGAACAGTCGTCGCTGTAGGGGTGGACTGCACTGCGCAGGCGGTCAAAAGGATCGACAGAATCAAAATCAATGCCGGGACCGTTCTTTTCATTGCTTCTCTCCTTTTATTTTTCTTATTATACAGGGTTCATTTATCGTGCGCTTGAGTGACATTTCGAATTCACCATTGTGTTAGAATAACTTGCGCTGTAAGTCAATTTTACCGATTTCAAGGAATTTTTCATGCCCGATTATGCCCGAACCATTGCCAAAGCCTTGAGCCTGCGCACCGAACAGGCGTCTGCAGCAATCGAATTGCTGGACGAAGGCAATACCATACCTTTCATCGCCCGTTACCGCAAGGAACGCACCGGAACCCTGGACGAAGAGCAATTGCGCCAGCTATCCGCCCTGCTCGATAAGTCGCGCGCCCTCGACGAACGCCGTGCGGCTGTGATCGCTTCGATCGAAGAGCAGGGCAAGATGACGCCGGAGCTTCTTGAAAAGCTGACCGCGGCCGAAACGCTCACGACCGTCGAAGACCTTTATGCGCCTTATAAGCCCAAACGCCGCACCCGCGCCTCAATTGCCCGCGAAAAGGGTCTGCAGGGATTGGGTGAATACATCCTTACCCAGGCCCACACGCCAAACGACGCCGAACAGACCGCTGCCCAGTTCCTGAATGAGCAGGTGACCACGGTGGAGGATGCGCTCGCCGGCGCCCGCGACATTGCCGCAGAAGCCATGAGCGAACACGCCGAGGTGCGCGCAAGCACCCGCCGCAAGGCGATGCAGTGGGGGCAGTTGAGCGTCGAGAAGATCGAAAACGCTGTGGATGAGAAAAGTGTTTACGCCTCATATTATGCTTTCTCCAGCCGGGTAGACCGCCTGCGGCCCCACCAGGTGCTGGCCGTCA
>JAJXZS010000008.1 GCA_021779955.1 Chloroflexota bacterium | reverse complement strand
CATGCCGAGGAAGACAACCGCATCGCCCGGATGGCTTTTCAGGATGCTGGAGCGATAGGCAAATTCCATCTGCCCGGCGGTCCAGGAGATCCTTCCCATTGTGCGATGCAAGATTTCTGCCACTCTAAGGCTCTGGCAAATATCACCGCCATAGGCGCCGGCGTTACCGTAGACAGCTCCACCGACGGTGCCGGGGATGGTCGAAGCCCATTCGAGACCGGAAAGACCATGCAAGCCTGCCTGGCGGGCCACCGTCCCAAGTTTGGCGCCGGATTCTGCCCATACCTCAGGAGTCTCGGAAGACTCATTAAGCTTGATGGCATTTGCCTGGTTGATCACGATCACTGCATCCATGCCCTGATCACTGAAAAGCACATTCGAACCGCTTCCAAGGAGTATGAATGGTATTTCCTGATCCCAAAGGTAGCCGGCGGAGGAAGCCAGTTCTTCAGCATCGCCTGCTGAAAGCATCGCCCGGGCCACGCCGCCAACATGCGCAGTGCAGTATCCGGCAAGGGATACATTTTCCTGCAGGCGGGAGCCAAACCGGTTGCGAAGCATTTCAAGCGGCAATTCAGTCATTTCTTCCTCAGGCTAGAGCTCACGGACGGCGTCGATCAACCGGGCGAGGAGCGCTTGCTGGTGATTGCGGGGCAGATCCTGATACTCGCGCGGCTCAGGTTTACTGGGTTGGGTGACCTGGATTCGCTGAAAAGCTGGAAATGAACGCGAATCGAAGTCATAGGTTCGAGGGTCGAAACCTGCTTTCTTGGGGTCAGTCATATTACCCATTCCTTTCTTTGAGCTTGTTCAAGACATTGAAACAGATCTGATCGGCATCGCCGGCTGAGAGAACCACGAGCACGTCTCCGGGAACGAGATGCCAGAGAAGGTAGTCTGTGGCTGCGGCAATCGTCGGTGTAAAGATCACATTCTCTTTGTCGATCTTTTCGACAAGCGACTTGGCGCTAAAATTGTCAGACTTCTCGCGCGCCGCGTAAACCTCGGTTATGAGCACAAGGTCCGCGTTCGATAGGGCATCGATGAACTCGTTTGCCAGCAGCTCAGTGCGGGAAAACGTGTGGGGCTGCCAAACGGCAACCAGCCTGCGGATGGGAAAGCGCGATCGGGCGGCAGCGAGGGTGGCGCGAATCTTGGTCGGATGATGCGCATAGTCATCAATTACTGTGATCCCATTGGCTTCGCCAACAATATCGAAGCGGCGGCCGGTGCCTTTGAACTCGGCCAGGTTTTGAGATGCCTGTTGCACTGGCACACTCAATTGGTGGAGGGCGGCGATCACGGCAAGGGCGTTGCGCACATTATGCTCGCCAGGCAATTGAAGGCTGACGACGGTCAGCGGCTCCCGCTTTTTGTTTTCCGCGCCAAAAGTGACCAGGAAGGTCGATCCGCCGATCGTATTGGACTTGATGTTCTCTGCGCGGTAATCTGCTCCGGCTTTCAGGCCGCAGCTAAATGCTCGTGCGCCTTGAGGGAGGAAATTGGCCAGGGTGGTGGAGCCAGGATCGTCGAAGTTTGTGATCAACAAGCCGCCGGGTTTCAGGCAGCCGATGAATTGCTCGAACACCGCGTGGTAGTTTGCAGGGTTGGGGTAGATATCGGGATGGTCATATTCGACGTTGGTCACCAGGATCACCTGGGGCGTAAGGCCGAGGAACATCCTGTCGTATTCGTCCGCTTCGATCACAAAATAACGCCCCTTGCCTGCGTGTGCGTTGGTACCCAGGTTTTTTGATACTCCGCCAAGTATGTAGGAGGGATCGTAATCCAGGCTGTAGAGCGCGTAGGCGAGCATTGCAGTCGTTGTGGTTTTGCCGTGAGTTCCCGCAATCGCAATACCGTCCTGGCCTTCCATCAACGTTGAGAGAAAGTCGGAGCGCTTCAAAACCGGAATGCCCGCTTTCAGTGCTGCCTGCACCTCGACATTGTCGTCAGGGATTGCCGAAGAGCGCACCACGATGTCGGCCCCATGGATGTTCGATTCGGAATGCCCTGCGCTGATCTGCGCACCAACTCGCTGCAGATCTTGCGCCAGGGTGGAAGGATTACGGTCAGAGCCACTGACGGTGTAGCCTTTTTCCAAAAGCACCCGCGCGATGGAACTCATTCCGGTCCCGCCGATTCCGATCAGATGAATATGCTTCATTAGATGAACACCATGATCACAAAAGCGAATGCGATGGCCACGGCGAAGTAGATCGTGGGAGTGGTCATCAACCAGTTGGGCGGCAGAACCGCTAACAGACGGGTGGCTGCTTCACCTGCCGCTGTCGCCGCGTCCGGAGCTGTCACAAACGCGAAAGGATATCCTGCAGCATTGAGGTAGTACCAGATGGTGCCAAAGATCAGAAAACCGTTTACCCCACCCAGGAAAATGCCAAGCAGTCCGTCTTGCAGCACATTGCGGATGAAACGGCCGCTTTCAGCAAAGCGGGGGATTCGGGGGGTTTGATAGCCTGCAAATACCAAAACCACCAGAATTACCGTGCGCAGCCAGAAGACCGTTTGAGGGGTGCCTGTCGAAATCGTATCCTTGAAGAATGGAACAAAGCTTTCGAGCACGCTCATGATGAAAAGGGCAAGGATCACGCTGAAGGTGACCAGCAGTTCCTTCGACCAGCCGCGCATGGCTCCAATGATTGCGAAGAGGGCGACAAAAATGAAGAGCAAAATATTCAGGCTAATCATTTCGCGGCATCTCCTTTCCGGGAGGCTTGTTGCAGGATCACTTCTGCGATCCGTTCCGCTGCGTCTGGAACGGCAAGCGCATGCATCGCTTTCTTTTTGTCAGCCAGCGATTGCGGATTCTGCAGCAGGGTTTTCACTTCTGGCACCAGCCGTTTTGGCAGATCCTTGTTCTCGACCACGATTGCTGCGCCGCTCTTGGCCAGGTAATCTGCGTTGACCTTTTGATATCGCCACGCAAAGGGGTAGGGCACCAGGATTGCGGGCAGGCCAAATGCCGGCAATTCACCCAAAGTGGATGCCCCTGAGCGGGAAACGACCATATCCGCTGCTGTAAAGGCGGCGCCCATTTCATCATGCAGGTAATTGAATGGGTGATAATTTTGCTCAGCGACTTGCCCAAGCGCGGTCTGTTGAGCCCTGGCTTCCACGAAATCAGCTTCGCCGGTGATATGGATGACCTGGCAAAACGCGAGCAACTCGTTCAGCACAGCGAATACTGCGGTGTTGATCAAATGCGCGCCTTTGCTTCCTCCGAAGATGAAAAGCACAGGCAGGTCTTCATGAAGGCCAAAAGTGCGCATTGCATCTGCGCGGTTCCAGCCCAGCAACTCTTTACGCACCGGATAGCCGGTGACCGCCATCGACTTGCGCCTGTCGAAGAACTTTTTCGAGTCATCGACGCTTAGGGCAATGGTACCGGCCTGCTTTGAGATCTGTTTCAGCGCAAGTCCAGGCTCGATATCCGGGACGAAAAGCACACTCGGAATTCCTTTGCCCGCAGTGGACATGGGAACGGCGAGATACCCGCCAGTAAAGAAGAGCACATCTGGTTTGAACTCCTGGAGGATCTTCTTCGATTTTCGGGTGCCTTGAGCGAGTCTGATCAGGTTCCCGGGCAGGGAGCGCAAACCCACACCATGCACCCCCGCTGCGGGGATGGTGGTGAAGGGGATGTTCATCCGGCTGACCAGGTTGGCTTCCATGCCACCCTCGCCACCGACCCAGAGAACAGCCTCTGCCCGATTACCGATTGCCTGAAGGACGGAGAGGGCTGGATACACTCCCCCTCCTGTCCCGCCGGCGCAGATCAACAACCGCATGCTGTTTTGTCCCTTCTGTACTTGTCTGCTGCAGTTTCGAAGCACGGGCAACGCCCATGAGGATTCCAATTCCTGCCATAACGGTTACCAGCGATGAACCGCCTGAACTGATAAAGGGCAGGGCATTTCCTGCAAACGGCACCAGGTTCACGATGACGCCCATATTGATCGCCGCTTCGATGATGATCCATAGCGTGACTCCGCTGGCCAGCCATTTACCCAAATCGTCCTTCGCGCGGTTGGCAATGGTGATTCCGCGCCAAAGTAGCAGGATGTAGAGCATGATCACGAAAAATGCGCCCACCAGGCCGGTTTCCTCCGCAATGACGGCAAAGATAGAATCGGTGGGGGCAACGGGAAGTCCGATGAATTTGGTGGTGGAACGTCCGATGCCGACACCGAACACACCGCCGTTGATGATGGCTTCCAGAGACCACTTTACGTGATCCGAGGCATTTTCCGGATTTTGCAGGCCGCTCCAATAATCGGTAAGGCGGGTCATCGCGTTCTGATTGACCTGCACGATCAGGAAGCCGATCACCGCGGTAACCACACCAACGATGATCAATTGCTTCATTTTGCCTCCGGCGATGAAGAACATCACCACACCCAGGAAGATGATCGTCGCTGCTGCAGACACATCCGGTTGGGTGAGAATCAAGCCGGCGGTAACACCCACGATCAGCATCATGGGGATCAACCCGAAGGTCCACTTGTCAAGCACCTCGCGTTTGCTGAACAGCCAGAAGCTCAAATAAACAACAATGACGAGCTTTGCCGGTTCGGAAGGTTGGATCGACCCGTTGAATAAACCGCGTTTGGCTCCAAACTCGGTTTCCTGGCCAAACAACACAACCGCCAGCAGCAGAACCAGGGTTACTGCCATGACCGGTACGATCCAGCGCTGGAACTTGTGATAGTTGAAGAAGGTGAGGAACAAAGCTGCAACGCCGCCCAAAATACCAAAGCCGAATTGCTTGATCACGGTTAGGTATTCAGAATTGCCATTGCCGCTTGCGAATTGCCAGCTTGCGGAATAGACCATGAGTAGGCCGAAGGCAAACAGAGTGAATACAATCACGGCCAGCGGGAGATCGATGCTCTCTCTGAGTGAAAGCTTCTTTACCTCTTTTTTGACAGGTGCTGCCGCTGCGTTGATCATTGTCGATTTACCCATTCTCTAAAGAATTCACCGCGTTCTTCGAAATCACTGAACTCATCAAAACTGGTTCCGCCCGGGGAGAGGAGGACGACATCGCCCTGTTGTGCAGTCTTGGAGGCGATTTCCAAAGCATCGCTCAATTGATTCGCGCGCTCGATTGACTTGAGCCGCTCGCCCTTTTGGGGTTTTCCAAGCACGTTTGCGATCAACTCGGCTGCTTCGCCGAACAGGATCACGTGGTCGACTTTGCGGTGGACTACCTGCGAGAGTTCATCCCAGGGCAGGTGCTTGTCGCGCCCGCCGAGCAGGAGCACGATCGGTTCATCGAAGGCATTGAGGGCAGCCAGGGTTCGCTCTGGGGCAGTGGCAATCGAATCGTTGTACCAGCGCACGCCGTTGACCTGCCTGACCAGTTCAAGACGGTGCTTTACCCCGCCAAAACCGGCGATGCCGTTGTGCATGGCTTCGGCGTCCAAACCGGCCGCTGAGGCGATCGCGCATGCCGCCAGGACGTTCGCAACATTGTGACGCCCGCGTAAGGCGATGGCGGATTGCGCGAGCAGCTTTGTGTGCTTGCCATCCTTTTGCAGCATGACCTCGTTACCTGCCAGATATGTGCCGTCCAGGTGGGATTCCGGCTTCATGAATCCAAAAGTGGTCAAATTACCCTTGATGTTGCTCTTGAGCGACCACGAACCGGGATCTTCACGGTTGAGTACTGCAAAGTCGTCTGGATGCTGATGTGCCACAATGTGCGCCTTGGCGGCAGTGTAAGCCTGCATCGTGCCGTGGCGGTCGAGGTGGTTTGGAGTGATGTTGAGCACTGCGGCGATCGCCGGGCTGATGCTCATCAACTCGAGCTGGAAGCTCGATAGTTCGAGGATGACCAGGTCATCCGGTTTGATCTCGTCCAGGTACTCCACGAGGGGCAGGCCAATATTGCCGCCAACCCACGCCTTGCGGGGCGCCTGAAGTCCGGCTTCTGCGATTCTGCCTACCAACGTTGTGGTTGTGGTCTTTCCGGAGGAGCCGGTTATGCCAATTACGGGAGCTTTCACGGCTTCCATGAATATCTGCGAATCGTTCGTTAGGGTCTTGCCCTGCTTGATCGCCTCTTTGACAATGGGAAGATCGAGGGGAACGCCGCCCGAGATACACACAACTTCGACACGGTCGAGCAATTCGACTGGGTGATTTCCCAAAACCCATTCGACGGGCACATCAGACATGGCTTTGAGCGCGCTTGACATGGCTTCAGGACCGCGTTTGTCGTTGAGGATTGCCGGTGTGCCCTGCTTGCAGAGAAAACGCGCCAGAGCCTGCCCCTGGCGGGCGGCTCCGATGATCAAAACGGGTTTTCTCTCAGCCATGTTCATTCAAAGATCCTTAAACCATTGCCAGCGCGATGCCGAACATCGCAAACAGCAAACCGACAAGCCAAAACCGCTGCACCACCTGCGTTTCACTCCAACCCGAAAGCTCGAAATGGTGGTGCAGGGGAGCCATTTTGAAGAGCCGTTTCCCCTTTGTCAACTTGAAGTAACCAACCTGGAGAATATCGCTCATGGCGTTTGCCACTGGGATCACAGCGATCAGGGGCAGGAGCAGCCAGTGGCCGGTCATCAAAGCCACCACGCCGAGTACAGCGCCAAGAGCGAGGGCGCCGGTATCTCCCATGTAGAGCATTGCGGGATGGACGTTGAACCACAAGAAGCCGAAGAGCGCGCCGACGATCGTAAAGCAGAACCTGCCAACATAAGCGTCGCCCTGTAGTAGAGCAATCCCGCCGTAAGCAGCAAAAGCAGTCGCCGAGATCAGTCCGGCGAGACCGTCCAGGCCGTCTGTCAGGTTTACCGCGTTCGACATGGCCACGATGACCAATGCCGCCAGTGGAATGTACCAGGTCCCGAGCGAGATCGATGCCCTGGCGCCTGGCCAGTACATTTGGGGCACTTGCAGAATATAGTAAAGAACCAGTGCTGCAGCAACTGCCAGAATAACCTGGAGCAGGAATTTTGTACGCGCCCGCATCCCCAATCCACGGCGCGGACCACGAATTCCTTCCCAGTCATCGACCATTCCGATTAGCGCGTATCCGACCATGACCGCCATTGGCAGCATTATCGAGCGGCCCAAAACTGTCAATCCCAATAAGGAAGCTGCATTCAGCAGAACGGTAATTAGCATTACAGGTAGGATGAACATGACGCCGCCCATGGTGGGCGTCCGCATCTTGCTGATGTGACTGTCAGGCCCTTCGACGCGGATGATCTTGCCGATCTTCATAGCCTTTAAGATCCGGATCAAAGGTCCACCCCAAATGACAGAGAGGACAAAACCGAGGCCGCTCAGCGCAAGCGCCAGAGAGGTGTCTTTCATTCCACTTCCTCCAATGCCGCGACGATGTGATCCATTCTCAAACCGTGCGAACCTTTAATAAGCACAACGTCTCCTTCATGAAGCGTATTCCGTAATTCATCCACAACCTGTTCCATTGCATCGTAATGGCTCATGGCAGAAGCAGGCATTCCTGCTTCCCTGGCCGATTCGGCAATCATCCTGGCTTGCGTTCCGTAAGTGATGAGCCTGTCGAGAATTCCGGCTGCCCTGGCGCCTACGAGATCGTGGCCTTGTTTTTCATATTGTCCCAATTCGAACATGCCGCCAAGAACGCCGATCTTCCGGCCGTTCAGCTCATTCAGCAGGTTCAACGCTGCCAGCATCGATTCAGGAGAGGCATTATAACTATCGTCCAGCAGTAAGGCGCCCTGGCGGGTATGAACTGCGACGAGGCGCAACTGGCTGCTCGCCTGAGTCAGACCCTTTTGGATCTCACCCCATGAAAGCCCTTCAGCGATCCCTGCTGCGGCAGCTCTCAGGATCGTATGTACCGAATGGTGCCCGATCAACGGAGCGCGCAAAGTCAATGCTTTATCGTTATAGTGCAGGGTCAGCCGGATGCCGCTCAGCCCGAGGCTCTCGATATTATCCGCCCACAGATCGCAGGTCGGGTCCATGCCGTATGAGATGACGGTTGCCGATGTCTTCTCAGCCATGGCCTTTACCCGGGGATCGTCGAAGTTCAAAATCGCGGTTCCCTCGGGTGAGGCGGGCAGGGCCTGCACCAATTCGGCCTTACCCATGGCGATGGTCTCTTGCGAGCCGGCGCGCTCGGCATGGACGGTACCCACATTGGTCACAATGCCAACTTGCGGTTTGGCGATGCTGCATAGATCGGCGATTTCGCCGGGATGGTAAAAACCCATTTCGAGCACTGCGCATTCATGGCCCTTGCCCAGTCGAAGCATGGTGAGAGGCAGGCCGATTTCGTTATTCAGGTTGCCAAGGTTCTTCAGGGTGTGATAACGCTGGCTCATCACATCGGCAACAAGCTCCTTGGTGGTGGATTTGCCCACGCTGCCTGTAATGCCGATGACCCGCAAATTGAGTTTCGACCGTCTGTGCTTTGCCAGCCCCTGGAGCGCTTTCAGGCTGTCATCGACGCGGATACAGAAAGGGGCTTCAGGTATGGCCTGGTGATCGAGCCCCGAGCGCAGGTCGAGCACGGGGATCGTTGCATCCACTTCGTGTTCGATGAGGGCTGCCCTGGCGCCTTTTAGGAACGCAGGCCCCACGAAGTCATGTCCATCGCTGCGTTCCCCTGGCATCGCTACGAACAGGCTGGCCGGAATTGCCTGGCGTGAATCGGCAACGGCTTCGGTGAAAATCATCGAAGTCTTGTCGCTGGGATTCCCGCTCAAGCTTTCCAAAATGTCGGCCAGGGTAAACATCATCTTTCCTTAATGAGCTGCCATGCTCTGTCGAATGGCATCTGGTGGGATATTCATCAATACAACCAACTGCTTCACAACATCACTGAAAACAGGTGCTGCCACTACCGAGCCCCAGATGGAGCTCTTTGGCTTCTCGAGCCATACATAAACGATGAATTGCGGATTGTCCACGGGTCCCCAACCAACGAACGATGCATTCGTTGCATTGCTCGAATATTGGCCATTGACTGCAATTTCTGCAGTGCCCGTTTTTCCCGCCACCCGATATCCATCGACCAGGGCGTCAGAAGATTCACCCTCGAGTGAGGTTGCCAGCATCTGAGTGAGGGTGTTGGCTGTCTCTTTCGAGATGGGCATGCCGGCCACGGTCGGATTGGTCTCGTATTGCTGACCGTTCTGGATGTACGATTTCAAAATATGCGGCGCCATCATCTTGCCGTCATTGGCAATTGCTGAGGCAGCTTCGATCATTTGAATGGGGGTGACTGCAACGCCCTGTCCAAACGAGTTGGTTCCAAGGTTCACCTCATACCAGGTCGGGTCGCCTGGAATGCTGAGCGGATAGACTTCTTCACCGGACAGATCGATGTTCGAGCGATGGCCGATGTTGAACTTCTGTAGATAAGTGTAAAAGTCAGTGGGGCCAACCTGCGTGGCGACCCAGGAAAGGCAGACGTTCAGGGAGTGCTGCAGGCAGCCTACCATGGTTTGCTCGCCCCAGGCTCCGCGGTCCCAGTTGTAGATGTTGATTCCGCCAACATAGATCGAACCGGTATCGTTGAACGTCGTTTCGGGCTTCACCTTGCCCAGGTCGAGCGCACTGGCCATGGTGAGGACCTTGAACACAGAACCTGGCTCGTAAACCTGGCCAATTGCCTTGTTATAGGTATTGCCGCTGGTGTACACATTGGCGTACGTCCAGTATTCGTTGAGATTCATGCGTGGTGTAGATGCCATGCCCAGGATTTCGCCGGTTTTGGGATCCTCAACGATGATCGTGCCGCTTGCAGCTTCGTTGACCTTGACAGCGTTGTCGAGAATTTCCTCGATCGAGCTCTGGATTTCGCGATCGATCGTCAACACCAGGCTGGCGCCTGGAGGAGCTGTGGGAATATTCTGCTCGACGTATGGATCCAGCGAGACAATCACTTTTTGTTTTGTTCCTGCCAGGAGGTCATTGTACTCCTCTTCAACGCCGAAGAAGCCGCGTGCATTTTCGCGGTCAAGGTAGGGGAAGAAGCCGATGACATTGGCTGCCAGGCTGTTTTCGGGGTATACGCGCTGCAGATGAGGTGTCCAGACCAGGCCGCGTAAAGTGGGAAGATCTGGATTTTCGCCGAAACGGTTGCTTTCTTCATATTGCTGCTTCAATTTCGAAAGCTGATCGATCTGTGAGCTATCCACAAAATCCTTCAGTGTGATGTAAACGCTCTGACCTTCGACATAGGGCGTGCTTGCCATGCCGAGCACTTTGGTGAAATCTGCGCCGGTAACAGATGCTACTGCTGTTGCGATGGCGGTCGGATTGATCACGTAGCGCAGCTCGACGCCCACTTCGTACACTTCTTTGTTGCCTGCCAGCAGATGACCCCAGCGGTCATAGATATATCCGCGTTCCGATTGAATGGTGCGAACTTCGTAGCCGTACTTTTCAGCCCAGCTTTCCAGATTCTGCGCGTGTCCACTGGTCTGAATACGGATCATCTGCGCAAAAACCAGTGCGCAGAATGCGGTGAAGGCGATTGCCAGCCAATGAGCGTTGGTCAGGGACTTGAGCTTCACGGGTTGTTCCCCCCAACACTATCGCTTAGCCGGTTAATTCCTGCGAAAAGCCAATCCCAAAGAGATTGGCGGTAGATCGATTTGATCAGAGGTTCCTGGGTTGCCACTAATCCGGGCGGGGGAGCAAGAACCGCCGGCGATTTGCCTGTGAATCCTGGTATCACCATGTACACCGCACGTGACGCATCCACGCGTTCGAATCCGAGTTCTTTGGCGCGGGTTTCCATCACATTCGCTGAAGTCATCAGCGCCAGGCGGGCTTTTCTGTCAGCAATCTGGCGTTCGAGATCCTGGATGTCTTCGTTGTCGTTGTAATAGGCAAGGCCGGCTGCTGCCGCCTGCCCCGAAATGCTCAGGTATACCCCGGCTACAACAAGGACGGCGATGAGCGCAAGAAGGAAGAGTCCAACATATTGAAGCTGAACCCGCCACGGCGCCTGCCTGAAGGCGTGCGGAGAGATCAGTTTCATCCTGGCTGGTTTGCGTCGTTGTCGATTCTCGTTGTACGTGGTCATGATCAACCTGGTTGTTGTTCCAACTTCTCGATGATGCGTAAATGTGCGCTTCGCGCACGAGGATTATTCTGTTTTTCATCTTCTCCGGCCACGATGGGGTGCCGGTTGATTTCTCTGATGGTTGCTTTGTGTCCGCATGTGCAATCAGGCTGCTCGGGCGGGCAGATGCAATCCTTGCTTTCGCGCCTGAAATACTGCTTAACGATCCGGTCTTCCAGTGAGTGAAAGGCGATCACAGCCATACGTCCGCCAGGACGGAGGGCTTCCACCCCTTGGGGAAGAAAATCTTCCAGCGATTGGAGTTCCTGGTTGACGGCGATGCGGAGAGCCTGGAATGAGCGTGTCGCTGGGTGGATTTTACCCGAACTTTTCCCTGCTGCCCTTTGGATCACATTTGCGAGTTCTAGAGTAGTATCGAGCGGGCGGGCCTGCACGATGGCTCTGGCAATCTGTCGTGAACGTCTTTCCTCCCCATATTTGAACAGGATATCTGCGATCTCTGCTTCGGGATATTTGTTCACAATATCTGCGGCGCTGACAGGCTGAGACGGGTCAAAACGCATATCCAACGGCCCTTCCTTGAGAAACGAAAAACCTCGTTGAGGCATATCGATTTGCATAGAGGAGACCCCTAAGTCAATGACGATGCCGTCGACAAAGTCCCAGCCGATTGCCAGCAAAACCCTGGAGAGAGAGGAGTAAGAGGAATGCACCAGATGGACTCGGTCTTGAAACGACGCCAGGCGCTGCGAAGCAATTTCAAGTGCATCATTGTCGATGTCCAGGCCGAGCAGTTCTCCATCAGGTGAACTGGCATCGAGGATACCCCAGGCGTGCCCTCCAGCTCCTACAGTTGCATCGACGTATCTCCGGTGAGCTGCAGGCTCTAAAGCGGTAAGTATCTCTTGGTAAAGAACTGAGAGGTGGGGCGGTTTGATTCCGCCTTCCTTTGTTACCATTTCAAATCGAAAGGTCTAGCGATGCAAATTGCTTTTCCTTGAAATCCGGAGTGGCAACTTGTTCATTCTGGAGTTTCCAATTCGCGGGTGACCAAATTTCGATCTCCTCGCCAATACCAACGACCATGGCATCACCATTCAATCCGGCTTCTTCGCGCAAATTCTGAGGTATGATAAAACGGCCTGCGCGGTCGAATTCGACCTCGGCTGCGTTCGAAAGGAACCAGCGCTTCAGCGCGCGGATGGCGGGATCCATGGAGTTCATGTGATTGAGACGTTCGAGGATGGCATGAAAACGGGCAGATGGATAGATCGTCAGATTCTGGTCGAAACCCTTGGTCAGGAAGGCGCCGCCCTGCAATTGATCCCTGTAGCGCGCTGGGATGGTGATTCGGCCTTTATCGTCGATGGAATGCTCGTACTGGCTGAGGAACATTAGTTCTACCTTCCCTAGATATGCCAAACGCCGGACGGATCCGGCGTTCCCCACAATCTCCCACTTGTTACCACTTTCATCCACATTGTATCCATTTTTGCACACATTTTCAATAGGGAAACCCATTTTTTAAGGTGAATGTTTGGATTTTCGTCGCAAAAAGTGGCGAAAAAGGCCTCAAAAATGGGAATCACACTTTTTTTGGTTGCTATAATTAAGCCAACTCGCCAAAAAGGGGGAAAACTCTAATGAATTCAATGCCGAATAGTTCTTCAGATGATATTGTCAATTTAATGAAAAGTCTGCCGCCGAAGCAACAGTTCAAATCTCTGCCGATGCTCAACTTGGAAAGGGCAAAATGGAGCCTGGTCGTAGGCGTAGTCATCGGTTGCTTGGCGGCCATATCTTTTCAACTCATGCACATTTACTTTGAGAAGTACCCCGAACCGCTCGATTTAAGCCTGTTCATCATCAACATCGTGGTTTTTGTCATAATCGGTCTTGCCGCTGGGGGGCTCGGCGCTCTGCCACGATCATACTTCCTGGGCTGCGTTTTGAGCGGAACGGTACTGGCAATTGGCACAAGAATCTGGATCCTGCTCAATAAGGTGTCAATCTTTTACGATGCCATCGATGGAGAGACCTTTTGGATTGGCAACCTATTATTCTTTCTGCTTACTGCCTGGTGGGTGATTCCAGGCTCGATTGCTTTACGTTGGGTCGCTGAAACTGCAACAGAAAAATTAAACCCAATGGCGAATCGCCGCACCAAATTGGAATACTGGCTTCTGGTGATTACTTTCAGCCTGATCCTGGGGTTTATCGCCTCGAGCCCCAAATTTAAATAGGAATCAAATCCGCGCCTTAGTTCATGAATCTACATCTTTATCCCGAGCTGCTGCAGCAACATCGGCGTCTCGAAGTAGACCCTGCCGCGCTTGATCTTGCCATCCTCAATGTCATACACTACGCACAAGGGCACGCAGACGTCTTTACCTGTGGCAGGAATGCCATTGAACTCGCCGATATGCTTGCCCACAAAATCGTATTCGGCCATGGCGCTGTTGTCGCCAAAAATCGTGATCTTGGGTGCCGCCTTCGCGTCGAATGCAATGTGATAGAGATAGGTCATCATCCCCATCACGGCATCCTTGCCGTGCTGCTCCTCGCCTGTAGCCATGAGGGTGAAGACGACATCGTCTGCCATCATGCTGCTATCGCCGTGCTCGGCTTTGAAGAACCGCGTCATCGTATCTCGTGTACTTTCGATCGACATATCTGCCTCCCATCTGTTCCTGGTTTCACCTGCGCAATCCGACGGCGCCTTGAATGACTGGCAGCGCCATCTCTTTCGGTCAGTATGCGCGATTTGCGCGTCTCGCGCACGATATCGCAGAATGGTTGTATAGACATATCCTGTACAATATTAGTGTACATACAACGCCTGGTCAGGTCGATTAGAAATTCTTCGAAACGCTGAGATTCGACGCCTCGTGGAATCGTCGCCAGCCATTATTGACAGACACCCACTGCAAATCATTTGACATAGCAGCAACCCTGTTGCCCAACAAGAAATGGCATGTTCTGTCCATTCATGAAAGGAAGGTCTTCCATGTCTGCCTCAAATGTATTTGGATATGCAGCGATGGCGAATGGTCAGGCGCTTGAACCCTACTCCTACGCCGCGCCTGAATTGGGGGACCGGGATGTGCGAGTGGATGTATCGCACTGCGGGCTTTGTTACACAGACGTGCAGGGCATTTCGGATCATTATGGCATCTGCGATTTCCCTTTCGTGCCAGGCCATGAGGTCGTTGGCCGGGTCACTGAACTGGGGCCATCTGCTTCCATGCTGAAGATCGGCGACCGGGTGGGTATCGGCTGGCAGGGTCGCTCATGCGGCAATTGCGAATGGTGCAGGCAAGGCGAGGTTCAGCTTTGCGATGACATCGATGTTTGTGGTGTTTGGAGGCCCTACGGCGGTTTTTCGACATCTGTGGTGGTCGATGAGCGCTTTGCGTATCCATTGCCCGCGTCCATGCCTTCTGAGGTTGGGGCGGTGCTCATGTGCGCCGGAATTACCGTCTTCAACCCGATCTACCGGTATGCGGCAGATGGGCATAAGAAGGTCGCAATCATGGGGCTGGGCGGGCTTGGTCACCTCGCCATTGAATTCGCCCACGCCTTTGGCTGTGAAGTGACCGCAATTTCATCGTCGACCTCGAAGCGAGAGCGGGCGCTTGAACTCGGCGCGGATCATTTCATCCTTATTTCTGATGAAGAAGCGATGCTCAAGGTGAGGTACAGCTTCGACGTCCTTCTATACACCTCGCATGGGAACACCGATTGGACCACCCTGGTAAAAAGCGTCAGGACCAACGGTAAACTG
>JAJXZS010000051.1 GCA_021779955.1 Chloroflexota bacterium | reverse complement strand
ACCGATCCCCGGGGACGCTATCTAAGGATTTTTGCGTCGGAACCCGGCCTTTGCGCTAGCCCCAAAGCTCTGAGCGCGCGAACAACAGGTTTAGCCATGGGCCGGATCGCAGCGGTTCTTGGCCCTGAAGGCGGCCAGCAGATCCTGGATCTTGTCCAACATCCCCGATGCCTTGATCGCGACGGCGGCGTCGTTGTAGGCAAACTCGGCGTAGGTCTCGAGCATGCGGCGGGTTTCTTCTTCGGCTTCAGCCTGCGTGGCGTGGGCGGTGTGGCCTTCCTGCCAGTAAAACTCCAAGGTACGCAGGAACATGCGGGTACGCATTTCCCAGCGCACAACGTTTGCCCACTGGTTAATGAGCACGGGTAGATCGCGATAGGATTTGATCCACTTCGAGTACATGTAGCCGATGATGGTTTCGGAGGTTGGGCGGACGACCAGAGGTTCCTCGAGTTTTTCACCGCCGCCGATGGTCACAATGGCGAGCTCGGGCGAGAAGCCTTCGACGTGTTCTTTCTCTTTTTCCAGGAAGGACATGGGGATGAAGAGGGGAAACGCCGCGTTGACGTGTCCGCTGGCTTTGAACTTCTTGTCCAGGGAAGCCTGGATGTTTTCCCAGAGCGCCCAGCCGTATGGCCGGACAACCATGCAGCCGCGCACAGGCGCATAATCTGCCATTTCCGTGCGCTGAATCACCTGGTTGTACCACTCGGAGTAGTTTTCACTTCTTGATGGGATCTTCTCGTTGCTCATACTCTTCTTTCCTGAATAATCGAGATAATTACGCTTTGCCTTGATCGCGCAAAAGGATGTCTGCGGCTTCACGGGTATCCGCGGCGAAGATGACGTGACCGCGGTCGTCAGGGCGGATGTAGGTATCCTGTTCGGCGAAAAGCTCGTTGATGATCCTGCGCCAGCCAGAGCCGACAAGGATGAGGGGGCGGTGATTGGGCGTCGTGTTGATGATCAACTGGTTCCAGAGCGCGCAGATCTCCGTCAGAGTGCCAACCCCGCCCGGAAGGGCGATGGCGGCGTCGCAGTTGTTGACCAGGGCGTAGAGTCGTTCTTGCAGTGTGGCGAAATGCCATTCCTCTTTCACCCAGGGGTTGGCGCGCGTACCGCGCCAAACTTCGATCTCGTCGCAGGTGGAGCCGATCACGTGTGCGCCTGCTTCGGCTGCTCCACGCGATGCAGCTTCCATTGTGCCGATGTATCCGCCGGTCAAAATCGTGTGGCCGGCCTTGCCCAGAGTGTAGCCCAGTTCACGAGCGTCTTCATAGGCGGGTTCGCCGGGTTTGGGTGATGCTCCACCGAAGATGGTGATGTTCATGCTTTGTCCAATTCTAAAACAAACACCGAATCGAAGAACGACTCGTAAACAAGTCCTCTGATTATACAGGATTCAACCGAATTAGTGTGAAACGACGTCAGGCTGCCGGGGAAAAGAAAACAGGAGTGTTCCTGGGACGAACACTCCTGTCCGGATGGAAGTGGCGGATGTGCATCTACAGAGCCGATGCACACCGTTTATATAGGCATATCGATATCTTTCGTTCCGATCGTGAAATCTTTCACACAGCCCGCAGCCCAAAAACGGACCACGGCTGTGCTGAAATCAGGAGAGAATGCTATGTTGTAATCCAGGAAATCGATGAAACTGCTCCAAATATGATCGGCGGGATATTTTATGCCAGTTCCGGTCATAGCTCCCGTCAGGCTGCCGGCTGGATCGATCTTCAGCACAGCGTAGCTAGCCTGGGTACCTGCCGGTAAATTGGGCGCCATCAACCAGAAGGAGAAGTCGAGATTGGCATCCAGGTCGAAATCGCCAAAACCTGCCGTCCATTCGTCGGTGGCATATACACAAGTCTGCTTTGGCGAAGCAGGACCATTGTAATAACCGAATAGAGCATATGTGCCGGCTGCAGGCGCCTTCGAACAGGACGTGAATGTGCCTTCCACGTCTGGCAACCATGAATTGGTGGTTTCGAGCTTAACCCATTTACCATCAACGAGCTGACGGATCTCAGCCTGCCAGCCAAATTGTCCTCCGCGGAAGGGATGGCAGATCGTTGCCGGTCCGTCGATTTGAATGCCGCTCGCAAGCAGTTCGAGCCATGCGGGGGCAGGAGTCGCGGCGAGATCGATGTGCGCCTCGGAGCCTGTCACTCCAGCACCTGTCCACTGCCAATCTCCCGCGGCGACACCCGAGGGATAATAGACAATTTCAGATTCGGCGTGAACCGTTTTTGGAGTTGCACCCAGGCCAAGTGCCATCACCAGCATGATTGCGATCGTCCAATTCAAGAATTTTTTCACTTCTTCCTCCATGAATTTATAATGCTCAACAGTCCAGTTTGACATTTCGAAGGAAGCTTGTCAATTAAAAGATTGTAAAATCAAAGTCCAATTACAGTAATATATGATTGTTCATCCCTGTTAGCGGAAACAAAAACGCTCCAAATCAGGAGCGTTTGACGGCACAAAAGACGAGAGCCTACCTGTCTACAGGCGGCTGATCCCACTGACGGGTGTAGTTGAGGGAAAGCTTATCCATGACCGCCTTCTCAAGGTCGATGCGGCAGACGCTGGCGAGTTGAAGGAGGTAGAGGGTGACATCTGCCAGTTCGCCTTCCAGGGCGCGCAAGTCGGCAGGCGTTTCGGCCCATTGGAAATGTTCGAGGACCTCAGCCGCCTCGATGGAGAGGGAAGCGGCAAGGTTCTTTGGCGTTTGCGGGCGGGGGCTGTCCGGCTCATACCAACCCTTGGCTGTAACAAAGCGGTGCATTTCCAGAGTCAGCTGTTGAATATCCATAATCCACCTCACCTGTCGATGTTTTTGAGAGCTTCAAGAGCCGTCTGAGCTGAGATCACCTGCTCTGGGTGCCATCCGCTTTCGGTGGCCATCTTGCGAAGATGGGCCAGTACGGCCTCGCGCGCGGGTTCATCCAACCGGATGAAAGCCTTGCGGATCGCTTCCGGATTGCGGGAGAGGATCGACTCCCAGGCTTGCTCGTAGGAATATGGCTCAATCATCAATGGCCTCGAAGGCTCAAGTTGACCGAAGAGTACCAGTGAAGAGAGGGTAAGTCAAGTGAATTGGAGACAAAAAAGCTGGAAGGAGTTTACCCTTCCAGCTCAGGTTCGGTAGAAAGCCGTTTACTCTTCCTTCTTGGATTCGAGTTCCTTTGTTCGCGCATCGATGATCGGCTGGGCAATATGCTGCGGGACAACCTCAGTATGGTCGAATTGCATGGTGAAGATGCCGCGGCCGCCGGTGATGGAGCGCAGGGTGGTGGTGTAGCGCAGCATTTCGGCGAGTGGAACGAGGGCTGAGACCACGGAACGTCCGTGCTCGGTTTCCATGCCCTGGATGCGGGCGCGGCGAGTGTTCAGGTCGCCCATCACGTCACCCATGTTGGATTCGGGAACGGTGATCTTGACCAGCATGATCGGCTCACGGAGCACTGGACCGGCATCTTTGACTGCCAGTTTGAAGGCTTCGCGACCGGCGACTTCGAATGCGACCGGTTTCGAGTCAACTGGGTGTTCCTTGCCGTCGAAGACCGAGACATGCACGCCGGAAACCGGATACCCTGCAATGACGCCTTCCTTCATCACCGACTGAATGCCTTTCTGGATGGAGGACGAATAAGATTGGGAGACCGCGCCGCCAAAGACGTCCCATGTGAAGTCATAATCTTTGTCTGTGATGGGGTTGACTTTGAGGTGGACTTCGCCAAACTGGCCTGAACCGCCGGTCTGCTTCTTATGGCGGTACATGGCTGAAGCAGGCCTGGTGATGGTTTCCTGGTAGGGCACCTTGGGCTCGGCGATATTCACGCCGACCTGGAACTTGGTTTCAGCGCGGCGAATGGCAACGTCGATATGCTGATCGCCCATGCCCTGTAGAATCGTCTGCAGCGTTGTGGGATCGTTGTGCCATGTGAGGGTCATATCTTCTTCGACCAGGCGGGTGAGGGTGGATGACATCTTGGTGGAATCGGCCTGCGTCTTGGGGAAGATGGCAACCCTGTAGAGTGCATTGGGATATTCGGGGATGGGCAAGAGGAGCGGATGGTTCTTGTCGCAGAGCGTATTGGTGGTGAGAGTTTCACTCAACTTTGGCACGATGCAGATATCACCGGCGTGCACATTCTTGATGGAGATGGATTCCTTGCCGCGCGGGATGTTCACATTGCCCATGCGCTCTTCGACGCCCTTGCTCTGGTTCCAGATGCGCGAGTCGGGCACCACAGTACCCGAGTAGACGCGGAAAAAAGTCTGCTTGCCCACGAACGGATCGGCAGTGGTTTTCCAGACGTAGACCGCCAGCGGGCCGCTATCTGCAGCTTTGATCACTTCATCGCCATCCTTACCCTTGGCGACCACCTCGGGTGAGTCTTTGGGGGAGGGCATCAGGTCGATGACAGCTTGCATGAAAGGCGCCAGGCCAATCTCGCTGTTGCCTGCAGAAACGAACACTGGGACGAAATTGCGCGCGCCAACAATACACTTGAGGCCGCGGCAAATCTCTTCATCTGTCAGCTCGCCGCTATCGAGATATTTTTCGAGAAGGGTGTCATCGCCTTCTGCTGCAGCTTCGACGAGTTTGGTGCGGGCTTCGTCGGCTGCCGATTTGTACTCGGCCGGAATCTCGACGGCGGTCTTGCCATCACCCTTATAGGCTTTCATGGTCAGCAGGTCGATCACACCCTGGAAGCCCTGTTTTTCTCCCCATGGGAGCTGAACGGGAATGAGGCGGATATCTGCGAATTCTTCGACTGATTTTAGAGCCTTCTCATAGCTGGCGTTATCCCGGTCCATCTTGTTGATGAGCAGGAAGCGGGGAAGATTGAACTTTGTGGCATAGTCCCAGGCGATTTCGGTCCCGACTTCGAAGCCGTTGACGGCATCGACCATAAGCACCACCCCTTCGACCACACGCATCGCCGAAATTACCTCACCGACGAAATCGGTATAACCCGGAGTATCCAGGAAATTGATCTTGGTATCTTTGTATTCCACCGGAATCACCGCAGTGTAGAGGGAAATCTTGCGGCGGACTTCTTCATCGTCGAAATCCGAAGTTGTCGTCCCGTCTTCTACTTTACCCATGCGGGTGGTTGCCCCGGTGAAGTGGAGCAAAGCCTCGCATAAAATCGTCTTCCCTGCACCACTATGAGACGCTAACGCAATGTTGCGAATGTGTTCAGTCGAGTACTCTTTCATGAAAGGTCCTTCTTTGTCTTTGAGATGGTTTCAATGGTCTAATTCTAAAGGATTGATTCGTTCTTGTCAAAGATATGATTACCTGTCTGCGGCTGATGAATGTCCGGGATGAGCTACAATGAACTTGAGGGAACCCGCATGCGGATATTAACGTCTAGATTCATGAGGCGAATCACCGCCCTGTGTTTTGCGTGCCTGTTTTTATTGTCTCCGGTCAGAGTGAGCGTGGTTTTACCAATCCAAAACGATGGGCAACCGCATTTTTCCGCAGAGGCGATCGGAGCCCAAGCTGTTCCGCAGTGGACATCGCTTGACCTCAATGGCGATGGCGCGGCCGAATGTGTACGCGATCGGGATGATGTGCTGAGCATCGACGATTGTGACGCCGCATCGGCGAAGGTCTACTGGCAGAGCCCCGCCGGGTGGAAGGTTGTCCAATGGACTTTTTCGGACCTCAACGCTGACGGAGCCACAGAGATCACCTTGCTCGTCTGGCGGCCGTTTGCGCCATGGCCGACCGAGCGGGACGCGCCAAACGGCGGGCGTCTCGGCAGTTTCCATGATGCGCAGGGTCAGAGCTGCCATGTGATCTTGATCGGATGGAGCAAGGGAACCTTCAACGAGCTTTGGGCCGGCTCTGCACTGGCCAAGCCCATCCTTTCGCTCGTTGCGGCGGATATCAATGGCGATGGAGACCAGGAATTGGTCACGGTCCAGGGCAACTACGATCAACCGGCTCTCTTTCGGAGCGGGCCAATCGCCATCTGGAAATGGAACGGTTTTGGATTCGACCTGATTCAGACAATCGCGGGGTCGTACAGGCACCTTGTTTTGCTCGAACGGCCTCAAACATGGATCATCGCAAGCCAATAGGAGGAGATATGAAGACGAGACAATTGGTGAAGCCCCTGGCATTGATCTGCCTTGTGACTTTCATCCTTTCAGCCTGTACCGTGACCCCAATTCCCAGCCAAACGCAACCGGCGACCACCCAACCCGGCAATTCGACCGCAGCTCCTGCAACGCCAACGGAGCCGGCAGCGACCTCCGGTCCGATCGACAAGAATGTCTACCCGGGTGTGTTCGCCAGTTATCCCGCGATCACAGTGAATCTACCGACAGCTTATGCGCAGGATTACACGCTGCCACTCGACCTTTCTGCGTTCAGCAACCTGGGCAGCCTGGAGTTGACCGCAACACAAAAAGCAACTCTCGAGCAAAATGGTTTTGTGGCAGCGCCGCCAGCCACCGACCCGAACCAGATGTATAAGGAATTCTATGCTGCCTATGAGTCGATTCGCTATGCCCAGACGCCCGTTTTCATCACCACTGACTCCATCTTTCACGTCTATCACCTGATCTTCGACAAAATGCTGCGCGATTTGGAACGTCAGCAGTTCATTACCATGGCCAAGAGCCTGACCGGCGCGATGGTCAAGGAGAGCCAAGCGCAGTACGATCAACTCAAGGGTACCCCGCTCGGAGAGCAGGCGCTGCGTAACCTGGCTTATTTTGGTGTCGCTGCGACGCTGCTCAAGACGGGAGATACCATCCCGGGTGAAGCGAAAGCGCTGGTCGACGCCGAGGTGGCGCTCATCGATGCACACAGTGAATCCGCCGTTTCGCCTATCTGGGATCGGGAAGACCTCCCGACGGACATGAAACTCATCGAGGACTACACCCAATACACTCCTCGAGGGCATTACACCATGAGCGCGGAACTCGAGGAATACTTCAAGGCGATGATGTGGTACGGCCGGCTGACCTTCCGGCTGGCAGATGCCTTCGAGACCCAGCGCGCACTGTTGATGGTGCAGGCCATGACCAACGCAAAGGCTGCGGATGGAACTCAAGCGATGAGCCTTTGGGAGAATATCTACGATCCAACAGCATTCATCGTGGGGAAGGCGGATGACCTTTCGATCTACGAGTACAAGGGGCTTTCCGATCAAATCTTTGGCGCAGCCCCTGACCTGGCTTCATTTGCCGATTCCGCGAAGATGGCCGCTTTCAATGAAGCAGCCAAATCCCTCCCACCCCCCCAGATCAACTCAATGTGGGTATGGATCTGGCAGGATCGCGATCAGGTAACCACGGGATTCCGATTCATGGGACAGCGTTTTACGCTCGACCAGTATGTCTTCGGCCAGGTGATGTGGCGCAAGGTAGGTACAGACACAGATCCGCGCGACCTGCCGGTTGCGCTTGATTTCTTTGCTGCGCAGGGTTCGGCTGAAGCCGATGCAATCCTCGCGAGTATGGGCGAGACGCATTTCGTGAACTACACGACACAGATGGACAAAGTCAAAGGTCAAGTTGCCACGCTTGGAACAGATTCGTGGACCCAGAATCTCTACTGGTCGTGGCTGTATGCGCTGCAGCCGGTTTTCGCGGTGAAAAACGAGCAGTACCCAGCTTTCATGCGCACCCAGGCGTGGGTGGACAAGGACCTGCAAACTGCCCTTGGCTCATGGACGGAATTGAAGCACGATACGATCCTGTATGCCAAGCAGGTAATGGCGGAAATGGGCGGTGGGCCTGATCAGAAACCTCCACATGGTTATGTCGAACCGAACCCCGAAGCCTACGCAAGGTTGCTTGCGCTGGCGCAGATGACGCGAGACGGACTGGCGAGCCGGGCTCTGCTGACGGACACCACGATGGGCAACATTGACGCATTGATCGATAAGCTGACCTTCCTGCAGCGAATGGCCGAGAGCGAGATGAGCAGCACCGCGATCAGCGATGAGGATTACTGGCAAATTCAATATTACGGCGGATGGCTCGAATCGATGACCATTGCGGCTGCCGACGCGACAGAATCAGGCGGACGGCCAGTGCTCGAAGATCAGAAGTCGGCCTTGGTTGCCGATGTTGCCACCGGAATCGGCAGAGTGCTCGAAGAGGGCGTGGGCTACCCGACGATGATCTATGTGGCAGTTCCCGGCGGCAACGTGATTGCACAGGGAGCCATCTATACTTATTACGAGTTCCAGGTGACGCCAGACAAACGAATGACGGATGAGACCTGGCGGTCTAATCTGGAATCGGGAAGCGCGCCCAAGGCTCCGGAATGGACTTCAAGCTTCATCGTTCAATAAGCAGACAACTGCTTTGGATACCAGGGGTGCTGAGCATGGCGCTCCTGGTATTTCTGGCATGGGCTGGTGCCGTATCGACAGTGGAAATCACCCTTGGGGGAGATGTGATGCTGGCGCGGAACGGCGAACCGGTTGTGGAAAGTGCCGCGGCGTTTGGAGACGCCCTGCCAGCGCTGCGCCAGGCTGACCTGGCTATGGCAAACCTGGAATCACCCGTAGCTTACGAGCCGCCTATTCTTTCCGGAGAATACAATCTCTGTGCTGCTGCTGTAAGCATTGGAATTCTCTACAATGCCGGCCTGGATGTGGCTACGATCGCGAACAATCACGCCCATGACTGCAGCCCGACCGGAGATCTAGAAACCCAAAAGTGGCTGCAGGAGCAGGGGATCATCGGGGTGGGCGGCAGCGAACCTTTTCGGATTGTGGAAGTGAAAGGTCAGAAGATTGCCATTTTCGCTTATGAGGATATTACCAAAACCATCGATATCGAGAAGATGTTGAGAGAGGTTTCAGACGCCAGAAAGTCTGTTGACTTTCTGATCGTTTCATTGCATTGGGGCATGGAATACCAGGCTGGGCCAACTGCCAGACAAAGAGTAATTGCGCAAAAGCTTGCTGATGCGGGAGTGGATGTGATCTGGGGGCATCATCCGCATGTGCTGCAGCGCATGGAATGGCTCGAAAATCGGGATGCCACCCACAAGACGCTTGTGATTTACAGCCTCGGCAATCTCATCTCTGACCAGTCCATGCTGCAGGACACGCAGGAAACCGCGCTTGTCACACTTGCAGTCAGGAACGGAGCGCTCTCGGATGTGGCCATCTCACCATTGACTGCCGACAGGTTTGCGCATCAATTGCATGCGGCGCAGGGCACTGACCAGGCATCGATATTCGAGCGCCTGAAGTGGAACGCCGAACTCCCATAAATCATCAATTTCAGATAAATCGTGTGTCTTTACAAAGCAGCTTCTCCATGCGCCATGAAGGTTCGCGCACGGTCTGCCAGATGCCTTTGTCATCGATGTAGGACCAGACACCCGGTTCCTCGCCAACCACATGGAATCCAAGGCGTTTGTACAATCGTATGGCATCCGGGTTGTCCTTGCCGACGTTGAGCGTCAGGCGGGAATAACGTTTTTCGAGCAGGAAATCCTCGATCACCTTGACCATCCTGCTTCCCAGGCCCAGGCTGCGATACTGCGGGCGAATGCGAAACGAGAACAGGTAGGCGCGCTGCCAGCCGTCCGCCAGCTCGGGGCGATCGCATACGAATTGGATGAATACCTGACCGATGATACCATGTTGCGGCAATTCGGCCACCCACATCACGGTGAGCCCTTTGATCATGCGGGCGTAAGTCTCGGCGTAGAGATTGTGGAAATGCCTGAACTCGCCTTCCCATTCCAGTGCCGGCAGGTCCTCTTTGCGCAACTGCCGGATGTTCACATGATCCAGGAGATTCGTAGTGATTGTGATGCTGTCACTCTCAACCATAGGAGATCCCTTTTTGAGCGAGAATGCTGTCCAGGGCCCGCATTTCTTCAGCCCGCGAATGGATGGCGCCGTCCAGCCAGCCGTCCCGCAAGGTTTGGAGCAAGTCGCGATAGATGGGGCCTGCCGGCACATTCATACGCATCAGATCGGCGCCGCTGATGAAGGGTTCGACCTTGCTCCAGCGTGATGCGTATTCGAGATAAATCTCGCGCAGCTTGAGATTATCCGTCAGGAGATAAAGGGCGTAGAGGGCAAACAGAGGAACTCCATCCAATTCGCGCACGACCTGGCTTGGTTTCAGGGTGAGAAGGTTCTTCCGCGAGATCCACAACTCCGCTGCTCTACGCAGCGTTTTCTGCATCGAGGCCGGCAGGCGCAGACGGAACATCACTTCAGTTGAGGTCTCTGCAGGCAGTGGAATGAACCAGATCGCATAAGCCAGGGCATGCCGGATGGGAATGCTGCCTTCGAGTGCGGGCAACTCCCATTTCGAACTCAACGGTTCTGCAAGGGCGGAGTTCAATGCCTGGTTCTGTGCGCTTTCCCAAACCAGGTTTGGATGGATCGAACACAGCAGCTCGAGCTTTTGCATGCGCTCGAGCATTTTGGCGGCTGCAGGCTCGTCAAAAAGCAGATCGAGCTCGTGGCGCAGGCGTTCGCCGCTGACCTGTTTGAGCAGCGGTCTGGCCTCGTCCATCAACTGCCGGGTGCGGTCTTCGATCTTGAATTGGAAGCGCTGCTCGAAACGGACGGCCCGCAGCATGCGTGTGGGATCGTCGACAAACGAGAGCGAATGAAGCACCCGCACCAATTTCTTTTGAATATCAGCCAAACCACCCCAATAATCGTAGAGCTCACCGTAGTGACGGCCATCGAGGCGTAAGGCGAGGGTGTTGATGGTGAAATCGCGTCGGTGAAGATCCAGTTTGATACTGGAGCGCTCCACAGTGGGCAGGGCGCTTGGATGATCGTAAAACTCTGTTCTGGCGCTGACCAGGTCGAGTGAATCGGGCAGATCGTCTCCGTCGCCTTTTTTGCCCGAGAGCAACTGGGTGAGATTGGCGTGAATGTCTGAAATCTTCCATTTGGCCGTGCCAAACCGCTTGTGGCTGACAACCCTGCCGCCGAATTTCAGGGAAAGCCGTTTTGCCAGAAGGATCGCATCCCCTTCGACGACGATGTCGAAGTCAGTCGAAGGGCGTTCGAGCACGAGGTCGCGTACGAAGCCGCCGACGATGTAGATGGCGGTCTTTTCCTCGTGCGCCTGGTTGGCAACCAGCTTGAGCAAAGCCAGCCGCAATGGAGGGAGCGCCCTTTCCAGCTTGTCGCTGTAGTTCATCTGGCCGGGGAAGCGGGTCTCGCCTTTGGGCAGCGATTTGAGGAGATCTGTGCGGGTGACAATGCCGATGACCTCGCGCGAGTGCGGGTCAACGATGGGGATCTGACCCCAACCGGTGGTTGCCATGAGCGATTGAAGTTCGTCGAGTGTCGACGAAGGCACGAGCGAGTAGTCGCCGGCTTCCATGAGGCTGCCCGCCTGTGATTTCAATTTGTGCGCCAGCGCGCGGTCGACTGCGCGGCGCGTCAGCAGACCGACCACCTTGCCTTCCTGAACGACAGGAAAACCTTCGTAGCCGTAGCGCTGCATCAGGCGTGAAGCTTCTTCGAGCGGGGTATCCGCTTTGAGCAGGTAGGGTTTGCGCGACATGATCTTGCCAACCGTCAGGGATGGCTGCACGATGCCTGGCAGCAGGGCAATCAGTTTGGCTGAAAGCTCTGCGATTTGCTGTTCCGGAGGAGTGTCAGAGGTCGAACCGTCAATCAGGGCTGCCGCAGCCCGATCATGCCCGCCGCCGCCAAAAGTGGCCGCGACCCTGGCAACGTTGATTTGATCGGAGGTCGAGCGCGCCACCAGGCGGATTCCTTCACCCGTGCGAACGAGCAGGAACAACGCGTCCGGGTCGAGCAGGTCGCGCAACTTGTGCGCGACACTGGAGATTTCTTCATTCATATCCATTGCATCGGCAGAAGCGATGAGGATGTTCTTGCCGTGGATGGTAAGGTTTTGGGCGGATGCGAGCAGGCGGTCGGAGAGCTTGAGCTGAGCTTCGGAGAGCGACGGGTTGAGAAACTCGGCGGCGATGGTGAGATTGGCGCCGTGTTCCAGGAGATATGCAGCAGCTTTGACATCACGGGGCGTTGTGAACGCGTAGGTCAACGATCCGGTATCCTCATAGATTCCCAGCAATAGCAGCGTCGCCTGGATCATGTCCATGTTGCCGTTCTGCTCGCGCAGAATATCCACCAGGATTGTGGTTGTCGCCCCAGTTTTGTCGATAGTCACCTGCCAATCTTTGGGGATATCCGTGCGCAACTGGTGATGATCGATCACAGAAATCTTCGTGGTTTTGGTGATGCCCTTGAGTGTGACCAGGGCTTGCGTGTCCACCAGGGTGACAGAATCGACTTTTTCGGGGGGCAGGTCGCGTACGTCGACAAAGGGGAGCTCTGCGCCGTAAAGGTTGAAGAACTTGCGCACATTGCGGTTCATGCGGTAAGGCATAACCGGAATCATGGAGTCCTTGAGCAGCGCAATTGCCAGCATCGACGCCATGGCGTCGAAATCTGCCTGCTCGTGAGTCAAAATCAGTTCCATTGGTTAATTGTAGCATGAAGCTTCTATTTTCCTGTCCAGACGGGTTGGGCTGAATCGGGAGAATGGTCCAGGCTTTGTTTTATGAGCGGGTGTACCTCTTGTAATTCGGATAGGAATGGGGGTATTATTATGGATTGGTTGGTGAAGGAAAAGGAAAAGATTGAAGGGTATGGAAGAAGAAAAGAAGGTTTTGCTTGCAGTGTTGGCCCATCCGGATGACGAAAGTTTCGGCATGGGGGGAACGCTTGCTTACTACGCGCGGCATGGCGTCCAGGTTTATCTGGTATGTGCCACACGGGGTGAGGTGGGCGATGTGGACCCGGAAATGATGGACGGCTACCAGTCGGTGGGCGAGCTTCGGGAGTTCGAGCTGCGCTGCGCAGCATCGACACTGGGTTTGGCCGGGGTCTTTTTTTTGAATTACCGCGATTCGGGAATGTCGGGCTCGCCTGACAATAAACATCCGCAAGCCCTGGCAGCACAGGATACTGAAGAGGTGGCAGCCGAGGTGGTGCATTACATCCGGTTGTTGAAGCCGCAGGTGGTGGTTACATTCGACCCGATAGGAGGGTACCGGCATCCCGATCATATTGCAATCCAGCGCGCCACTGAGAAAGCCTTTTATCTTTCAAGCGACCCGAACTTGAAAACCGACGGCCTGCAGCCTTTTGCCCCGCGAAAGCTTTATTTCAACACCATGCCAAAGACTCTGTTGAAGTTCGGTGTGTTCTGGATGCGCGTGACAGGTAAGGATCCGCACAAAATGGGCAAAAACGGGGACATCGACCTTGCTTCGATTGCCGAGGTGACCTTCCCGGTGAATGCGGTTGTGGATTATAGAAGTGTGGCCGATGTTCGAGACAAGGCATCCGCGTGCCACGCGAGCCAGGGCGGGGGTGGTCAGATCACGGGCGGGTTGGTGGGGGCACTGCGCAGAACATTTGCCGCTCGCGAGAATTTCATGCGCGCCTATCCAAAACCGAATGAGCACCGCGAGAAAGATCTCTTCGAGGGGGTCTAGGGTGTGTGGTTAGACGGATATAAAATCAGGAGCTCAGCTCCTGATTTTTTAGATTGCTTGTAGGCTATTTTTTGTTGGTTGAGAAGTTGAACAGCTTGTAGATCAAGCAGAAGCCGGTCAAGCCTGTCAGCAACAATACTGCTCCAACCACGATTGCTACGATCTGCCATGCTCCAACAATGCCGCCAAAAATGCCGACTGCTAAAAGTGCGATGCCCGCGATAACCCGGATTATCCTGTCAAGTGCCGATTCGTTTGTTTTCACTTCGATCTCCTTTTCACCTGTACTTATTGATGATGCAGTAAGTACAAAGTTACAGCGAGTCAGTTACCCTGGATATCCTTGGGTTCGGTCTCCAATTCGAGAAATTCACCTGTCGACACGAAGTAAGTGCGTTCGCAGATGTTGGTGACGCGATCGGCAAGGCGCTCGAGATTATGAGCAACCCAAAGCAGCAAGTTCGAGTGGTCGATGATCGCAGGTTTTTCGAGCATGGTACGGAAGATAAAGGCCTGCGCTTTGAGGAAGAGTTTATCGACCTCGTCATCTTCCGCAGGGATCGATTTGGCGATATCAGAGTCTTCACTGACGAACGCCGCCAGCGCACGGTGGAACATATTCACGGCTTTGTCGGCCATGGCTTCGAAATCATGGATCGGAATGGGAATTTCGATGTCTTTCAAGTTAAAGACAACCTTGCAAATGCCCTTGGCATAGTCGCCCATGCGCTCCAACTCGGATGAGATTTCGAGCATGGCTGCCAGGAGGCGTAAATCGTGGGCGAGAGGCTGCTGGGTAGCGATCAGGATGAGGATGGCGCTTTCGATCGAATAGCGTTTTTCGTTGATCAGGCGGTCGTTACTGTAGATCTGCCGGGCTGCGTTGATGTCGCGGTTTTTGAGCGATAGAACGGCCTGCAGCGTTGCTTCTTCGACCATGCTGCCCATGATGAGCAGCTCGTCCTGGATCAAATGAATCTGAAGGGTTAAATTATCGCGCGCCATGTTTGACCTCTACTCTCTCATCCATATCGCCCTGAAATGTAATCTTCGGTCGTCTTGTTGCGTGGATTGGTGAAGATCTGGCTTGTATCACCATATTCTATCATCATCCCCGCCCGGTCGGTGTCCATCGAGAAAAATGCCGTGTAATCGGATGCGCGTCCTGCCTGCTGCATATTGTGAGTGACAATGATGATGGTATAGCTCCTGGAAAGAGTGCGCATCAGGTCTTCGATTTTGAGTGTTGCGCTTGGATCGAGGGCGGAACAGGGCTCGTCCATGAGGATGATCTCGGGTTTGACTGCCAGGGCGCGGGCGATGCACAATCTCTGCTGCTGGCCGCCCGAAAGAGACAATGCACTCTCGGCGAGCGTATCTTTTACTTCATCCCAAAGGGCAGCCTGCCGAAGGCTTTCTTCGACCATATTGTCGAAGCTGCCGTGAAATCCGGTGGCCTTCAATCCCCAGGCGATATTTTCGTAAATGGATTTGGGGAAGGGATTGGGTTTCTGGAACACCATGCCGACGCGCGCGCGCAGC
>JAJXZS010000022.1 GCA_021779955.1 Chloroflexota bacterium | reverse complement strand
GTGCTCAAGAAACTGGAGGCATGATGAAAATTCGATTTGAGGGAGCCGCCCAAACCGTAACGGGTTCCCAGCATTTGATCGAAGTCAATGGCCGTAAGTTGCTGCTGGATTGCGGACTTTTCCAGGGGCGGCGTAAAGACTTTTACGACCGCAACCTCCATTTCGCCTTTGACCCGGCCGAAATCGATGCTGTGGTGCTTTCACATGCCCATATTGACCACAGCGGCAATTTACCCAACCTCGTCAAGCAGGGGTTCGCAGGTCCCATCTACTCCACGCCTCCAACTTCGTCTCTTGGCGAGATCATGCTGGCCGATTCAGCCCACATCCAGGAATCGGATGCGGAGTATGCCTCCAAGAAGAATTTGCGCAGGGGCGAGCCGCCGGTGGAACCGCTCTACACGATTGCGGACGCCGAAGAAGCTTCGAAGCACTACCATCCAATCCACTACAATCAACCCTTTTCGCCCGTACCAGGCGTGACGGCAACGTTCGTCGATGCCGGCCATATTCTTGGCTCTGCAGGAATCGTCCTCGATATCGAAGACGGCGGGACTCACAAAAAGCTCTGGTTCTCTGGCGATATTGGCCGCTTCGACATGCCGTTGCTGCGGGATCCTGTACTGCCTACGCCTGACGTGGATTATCTGGTGATGGAATGCACTTATGGCGACAAACCTCACAGCACGATCAAGGAAGCTTACGAAGAACTTAAGGAAGTTGTGGCGCGAACGATCAATCGTGGAGGAAAGATCATTATCCCCGCATTCGCGGTAGGTCGAACCCAGGATATCGTCTTTGGGCTGAATGAAATGGTCGCCAACAACGAAATTCCCATGATCCCGATCTATGTCGACAGCCCGCTTGCGGTTGAAGCTTCGCAGATCTTCCTTAAGTATCCCGATTACTTCGATGAAGAAACCCGCAAGTTTGTGCTCGAGCACCGTCACCCCGCGCTGGACTTCAAGGGTCTGACCTATATTGGTTCGGTCGAGGAATCCAAGCGGCTCAACGACATGCGCGGCCCGATGGTAATCATCAGCGCATCAGGCATGGCCGAGTCCGGACGCATCTTGCATCACTTGCGCAACAACATCGAGAATCCGCGCAACACCATCCTCATCGTGGGTTGGCAGGCGCCCAACACTCTGGGGCGGCGGCTGGCTGAGCGCGCCACGCAGGTGCGCATCTTTGGCCAGCTCTATGAGCGGCGCGCCGAGGTGGAAACCATCGGAGGGCTTTCTGCACATGGCGGCCAGGATGTTCTGGTGCAATACGCGCGAAGTGTCAATGGGAAGGCCAAGAAAATCTTCCTCGTTCACGGCGATCCCGAAGTGGCGGCAGTGTTCCAGCAGAAACTGAAGGAAGAAGGCATCGGCCCTGTTGAATATCCAGTTTGGCAGGAATCCGTGGAAATCTAGGCTCTTTCGGTTATAATTTTGGCATTCGGAGAGGTGCCGCAGTGGCTGAACGGGGCGGTCTCGAAAACCGTTGTGGCCCATTGGACCACCGTGGGTTCGAATCCCACCCTCTCCGCCTCACAAAGATCGTTCGGCTCCGTGGGCGGTTCCCAGCCCTCTCCGCTGGAAGTACAGGGATTAGTAATTGGTGAATGGTAATTAGGAAGAACAGGTGTCCTCGAGTTCGGAAAGAATTCGAGGATTTTTTTTGTGTACGGGTTCGAATCCTCACTCTTGCAGAGCGCGAGCGCCCTCTCCGCTGGAAGTACAGGGATTAGTAATTGGTGAATGGTAATTAGGAAGAACAGGTGTCCTCGAGTTCGGAATGAATTCGAGGATTTTTTTGTGTATGGGTTCGAATCCTCACTCTTGCAGAGCGCGAGCGCCCTCTCCGCTGGAAGTACAGGGATTAGTAATTGGTGAATGGTAATTAGGAAGAACAGGTGTCCTCGAGTTCAATTTGAACTCGAGGATTTTTGTTATCCTGAATAAATTTGACCATCCCGAACAAATCTTGTCATCCTTAACGGAGCGAAGGATGGCAATGCAAGGTCAGGGAGATTTTCTTGATTCTACCCGCTCGTTTGCACATTTCTGCGGATTGCCAGTTGACTTTCTTGCGCAACATTGCTATAGTCCTTATAGAAATTAAGACTAATTTACTCCAATTAGTCCAACACATTAAAGGTGAATAGGAGAAAGGCACTCGGTCATGATCGAAACAAGGTGTTCTGGCATTCATGAAATCGATATCCGCAGCCTTCATTTGCAGGAGCTACGCAAGGAATACAGCGGCAAGGTCATTGCTGAAGGGGACCCGGAATACGATCAAGCCCGGCGGGTCTTTTACGGCGATTTTGACATGAAACCGTGGCTCATCATCCAGGCGGCCAATATTTCAGACGTGGCCCGCGCCATCTCGCTGGCATGCGATACCGGCCTTGAATTGGCCGTCCGCGGCGGAGGGCACAGTGTGGCAGGTTTTGGCGTGACCGATGGGGGCATTGTGCTCGACCTGAAGAATATGAAGGGTATCGAGGTCGACCCGCACAGTCAGACAGCCTGGGTGGAAGCCGGTAATACCGCCCGTGAATTCGCAAATACGGCAGGTGAATACGGCCTGGCGACCGGGCTGGGAGATACAGGCAGCGTCGGTGTAACAGGCGCAACCCTCGCGGGCGGGCTGGGATTCCTGCTGCGCAAATACGGACTCACCATCGACGACCTCCTTGCCGCAGAAGTAGTGACGGCCGATGGGCGCATCTTGCATGTGGACTCGGAAGCCTACCCCGACCTGTTTTGGGCGCTGCGCGGAGGCGGTGGCAATTTTGGCGTGGTTACGCGTTTTCAGTTCAGGATGCACGAAGTCGGTAACGTTTACGGGGGAATGCTGATTCTCCCCGCGTTGGCCGGAGTGATCGAGTCCTTCATCTCCGAAGCAGAAGCCGCGCCCGATGAGTTGACGACGATCGCAAACCTGATCCCTGCCCCGCCGCTGCCCTTCATCCCGCCTGAATTCCAGGGCCGCCTGGTTTTGATGGGTCAACTGCTTTACGCCGGTTCGGCGGAGAAAGGCGAAGAGATTGTCCAACCGTTCAGGGACATCAGCGCTCCGATCGTCGATATGCTGAAGCCGATGCGCTACTCCGAGATCTATGCGAGCGAACAGAATATGCTGAGCCCCAAGGTCGTTTCGCATACCATGTTCCTGGATCGAATGGATCATGACACTGCAAAGACGATTGTCGAGCATCTGCAGGAATCCAATGCGCCGATGCGCGCCGTTCAGTTGCGCGCGCTTGGCGGCGCCATGGCCAGGGTGGCAGACGACGATACGGCTTTTGCCCACAGGCAGTCGCGTATCCTGGCAAACCTTGGTTCCTTCTTCAATGGGCCAGAGGACAAGGAACCCCGCCAGCTATGGGTGGAAGAATTCGCCAGGTCGATCCATCAAAAAGACAACGGCGCCTATGTTGGTTTTCTGAGCGCTCCCGAATTAGGCAGGATCGCGGATGTTTATCCAGCCCCCACCTGGAGCCGCCTGCGAGAGGTCAAATCCAAATACGATCCGGATAATATTTTCAGGCTCAATCTCAATATTCCGCCCGAATGAACAAATAGAATCAGATCTCAGCTTTGAGATTGCTGGATTCCCGAATTTTCTTTACAAAAAAATTCGGGAATTTTTTGTTGTCCCGGCCCTGCCACCGGTTTTCTCATATTTGGACGCAGCACCTATTGCTATACTGAATCTGACAGGTTGAGAATATTCTTGGGGGTGTTTTATGGTCGAATTTGAGAATGATATCGTGATCCAGAAACCTATTGGCGAGGTTTTTGCCTTCCTGGCCGACCCGCAGAATTTGCCCAGGTGGAATTACTACGTCCTCGAGGTCAAGCTTGTTTCCGGCGAACGAGCCAGTTCGGGCGCGATCTATCACCAGGTCCGCAAAACTGATGAAGAAGATTTGCGCCTCGAAACGGTGGAGCCGGTGCATAGGGTCGTCATCAAAACCGTCCCGCCTTCACCTATTTCACTTGAAATGGTGTTCTTCCTGGAAGAGGAAGGCAGCGCCACCCGAATTCGCGATTTGTGGTATATCGATACCGGGCGGCCGTTTATCCTGGAATTGCTGGGGCGCGGCGTGATCAAGGCTGCAGTAGCTCAAAACCTGGGCAAGCTCAAGATGCTGCTTGAAACAGGTTCTGTAACACTTCAGGATAGCCGAATTGCGACGATCTAATCATTGAGTGCCAGACTGGGCAGGTTCAGAGATCAAAACGGCGGCCGTCTACTGGCCCGAGACGGACTGCATTCTTACGATTTTAAACGCCTCCTCATCCCTGGCTGCGCGAAGCGGGCTTTTTCGCACTTTTCCTGGGTATTCGCATAACCCGGCATGCATGATCACGCGTTAGCATTTAACACTATCCCCTAATCCCCATTCTTGTAACAACTAAACCCTGAAGCAACCCTGAATACTCCATTTAGCAGATGCGGGCTCGATTGGTGCAAGCTAAACTGCAATCGACGTTAATTGAAGACGGTCTGTACCGAAAACGCTCAGATCTCAACCGACTCTGGCACTTTTAATTCGAGCAGACTTTCATTCCAGAACTCGAACCAGAAGGAAAGGAAGACAATATGCAAAGCACGTGTGTCGTTAAAAATTCAAGAATCTGGATCATCGCCATCACCCTGGTTGTCATGTGGGTTGCTCTGACAGGCTGCACCCCTTTGACAAAAGGTGGCAGCAATATATTGACCCAGAACCTGTCCGTAGCTTTGGGAGAAGCAACAGCCGCCAGCTACGATTTCGACGCTGCAACTGGCAACATCACCATCGATACTCTGCCCTCTAGTGGTCAATTGCTGGTCGGAGGGACGCTGGAATATAACGAGGGCCGGGAACCCATCCAAACGGTAGGCATGAACAACGACCTGTACACGGTAGCCGTATCGTCAGATAGCGTCCGAATAGCGGGGTTTGGCTTTGCCTGGCAGGATTGCATTGTAGAAACCAACTGGCAGATCCAGCTCAATCCTGAACCTGCATCGGATATCACAGCTTACAGTGGCGCCGGAAATATCAATCTGAACCTGGCCGGCATGGTCCTGATGCATCTGGCAGCCGAAACCGGCGGCGGCAACATGGATGTGGTTCTACCCGACAACGCATTCAACTTGAGCGCGGCAGTCAAATCTGGAGCAGGCAATGTTACGGTAGCGCTCGGAAGCGGCATGACTGGCAGCGATAGTCTTCTTGCCACGAGCGGTGCTGGCAATGTCGAAATCCGTTTGCCAGTTGGGGTGGCAGCATTGATCCACGCTTCCACAGGTTCGGGCAAGCTGATGATTGACCCGCAATTTGTACAAATCGATGACCAGACGTACCAATCCGCCGGCTACGCCAACGCAGCCGATAAGATCGAGCTCACGCTCGAGACCGGCGCAGGAAACGTCAGTGTCATTACGATGGATAACTAGAGTTTCAATAGAATAGAGGAGAGAAAATTATGTCAAAGAAAGTGCTCATTTACGACCTGACTGAACCCATTCAGGGGACTAAGACGGCCACCTATGATTTCAACGTCGGCACAGGTAATCTGACAATCGAACCGCTCGCGAGCGGAGCAGAATTACTGGCCAGCGGTTCGCTCGAATACCTTGAAAATCAGGCAATTCCCACCAGGACCATGGAAATTGGTGATGGCCGCGCTGCTCTGGCCTTGAAGGCAGATGGCGGTCTCAAACCCGGTTTCCGCTTGCCCTGGGCCGCCTGCATGGGCGAGACCGGTTGGCAGATTCAGCTCAACCCGGTCGTTCAATCCGAGATCACTGCCCGCAGCGGCGGCGGGAACGTCAAGATCGACCTGAGCGGTATGGCGATCACGCGCGTCTTGGCCGATTGCGGCGGCGGCAATATGGATCTGATCCTGCCGGCCGAAGCAGCGAACCTGGACGCGAGGGCAAAGTCTGGTGGAGGAAATGTATCCGTGGAACTTGGCAAAGGAATGTCGGGAAACAGTTTCGTAAGCGCCACCAGCGGAGCAGGCAATGTAACGATTTCTTTACCGGCCGGAATTGCTGGACTCATTCACATTTCCACCGGAATGGGTAAAGTGATTGTCGACCCCCAGTTCAGCCGGCTGGATAAAAACACTTTTCGATCTGAGAATTACGAAAGCGCTGCGAACAAAATCGAGATTACAGCCAAAAGCGGAGCTGGAAACGTCAGCGTGATCATAAAGTAGAACCAGGGTGCCAAATATTGGCCGCAGCAATGGACTGCGTGTGGCGCTTCTCGCGTTTGAAACAGATCTGCCGGGCATTCGCAAGAATGCCTGGCAGTTTTGCTTCCAACGAGTTCTTACATTCGGTATTCCAGTTTGCACCGGGGTGAATTCTGATGCTACCTTTTCCCCTTCATATATCGCCGTAGACTGCGGTGAACATGGACGGCTGCTTCATGCTCGATGGTGACTTTACCTGAGCGTGCTGGAATTTCTGCATCAACCTCGTTGTTCAGCCGGTCTGCCAGGCCCACCAGCGATTGCTGGTAGAGGGTCAATGGCGCCTGCGACCTGCGCCCTAAGTGGAAGAGGATGTGGAGCTTCTCCTCGAACCAGTTTGCCCGCATCAACCTGCGGTGGTGGCGGATTTCGCGCGGCTTGCCAGGGACGGGCAGGGTTGCAGGCGTGTCAGTTCGCGGGGTGGTGCGGGAGATGTTCTTTTCGAAGGTAGCTGCGGCCCTGTCGCGCGCCGTCAGTGAATCAGGCAAACCGAACAGCTTTTCCATAGTGGCAGGTATCGAGGCATGCTCGTAAACCGTCGAATCCACCTTACCTCTGTCGACCCACGGAGAGATAAGGATTGCCGGAACGCGTACGCCCAGGCGGGTGAAATCGAATGGCGGATCGGTTGCGATCTTCCCATCGGGATTGGGTACCTGATCGGGCGGTGGCACATGGTCGTAGAAACCGCCGTGTTCATCGTACAGGACGACCAACAGGCTCTTTTCCCAATAGGGACTGGCCCGCAGCGCGTCATAAACCTCAGCGATGAGGTATTCACCCAACCTGACATCGTGGGGCGGATGCTGGTCAGTGGCTTTCAGCCCGTGAAAATCGATGAAACGCGGCTCGATGAAGCTATAATCCGCCAGGCGTCCCTTCTTCAAATCCTGATGAACTTGGTCGAACCGCTTGAAGTGCCCAAGCGCGTCCCCTCCATGCTGCAGGATGATGCACTGAGGAATATCCCCGTAATAGACGTTCCAGGTGTGCCCACTTTCATAGAGCAGGTCGAAAATCGTCTTCATCTTGTAAATATGCGTTGGGTCGTCGCTGCTGACGCCGTCTGAAGTGGCAGCGTGGACGAAAAAACGATTGAGCCAGGTGGGACCGGGGACAGACGCGTGCCAGTGGTCGCAGAGGACGAATTCTTTGGCCAGCGTCGTCAATGCGGGGATGCGGCCCGGATCGAAGCACTGCATGATCTTTTTCCCTTCCTCGATATCTCCTTTGGCGTTTTCGATTTGCGTCTTCACGAACCCGTTCATCGGCGCTGGTGAGACGATATGCCCAACCTCGCCGTACTCCTCTTTCTCCACACTGACCACATCGTGTAAAGGATTGAGTTCCATGACATACCCGGATTTGTCGCTCACGACCACATGCTCGGATGCAGGGTCAGCGGGGTTGACAAGGTTGTATTCCTTGCCGCCAAGACCTTCTCCACCTGGCAGATAGCCCAGCATATGGTCGTATGACCGGTTTTCCATCATCAGAACGATGATATGCTTGATGGGTGAACTTTTAGCATCCATTGAGCTCATCTCCTCCTAAAGCAAGGCGCGCTATTATTTTTAGATTACCGGTTTCGTCCACTGGATGTCAATACCCTGCTCCATCCGTCCGATATCTCCGGAAGAATCAAGTGCCAGGTAAAATGCAGGCCAACCATTGATTCGCATGGCTGGCCTGAGTTTTGATGGGTGGTTAGCGCACCCCGCACCATTTACGATTGGATCCGCTCAGTCACCGGTTGCAGCAAACCAGTTGCCCCCGGCGCTGGTGATGAATACGACCGGCGCGATGCACGGATCGGGGAGTGAAAGCTGGGTGATGATCATCCCTGAACCGCCGCCATCGCTGGCCAGGCCCGTTGTCACCGGGAAGAGTTCTGAGGATACCTGGGCGATGCTGCCTGTTGAGGTGTAGCAGGCAACGATCACCTTCATCTCCGGAATCGGATTCATATTTGCCAGGCCGGCAGCGATCACACCCGAATCATTGGGATCGAGCACCAGGCCTTTGAACTTCAATTCGAGCCTGCCATCGCTGAATAATGCCCCGTTGGCAAAGCCGATCACCCAGGGTTTGCCGCCGCCGAGCAATCCGTCGATGCGGATGTCTTCCGGAGCCGTCAACGCCAGGGGAACACCTGTCATGTTATTGATCTCGAAGATCTTGGGTGAATCTGCTGCAACTGCAACGGGTTGGATAATGAAAGCCAGGGCGAGAAACATTCCTACCAGCGCACCTACTCTTACCATAAGCTTTGGTTTCATTTGCCATCTCCTTTACACCAACCATTTGAACGATCAAACAGCTAATTTAAAGATCCTCCCCAACGGTCAGTTCATACCCCATGCATGAGGATGTAGTTCTATTAAGCTACCGGGCGATTAAAGCATTATTAACCCGGCGGGCTTAGTAGACGTTTCTAATCTTGGAAATGGCAATTGCTGTATTTGATTTGGAGAATCTTACAAATGGCCTGAACCGGAATTTACCCGGCTATCTACTATTTCACGAAATAGATGATTGCCACGATCACGCCGATGGTCACAACCACCCAGCGCAGCACACTTGGGCTGATGCGGCCTGCCAGCTTTCCCCCGGCGGTACCTCCTGCCAGGGCAAAGATCGCCATCACCAGGGCTGCCCACCAGTGGACGCTGCCCGAGAAAAGAAAGAAGATGGCGGCAGAGACATTGGTCGCCAATGCCAGCGCCTGTTTGAGCGCATTCAACCGGGTGAGATTGTCGTTCACGAGCATGCCCAGCACTGCCAGGATAATTACGCTGAGCCCTGCGCCGAAATAGCCGCCATATATGGCAGCCAACACGACCGCCGGGATGGCAATCGTCTCCATGAACGCGGCGGTATTCTTGCCTTTGCCATTGCGCGCCAGCCACTTGCGCAGCGGGTCGCCAAGCGCGAGCAAGGCAGCAGCGAGCAGGATCAAATAAGGTACCAGTTGGCTGAAGAGTTTTTCCCCCGTGTTCAAAAGCAGCAGACCGCCAATAATGCCGCCAACGATCGCCGCAGGCACATAGAACCATAGCCGGCGCTTCTGGGTGCGGATTTCTTTCCATTGGGCCAGCGTCGCCCCGAAGTAACCGGGGCAAAGCGCCACAGTATTGGTGACATTTGCATTCACCGCCGGCAGGCCGACGGCGGTCAGCAGGGGAAAGGTGATCAGCGTTCCTCCCCCGGCAAGGGCGTTAACGATGCCAGCCAGGAAAGCCCCGACTCCTATGATGATAAATTGCCAGATATTGAGTATGAGCATGGTCTTCGATGATATCCCCGCCAAGTATAACCGATAAACATTCCAACCCCCCCCCTTTTTTGAGAGCGCCAAACCTGCAATTTTGCGGGTTCATCCGGGTAAATAAAAGCCACCCTGGCACGCCAAAACTCCCATGCCGGGGTGGTTTCATCTGTTCTGTTAATTGAGATCTACTCGGCTATCGCAGGTTCCGCTTTCACCATCGTGGTAAGGATGTTTTCGAGCGCCATGGTATGTACGCAGCGTCCGCGCAGTGAGAAGAACTCGCAGTCGCATTTCCAGGTACCTTCATTATAGGAAACGTAATGGGTATTGTTGTCACCCTTTACCGCTACTGTAAAATTACTGAATTGGAAACGATTTCGTTCTTGGGCGTACCGTTTTGCTTTCTCGATCTTTCCAATCAATCCGTAATCCATTTTCCTGTCTCCTATTTCTGATATGGGAAACAAAAAGGCACGCAGAATTTCCACGTGCCTACAATGCCATTACCTCGATTGACTTGCTGCTCAAAACTCGCATATCGGTCGGATTCCTTTGTAATAGTCTATACCCATAAAGTTTGAAAGTCAAGGTAGATAAGCATACGCTAATCCGCCGATTGTCCTATGAAAGGGGCGCGAGGCGCTTCTCCAGAATGAGGCCGTCTTCACCGTCGTTGTAATAATTGCGCCAGATGTCCACCTGGTGATAACCCTTATGTTCGTATAAATGGATGGCGCTGATGTTCGAGACTCGTACGGTCAGATGGACGAAGTTAAGCCCCATCTGTTTTTCGCAACTCTCCAGCAGCGCACTGCCGATACCCTGGCGCCGGTAAGCATTTAAAACGCAAATGGTTGTGATCCAGCCGATACCTTCGTTGCGATGCGCATCACCCCCTACAAACCCGACCATTTTGCCGTCGATATCGGCCTTCAAACGGACCAGCCCGGGCATGGTCAATGCGCTGATCAGGTCGAGCAGGGGCCATGCGTCCGCGCCAAAGCACTCGTGCTCCAACTCGCGCAGCGACGAGAGGTCTTTGAGGGTAGCCTGGAGAATCGTGTACGTAAACGGTTGGTCCATTTCCCATTTAAGGCGATGGGTTGGGATGAAGCAATTCCCAACCCATCGATTTTGCTATCGCAATTCTTATTCTTTGTTCTTCTTGATGAAGTCGCTGATCAGGCTGGTGAATTCCATCGGGAAGATGTACTTCGTCGAAGGATTCGCCGCCATCGACTTGAGAGTCTCGAAGTATTGCAGCGTCATGGTCTTCTGATCGATATCCTTGGCAGCGGCAAAGATGGCCTGCAAAGCCTTCTGGTAGCCTTCCGCGCGCAGGAGCTGCGATTGGCGCTCGCCCTCGGCTCGCAATATGTTGGACTGCTTTTCGCCCTCAGCCCTGAGAATGGCTGCCTGCTTTTCACCTTCAGCCACGTTGATGGCAGCTTCTCGCGCACCGGTGGATTCGGTCACCACGGCGCGGCGGGTGCGTTCTGCGGTCAACTGACGGTTCATGGATTCCTGGACGTCTCTTGGCGGGACGATCTCCCGGATTTCCACGTTGGTCACTTTGACGCCCCAACGCTCCGTCACTTCATCCAGGCGGGCGCGCAGCGCAGTGTTGATTCTCTCACGCTCTGCCAGCACGACATCGAGCAAAATACCGCCGATGACTGAACGCAGGGTGGTTGTGGCAATACCCTGGGCGGCAAGCTCGAAGTTCTGAACCTGCAGCACGGATTGCACAGGATCGAACACCTTGTAGTACCACAGGAAGTCGATCGAAATAGGCGCGTTATCCTGGGTGATGGAGGATTGGGCAGGGATTTCGCGCACTTGCTCACGCAGATCAACCCACACCGGGCGATCGACGAATGGGATCAGCAGAACCAGGCCTGGTCCTTTGGCGCCGATGCAGCGACCCAGGCGGAATACCACGACTCTTTTGTATTCCGCTACGATCTTGATCGCCGACGCCAGAAACATCACAATGACGATCAGCACAACAATGACAAGGCAAGCAACAACAGGGGTCATTCCGAGTATCATAGGTCCTCCTTATTTGGGTGTTCTATTGGGCGTCGATGACCGGCAGAATTTACCCGCCAGATTCTTCTGTATCGGCAAGTTCGACAGTCAGCACCAGCCCTTCCCGTTTGAGCACTTTCACATAAGATCCAGCGGGAATCTCTTGCCTGGAGCGGGCGCTCCAGTTCTCACCATTTACATAGACAGTACCTTCATTGTTGATATCGGTTACCGCTTCTCCGACCATGCCGATCAGTTTGCCCAGGTCTTGCGCGGGTTTCTGCCTCATCACTTCGATGCCTTTGCGTCCGACAAACCACAAGAGAAGCGTCCCCAGTATGCTCACGACCGTCGCAAAGAATGGGTTGATCGCCGGAGTCCCGGTAGTGGTGCGAAACAGGAATACCGACCCGACGACGAACAAGACGATGCTCGGGATGAGCCATATCCAGTTCTTCGACTTGCGTACTGCAAAGAAGAATGGAACGATGCCCACCAGGATGATAATCAGCGCCCAAAGATTGGTGGGCAGGTTGTAGATGGCATAACCGGCAAGGGCGATGGCAAACACCGCTCCAACTTCCAGGAATCCGGTCCCTGGGGTAAACAGTGCGAGAATCCCGAACACTATACCCAGGACGAGCAAAAGGAAGGCAACGTTTGGATCAATCAAGAAGTTCATTCTTCCCCTTTCGATGAAGAAAAAAACATCTTATTCATTATACAACGCGGGTAGAACAAATGTTGACTGAATGGAGTTCCAATTCTTTCTGCGTGTGTATAATGCCTATTAATATACGTAACACAGTTCAATAAGGAGTAACCATGAAGCACATTTCTCCCAAGCTGGGCATCAGTACGCTTGTCAACCATATCGGCGAAGGCGATCACCCGCTGCACTCGCACTCGATGCCGATCTTCGAGACCTCGACGTTTGCTTTCGAAGACGCAGCTGCAGGAGCGGCTTTGTTCCAGGGCCAGGGAGAAGGGTTCATTTATACGCGGCTTGGTAACCCAAATCTCAAGCTGCTGGCTCAAAAAGTTGCATTTCTCGAAGGGCTGGACCTGCTGCGGGCGGAGCCCGATCGCGCCCCGGAAGAGATTGTTGCGGGATTGGCATTTTCATCCGGCATGGCTGCAGTGGTCGCCACGATCCTCTCGAAGGTGAAGCAGGGACAGAAGATCGTTTCGCACAAATCCATCTACGGCACAACCTATACCTTCCTCGAGCAGCTGGCGCCGCAATACGGCATCGAAGTGGTTTGGACGAAGGGCGAGTCCCTGGACGATTTCGAGGCTGCCTGTGCAGCGGCTGGGGAAGTGGCCCTGGTCTATGCTGAGACGCCTGCCAACCCCCGGTTGACCCTGGTCGACCTGGAAGGCGTTGCGCGAATCGCACATGCCTGTAACGCCTGGCTTGCTGTGGATAACACCTTTGCCACGCCATATTGCCAGCGGCCGCTGAAGCTCGGCGCCGACATTGTTCTCCATTCCATGACCAAGTATCTGAGCGGCCACGGCTTGATTATCGGCGGGATGGTTGTGAGCAGGCATACAGAATTCATCCGCACTGAGCTGAACAAGCTGGCGATACACCTGGGCGGCGTACCCAGCCCATTCGATGCCTGGCTGGCATGCAATGGTCTGAAAACCTTTGAGGTACGCTTGCGCGCCCATTGTACAAATGCCATGCGGGTAGCCGAATTTCTGGAATCGCATCCCCGGGTCGCCAGAGTGTACTATCCTGGCTTGAAGAACCATCCAGACTACGCTCTCGGTCAGAGGCAAATGTCTGCCCCAGGGGGGATGATCGCGTTCGAACTCAAAGGCGGCTATCAAGCAGGCGTCAATTTGCTCAACCGTGTCAGAGTTGCCAGCCTGGCGGTGAGCCTGGGCAACACCGATACGCTCGTTTCGCACCCTGCGAGCATGAGCCATGTCAATGTCCCGGCTGAGGTTCGCCGCGCCACGGGCATCAGCGACGGCCTGGTGCGCCTGAGCGTCGGCATCGAAAATGTCGAGGATATAATTGCCGACCTGGACCAGGCGATCTCCTGATCGTGATTGCTTGACACGGCAACTTCAAGGCGATATACTGCGTATGTTGAATTGACTTCTTCGGGGCAGGGTGAGGACGCGAGTCCAATTCCCGATCGGTGGTGACAACCCACGAGCGCAGATTGCGCATGACTCGGTGAAATTCCGGGGTCGACGGTAAAGTCCGGAGGAAAGGAGAAGCAGGCAGGCGGATGATTCCGTTTGTATTCTCAAGCCCCGAATCCATGGATCGAGGCTTTTTGTTTTGAAAGCGCAGACTCAACTCAGATTCGATCATAAAGGCGAGCCCCAAAACTCCCGGGGATTTGCCTACAACCTTGCCCGCAACAGCCACTGGACGGTGCTCATCTCTGTGGGGCTGGCTATTTTGATTTGGTCGTTGGTCAATAAGTGGGGCAATCTGCCCGCTTTCATTTTGCCTTCGCCGGCTGCGGTGTGGGCGCGCTTTGTGCAGGTGCTGCTTGATGGATCGCTTTTGCGCAATACCCTGGTGACCCTCTCGGAAGTGCTGCTGGGACTGTTCATCGGCAGCGTATTGGCGACGCTCATCGGCTATAGCCTGGCAAAGTCGAGCACGCTCGAAAGGATTCTCTCGCCGTATCTTGTAGCCAGCCAGGCAGTGCCCACTGTGGCCATTGCGCCGCTTCTGGTCATCTGGTTTGGGCCCGGGATGTCTTCCAAGGTGATCATCTGCGCATTGACAGTTTTCTTCCCCATCCTGGTTAATACCATCATCGGCATCCAGGCGGTGCCGGCAAGCCTGCACGACTTGATGAAGTCGATGCGCGCCACACGCCTGCAGACTTTGCGTTTTCTCGAAGTCCCTGCCGCTTTGCCTGTGCTTTTTGGCGGTCTGCGTATTGGGGCAACCCTTTCGGTGATCGGCGCCGTCGTTGGCGAGTTTGTCGGCTCTGACCGAGGATTGGGATTTATGATCAATGTGGGGCGGGGTCAGTTCGACACGGCATTGGTGTTCGTGGCTCTTTTTATGCTTATATTGATGGCGGTGCTGCTCTACAGCCTGGCGTATGCAGCCGAACGGCACGTCATCCGATGGAAACCGAATGGCAATCAATAAAATAGGGATGGAACAATGAAAAGAAACGGGATTATCGCAATTGTGATTTTGTTGATTTTTGCAGCAGGATGCTCGAGCGTCAACCCCGCTGGTGTTGCGGACACTCCTCAGAATTCGCCGACAGCAGCCGGTTTGACGACGGTGCGCCTACCGGTTGGGTATATCCCCAACGTCCAGTTTGCGCCGCTCTATGTAGCCATCGAAAATGGCTATTATCGCGATGAAGGCCTGGATGTCCATATCGACTACAGCATGGAAAACGACAACGCTGTCCTGTTGGGCAGCAATAACATCCAATTCGCCATTCTTTCCGGCGAACAGGTGCTTCTGGGCCGCGGGCAGCAACTCCCTCTTGTCTATGTCATGGATTGGTACCAGCAGTATCCGGTGGGTGTGACTTCGAAAGTCAGCGCAAACATCACCAAACCGGCCGATTTGAAGGG
>JAJXZS010000025.1 GCA_021779955.1 Chloroflexota bacterium | reverse complement strand
ACCAACATTGGCAACGTTACCCTGCACAATGTGACCATCAGCGATCCCAAGGCTACCTTTGGTACCTGCACCCCTGCCCTGCCCGTGGCTGAACTTGCACCTCTCGCCAAAGTCACCTGCTCCGCCACCCACGTGGTCACTGCTGCCGAAATTGCAGCCGGCCTGACCTTCGTGAACACAGCCGTTGGCGACAGCAATGAGACCGACCCGGCGTCTGACAGCGTGAGCGTCACCCTTGCCATCAAGGGCTGCACCGATCCGAATGCCTCGAACTACAATTCGAGCGCCACGGTCAACGATGGGTCTTGCCAGTACCCTGAGAATCCCACTCCAACACCCGTGCCCACCCTGCCCATTCCGGCTACCGGCGGAACCGTACTCATCCCAGTTACCGGCGCCGATCTGAGCAACACGATGCCGGCAGGCAGCCTGCCCCGCGGTCTCTTCCTCAGCGGCATGTCAGTCTTCGGATTTGCCATGGTGCTTAGCGGTCTGCGCCGCAAGAAGCACCTCTAAATCATCTGTTCAACGAATAAACCGTCCAAGTGGGGATCAAGGACGAGGTTCCCGGCTTCGATGAAGCCGGGAACCGTTTTTAATGCTCTGTAGACGAATCTATTGGTGCCAGACGGTACGCTGTGTGGGCTTACCCTTCGATCACGAACTTGCCATTCTCATACAAAAGCTGGTCGTCCACCCAGATCTGGCCGCCATCGCGCAGATCGCAGATCATATCCCAATGGATTGCCGAATGGGCGCTGCTTCCGCTTTGGGGATATCCGGCGCCAAGCGCCATATGGAAGCTTCCGCCAATCTTCTCGTCGAATAGAATCTGGCCCGTGAACTTCTTGATGCCCTCATTGGTGCCGATGGCGAATTCACCCAGGGACCGCGAACCCTCATCGGTATCGAGCATCTTGAGCAGGAATTCCTCGTTCTTTTGCGCCGATGCTCTCACCACTTTTCCCTTTTCGAATTCCAGGTGCACACCGGTGACCTCGCGGGCGTTGTAGATCGCGGGGTAAGTGTAAGTGACGTAGCCTTCGGCGCTGTCTTCCACCGGTCCGCAGAAGATTTCGCCATCAGGGATGTTGAGTTTGCAGTCGCAATTGATGAACGGCCGGCCAGCAATGCTCAGGCGCAAATCGGTGCCTTTGCCGATCACGTGAACATTCCGCTTGCCCTTGAGCCATTCGATGATGCGTTCCTGGCGGGCTGAGACGCCCTTCCAGTACCCGATCGGGTCATCCATGTCGGGCATGCACGCGCTGTAGACGAAATCGGCATAATCCTCGAGCGACATGTCGGCATCCTGGGCATAAGCATGCGTGGGAAAGAGCGTCAGCGCCCAGCGCAGATCGCCCTTCGCCGACCGGTCGAGATAGGTCTGCTGAACTTCCTTGCGTCCCTGGCTCCACAGCACCATTTTGTTCGAGTCGGCGCCGTTCAGGGCATGCGTATTTTCCTCTGCCAGTACCCGGATCATCACGTCTGTGGTCTCGTAAACCAATTTCGTTGGACCCGCCACATATTGAACCTGCTCATCGGACCCATACTTGAACAACGTCGAATTGACCTCATCGATTTCAGCAGTGACGTACGGCAGCCCGCCTGCCTGCAGAACCTTCTTGTAGAGCGCCAGGATCAGCGGGCGCCCGTCGATATCGCTTCGTATCCAAACCTTGTCGCCGGGTTTTACGCCCACCGAATAATTGACGATCAAATCAGCCAGTTTTTCCACACGATTGTCCACCATAGAAGCTCCTCTGAATGCGTTGATAGCCATAATTATAGGTGAACTCTCTACTTTCTGCGTAATTTTGAGGGTCAACATGAAGAACAAAACCGGAGACACAATCATGTGTCTCCGGTTGCGATTCAGTTCAGATTCAAGCTATTGTGGTTTTTGTTCCGCAGGCGGGTTCTGAGCAGGGGGCGGTGTCCGTAGATCCTGTCCGCAATACGGGCAGCTCACCCAACTGGAATCCACCGTTCTGCCGCAATTCGGGCATGCCCTTGGGGGAGCAGGCGGCACGTGACCCTGATCATGCCTGAACAGCGAGATGACGCCAATGATCGCGAACACCAACACCACCAGGCCAACCAACCAAGCCAGGAATCCAAATCCCATACCATAACCAAACATACCATAACCTCCACGCATCATTCCAAGGTAGCCAAGCCTCCCGATCCGACTAAAACCGGTCAGGATGAACGCCGAGGAAACCAGGAACACCACAATCAGTGCTCCCAAAAAGATTAGAATCCACTTCCAAACTCTATTCATTGACAAGCTCCTCTTCACTTACGAATGCTCCATGCCAGGTATGAAACCACACCTGACCATTCAAGCCATTGACGCTCAGCATGCCGGCAATTTGGCCGTTCACCTGATAGTCAAAGGTGTAGTATCCATAGAAATCGTACCCATTTCCTTCAACCGTTGCGCCTGGCACCTGTTTATCCAATGCCTGCTGCGCAGAATTCTTCGCATCGGCAGGGGTGACCGAATTGTCTTGCGTGACGACCAGCGTTTTACCCATGGGACCATACTTCAAGTTCCACATCATATTTGGGCCCGGTTCGTAGGAAACTGCGGCCGTGTAAGGATCCACCAATAATTCAAAGGCACCCCGCCCGGTCGACTTTTCCAAGACCACCGCATAGAAATTGTCCTGAAATTGCATCACCTCCGCGACCTGGAAATCGCTGCCCATCGAACCGACAGCCGTGTCGACGGCCTGTACGGCCTGATCCATGGTGATGCTCGTGCCAGATGGATTTGGTGTTTCGTTATAATCGTTAAATGGCCCCATCATACCTCTACCACGTCCATAGCCGGGTCCCTCGTAAGGAGTATTCGGATTAATGATGATCCGGTTCGACTGAACCGACGCCAACGGTAATCTCTGACTGACCAGGTAGGCCAAGCCAAATCCGGCTGCTCCTCCCAGGAGTATCACCAGGATGATTAAAAGCGCTTTACGCATCTGCTCTCCCTTCTTTTTTTAATATTTCTCATAATCAAGAGTAGTTTACTTCTCAATTATGAAGAAAGTATGAAGGTTTGAGCAGAATCGTTGAATATGCCAGCCAACGGATGCGGCAGAGCTTACAAGCTGAGTCTTTGGAATGCCTGATCAGGGATTCGAGTGTTACTGGCCTGGACGCGTCACAAGCAGGTTGTCAAAACGGATATCGACCCCCGGATCGTTGAACGCGCCGGCAAGCAGGCCCGCATTGCCATCGGTCAGGCTCGTATCCTGCACCGACGACACCAGCGTGCCATTGACCTCGAGCGAAAGCGTCGAACCGGTGCAGCTCGCCTTCAGGTGATTGATCTGCGTGCCGCCCAGGATGGCTTCAGAACGCTGCATCATCTGGCTGCCGATCAGCGATCGAACGCCGCCAACAATACTGCCGATGGCATAATACCCGTCACTTGAGATGACCAGGTAGTAGAAGTTCTCGGCGTCCTTGTAGCGGCAGATGACGCCGTAAAGATTATCCTCAGGCCCGCCGGCCTTGCGTGCCTGCACTTCGACGACCGTATCGGCGTACGCCTGGTTGACCAGCGCCCACTGCATGTAGTTCGGCTCGTTCACCTGGATCTGGAACTCCCCGTTCACCACGCCCGCCATGCCTGTATCTTTGACGTAGACGTCCATCTGCTTGGGGTTGGCGTCGAAGCTCTCGGCAAAAAGGACCGGCGAGTCCTGTCCGGAGCCGAGCAGCGAACAGCCGACTGCCGATAGCGCCAGAATTGCGAAAACGAGGATGGAAATCAGGCGAGAACCACGCACATCATGCTCCAGGGATGCAATTTGATATGCAAATTATACATAATCTAAAAAAAGCAGGCGTGGTATGGGGTCAACCAGTTCGATCCCCTCACTTTTACTCTGCAGAACTGAGCAACCGAATGAGAACTCACGTAATTTAGCATCAAATACGTGAGTTCACTCACCTGATTTAGGTTAAACCAGATGAATTCACAACCGCACAAATTACCTCGAGACGCTGACCTGATCAGTCGTCGCCGAACTCGGCTGCGATTTCGCGCGACTTCTCCACGTATTCAAGGCTCTGGTGCCTGAAGTAGGTATTGTAGAGTGTGGCGTAGTGGCCTGCCCTCGAAAGCAGCCCATTATGAGTGCCTTCCTCGATGATGCGCCCGTTTTCCATGACCAGGATGCGGTCAGCGGATTTGACGGTTGAAAGCCGATGGGCGATGAGGATGCTGGTCGTTTGCTTGAGGATGAGGTTAAGTGCCTGCTGGATTTGCCATTCGGTGAACGGATCGATGCTCGCCGTGGCTTCGTCGAGGATGAAAATGGCAGGCTGCTGCACGAGCACACGCATCAGCGCAACCAACTGGCGCTGGCCCATCGAAAGCCGCCCGCCGCGTTCGCCCACCTGGGTCTCCAACCCGTCCGGCAGCGTATCCAGCCAATCCCCTCCCCCGATCTTTTCGGCCAGCTCGATCACTTCGGCTTCGGTCGCTTCTTCACGCGCGTAGCGGATATTTTCCATGACGGTGCCGGAGAACAGGAAGGGTACCTGCGAGACCACGCCAAGGTGACGGCGGTAATCGTTCAGGTCGAAGCCGCGAATGTCCTGGCCGTCGATCAGGATCTTGCCGTTCTGGAATTCATAGAACCGCGCGATCAGCTTTGCCACAGAGGTCTTGCCAGCGCCCGTGTGCCCGACGATCGCCAGGTTCTCGCCGGCGCGGATGATGAGATTAAAGTCGTTCAGCACTTCTTCGCCGGTCTTGTAATGAAAATCGACATGCTCGAAACGAATCTCGCCCTTGAGGGTTGGCACCGCCCGATTGGCGGTCTGCTGAACGGCGTTGGGTGCATCGATCAGCGCAAAAACGCGTTCGCTTGCGGAAAGGCCGTTCTGGATCGAGGTCCAAAAAGAGGTCAGGTTCATCACCGGGAAAAGGAACCGGTCGAGGCTGAGAAGGAAGAGGTACCATGCTCCAACGCTGACCAGGCCCTGGACGGCGGTGATCCCGCCCATATAGACCATGAAAGCGGTCGCGAGGCCATTCACGACGTTGAGAAACGGAAAGACGAACGAAAGGATGAGCCCGCGCCTGACGTTGACCTTGTAAGAGGTGATGTTGGCATCGAAGAATTCGCCATAGATACTGGCTTCCTGGCGGAAGTTCTTTGCCACGCCGATGCCCGAGACGGTTTCCTTGATCGTTGAGTTGACGTTCGCCATGGCGCGCATGCCCTGGCGGGTAACCTTGCGGGCAAGCGTGCGGTAAAGAATGGCAAACACCGCAATGATGGGGATAAGCGCGAAGATATACAGCGAAAGGCGCAATTCGATATTGGCGATGATAATTGCCAGGATGAAGGCTTCGACAAATTGAGCCAAAACGTCGGTGACCAGGCCTACCAGGTCGCCGAAGTCGCGGGTATCCGAGGTGATGCGCGAAACGATCTTGCCCGATGGAAATTCATCATAGAAGGAAAGGTCGTGCTCGACCGCGGCGGAGTAGGCATCTGTCGCCAGGGTGGCTACCACATCGGCGATCGCCTTGGTGATCAGCCGGCGGGATGCCATGTTGCTGAACCACATCGTCACCCCCACCGCGAGCACTGCCCCGCTGACGAGCAACAGCGACATTAGAGTAGGCACGCCTTTGAGTAGGTCCACCCCGCGCGAAACCATCACAGGCAACAGCGAACCTGCTCCAGCGATGGTCAGGGTCAGAATCAAAACGCCAAGCAGTCGCTTCCACTGCGGCTTGAAATAGCCAACGATCCTGCGGAACAGGTCGCTGTCCTTGTATGTCCGATCATATTTTTCTGCGTCAAGCGAATCAAAGAAGCCCATGGTTAGTCCGGTAAACTGTCATAAGGAAAAAACGAGATTCGAGATTCGAGAACCGAGAATGGTAAATGCAGTGATCGAAAATCGAATGGCCTGATAAATTCTCCATTCGCTGAACAGTCCTGCATTTCTGTTGCCTTTCCAGCCGTGTTCATGCCCGTTGGACCTTTTTACCATTCTCGAATATCGATTCTCGATTCTCGTTGTTCTCTTATTCACTAAAGATATTCCTGTACGTCTCGCTCGTGCGCATCAGATCGTCATGGGTGCCTGCGGCGGCAACGCGTCCTGCGCGAATGACCAGGATCAGGTCGGCCCAGCGAATTTGAGAGAGGCGGTGCGTGATGATGAACGTGGTACGTCCTTTGGCGGCGGCATAAATGGCGCGCTGGATTTTATCTTCGGTGGCGCTGTCGATGGCGCTTGTCGAGTCATCCAGCATGAGGATGCGCGGATCGGTGAGGAAAGCGCGGGCAAGCGCAAGGCGTTGGCGCTGGCCTCCCGAGAGAGTTACCCCACGCTCGCCAATGACAGTGTCGTAACCGTCGGCAAAAGAGAGGATGAACTCATGCGCCTGGGCGGCCCTCGCAGCAGTTTCTATCTCTTTACGTGTGGCGCCAGGTTTCCCAAAGGCAATATTCTCGGCAACCGTGCGGGAAAAGAGGAAAATATCCTGCTCGATGATCGAAATGCTTTTGCGCAGGTTTTCGAGGTTCCAATCGCGCACATCCACCCCATCGACATGCACCGACCCACTGCTGACGTCATAGGTGCGGTTGATCAGGCGGGCAAGCGTTGTTTTGCCCGATCCGGTCTGCCCAACCAGGGCAACGGTCTGCCCGGGTTTGACTTTGAATGAGACCTGATCCAGGCTGGGATCGCCGTTCTCGTAGGTAAAGGTCACATTGCGGAACTCGACTTCGCCGTTCATCGAACCGGAATATCCTTCGAGGTTCTGATCGAGATTGTTCTCGCGGTTCATCAGTTCAAGGATGCGTTTAGCGCCTGCCAGCCCAAGCGAGATGCGCGAGTAAGCCCACATCGAGGAAAAGGTGGGGAAATCGAGCATGAGCAAAAGCCCGAAGTAGCCCACCACCCCACCGATGTTCAACAGCCCGGCACGAAAGAGCAGCAAGGCATGCATCAGGCCGAAAGCCAGGGCGGTAGCATAGAGGAGTAGAGGCAGGAATCGGGATTCGATGTACCCCTGGTGAACCGCAGCATCGCGGTACTGCTTGACCTTCTGCTTGAACAGTTTGAGCTCCCGCCCTTCCTGAGCCGAGCCCTTGACCGTTTCGATACCGTCGAGCGATTCTGACAGGCGGGTGTTTAGCTCGCCAAAGCTCTCTCTCACCTCTTCGGTTACAGGCGCGAGGGATTTTAAGTAGATACGCAGCAAGACAAAGAAGAGAATGGTAAAGATGATGGGAGTGATGATCAACTGAAGGCTATACGAAGGCGCCAGAATGATCGGGAAGATGAGGAAGTTCAGAGATCCAACGACCATGGTGAGCCCAGGGCTGAAGAGGAAGTTCACCTCGCGCACGTCGTTGGTGGCGCGAGCCATGGTATCGCCCACAGGCTGCAGGTTGTGAAAGGTCATGCTCTTGCCCAGCAGGTTCGAGTAGAGTTCCTGGCGCACATCGCGTTCGATGCGTTGGGCTACGAACTCGAAACCGAAGTTGCGCGCGAATTGAAGAAGGCCCCTGATGAGGTTTGCGCCGGCGATGACCAGGGCGATCGAGAGCAGGGCTTTGAGGTTGGGCGATGCTGCCGAGACGACGTTGAATGCGTTGCCGATCTGCACCTGGGTGACCGCCATCAGGGCGGCATTACCCAACGCGCCAATAAGGGCAACGCTGATGATGGGCCAATGGCGCAAGGCGTGCGAGAACACCCAACGAGCGGGAGAGCGCCTGTCGGCTGTGATCTGGTTATGGATGGTGAATTCAGCAGTCGTTTCAGTCATAGTCGGAGTTCAATTTTACCACCTGAGGCAGTGAGGAGCTGAGCGAGAAGCCCGAGTGAACAAGAATCGTTTTTCGTTAATCGAAAATGGAAAATGAATAAAAACGATTCTGCAAGATCGCGGCGCGAGTGATGGCAAGAAAGAATGCAGCGATCGACGCGCGACGTCAAAAGATTGGCCCTCCGCTGGCAACTATATATTATAGTACATATGTTCTATTTTGTCAAGGGGATTAGAGATTTTTTAAGGTGAAATTGGGATATTTTAAGGTTGGGATCGGCAAAGGGCATGTGATCCGGACGAGCATTGCCCAAGAAGTGGAGCATCGTCAGGGTCATGAAAGACCGCTGTCGAGTCCGGCTGGATGAAACGTCCAAGCGCAGGATCATACCCCACTCGCAAACCCAGCTCGGGGGCGCACAGTTCGCAACCCCTTGCTGCTCGTCAAGGTCTGGACCCAGGTGATCTTAAGCCCTTTGGATTTCCATGCCCTCTAGGTCGCAGCCACCTTCCTGATGTTTTCCAGCGCTTCTCTCATTCTTTGCTGTGGATAGTGTTCCTGCTCCACAGCCAATGCTCTTGCCAATGCGTCTTGTGCTTCAACCGCTTTCAAAGCACCCAATGACCATGCCGCTCCTCCGCGAATCCACTTGCTCGGGCTGGTCAAGGCATTCCTCAAGTACGGTATTGCCGGTGAATATCCTACTGCTCCGAGGGCAATCGCAGTATACAGGCGAGGGTCCTTAATAAAATACTCGAGAAGCCGAGGACCTGCTGTGACGCTACCGATTTTTCCAATCGCTTCAGCGGCATAATCTTTGATCTCCGTCGATGGATCATCGAGGAAATCTAGCAGCGTAGGAATTGCCGATTTCAGCCGTCTTTTGCCACAGATATCACACAAGATCAACCGCGTGAGTTCGGTGTCACTGGACTGCAAAGCCTTGACGATTTGCCTACCCTGCGCCTCTTTCCTTATTCTATCGGCAAGAGGACGCCGGTCGTCAGTGGGCATGTCCAAAAGTCGGACAATTTCTATTGCATCTAATTTTGAAAAAACATTCTCGTTGGACATAATCATTTGGCCGGCTCCTCTTTTATAACATCACCTTCATCATTTACATTCAAATGCTTACCGTCCTTCGTTACCACGTCCCAATGTGGGCCACCATGGCCTGATTTGTCTCTTTTCCAGACATTTCCACTCTCATCAACAAAACTTCCTTGTAACCCGCGTACATATGGAGGATTTCCTTTCTGCTTAGGGGGATTATAAGGAAACTCTCCTGCTCTTGGGAGCGAATTGCCAAGGCTAATTCGGTTGATGTTATCAGTAACAGATTGCGAAATATCTTGACCAAGATCAATCATACCTTCAGCGGCTTGTTCTGCCGCATCAGGCCCGTAAATTACCCATACCCCTAGAATCGCAACAGCTGTGATGACTGCAACAGGAATCAAAAAGAGTGCGAGAGGATTGTGGCCTGTCGGGTCCGAATTAAGAATCGGGTTGTTGAATGCATACGCATATCGATCAAATGCAGTCAGATTGGTAGGCACAGGTATCGTGTTCTGCTCTGAGCCACTTAGCTTTGCCCTATTTCCATGATTAAGTTGGTCGAGTAATTGTCCCTCATGATAATCTACCGTCAATGGCGAATACGAGGTTGTATCAATATACCCTATTGCGGTCCGGTTGCCTCCTTCACCTGCCGTTGGCACGATCGAATCCGGCTGGATGAAGCGTCCAAGCGCCGGGTCGTACCCCTCTCGCAAACCCAACTCGGGGGCGCACAGTTCGCGGAAGCGTGATACATAAAAGTATATCCCGATCTGCCCTTCCGAGCGCTGACCCGTGTATCGGTAGTCAGTAGCCTGGTCACTATGCTTTTACTCGATTTCTATGCTTCCTATCATTCTCATGAACATTGGTTGCGCTGCTTCCCAGGCCTTATCGTCGATACAAAAAGTGAAATCGAATCCGTTTTTTCCCGCGATGATCCAATCGTAACAATGAGAAGTGTAACTACCTAGCATGGTCTGTGAGATAAAAGTGTACTCAAGCAAGTCACCTGAATGCTTTCCGAGCGTAATTTGGTTCGTACTGATTTCCACAAAATCAGCTAATTGTTTGTGAGATCTTTCCATATAGTCAACAACGCTTGCGCGAGTATTTGCCGGCTCTTCGAGTTTCGAGATTTCAATACCTGCACGGATATTCCTTGTATTCATCACAATGATTAGCTTTGAAAGATAATCGGGCGCCGCATGAATCTCCTGTATATGCCATGCATCGGGTACCAGGATAGTAAACCCTTCTCCGCTGTTCGAATAAACATGAGCTTTATCGATTGAGCCTATACCATGGATACCGTATCTGTCAAAATGGGTGGCGAGTGGATAAATAAAATTTACTCCGATGATGATGAGGGCTATCCCAATAATAATAAACAAGTTCCATTTTTTCAATGCCGGCCTCCCAATTCTATGCAATCAGTTTTAAGCGAGTAAGTGATTGAATAAGCAGTACCTTCGCCTAACGCCAAGCCGAGATAACCACCTTCAGGGCCTCCTTTATAGGGCGCTGGTCTATACCCACCAGTTAATCCAATTCCAGGTACTATGGTATGGAGTGATCGATCTCCATATCCTGATACTGTTGTACGGAATCAAGATGGATTAGGTCTCCTGAGTAAATAACCAAATCAGCATTCTGCCCAAAGACGTTAGCCCCATAATTGCCTGAAAAGCATAGGGCATTTACATTACCAAAGAGCCATTCAATTGACCCCGAATTCTCCTGGTTGGTATTTCCGCTTGAATAGCCCAAACCAATGAAATTAGTAAAACTCGGAATATCAGTCGACGAATTAGAATTGATCGAGGGAGCATCAGGTTCATGAGGTTGGTAATAATATTGTCCAGATGTAGAGCCGCTTTCGGGCGGTATAAGGCCTGCTATTGAGGGAACCCTTGTCGCAGGTAATGGATCTGTTCTTCTTATAGGTGCCTTATAAATAATGGGAGGATGTGTAGCAGTATAACCGTTTGTAGAAATTACCGTAGAGGAATCCTTGATGCAATTTCCGTTTTCGTCAAAATCTGAACAAGCTTTATGCCCGCTTGGATCGTTATAATTAATAGGGTTGTTATTTGAATACGCATACCGGTCGAAGCCCTTGCTGCTCGCCAGGTCGGGTATTATGCTGTCCGGCTGGATGAAGCGTCCAAGCGCCGGGTCGTACCCCACTCACAAACCCAGCTCGGGGGCGCACAGTTCGCACATCCTTGACACGTACCAGCCCAGCCCAAGTTCCGATTCATTGCGCTGACCGGTGTAGCGGTAATCGGTGGTTTCCACCCCATTTGCCCAACGCGGCGCGTGAACGCATGAGTTCTTCGCTTGAAGGTCTACCAGTATGGCAAGATAAGCACTTCTGGCAGAGACAATTCCCCACCTCTACAGCACTATTTAGCAATTCCCAGGCTCTTGAAAATCGGCCTCTACCGCTTCCTCTTCCCCATATTATTAAAAACAAACTTGCCTTTTTTGAACTCTTCCAACAGTAGATCACTATCACCAGGTGCTAAAGGGGTATATTTGTTATTTTTAATCATCTCCCCGTAAGGAAAGGTAATTATTCCTGTTTCGACACGATCGATGACGTCAAAAGGGCTCCATACGACAAGGAACTCTAGTTTCTTGTATTCTTCAGGCAATACGGGACCAAGCTTAAAATATTTCCAATCATCGTATAAGAACCAAGTAATTACCTCTCCTGTTTTTTCATTCCAAAATGCACTGATAAACTTTGGGTAGATGAAATCAATCACAGGCTTTTTCCCGATAACTGGCCAAAGGCCAGCTCTGACCGCTGCTCTCAAACCTGTCATGACTGGTGGAAACATATAAGGCCTTTTTACGGCATCTTCTATTTTTATCTCCTCCTTGCGAGCTAAATAATCAAATACTTGAATAAACATGCCATTCTTATCATCTTTAAAAACATAATGACCAATGGCTCTTCGATTATCTGAGAGTGTTATTTCGAAAAGATCTCCTACTTTGACTATCATCTTTTCTCCTTTTTCGGCATCGTTGCGGCGTATTGGAGGATGTGGGCACTTCCTCTTTATTTTTGGTCATGTTCATCCTCACTTTAGAAAATTGACCGTTATATAGGTCTCCACCCCATTTGCCGAACGCCCGATATCACAACAGTGATTTTGGCATCCCGTCCTCCGCCACGGAAGATAACTGTTTACGTTTTTCGCGCTTTGAATCCGCTAAACCAAAGTGCTATAGTTGCGAATATCAAAGCTGCGGCAAGGATAACTAGAATACCGATGCTGATCCAAATGCTTTGTCCTTTGCGATCCTGATTGTTCATGGAAAGCATCTCCCGCCTGTTTTTGCTCTGGTTCATTTTCCTGCAAGTTGCTCTAGCAGGCAAGCAATTTCATCGAGCAGCTCGAAAAGATCTCAATTTGCTGAGTGAAAGGCACAAGCAAAGAGCGCCCGGTTTGCACCAGGCGCCCTTGGCAATTGATGGAGCAATGCTATTGTACGGGTTCCGAAGGAGCCTCAGTCGGGGGCGTGGTTGCGGGCAGCGCGGGGGGCTGCTCCATGCCGGCGAACTGGCGGTAGGTCAGCGTCCAGTTGTTGGAACTGTAGAGTTGGACCAGGCCGCCAATGAGGATCAACGGAGAGAATGTAATGATGAAGAAGAAGGGTGCGGCAATGATCGCGCTGATGATCCAGCTCAAGACCGGATGGGTGAAGATGGAAGCGATGCCCAACGCAATTGCGCCTGGAATCGCGGCCACGATCGCGCCGGGAATTGCCAGAAGGACGTAGGCTGGAATCAGAATGAGTGCTGCAGCGATCATCACAAAGCCCAATCCGATCATGATGCCCACCAGGGTGATCCACATCAAAAGGGACTTGCCGAAGTTGTTCTTAAACAACTGCCAACCGCGCTCGAAGGCTTCTCCAAAGCGCTTGCCCTCAATTGCCGCAGCCCGGACAAAGAACGGGCGCACAATTCCCAGGAAGAGCATGATCAAACCAATCACGAGTGTGAGCAAAACAAGAAGCAAGATCACGATCCCGGTTGCAGGCGTAAATGTGTAAGAGAAATTCGCATTGGCGATCGCGTTGAGGTTCACCAGCGCAACCGTCAGAACGATGGCAACAAAGAGGAACACCGGAACAGAGAGAACCAGGTCGATCAGGAACATGGTGACAGCGCGGCGCGTCCAACCCAGCCTCCAGCCCTCTTTGAAGCTCACCTTCTTGCCAGTAGCGGCATGCTCATCGACCATTCGGATGATGGCCGACTCGGCCGGGTAGCGAACGAGGGATGCGATCAAGCCGAATACCAGCGCAATGAGCACGATGGCCAGAACAACCCACAACATGGTCTGGAATGCCCTGGCCTCAGTGGAAAATAGAGGCGAGATATTCTGCATAAACCAGGCTTCCAGTTGCTTGGACCAGACACCCCATTGACCCGGCAACGGCCCCGCCGGTGTTCTTGTTTCGTTGCCGAAGGTGTAGCGAATGCCGTTGCTGTCACTACCGCCCGACCTTCCCGTGAAAAGCGCCAGGAGGAATGCAAAGATCCACAGAACCTTGTAGTTCCAGAGGATCTGCCAGCTTCGTTTGAGATTATTGCCCAGGTTGAACATGACGACCGCCTTTCGAATGATTGTAGATATACGATAGCTCGATTGGAGCTAAAAGTATATACGCAGAAAGGCGGAGGAAGGTTGTGAGGAATGAAAGAGAATCGAGAGTGGAGACTGGAGATTAGTCAGAAGAAGACTAATAGATAAAGCTGCCAGCGGATTCCATCACCCCTCTTCGATTAAGGCTTCTGTTTTTGACCATTCTCAATTCTCAATTCTCGACTCTCAGGCTTTTTCCATACCGAGCGAAATTCTCCCGCGGTCTTCTTCCACTTTAAGGATGACGATTTCGAGGATATCGCCCACCTGGAAGGCAGATCCCTGGGGGAACTGTGAGCGGTGCAGGAGGCCGTCCTGCTTGACTCCTATATCGACGAAGGCGCCAAAATCGACCACGTTGCGCACGGTACCCTTCAAGCGCATCCCCACGGCGAGATCTTCCATCTTGAGCACATCCGAGCGGAGGATGGGAGCTGGCGCATCCTGGCGCGGATCGCGGCCCGGGCGCAGCAATTGCTCGAGGATATCGCTCAACGTCGGCACGCCGGTGCCGATCTCTTCTGCCAGTTTTTGAATCGGCCGCTTCTGCAATGCTTCGATAAGCGACTTTCTTTCACCGGCAGGAGTTACCGGCTTGACTCCCGCATACGAAAGCACCGCTTCGGCAATGGGATAGCTTTCGGGATGGATGGCGCTGGCGTCCAGAGGGTTCACCCCGCCGCGGATGCGCAGGAACCCTGCCGACTGCTCGAAGGCTTTGGGTCCGACGCCGGGTACCGAGCGGATCTCATCGCGCGCCTTGAAAGTGCCCTTCTCGTCACGATATGCCACAATCTTGTTCGCCAGGGAGGGGCCGATGCCAGCCACATAGGTCAGCAAAGCGGGCGAGGCGGTGTTTACGTCCACCCCCACGCGGTTGACCACGTCCTCGACCACACCTGTCAGCGCTTCGGATAGCGCGGTCTGGTCAACGTCGTGCTGGTACATGCCCACCCCGATCGACCTGGGATCGATCTTGACCAGTTCGGCCAGCGGGTCTTGCACACGGCGCGCGATCGACACTGCACCGCGAATGGAGACATCGAGGTCTGGCATTTCGGCGCGGGCAAGCGGACTGGCGGAATAGACCGATGCCCCTGCTTCGTTCGTGATGACGTAGCGCACGGAGGGCATCGACCGGGTGAGCTCGGCGGCCAACTGCTCAGTCTCGCGGGAAGCTGTGCCGTTGCCAATGGAAATCAGGGTAACGTGGTGCTTCTCGATGAGCCCCTTGAGCTTTTCGAGCGATTCCTGCCAGTGCTTTTGCGGTTCGTGTGGGTAGATCGTGCCCGTATCCAGCAGCTTGCCGGTTTCGCCGACGACTGCCAGTTTGGTGCCGGTGCGGAAGCCGGGGTCGAGCCCGATGACGACGTGACCTTCCAGCGGCGGCTGTCCCAGGAGCGCCTTGAGATTGGCGGCAAAGACCTTGATCGCGTGGGTTTCGGCGGCGACGGTCAGTTCACGCCGCACGTCACGCTCGATCGCCGGCAGGAGCAGGCGTTCGGCAGCGTCGACAATGGCCAGCTCGAGCTGCCCGCAGAAGGGTGAGCGCAGGTCGGGACGGAAGTAATCGACGATGGATCCCTTCCAGTCCTTCTCATCGAGGGTGAGTTTGACGCGCAGCACCTTC
>JAJXZS010000036.1 GCA_021779955.1 Chloroflexota bacterium | reverse complement strand
GTATTTTCCATCTGCACCGCCGTGCCGAACTTTTCCCAATATTCGACGAGGCGGATGAAGGCAGGCGAAAGGGAGGTCACGTTCGAGCGTTTGAGGAGAGCGATGAGCTGGTTGGGCTTCAGCCCCCGTTCGACCGCATGAGCAAGCGACGTGCCCGTGACCATGTAAACCGTTTCTCGGGCGGTCTCCTTCTCGAGGCGGCAGAAGCGTCCGATCTGGTAACGCAGCGCCATAGAGATGCCTGCCGGGAGTTGGAATTGTCCGCTCGAGCTGATTTTGACTTCGGAATTCGCCGCAAAAGCCCGCTCAGGTGATATGCCTTGAATGAGCATGCGCCCTGCTGAAGACAGCCTGAAGCACACCGCAGGCTGATTTTTCGCGGCAAACCCGAGATCGACAACGCCAAGCCAATGCAGCGGGCCGCTGATGAGGTAGCGGATCAAATAGCCCTCCACCTCATCCCATGCGTCGAAGCCGCGAAGATAGCGGTTGTCAGATGGACGCCGGATGAACCACGAATCGTAGTCGCCTGCTGGGCGCTGGAAATCGGGCTGCTTGCTCTTGATCTCCGCCACAAGCGATGGAATGCTCCACCAGGAACCTGGCCCGGTTTGAGTGAGGGCGTTTAGAAGGATCTTCCGCGGGAGCAGCGGTGAATTCTGCCAGTTGCCCTCGAAAGTCAAGCCCGGAAGCATGCGCAGGTCATTGATTCGGTCGCTCTCCAGCCAATGCGTGTAGCAATGAAGCAGCGCGAGCCCCCGATTTGCCTCGAGGAGCTCGCGGATCTTCTCAGGGTCGATTTGATTCGCAGCGCCAAGCATGCCAAGCGATTTGAGCAGTTCAAGCATGAATGTCAGGCGTGGGGTGCGGGGCGATTTGAGCAACGCGGGGGGCTGTGGATCCTTGCGCAATTCGCAGAGGAGCACCGCCAGGCGGTCGAGGATCTCGTCGTTGGCGGGCGTTGTGAACAAGTGTTCATCATCCGCAGCAGGTCGGAAGGTGAGGGCTTGAATCGGCGGCTCTGGTGCGGCAAAGAGGGTGACCAGTTCGTCTGGAATGTATACAAATTCCTGCGGTTCGCCTTCCGCGGCGAAAATCCCCTTGCCGATGAGCGCGCGATACCAGAGCATCTCCGCAGGCGATGACGGGTGAAGATCAGGCTGCTCGCGTTTGCGTTTGGCTACACCCATCACGCGTATCTCTCCGTATTCACGCGAGAACTGGGCCGAGGTCATCCTTCCCCGCTGCTCGATCAGCCCGTTCCATGCCTCTTTTGCCTCTTCGGGCGATGATTCGATCACCTGCGCTGCCTGCTGCGCATCTTTCAGCCTGCTTTCGAGCATTCCGAGCGCTTCGTCGAAACTGTTCAGCGGCAGTTCGAAGTCCCAGAAATGCGAAACGCGTTCCAGGAAATCGAGATCGGTGTCGTGCAGCAGGTGGTGAAGATCGGGCATATATCTCCCTCAGACCCGGCTGACCAGCCGAATCGCGGCAGGTACCGATTCGATCTGCACGTGGGTCACCTGCGAATCCAGGCCTGCCAGGATTTCGCCGTCGGCGTGGAGGATCAGCGGGCAGTCGGCGGTCAGGTCGAGCGAAGTGAACGAACCGGCATGGATGTAGGGGAGGTTGTTCTGCGTGCCCTTGATGTAAGCCATGAGCGTCCTGATCATCTGCAAGCGCGACATGTTGCTTGCGGCGGAAAAATCGAGCTTATTGTCGTCCAACCTGCCCGAAGGCGCGATCATGAATGCTCCGCCCTCGCGTTTGCCGTTGGCGATAACGAGCATGGTCAGCGAATCTTTCCACTCAGCATCATCCATTCGGGCGCTGAAGCGAAACGAGGTGTAATTGAAGAGGATCGTGCGCAGGGCAGCCAGCAGATAAATCCAGAATCCTTTGACGACGCGCATCTGCCTGGAATAGATATTGATCAATGCGTCTAAGCCGATGCCGAGAGAGTTTACCCAATACTCGTGCCTGCCGAGGTTGTCGTGAATCACGCCGATGTCGACGCTGCGGCTCTTTCCATGCAGCGCAAAATCGAGCAGATCGCTCCTCTCGCCTTTTAGCCCGCCTGCGAATGAAAAATCGTTGCCCGAACCGAGCGGGACGATTCCGAGTTCTGGACGCAGGGGCTCCGCAATGGTCATCAGGCCGTTGACGATCTCGTGGGTAGTTCCATCCCCTCCCATGGCGATGACCCGCTCAAAACCCTCCTCAGCAGCTTTTGAAGCCATTTCAACGGCATGACCGTGAGAGAGGGTGACGTTCATTTCCACGTCGGGCATATCCTTGACGGCTGAAAGGATCTCGGGAAGCAGCGACGAGGCGCGCCCCAGGTTGGCTGTCGGGTTGAAAATCAGTTTTGTGGGCATGGCGCATCCTTGGGTGTGGGGTGAGAGGCTGTATTGATTATACTCAATCCCGGTTCGCGGGCTGCCCTTACAAGCTTGTAACGCCTGTGAATTGACTCGCTTTTGCCTTACCTGTATAATCCTAAAGGTACCTTTGTCACTCAAGGGAAATTAATGGCGTTAAAAGGCAACTTAAGAGATTTTTCCATCACTCAGTTGCTCAACCTGATCCACATTGCGACCAAAACCGGGGCGCTTTATGTGGAAGGTGGGAGCGACACTGTGGCGGTATATTTCCGCGATGGGAAGATTTCGTTTGCTCAGAACGCAAATCAGAGCTTCGACTTGCTGAAAATCCTGGCATCCTCGAAGAAGCTCAAGCGTTCCCAGGTGGTGATGCTGCAGGAGAAGTTCAAAGACCTTCAGCCCGCCGAATTGGGGCTTTGCCTGGTCAATGGCGGGTACCTTTCCCAGGAAGATATCCTGGACACGCTGCGTGCATATTACAGCGGCGTGGTGAAGCAGCTTTTCATCTGGGAAGACGGCTTCTTCCACTTCGAAGGCCCCGAAAGCGCGCCCGAAGGCAATATCATGGTGCGCGAAAGCCTGGAAGATCTGATCGTCGAAGGCGCGCGCAAGCTCAAAGAATACGAACAACTCAAGGACGAAATTCCATCCCTCGAAATGGCGCTGAAATTCTCCGACCGGCCAGGCACCAATATGCGTGCGATCAACCTGAGCCAGGATGAATGGCGCGTCGTATCCTACGTCAACCCCAAGAATTCCATCACCCAGATCGCCCATGCGACCCGTCTGAACGAGATGGATATCCGCCGGGTGGTTTATGCGCTCTTGCAGGCAGGCATCGTCGAAATCATCCGACCCGCCAGCGGCGCTGTGATCACCCCCGGGCGCACATTTGTGGCGCAAGATCGCGACGAGCAGAAATCGATCGTCAATCGTCTAATTGACCGAATCCGTGCAATCTAACATCGATGAAGGAATGTACTCTATGCAAACCCAAACAGTGAAAATCGTGGTGACCGGTCCCTTCAACTCGGGCAAGACGGAGCTGATCCGTTCTGTAAGTGAGATCGATGTGGTTTCGACCGAAAAGAAGATCACAGCCGAAGCCGAAAAGGTCAAGGAATCGACCACGGTTGCCATGGATTTCGGCCGCATCACCGTGGACGACGACCTGGTGCTATTCCTCTTTGGCACGCCGGGTCAGAAACGCTTCGATTTCATGTGGGAAATCCTTTCTGAAGGGATGCTTGGGTTCATCGTCATGGTCGACAGCACGCGCCCTGAGACGTTCCGCGAGGCGCGCAGCATCCTCGAGACTTTTCACGCTTATGCGCCGACGCCCTACATCGTGGCTGCCAACAAGCAGGACTGCGCAGACGCGTGGGACGTTGAAGACATGCGGGTTGCGCTGAGACTGGATCACAGCATCAAGATCATGCCTTGCGTGGCAAAGAAGAAGAGTTCGGTCAAGAACGTGCTGCTCGAGCTGCTGTTTGGCATCCTCGAAGAAATGGACGCAAACCGGTCCTGATGAGCAAGGTGAAGGCGATGACGATCTTTCCTGATGATCTTTACATAAGCGGTTTGAAGAGGTTATTTGGGGGGGAAGCATTCGCAGAGGTGGCGCCTACTTTCGACGCGGCTGCAGGATGGCTGCGTGCACTTACGGACGCCAAAGGGGCGGACGGTTTATCGCTCGAAGCAGGCAGGGAAGCCTTCGATATGCTTTTACGCGATTACGGCCAGGAGATCGGCCTGCAGGACCCTGCCATTCGCATGCTGCCGATGCGCCGCCGCGCGCGCAAAGGCTTCGAAGCGTTGGCAGCCTGGTTCGAATCGACATGGGGGTGGAAGAGTACAGTCAGCATAGAAGCAACCTCGCTGAATTACCAATTGAATTCAACCGGTAAGGAAGAAAAGGTGGAACTGCAAAGCCAGTTCTGCTATTTTGTCGAAGGGTTGCTGCAGGGATTGTTGTTTTGGGCGAGCGGAGGAAGATACTTCGAAGCCCATTCTTTGGTTTCTCATAAAGACTCTCAGCTCGTTTGCGAGTTCGCATTTTCGAAAACGCCAATCGATTGATACGTACATGTCGGTGGGGGGTGGTTTGCCCCAAAATTATGGGTTAATCGGCTGCGGGCTGAATTTCTTCGACAGGTTGAAGTGATTTCGACCTGCGGCCTTCCATAACACGCATGAACACCACGCCTACCAGGATGAGCAGGCTGCCGCCGATCTGGCTGCCTGTCATGCGTTCATTAAGCAGGAAGTAAGCGGTAATCGCAGTGAACACCGGTTCGGATGTCATCAGAAGGTTGGCGACCGATGAAGGCAGGTAACTCAGGCTCACCAGGTAGGTGCCGAATCCCAGCAGGGTCGGGCCGACTGCTAGGGCGGAGAGGATTGCCCAGCCGCCCAGGCTGCCTTCGCGCCAGAGGATATCCACAGCGTGTACAGGCGCTCCTGGCATCGTGCCCATGAAGGCAAAGTTGATGCCGAGGAGGAAGACCGAGGCAAAGGCAAAAATGTAGGGCAGGGTGGTCCAGGGGCTCAAACCGCGCTGCGAGGCAAAGCGGCCCATCAGGCTGTAGACCGCATAAAGCAGACCGCCCAGGATGCCTGTCAGGATTCCGATCAAGTTGGCGGTAAGCTGCGCCTGGTCGAGCAGGCCGGAGACGAACACGCAGCCCGCGAAGGTGAGCACGATGGCGAGGATTTTGACCCAATCGATGGATTCTTTGAGCAGCCACCTGCCCAGAATAGCGGTAAATGCCGCAGAGCTGTATACCAGCACGGTGGCGATGGCAGCGCCGTTCAAAGCCACAGAAAGCGTCCAGAGGCCGTTGAAGAGGGCGAGAATCAGTCCGTATCCAATCAGGTAAACCAGATCCTTGCGCTGTATCTTGAGCAACGCGGGTTTGACGATCGCCATGGCGATAAAGGCGATACTGGCGCCGATCACATCGCGCCACAACGCGAGCACCAGGGCGGGCATCTGGTTATTCAGGGTGAGAATCCGGATGAGGATGGCAGTGGTCGAAAGCAGGAGGGCGCTGATGAGGGCGGTGGTGTATCCGCGAGAGATGCGTGATGCTGACGATGGCATGGAGAGAGTTCTCTTTTCAGTGATATGAATGACGCCTTATTATAATGGTAAAAAAGTTCGAGAATCGAGAGTGGAGAATGGAGAACAGTAAAAACCTCCTTTGTCATCCAATCGATTCATGTCATGGAGGATTTCTTATTGTGCATTCACGAGCTGGCTAACCCTGGCAATGACAATGGCTCTCAGTGTTTTTTACCAATCTCCACTCTCTATTCTCGATTCTCGTCTTTTTTCTTGACATACTCGCCTCGAGCAGGTAAAATTCTTTACACCCCGCCGAGATAGCTCAGTTGGTAGAGCACACGACTGAAAATTGTGGTGTCCTGGGTCCGATTCCCAGTCTCGGCACTGAAACGCCCGTAAGGGGCGTTTTGGTTTAAGGCAGCACATTCGACCATTAACCGGCTGGAAGTTGAATCGATTCTCGGGTATGATTGTGAGGGATTATTTGTCGTATGAATGGGAAACCGCCATCTCTTCTCGCTTACGCAATGATTGGTTTCATGGGGCTGGCGGTGCTTGTTTCTGTCTTCCAGGTGGAAAAGGCTGCCAGGCCGCAAGGCCACGCTCTGAACAACTTGTCCGTGCCATCGGCCACAAGATCAGCAACGCCGACAAAAGCCATCACCTACCGGCCTGCTCCCACTCGCACGCCCACCTCGACTCGAATTCCTCCAACCGCAACGAAAACTCTTACTCCCGTTCCCCCCACAGAGACGTCCAGCCCGCTGTTTCCCGACAAATTCTATATTACCGACATCAAGGGTCACCGCCAGTTTTACAGCATCGGCTGCGAGGCTGCAGCGGCTGTCGATTGGGCGCGCTATTTCGGTGTGACGATCAACGAAAAGGAATTCCAGGACGAACTGCCCATTTCCGACAATCCGGACCTTGGCTTCGTGGGTGACGTTGAAGGCTCATGGGGGCACATTCCCCCCGAGGATTATGGCGTGCATGCCGGGCCGGTCGCTGCGCTGCTGCGCGATTACGGTCTGAACGCCAAAGCTGCCAAAGGGTTGACGCTTGACGACATCAAAGCCAGCGTGGCAAAGGGCAACCCTGTGATCGTCTGGGTGATCGGGAACGTCACGTACGGCACGCCGGAGGAATATGTCGACAGCGAAGGGAATGTCACTACCGTGGCGGCGTACGAGCATGTGGTCATCGTCACCGGTTACGGCTCGCAAACCATCCGCTACATGAACAACAGTGAGATTTATGAGGTGACCAACAAGTTGTTCTCGGCATCCTGGGGCGTGCTTGGCAACATGGCGATCTACCTCGAAACAGAGGATAGCGAACAATGATGCCTGTAAAGATTCATAAAGCCGGGAGCTTCATCGCCCCGTTATTGCGATCCAACGTTGATGGAAAAGTGATTGGGATTACCTCGAAGGGGATCTTCGTCCTCTTCGGAGATCGAGTTGTGTTCCTGACCGGGAACAGTATCGATAATCCGTTCAGCATACAGATAGACGATCCTGAGGAGTACCCCGGGGGTTTGGCGTTGAATACACGCGCGAGCCTGGCGGATAATCATCTGCGCATGGGCGAATGGGATTTGGATTTATCCTCGCTGACCGAAATCGCGCCTGAGCCCCTGCCCCAGGTGAAAGCACACGCTATGAAAGGGACGATCGTCTCGCAGATCGTTTCGATCTTTCAATTGCTTGACCGGGGCGGGCACGAGGACTCTTGCCTGTTCGTTGTCGATGCGCTGTTCAACAAGAGGGTTCCGGTGGACCCTGCGAAGCAGGAGTTGTGGGTTGCGGTGCGCAATCTGCGCCAGGGGACGCGTGCGAAGGATCTGGCTGCCTGTGAAGACGCCCTCAAGCTAATTTTGGGCAACGGCATGGGATTGACGCCGTCCGGTGACGATATCACGGCCGGTTACCTGCTGATCTTGAACTGCCTGCTCAACCGCGAGGGAGCCGTGGATGAATTCACCAGCCAACTCAACGCGTTAGCGCTTGAGCTGGCGCGTAAACAGACGACCTGGATTTCGGCGAACCTGATCGAAGCCGCGATCCAGCGCCTGGTGGACGAGCGGGTCGGCATGGCGGCGATGGTGCTGCTCAATACCTGCAAGATGGATCCGGTCACCATTGCGCGAAAGCTGGAATCCTTCGGCAACTCTTCAGGCATCGATGCTTTTGCGGGGATGGCTGCCGCGCTTCTGCCTGCCTGAACCGTCGCGCCAATTCTTATCCTCGAATTCGCATCCCGTAATCTGTGTTTGAAGATTTCGGGATTCTTCTTAAATAACTATAGTCACGCCAAAATAGGTGAGTAGAATGCCAGAAAACGGGCCAATCGCGTTTAAGTCTGAAGCTTTCTGTTAGGATTTCGGCTTCCACTCCTGTGCGCTTTTGCGCAGCTGCTCGAGTTGCTGCCAGTGCTGCTCGATTGCCTCCTGGCCCCGTGGCGTGATTTGCACAAGAGTGTTGGAGCGTTTGGCGATGATCTTCTTCTCCACGCTCACCAACCCGGCATCTGCCAGTTTCGAGATTTGGCTGGATAAGTTCCCCCCCGTCAAACCGGTGATACGCTGCAGGAAAACGAAATCGGCGCGCTGGCAGGTGGAAAGCGCCGTCAGAATCGCCAGCCGCGAGGGCTCGTGGATCAATCGGTCCAACCCGGCCATTTCTTCGAATACGCTGCCCATAGGTTATTCCTCGCCTTTTGCTTCAGGAGTCACAAGCGGCAGTTGGTGGACGAAGTACCAGTGCCCGAACAGGCCGTATGCCACAATCACCGCGCCGACTACCACCAGTACCCCGAACATCTGCTCGCGCAGTCCAAGCAGTTTCCACCAATCCCCTGCTCCCAGTAGCGGCAAAATGCTCACCAATAGGATGATGACGAAACAAGCCAGCATCGCGGGCAGTAGGTAGTGTCCCGGTGCGATCCACTGCATACGCAGGTATTCCGTCACCACTGTCGCTGCGAACACCAATCCAACCAGGCTAAGCGGAAGGTGCAGATAATTATCGCCCAGAAACGCGCCTAATGCCACCAACGCCCCGACAATAGAGAGGAGAAATACCACCCGCTTCTGTTTCGGGGTGCTCTCGACCTTTCCAAAATGGGACTTGTAATAACGGTAGATCAGGAAAGTCACCACAATCGTTACAACCCCGAATAGGATCGGAAGCGACAGATCGGTAGCCCGCCCGTGTAGCTGGTTGGCCCAAAGCACAACCGTGATCAGCAGCAGCCCCATCGGCACGCCCTTGAGACCCTGCAAGTTCGAATAATTCGCGGCGATAAAGCGCGTCTTATCTAGATTTTGCATGGCATCCACCTCCCACTGATTTGAATAATAGTTTGCACTGCAAATCTATTTATAGTATAAATCGAATGAGAGGGTTGTCAATAGGCAATCAGGCGAAATTCTATTTATTTTCAAAAAGATCCCGCTTTAGTTTGTCAACTAAGTCCTTGTAGGTAGGTCTATAAGGAGAGAGCGCTGGCAGGTGGAAGCTGATAAAGCCTAGTTGAAAGAAGCGCTGGGATGAGGCGATTTCCGCCTGTAATCCTCTGAGCCAGCGAGCGCTGGCTTGCCGTATCTGGTTCCGCTTTTTTTAACCGTCTATTCGCCTCCTTCGGCGAATCTGCAGCTAAAAAGCAGACTCCCGAGATTTGTTTTGAAATCTCGGGAGTTGAAGGTGATTGAGGCTTAGACCAGGATTTCGTCGGGGACGATGAGTTCTTCGTTGGCTTTGCGAACTTCATCAGACACGTTGAAGTCGAGATCGGCGCCGGCCATCTGGCGCACGTACTGTTTGATCAACTGATCCCAGTACTTCTTGGTGACATAGTAGACCTTGGCGCCGCCGAGTTCGTGTTGGACATCGGGCCATGGGTAGGAAGGTTGAGCCATGCCGAGACCCCAGCGCATCCAGCCGTTGTAGCTTTCGTAGGTCGCCCACCATTCCTTGTTGCCAAGGATTTCGAAACCGTAGTAGGCTTTGGCGTAATACATCACTGCGCCAATACGTCCGCCGCGCAGGAGGGCCATGGTGTGGAGGGAAATGTTGATATCCTCGTTCATCAGGCGGCCGTTGGCGAAGCCTGCCCATTTGCCGTCGATCAAACCGACGAGGGTATAGGGGTCCTTGAGGCGCGAGCGATACCAGCCGAGGATCTCGGAATAGACGCGGGCGCCCACGATATCATAGAAGTCGTGATCGACGTGCATGATCTTTTCCATGTAGGTGAGCATCTTGGGGGCTTCGTCGAGACGAGCTTCGCGGATGAAGAGGATGCGTCCGTCCTTCAATTTGACCTGGGCACCGGGCCAGGGTTTGAGATCCATTTTGGGGCCCTGGAGCATGGCTTCGACTTCGCGAGCGTCGATTTCCAGGGTCTCTACAGATGCTTTTTCAGGCAATTCGAATTTCACGGCAAACTCCTTTTAATAATATGGGTCTACTAAGCCAGGTTGGCTTTAGTCAACTTGTTGAGTGATTCGATATGCTTGGGTTCGTAGCAGTCACCGAATTTCGACTTGGGCATGGTGGCTTTCTTTGCCATCAGCTTCTCATATTCATCATCTTCGACGAAGGCCACGCAGCGTCCGATGGAGGATTCACCATCGACGAAGCGCCAGGGGAAGAAACCGATCTTGACGCGGCGGTTGAGCAGCAAGTCGAGATCGCCGCCAAGGCATTCAGCATGCAGAATGTGATGCGGGAACATATCGAGGTGCATGAACTGGTACTTTTCGTCTGTGTAGAATTCTTCCAGCGATTTGTGGAATTTCTTCTGGAATACTTTCTCGGCCTGTTTCGCCTGGCGGGGCATCCAGTTGCGAATGATGGTGTTCATGGGGTGGTCAGCAGAACCGCAATCGACACCGATCCAGCGCAGCTCGAGTTTCTGAGCCCACTTGGCAAATTCGACATCAGGACCCGGATGCTGAACCATGTAGCGGACTTCGTCGGCTTCCGGCATATCCCATCCGAAGTGGTGGTAACCGGTATGGATGATGAGGATATCGCCGTGCTTGACTTCGACGCGGTCTGTAACCATCTTTGAGGTGTACACATCATAGTCACCGGCAACGTCGCTCAAATCGACTACCGCGGCTTCATTGACCAGGTAGTCCATCGTGAGGGACGCGATATCTTTACCGGCGGTCCAGAAGTGGCACTCGCCATCAAGGTGCGTACCGAGGTGGTTGGAGTGGGTGAGGAGTTGTCCATTTGCGCCGTTGGGTGCCAGGCGTTTGAAGTATTTCACCTGCAGAGGTTCGTAGGTGGGCCACGCGGGCGTTGCAATTCCTAAAGGCAGAGTCAAATCGATGAGTTTCATACTTTATTCTCCTTAACTGAGTTGACTAGCAGAATTTGCTGAATTCATCAAACGCGTCCTTGAAAACCTTTTCAGGAGCGCGCAGGATTCCTGCGCCAATGCCGCCCACTCCTGGATCCTTGTGGGCGATTCCGGTGTTGATTTTGGGCATGATTCCGGTCTCCATAACCTTGCGGACATCGAAACCAAGCGGCGTGCCGCGGAAGTTCAGAACCGGGATGGTAAAGCCTTCATGCTCGCTGTAGGTGATCTCGTACGCCTCGAGCGTGCTGTCGATGGCCATTTGCGGGGTGCCGCCAACGAACTTGACGATGGCAGGGGCTGCAGCCATGGCAACGCCGCCGTAACCGGCGGTCTCACAAACCGTGCTATCGCCGATATCGGGGTTGGCATCCTTTTCGCTGAAACCGGGGAAGTAGAGGCCTTCCACCATGGGAGCCGGGGCCGTGAACCACTTGCCGGGCATCGAGCTGATCTGGATGCCGAAATCTGTGCCGTTGCGGGCCATGATGGTCATCACTGAGCTGCCTTCGACGCCCTCCGCGGGCTCGAGGGCCGCTTTTCCTGCGGGCATCGAGAGATTGAGGAAGAAGTGATCGTTCTTGTCGATGAACTCGATCACTTTGGCAAGGGTTTCGTTGTCGGTGCTGGTGCGGGCGAGGGCTGGTGCGATCGCGCGGAGGAACAACGAAGTTCCAGCGCGGTTGCGGTTGTGGCACTCGTCACCCATGTGTAGCGCCTGGGCGATCAATGATTTGATATCGATGCCGTCTGGCAGGGTTGCCAGCGCGCGCTTAAGGGAGGGATAGAGGACGTCTGTCATCCAGTGCAGCCGGGCGTAGACATCGGGTCCCATGCCGCCGAAGCGGAGGACCTTGCCCAACCCTTCGTTCATGGTGGCATATGCCTTGTTGCCGAAAGCCTTGTTCTCGATGATGAAGACGGGCATGTGCGCAGACACAACACCTGCCATGGGTCCGACAGCGTGGTAGTGGTGGCACGGAGCAAATTCGATCTTGCCTGATGCAGCCAGAGCCGCGGCTTCCTTCTCGTCTTTGGCCAGGCCCTCGTAGATGAGAGCGCCCATCACCGCACCCTTCGTGGGTCCGCACATGCGCTCCCAGGTGATCGGGGGGCCAGCGTGCAGGATCAGGTTGGGTTTGTAGCCGGGGATGGTGTCGATGGCCAGGCCCATGCCAACCAGCACGGGGCGGGCTTTCTTGATGCGGCTGACGACCTCATCGTTGGCTTCGTCGATGGACTTTCCGTTCCTGGTGACCCGAAGGTGGCGGATCCCTTCCTTGGGAGGGCGCCAGTCGACGTCCACAACGGGGACGCCCTGGTCTTTCATGGGTTGGATGAACCCCTGAAGGCCAACATTGACAACCTCCACGGGTTTTCCGAATAGATCTTGGATTTTTCTTTCTGCCATTTTTGCGCTCCTCTCCTTTCAGGAAATGAGGTACCCTGCGAGACGTGAAGCCATCGCGTTGTCTTTGAGCACATGCACGCCGGCAGCCTGGAGCATATCGGTGGTGCGGCTGAGGCACTGCGGGTCTTCTTCAGTGCCTGTGACGGATGCGACGAAGAGCACTTCACGGCCGTCTTTCTTGGCAGCTGCGCGGGCTTTGAGGATGGCGTCGCCAAGTTCAGCAGCGGGGTCGGGGTGCGCGCCGTAACCGATGACCACGTCGAGCATGATCACTGCAACAGACGGGTCGGCAGCTTCCTGCAAGATCCTGCGGACGCGCAGATCGTTGTCGATCATGGGGTGCGGACGGCCAACGGTGAATTCTTCTTCACCCAGGTCGATCACGCAATCGCCTTCGCTGCGCGTGGAGTCTTTCATCTTGAAGTGCTTGTCGAGGGGAGCGTTTGAGTAGACTTCCATCTCGAAGTTGTCGCGCCAGATGACCTGCGATTCGTAGCACAGGGTTCCGCCTGAGAAGAGACCGCGCAAGTGCTTCTGGCCGGGCTTGAGCAGCTTCTTGAGCTCAATCGCCTGCTTCCTGGTTTCTTCGGCTTCAGCAGCGATGGCGGCTTTGATGTCGCCGATCTTTGCGCCCGCCAATTTTGCCGCGGTGAGCCCTGCTTCTTCGAGCGTGCTGACCACGATTGCGTTCTCGGGGAGTTGAGCGCTTCGGGCTTTGCCGCCCAGCAGGCAGATGACTGTGGGTTTCTGGCTGGCTTTGACCTGCTCGAGCAGGGTTTGTTCGACCTCGAGATCGGGAAGCTTGCTGACCATCAGAATGACTTTGGTGGCGGGGTCGGCCTGTAAAGCTTTCAGGCCTTCGATGTACATGATGCCGCCGATTTCCTTCTTGACGTCGCCGCCGCCGGTGCCGATACCCTGGGTGATGCCCACTCCGTTCTTGGCGAGCAGAGTGCTTGTCTCCTGCAGGCCGGTGCCTGCAGCAGAAACGATACCCACCGGGCCGGCCGGGATGACGTTGGCGAAGGCAAGCGCGACGCCATTGAGGATCGCGGTGCCAGCGCCCGGACCCATCACCAGCAGGCCATGGTCGCGGCCGTACTTCTTCAGGGCGAGTTCGTCTTCCTTGCTCACGTTATCCGAGAAGAGCAGCACGTGCATGCCCTGGAAGAGGCACTCCCAGGCTTCTTCGGCAGCGTAGCGTCCCGCAATGGAGATGATCGCCACGTTGGCATTGGGATGTGCCCTCCTGGCGCTGCGAACGGTCTTGGGACGGAATTCGATCCCTTCTTCAGCTTCAGCTTTCTTGTTGAGCAGGGATTCTGCATGAGCCAGGGCAGCGTCGACATCAGCATCGGTGCTGACCGCGATGATCAGGTCGTTCGGTGTGGCAGCTTTACCTTCGGGGGTCAGCAGTCCGCTCTGTTCGAGCAGCGATTTGTTGGCATCGGTTCCCATCATAACGGAGGCATCTTTGACGCCGGGGAACTTGACCAATTCCTTGGCAACCAGCATCAAGCTGACCGAGTCGTGATATTCACTGGCTTTGATAAGCGATTTGACTGTCAATTGAACATTCCTCCTTTCAAAAGTTGGTGATGTCCTAGTGGAGCAAGATTGGGAAGATCATTTGCATCAAGACGCCTGCGGCAAGGACCGAAGCAACCTGCCCGGCGGCATTGGCGCCGAGAGCATGCATCAGGATGAAGTTGTTGTTGTCGGTTTCGAGAGCGACTTTTTGGGCAAGGCGTCCGCTCATGGGGAAGGCGCTGATTGCGGCGGCGCCGACGAGCGGGTTGATCTTGCGGCCGGAAAGCACGCACACCAGCTTGCCAAAGAGAAGCCCGCCGATGGTGTTCAACGCGAAAGCGATGAGGCCCAGGAAGAGCACGCGCAGCGTTCCGGTATTCAAGAAGGTGGCTGCCTGCATCGTCGAGCCGATGACCAGGCCGAGGAAGATGGTGGCAACGTTGGTAATGGTGTCTTTTGCGGTTCCAACAAGTCCTTCGACCACACCCGATTCTTTAATAAGGTTACCGAACATCAGTGTAGCGATTAACGGGGCAGCTTCGGGGAGGAAGATTGCGCCGATGATGGTCAGCAGCACAGGGAAGAGGATGACGGTGAGCTTCGACACAGGGCGCGGCGTGTATTCCATGTGGATACCGCGTTCAGCCTTGGTGGTGAAGAGCCGCATCAGTGGGGGTTGGATGATGGGAACCAGGCTCATGTAGGAGTACGCGGTCACTGCGATGGCTGCCGCGAGGCCCGGGGTCTGGAACAAACCGCCCAACTTGGAGTTCACATAGATGACGGTTGGACCGTCGATGGCACCGATCATACCGATGGCGGTGGCCTCAGCAAGATTGAAGCCGAGCAAGACCGCGATGATCAGCGTGGCAAAAATGCCGAGGTGAGCGAGCGCGCCCATGATGAACATGATCGGTTGGCTTAACAGAGGTCGCAGGTCTAGCATGGCGCCAACGCCGAGGAAGATCAAGAGGGGGAACAACTCGTTTGCAATACCGGCCGAATAGAGAATGCCAAAGAAACCGTTCGGACCGATCATGTTAACGGCTACGGGCAGGTTACCCAGGATGGCTCCAAAGCCGATGGGAATCAGCAGGTTGGGTTCATATTCCTTGAAGATGCCAAGGTACATCAACCCAAGGCCAATCGCCACCATAATGAGCTGCAGGTAATTTATGTCCAACAAGCCGCCTAATAAACCCGAAAAATCCAAGGTCATGGCTAAATCCTTTCGCGGCTATTCAATGTCCAATAAAGGCGCGCCGTAGGGAATGCGGTCGCCGGTATTGACATAGATCCTGGTAATGGTACCTGGGCGCTGAGCCCGAATCACATTCATGGCTTTCATGGCTTCGATGACGACCAGCGGGTCATTCGGTTTGACGGTCTGCCCTTCGCGTACTTTGATGGCATTGATCACGCCAGGAAGCGGAGCTTTGAGGGTATTGGAGCCTGCCTCGACCGCGGGAGCTGCAGCGGGTTTGGGGGCGGCAACCGGAGCTTTGGCAACGGGTGCCGCAGCAGGCGCTTCCGCCGCCGTGGCAACCTGAACATCCAGGTTTTCAGCCGTGACAGTGATTTCCTCGCCGTCGACTTTCAATAACACCTCATCGCCTCTTGGGTCGCTGAGAATTTCAATTTCGTAAGGTTTGCCATCTACTGACAAGCGGAAGTGTTTCATTTCGTTCTCCTGGTAGGCACGCTTGAGTTCAAGCGACGATTGAGATGGAATTGGCCCCATGAGCTCAGAGCCGAGCTCGAGGGATTGCTGGATGTGACAAATGCAGACTGCGCCCTGGCAATGGCCACAGCGATGGCTGCGATACGGCCGAGTTCAGATTCGGCGGGAATCGTTTCGGATTCTGCGATTTCTGCTTCTTCCACTTCCCCAGACTCTTCCTCTTCGGGTCTATCTTTCAGGAAGCGGGTCATCAAGCTGACCAGGCCGGCAAATACAGTCAGGGCGAGCAGCAAGACGACGATTCCGATCCCGGATACTTTAAGGGCTATGAGTAGATTATCTAGCATGGTTTACCCTCACATTACAGAGGTATGTTTCCGTGCTTCTTGGGCAGTGATGTGGACTGCTTGTTGCGCAGCATGTCGAGGGATGCGATCAGGCGCTGGCGGGTTTCGCTCGGCAGGATCACCTCGTCCACAAAACCGCTCGAAGCTGCGGCATACGGATTCTGGAATTTTTCTTTGAATGTGTCCACCAGGTCGCTGCGCATGGTTGCGGCTTCCTCGGGGGTCTTGGTTTTAAGTTCGCGGCCGTATAGGATGTTCACTGCACCTTCGGCGCCCATGACTGCGATCTCAGCAGTCGGCCATGCGAAAACCATATCAGCGCGGATGTGCTTTGAGCTCATGACGATGTACGCGCCGCCGTACGCCTTGCGGGTGACGACAGAGATCTTTGGAACTGAAGCTTCTGAGAAGGCGTAAACGATCTTCGCGCCGTGCCGAATGATGCCGCTGTGTTCCATTGCCGATCCGGGCATGAATCCCGGGCAATCGACGAAGGTGATCAACGGGATGTTGTAGGCATCGCAGAAGCGAACGAAGCGCGCGATCTTATCGGAAGCGTTGATGTCCAGCACCCCCGCGAGGTTGGCAGGCTGGTTGGCCACCACACCGATCACTTCGCCGTTCAAACGCGCGAAGCCGACAACGGCGTTGGCAGCATAGGCAGCCATGACTTCGAAGAAGGAGCCCTGGTCGACGACAGGTTCGATCACGCTGTGGATGTCGTAGGTCTGGTTCGGGTCGACAGGCACCACGGAATCAAGGGATTTGTCGGCGCGCATGGGAGAATCGGTGGTTTGGAGGCGTTTGGGGGCTTCGGTGTTGTTGTCAGGGATGTACTCAAGCAGTTTCTTGACGATGTTGAGGGTATCTTCCTCATTCTGACCCACAAAGTGCGCCACGCCGCTGGTCGTGCTGTGGGCAAGGGCTCCGCCAAGTGATTCGGCATCGATTTCCTCACCTGTCACGGTTTTGATCACTTCAGGACCGGTGATGAACATGTTGCTTTCACCCTGGGTCATGATGATGAAGTCGGTCATGGCGGGCGAGTAGACAGCACCGCCGGCGCAAGGCCCGAGAATGACGCTGATCTGAGGGATGACGCCGCTTGCCTGCACGTTGCGATAGAATAGTTCGCCAAAGGCTGCCAGGCTGTAGATGCCCTCCTGGATGCGAGCGCCGCCGCCATCATTCAGGCAGACCACGGGGACACCTGCAGAAACCGCGAGGTCCATCACGCGTGCGACTTTTTGCCCGGCAACTTCACCAAACGACCCACCCATAACCGTGAAGTCCTGTGCGTAAATGGCGATCTTGCGGCCGTTGACTGCGCCGAAACCGGCGACCATGCCATCTCCCAACGCCTTGTCTTTGTCCATTCCGAATTCAACGTGGCGATTGGTCATCAATCCGTTGATTTCCTGGAATGAACCTTCGTCAAGGAAGGCAGCCACGCGTTCGCGAGCCGTCTTTTTGCCTTTTGCATGCTGTGCGTCGATGCGTTTCTGACCGCCGCCTAACAGCATTTGGTCACGTAACTCTGCCAATTTTTGATTAACGGCAGCGTGGCCTTGTTCAGTCTGCTCCATTTAAGCCTCCGTCAAGAGTAATGATGGGAAATAATCTCTTAGGTTAAAGTGTAGAGGAAGATGTCTGACATTTCAAGTGATAGGATTCTCATCCTGCAACGTTGTTTGTCATGTCTAATTTCGCGCTTGAAAAGTTCATTTTTGTGAGAAAGAAATCAGGCAGAAGGACGCCCTCCTGCCTGTATTTCGTGTGAAAAGCGCCTTATTCGCGGCGGTATGGCTTGAGCATGGCCGCTGGAGCCTGCGCGTTGCGGCCGCCCAAAGTTAACGCGATGATGGTGACGATGTAGGGCAGGGTGAGGAAGACTTCGTAGGGCATATCCAGGCCAAGGCCCTGCAGCCGCAGTTGAAGGGCTGAGACGCCGCCGAAGAGTAGCGAGCCCCACAGCACTTTGATCGGCTGCCAGTTGGCGAAGATGATCAGCGCAATGCAGACCCAGCCGCGGCCCGAGATGATGCCGAAGGTGAACGAGCCGAGCTGCGCAATCGAGAGGAAGGCGCCGCCAAGTGCCATGAGCCCGCCGCCGATCGCCAGGGCAAGCGTGCGCAGGCGGATCACGTTCAAGCCTGCGGCATCCGTCGCTTCGGGATTTTCACCCACGGCGCGAATCTGCAGGCCGAAGTTGGTGCGGTAGATCACCCAGCCCACCAGCGGGATCAACGCAATGGCGATGTAGGTGAGCAGGTACTGGCTGAAGATGGGCCCCAGGATGGGTGAGCTCGAGAAGATGCTGAGCTGCTGGAATCCTTCGATGCTTGGGTTGACTGAGCTCTCGCCGAAGATCAGGCGGAAGCTGTACAGCGAGAGGGCGGTCAGCAGCAAGGTGATGCCGAGGCCGGAGACGTGCTGGTTGACGCCCAATTTCACCGCAAAAAGGCTCATCAGCAGGCCGGCCAGGATGCCGGAAAGGATGGCGGCGAGTAAGCCAAGCCACAGCGAGCCTGTACTGGCAGCCACCGCAAAGCCGGTGAAAGCCCCGAAGAACATGGTTCCCTCGATACCCAGGTTCAGAATGCCGGCACGTTCGCAGAACAATTCACCGAGGGTTCCGAAGATCAATGGAGTGGCAACCCTTAAGGTTGCTGCAATCAAACCTACGATAAAAGTATCCATCGCACCCTCTTAATCCGGTAATTCTGAAGCAGGAACATGGCCAATGTCACGAGGAGCAGTGTGTTCTGAACCACATCCCCGAGGTAGACCGGGACGCCGAGCACGCGGCTGACCGTTTGTGAGCCTGTGCTGATCAAACCGATGAACATGGCGGCAACACCTGCGCCGATGGGGTTCAGGCTGCCCAAAGTCGCCACAATGATGCCGGTGTATCCGAGGCCGTTCGAGATCGCGTCGATCAGATGGAAGTGAATCCCACCGATCTCCACAGCGCCTGCCAGGCCGGCGATGCCGCCGCTGACCAGCGCAGCGGTCAGCATGGTGCGGGTGGTGTCGATGCCGGCGAAGCGTGCGCCCGTCAGACTCGCGCCTGCTGCCCGCATCTTCAAGCCAAGCGGAGTGCGCTTGATAACGATGTACGCGATCGCCACAACGGCAATCGCAATCAGGAAGCCGATGTGCAGCCTCGATTTGGGGAACAGCGTGGCGAAGTGCGCTGCAGCGCTGATCTCAGGCGATTGGGGCCAGCCGGACAGCGGATTGCGCCAGGGTCCGTTGAGCAGCCAGCTGACGATGTAGAGCATCACCGAATTCATGAGCAGCGTCGTCACCACCTCGTCCACTTTGAGCCTGATCTTGAGGATTGCGGGGATGAGCGACCATAGAACGCCGCCCAGAATGCCCGCGGCGATCATCAACGGGATGATGATGATGCTTGGCAGGCTGGTAAATGTGAATCCCACCCAGGTCGCCAGCACGGCGCCTGCGTACAACTGGCCTTCTGCACCGATGTTGAAGTAACCGGCGGTAAAGGCAAAGGTGACGGCAATACCCGTGAGGATCAACGGTGTGGCTTTGACCAGCACTTCGAGCGCGGATACCTGGCTCGAGAGAGGAGTGACGATAAAGTTGAAGAAAGCCGCGAACGGATTAGCCCCAGCCAGGATGACCAGGATGGAGCTGACCAAAAATGTGACCAGTACCGCAACGATGGGAATGACGATAACCGACCATCGGGGAGCGGGGACGCGTTCGATCTTGAATTGCTTAAGCATGGTTTGACCTCCTTTCGTCCCCCAGCCCTAGCAGGCCCCGGCCATCATCATGCCGAGTTTCTCGGCAGTGGCTTCAGCAGCGGGCATGATTCCCTTGATGCACCCTTCATAGATCACAGCGATGCGGTCTGAAAGGGCGATGATCTCGTCCAGATCCTCGGACACCAGAAGCACCCCGGCGCCGCGGTCGCGTTCGGCAAGCAGCCTGTTGCGCACATACTCGGTTGCGCCAACATCCAGGCCGCGGGTTGGCTGCGAAGCGATCACCACCTTGGGCTTGCGGCTGAGAGCGCGTGCCAGGATGACCTTCTGCATGTTCCCGCCTGAGAGCTTGCGCAACTGGTCGGTGGGGGAAGCCTTGATCTGGTATTCCTCGATGTATTTCCTGGCATTCTCGATGATCAAGGACTGGTCCAGCATGCCGTGACGGATGAACTTGTCAAGGTCTTCGAGCGCAAGATTCTCGGCGACGGTGAGTGTTCCGATGGAGCCTTCATGGCGGTCTTCGGGTGTGCGGCCAACGCCTGCATCCGTAATGTCGTGCGGTTCTGCATTGGTCAGGTCGGTGCCGTCGAGCTTGACGCTGCCTTTTGTGGGCTTGACCAGCCCGGTGAGCACCTGGGTCAGTTCTGCCTGGCCGTTGCCCGAAACCCCTGCCACGCCCAGTATCTCGCCGGCATGGAGTTCGAAACAGCAGTCGTTCAGCGCGGGCAACCCCTGCGAATTGCATGCACAAAGGTTTTTGACGGTATAGATCACCTTGCCAGTCTTGCGTTTGGATTGGCGGCTGACGCCGAAGGTCTCACGGCCAACCATCATGTTGGCCAGGCTCTGTTGGGTTGTGGCTGCCTTGCTCACCGTACCGGTCACATGTCCATCGCGTAAAACGGTAATACGATCGCAAACAGCCATCACCTCATGGAGTTTATGGCTGATAAAGATCACCGAAAGTCCGGATTTCACCAGACGGAGAAGAGATTCGAACAAGACTTCAACTTCTTGAGGAACGAGGACTGCAGTGGGTTCATCCATGATCAGAATTCTGGCATTACGATAGAGCGCTTTCAAAATCTCTACCCGCTGTCGTTCACCAACAGAAAGCTGCCGCACCAGGGCTCCCGGTTCGACATGAATGCCGTATTTTTCAGAAGCTGCTTTGACTTTTGCTTCGATCTCGGTTTTGGAAACGGTTTGCTTGTCGTGGTAACCTAAAATGATATTCTCTGCAACGGTTAAGGTAGGCACAAGTGTGAAGTGTTGGGTTACCATGCCGATGCCAGCCTGGATGGCTTGTTTCGGCGAGGTGATTTCAACTTTCTTTCCATCGATGAAAATTTCACCTGCATCTGCTTTGTATAGACCGTAAAGAATACGCATTAACGTCGTTTTGCCTGCGCCATTCTCGCCAAGAAGGGCATGGATCTCGCCCTGTTCGAGGCAAAAATGCACATTGTCGTTAGCCAGAACATTTCCAAACCGCTTAGTAATGCCCAGCATCTCAACTGCGTACATAGTCCATCCTTAAAGCAGGGCGGCAAACGTTTTGCCGCTCGCCGCCCTGCGTACAAAAACTAGTTCACTGCCTGGGGTTGAGCCTCGTCGACATCGACGCGGAACAGGCCGCTCTTGATGTCATTCTGGCGCTGCGTGACTGTAGCCAGAAGATCGGCAGGGATCGCGGACTCAAGATTATGGAATGGGGCCAATGTGGCGCCGCCCTTTGCCATCATGCTGAAGTCCTTCAGGTCCATGGACGTGTAGGCACCGGCTTTCACCTGGGCAATCACGTAAGCAACGGTTGCGGTCATGTCCCAAACCGGGCTGGTGATCACGGTATCGGGCGCAAGCGAATTCTGATCGCTCATGTTGCCGATGGCCAGAAGGCCTTTTTCCTTGGCCGCATCGATAACGCCAAAGCGCTCGGCATAGAGCACGTCAGCGCCGGCATCGATCTGAGCCAGGGCGGCTTCCTTCGCAGCAGCAGGATCGAACCAACTGTTGATGAAGGAGACCAGGACCTTCGTATTCGGATTGACGGATTTGGCGCCTGCGATAAAGGCATTGACCAGACGGTTGACTTCGGGAACAGGATAGCCGCCGACCACACCGATAGTGGCGCTCTTGCTCATTCCTGCGGCAAGCATGCCCGATAGATATGCGGGTTCCTGGATCCAGTTATCGAACACTGAGAAGTTCGGATCAGCAGGGCCAAGGCCCGAGCCAAAAACGAACGCGATATTGGGATAGTCTTTGGCAACGCGGCGGACTGCCTCTTCATTTCCAAACGCATCTCCCATAATGACGTCCGGTTTCTGTTGATCGGCAACTTCACGCAATATGCGTTCCATATCACCGGAATAGCCAATATTCTCGGTATATGTGTAATCGATGGTGCCTGCTTCCTTGGCTGCGTTCAATGCCTGGTGGATCACGCCGTCCCAGGGTTCCTCGATTGGGGTTGCGTAAGCGCCAAAGACTTTGATTTTGCCGCTGGTGGCACCGGTGTTGCTCTGTGCGCACCCTGCAATCAGGGACGCAACGATGAGCAGTACAACCAATACTGGTACAAGTTTCTTAGACATGATTCTCCTCCCAAAATATCGAAATGTTTGGATGAACACGCACAACACGACAAATCATTCAGAATATTCTCCTCCTCGAAGATGAATTTTTATTGCTCGGAAAATTCTCCGGTCAATATGCGAAGATGTTCTCGTTGTCATCCTGCCGGTTTGTAAATGTCTACCCATATACACGTGGCCCGCAATTACGGATCACGATTGAACGATTCGAAGAGAAATGTTCGACCAAGATTATTATTTACTTGTAACCAATAAGGAACACTATTCCAATTCAACTACTATATAAACAACAGAACAACTTGTCAATCAATAATTCCCTTCGAATACAGTGACTTTCGTCACATTGCAACACGCCGCAGGGCTGCTCCCCCTGCGGCGCTATACTTTGTAAACCGGCTTGCCTGTTAGCTGTTTTCCTTGTAGATCAGGTCCATTTTCAGTTGATCGACGACCTTGCCATGGCTCACCACGATCTTGGGCGCTTCATGGAATCTCAGGGCTTCGAGTACATTCGGTTGGTCGAGCACAACAAGGTTGGCCGTTGCGCCGACCTTGAGCCCATAGTCTTCAACGCCGATGCATTTCGCCGCATTCTTGGTCACCATGTCGTAGAGGGTTTCCATGTCTTCGCGGGTGGTGTACCAGAGCAGGTGCGAATTGAGGAAGGCGACCTCAAGCATGTTGTTGCGGCCATAGGGGTAGTAAGCGTCCGAAATATCGTCCTGGCCGAGGCAAACGAGCACATTCTCTTCCTGCAGTTCGCGCACGCGCGCGTGCAGCGGTCCGGTATGCGGGTCAGAAACCAGACCCATGCCTGCCTGTTTGAGCAGGTGCGCTAGTTTCTGCAGGTAGGGTTTGGGGTAAAGCGACATGGCGCGCGCGTGATGCGCCAGCGAGCGGCCCTGCCAGCCGGTCTTGATGGTTTCTAGCGCCATCACTTCGATGGAGCGCAGGCCGTTGTCTCCGGCGTCATCGACGAGCATGGAGACTGGCTTGTCGAATTCTTTGGCAATTTGGAAGCAGATGCGCACATGTTCGGCAATATCAGCATCGGTGTATTCGATCCACGGAATTCCGCCGACAACGTCGCAGCCCAGTTTCATGGCCTCGCGCATCAGCTTCTCGGCGCCGGGTTCGCGAGCCAGGCCGTCTTGGGCGAAGGCTACCACCTGGATATCCACAATGCCCTTGAATTCATCGCGGGCTTTGAGCAGCGCTTTCACCCCTTCGAGCCTGGCTTTAGAATCGACATCGGCAAAGGCGCGAATGTGGGTGCAGCCGTATCGCCCGGCCAGGGCAGCGGCTTTGCGCACGTTCTTGATGATCCATTTCTCGTCGTACTTTTCCTTGACTTTCATCGCGGCTTCGATTGCGGTCATGGCTTTGCCCATATCCGCGCCGTGATAATCTTTGAGGGCTTCCTCGTCCATCATCATCAACGTATAGACTTTGCACAGATGCAGATGGGTGTTGACGAAGGATTCGGTAACCAGGTTTCCTGCAGCATCCACTTCGCTGGCGGCTTTGGCTTCGATCCTGGGGGCGATGGCTGCGATCTTGCCGCCGGCAACGGCGATATCCACCTTCTCATTGCTGCGCAGCGTAGCATTACGGATGATCAAATCGTACTTTTCTGCCATGTTTGACCTCTATCTTGATAATAGGATTGTTCGTGGTACAAAACGCCTGCTGAACGGAAAGTCCAGCAGGCGTTGAATTACTTGACGATGCCCGCGTCTTGCATGGCAAGGTAGACCTTTTCCGCCGAGTAAGGCGGGCCTGGCAGACGCAAGCCTGTGGCAGCGTAGATGGCATTGCCGAGAGCTGCGATCGTCGGAACCATGGGATGTTCGCCAACCCCGCGGGCGCCCCAGGGGCCGTCATCCTGCGGTACTTCGACGAACGGGGTTTCGATGGGGAATTCGACGTCTGCTGCCGTGGCGATGCGGTAATCCACGAAGCTGGGGTTTGTCATCACGCCCTTCTTGAGCTTGATCTCTTCGAACATGGCAGAGCTCAACCCCTGGACGAAACCGCCTTCGATCTGTGACTTCACCAGGACAGGGTTGATGGCGTGCCCCACGTCGAACGATGCTGCGGCATTGAGCACCGTGATCTGTCCGGTGTTCTTGTCGATCTCGATATCCAGGCCTTCACAGCCCGTGGTGTAATGCACAACTGAGCGGGTGCCCTGCCCGGTCTCGGGATCCAGGCCTGTGACGTAGGAGGGCATGAAGCTGCCGCGGCCGATGATGGGTCCGCCGATCCAGCCCTGATCGTTCTCTTTGGACATGCCGTAGATGGCGATGTTTTTGAGCGAGGTTTCCTGCTCGGTCTTGTAAGAGACCACCACGCCGTTGACGATATCCAGGTCTTCGGGATTCTCATGCCATGCCTGGGCGACAACGTCCAGGATCTGCTTGCGCGCATCCATGGCGGCATTGCGCACGGCATTGCCCATGCTCCAGGTGAGGCGCGAAGCCACGGTTTGCCACTCGTACGGGCTGTACTGGGTATCCACAGGGCCTGCGATGCGCACGTTTTCGTAAGGCACGCCAAGAGCTGCGGCGGCCATCTGTGCCATGACGGTGAAAGTACCCTGGCCGATTTCCTGGCCGCCGACGCCGACGGTGACATGGCCGTCCTCGGCCAGTTCGACCCAGGCGCTCGACCCGGCGTTTGGCGGCATGGCAGGTGCCTTCCACATGATGGCGATGCCGCGTCCGCGCAGCTTGTTGGGGCTGGACGGTTTGGCAGGCTGGTGCCACTTGAGAGACTTGGCCACATTGTCGATACACTGGTTGACGCCGGTGGGATGCATAATCATGCCGGTATCCAGCTTGTCGCCGGCTTTGACCGTGTTCATCTTCAAGAATTCCACTTTGTCGAGCCCGACCTTCTCGGCAAGCTCGTCCATGGCCTGGTCGAGGCCTGTGTGCAGTTCGGACATGCCGAATCCGCGGTATGCGCCGCCGATGGGGTGGTTGGTGTAGACGCAGATGGAATCGGTCTCAACGTTCTCGATGTCATACGGGCCAGAGCTTGAATAGCCGGCCGCGCGGGTGACATTGACGCCGTATTCGGTGGAACCGCCGCCATCGAAGTACATCATATTCTTCAGGCAAAGAAGGCGGCCCTTTTCATCGCAGCCGACCTTGACCGTAATGACGAGGCCCTGGCGGACGAAGTTGGTGTAGAACTCTTCCTCACGGGTAAGGGTGAAGCGCACCGGCCAGCCCTTGCATCTGGTGGCAAGCGCGACGGGGATGGCCTCCATGGTGACGCCCGCCTTCGAACCGAAGCCGCCGCCGACGAACGGCGCAATGACGCGCAGGTCGGTTGGAGAGATGTTGAGCGATTCGGCGATCAGCGCACGTTGGGCGAAGGGAGACTGCGAAGATGCCCACAGGGTGATCTTGCCCTTTTCGTCCATCATGGCAGTTGCGCCATGGGTTTCGATGGGAACGTGCTGAATGTGCGGTATTTTGTAGGTGCGTTCGACGATATATTTGCATTTCTTCCAGCCTTCTTCAAGATTACCCTTGCGTATCTTGAAGTGGTTGGCAATGTTGGTTCCGGGTTCCGGGAAAATGAAGTTGGGCCACTGGTAGGTGCCCAGATCGGGGTGGATGAGCGGGGCTTCTTTCGATGCGCCGTAAACCGGATCGAAAACCGGCTCGAGCTCCTCGTATTCCACATCGATCAACTCGAGGGCTTTCATGGCGATCTCGTTGCTTGTGGCAGCCACGGCAGCAACCGGTTCGCCGATGAAGCGTACGCGGTCGGTGGCGAGGATGTTCTTATCTTTGAGATAAAGCCCGATTTTGTTGGGGAAGTCTGCGCCAACGATGACTGCTTTCACGCCGGGCAGCGCACGCGCCTTGCTGACGTCGACTTTCTTGACCAGGGCGTGGGGATAGGGGCTGCGCTTGACGCGGGCATAAAGAAGTTTGTTGCCAAATTGAATGTCTTCGGTGTAGATTGCCGTACCGGTCACTTTTTCGTAAACATCGTTACGCGGCACGCTCGCGCCGATGACGCTGGTGCTCTTTTCTTTATTTTTAACGTTTGCCATAGATCGGCTCCTTAGAGGATATCTGCTATCCTTATCTGAATCTCCAGCCCGGTTCACATCTTGGCTGCTTCTTTAACAGCGTCGACGATACGCACGTAACCGGTGCAGCGGCAGAGATTGCCAACCAGTGCCTCGCGAATCTCGTGATCGGTTGGGTTGGGATTGCGCGCGAGCAGCGCTGTGGCAGAGATCAACATGCCGGGTGTGCAAAAACCGCACTGAACGCCGCCGGTCTTGATGATCGCCTGCTGAACTTTGCTCAATTTGCCGTCTTTTGCCAAACCTTCGACGGTGGTGATGACAGCGCTTTCGCATTCGGCAGCAAGGACCATGCAACTGTTGACCGGTTCGCCGTTCATCAACACGGTGCATGCGCCGCATTCGCCTGCAGTGCAGCCGTTCTTGGTTCCTGTCAGCGAGAGTTTGTCGCGCAGCATTTGGAGCAAAGTCATATTGGTTGGGACATCTACCGTTTCGACGAGGTCGTTAACAGTAAGTGTGATTCTTTGAAAGCCCATAGTACCTCCGAAAAGAGATCAAACAGCCTGCTTGAGGCTATTTGCTGATTTTCTTCCAAATTTCCGTTACCGCTTCACGGGTGAGATTGCGCACCATGAATTTGCGATAGCGGGCTGAGCCGCGCACATCGTCGATGGGTGTGACGGAATCCATGGCTGCCAGCGCTGCTTCAGCGATCGTGTCTGCGGTGATGGATTTTTCGGCGAGCACAGCTTCAGCTTTGAGTGATTCGTAAGGGGTTGGGGCAACGGAGGCCAGGGCAATCCGGAAGCGGTAGCCGGATTTGGTCTCGCCGGTTGGATAGCCCAGAACCGCAACGCCGACGATGGAAAGATCGCCGATCGTATTGCGTCCGAGTTTCTTGTAAGTGCCTGCAAACCCCTTGGGTGGAACGGGGAGGGTGATCGAGACGACGATGTCGCCGGGTTTCAAAACAGTCTTGCCGGGTCCGAGGAAGAAGTTGCTCAAAGGAATGGCGTAAAAGCCGTTCACACCGTGAACGTTGAGTACGCCGTCGAGGATCATGCAAGCGCCGATGCTGTCTCCGGCAGGCGATGCATTGCAGATGTTGCCGATAATGGTGGCGCGATTGCGCAGTTGATAGCTGGCAACCGATTTGGCGGCTTCGGCCAGAACCGGATAGTGCTTGAGCACGTCCGGGTGCGCGGCGACCTTGTTCATGGTTACAGCAGCGCCGATGGTCAACCCTTTCTTGGGGTCGAACGAGAGTTCATGCGTCCCGTCCAGTCGCTTCACGTCGACCAGCGTGTTGACCTTCCACACGCCGTCGCGCAAGCGGACGAGACTATCCGTTCCGCCAGAGAACGGACGGGCTTCGCCTGCATGGTCGGCCAGGAATTTGCTGGCTTCTTCGAGCGAAGCAGGCTTCAAATATTCGAGTTCGGGGAGTCCTGGATGTGGATTGATCATATTGTTTCCAGTCTTTTTAGTTGTAGCGTGTTTTCCAGTGTCAGTTCCCCAGAAAACACGCTACGAGATGGTCCCTCCCCCCAACCGGAGGGAGGGAATTTGAACAATCTTGCGAATTAGTCGTTGATGTTCGCGCGTTCCTTGATGCCGAACCATTCGGGTTTGAGCAGCAGGAACAGCAGATTGAGGACGATGCCTGCGAACGCAGCGAAGACGATGGCGGGGATGCCGCTGGGGAAGATCACGGGGATGGGGAAGGGGAACAAGCCGTTAGGCAGGCCCATCGCACCACCGATACCCAGGACAAGGATCGTTGCGCCAACTGCCAGCTGCTTCGGGTCGAACAAGTTGACCTTCTCGCTCTGGATGAGGGCAACACCTTGCATGCCGATGACGCCGAACAGGTAGATGGACAGGCCACCTACGACTGCGGTCGGCAAGGTGTTGACTATTGCAGCCAGTTTGCCAACGAAGCCCAACAGGATGGCGATGACGCCTGCGGTCATCAACACAGCTACAGAGTAGTTGCGGGTGATGGCCATGAGGCTGTTGTTCTCGCCGTAGTTGGTTCCTGCGCATCCGCCGAGGAATCCAACGACCAGGTCATCGGAACCATCAGCAACAAGGTTGAGGCCGATGAGGCGCTTGATTTCGATGGGGGCGCGGCCGATTTCTTTGGCAAGTGCGTCGATGTACAGGCTCATCTGGTACAGGTGAGCGGTGGATTCTGGAACGGTTGCGATAGCGATCAGTGCAATACTGAGCATGGCGCCCCAGGCTTCGCCGCTGGTGAAAGCGGGCAGTGTGACAGCGGGGAGGCGCAGCCATTGTGCAGAGGCAACAGGGGCAAGGTTGATCAAGCCGGGGAATGCCAGCGAGACCAGCCAACCGACGATAGCGCCAAATAGAATGGGAAGCATGCCGATGAGGCCTTTACCCTGCAGATACACGGAGAATCCAATGGTCACCACCAGGGTGATGAATGCAACTGCCCAGTTGGAATTGGCTTCGGAGAGTGCAGTGCCGGCCAGGGCGATACCGATGATGATGGCGACAGAGCCGGTGATGGTAGGAGGCAGGACCTTGTCCAGCGCTTCCTTGCCGACTGCCATGATCAAGAGGCCGATGAGGATTTCGATGACTGCCGTACCCATGATGCCGACCTGAACCAGCCGTACACCCTCAGGGCAGTACACAGCGGTGCTCGCGAAGCAGTCTTTAGCGTACAGGCTCATGACCGTGATAATGACGGAGATGTAGCTGAAAGATGAGCCGTAATACATGGGGATGCGGCGTCCGGAGACGAACAGAGCCACGATCGTGCCAATACCTGATGCCATCAGGGTGACACCGACATCAAATTTTGTCAGGATCGCAACGAGGACGGTCGCGGGGAACATGGTCAAAACCTGCTGCAAACCCAGGGAGACCATTGCGCCAAATGGTGGTACATCTTGCGGCAAATAACCTACAACTGATTTAGGTGCTGCTTTCACTTCAGCTGCTGCCATATTCTCACTCCTTATTGTTGTTGAGTTGCGAAATAAACAAGATTACACGAAGGTTTGTTGCCGGGTTGCCGTAATTATCGATGGGTGCACCTCCAATCCAGCTGATTTTAGAAGAAGAAACCCTGGGTTTCTACGTCCTACAAAAGAAAAAAACCAATCCACTCCACTCTCTTTAACACAGTTTAATCTTCAGAGTTACAGGGGGAAGGGATTGGCCAAATGGAACCAGGTAGCAAAAAACAATGGGCATAAGTCCACGGTCTTTGGTCAGATCGAGTGACAGTAAAATCATTCTCTTCTTCCGTATGCTTCTCGACCTATTTGCATTGCTATGGTTAAGCCGGTAACACCTATGGATAACTAAAAGCTACCCACTGGTACGACAATAATGTAGGTTTAAATTCAACGCGGCTCAAAAATATTAACTTCGGGAAATAATTTATTGGATTTATCATAGCATGTTTGAAAATCAAATTCAAGTTTAATTGTCAAACAATTAAGAAAAACATGATAAATGTAATCATCTCTTTTCCCCCGTGTTCCATTGCAGATGCTGTTTGGCAAAATGAATGGGGATTGACAAACCCGCCCCTTTCTACCATAATCAAGCTCGGCTTCCAAACTTCACTGTCATGCACCTCCAAATCTCGCAATGCAGGGTTAAGATATGAAATTCGATGTTGGCACGATCGTTACGATTGTTGCTGTAACTCTCTTCTACTTGCGGCTGATCATTTTACAACGGCAGAAGGTGAAGACCGCCAAAATGCAATACGCCGCGGTCGATAAGGCCCGTAAGAAGAAGGGTGAGCAGCAGCCGCCAGAGGTGCGCTGGTCTGCCATGGGGGTGCGCGTGGTCAACTGGTGGTTTGGAGGGGTGGGCCTGCTTCTGATCGCTTTTGGTGCGGCAATTGCGGGCGCCCAGTTTCTTTCGCCTTCTCTCAATTCGGCATGGTGGGTGCCTGTGACTGTTGGCATCTTGCTCTTTTCCCTGGCGTTAAGGTAGGAGCGGAATATGCCTTCGAACCAAGTCAAATGCCCAACCTGCGGTCAGGATGATCTCGTCTTTCACGTTCGGCTGATCTACATGGAATGCCTGGAGAAGCTGAAGGATTCCGAAGGAGCGAAAACTCCAGAAGTAGACCGTTTCCTCGAAGCGAGCGGCAACTCCGGTAAGCCGAAAGGCGAGGTGACAAAAGTCCTGCGCGACCTGGTCCACCAGTTCGAACCTCCGCAGGGAAAGCCGCAGCTCTTGAAGACGATCAGCCCCGATATGGTCGTGGTGGTGTTTAGCGCGCTGGCGGTATTCTTACTCTACCAAATCTACCTGACACAGCCCGAGATTTTCTGGTACATGGGTGGGTTCTATGCCCTGTTCATTGTCGGCTATATTGTGTTCCACAAAACCATCCTTGCGCGCTACGAAAAACAAAAAGCCATGGACACGGGCTCGGTTGAAGTGATCCAAAAAGCGATCGGAAAATGGATGAAAGCCTCTTATTGTCTGAGGGATGATCTGATTTTTGGCGTGCGTAAGAATGAGAGCGTGCCTTTGGCCGAAATGACCAATCACCTCATCCAGTCGAGTTTGCCCGGTAAAGAGTAACCCGGCATGAATTAAAGGTCAGCAGTCATGCTGACCTTTGCATTCCCCAAAATTTGCAGAGCGCTTTACAACTCAGGCCATCAAAAGCCGCTCGAGGCTCCAAAAAACTGACAGGCAAGTAACTTTAATGAGAATTTTTACAAATGCACAGTATTTTCAAACTATGACTTGCGTTTTGAAAATGTTTGATATATTATTAACCTTGCTTTAAGCCAAAAGCTCAAGATAATGTACGACCCCAATCTATTAGGAGGAGAGAAGTGAAAAGAACTAGATTCTTGCTTGTTTTGACGTCCGTGCTCATCCTCAGCAGCATGCTGTTGAGCGCCTGCGGAGCAACGCCCACCGCTGCACCCGCGACGACCGAAGCAGCCACCACAGCTGCGCCCGCCACCACCGAAGCACCCGCAACGACAGAAGCACCCACTGCTGCTGCCGCACTCGGCACTGCTGATAACCCCATCGTGATGGCGCTTGCTCCCTCAGCCACAGCCGATCAGTTGACCGTCGGTGGCGATGCCATTGCCGCGAAATTAAAGGAACTTACCGGCTATGAATTCAAGGTCATCATCCCCAACAGCTACACTGCCCTAATCGAAGCCATGGCTTCCGGTAATGCGCAGATTGGGTGGATGCCGACCTTTGCCTACCTGCTAGCCAAGCAAAAAGGCGCCGCGGATGTTGCTCTCGTGACCGTCCGCTTCGGATCTGACTTCTATGGTGCGCAGTATATAGCCAATGTTTCAAGCGGTTTCACATCTTATTTTGATCCCGCGACCAACGCCAACACCGCCGATGCAGCCACCGCCCTTGCCCAGTTCGAGGGCAAGCGCCCCTGCTTCACCGACCCGCTGTCCACCTCCGGATACATCATCCCCGGTGGCCTGCTCAGCCAATACGGTGTGAAATATAAGACCCCGGCAGCTGTCCAGGGTCACCCGGCTGTTGTTTCTGCGCTGTATGTTGGCGGCATCTGCGATTTCGGCGCCACCTACATCGATGCCCGTACCAGCATCCAGAAGACCTATCCGGATGTGATGGACAAGATCGTGGTCATTTGGCGTACAGATAACATTATCCCCAATGATAATGTTTCCTACTCCACCACCATGCCTGCTGATATTGCTTCCAAGGTCACCCAGGCATTGCTCGACATGTCCGGCAGTGATTCAGGACGCGAAGTTCTCAAGAACATGGGATACGATATTGAGGGCTTGAAGGTTGCTGAAGATTCCTTCTACGATCCCTTCCGCGCTGCCCTCCAGGCATCCGGTATCGATATCACCACAATGGTTCAGTAGTACATTCAGAAAAGCAACTCAACCCGGGGGGGAGAAGTAATCCTCTCCCCCCCAATTTTTATAGCTCCAGGATGAGGATTTCACATTGCTAAAAGTCGAACACTTGACCAAGGTTTACCCGGGTGGAACGGTTGCCCTGAAGGACTTAAGTTTTGAAGTTGAGGATGGCGAATTCCTCGTGGTCATTGGGCTTTCCGGTTCCGGAAAGTCTACGCTTCTGCGCTGCATCAACCGTCTGATCGATCCCACCGAAGGCAAGATCACCATGGACGGGGCTGACATCACTGCGGCAAAAGGGGCAGAGTTGCGCCATATCCGCCGTCAGATCGGCATGATTTTCCAGCATTTCAATCTAGTTAAACGCTCTTCGGTGATGACCAATGTCTTGAACGGACGTTTGGGCTACTTGAATCCATGGTTGTCAACCATGGGGATTTTCCCAGCCGAAGAAAAGAAACGGGCTCAGCAAGCGCTGGCCCGCCTTGGGATTGAAGACAAAGTTCACAGCCGCGCTGATGAACTCTCGGGGGGTCAACAGCAGCGTGTGGGAATTGCCCGCACTCTGATGCAAGAGCCGAAATTGATCCTGGCGGATGAACCCGTTGCCAGCCTTGATCCTGTTTTGGCGCATTCCATTTTGCAGTATCTTGAACAATTGAACAAGGATGACAAAGTGACGGTTATTTGCAGCTTGCATTATCTTGACCTGATCCAACGGTATGCCACCCGGGTGATCGGTTTGAAAGACGGCGTGAAGGTTTTTGAAGGCTTGCCGTCTGAAATTAACCGGGTGAAATTCAAAGAAATCTATGGCGAAGAAGCACAAGATATTCGTGCAACCGCTCTCGAATAATCACATGACGAAAACCAAGACAGCACCCAAATGGTTGGCCATTCTATTATCTGCATTCCTGCCGGGTCTTGGGCAGGCATTCCAACGTCGCATCCGGACTGGGTTATACATCTTTCTGGCTTTTGCCACTTCGCTGGCAGTCGTTTTTTGGGATAGGGGATACACCGGAGCTGAAAGTTCATCCTGGATGATCATTCCGGCTTTGATTTGGCTTTGGAACATTTTTAATGTTGCCTTTTTCCCGAAGGCTTCCAGCGCGCTCATCCCGGTTTTCCTCTGGCTGATTCTGGCATACGGAGTGGGAGCAAAAGTCACCGAATTTAATCTTCCGGCGCTTTTCCAGAATGTTGGAAGATCACAAACCATGATCAGGGAGATTTTGCATCCTGATTTTGTTCAACCCCTTACTGAAAAGCGCACAGGTTTTTCAGAAATTGAATCACCCTGCTCTTCGGCGCTGAAAGCGCCTAATCATTCCACTGGCGATGTGACTGTGACGATCCTTCAACCCTGCGCCAATAATGGAGACATAATCACAATCGAAGGTTCCGGCTTTTGGCCGAATGAATCAGTTACTGTTGCATGGCATATTCCCATTGGCCCACAAGCCATGAGTACTACAGTTATGTCTGATGCACAGGGGAACGTAAAGTTGGATTGGCAGGTGCTCCCCATTGTATATTCGAACGCACCTGACCCTTCCATTCCCCAAATACATCGCGTTGTATTAACCCAGGAACATCCGAGTGGCGGCATTGAACTCTCTTCTGTGGGCGGGTACGTTCTCCAGGGTATTTCTGAAACCCTCGGTCTGGCTTTTCTCTCTACAATCGTAGGGGCATTATTTGCCATTCCCTTTGGATTCCTGGCGGCGCGTAATTTGATGACAGGCAGCCCCATTGGAACACTGTTTTACTTTATCATCCGCACGATTCTAAATATCACCCGCTCGATCGAAGCCTTGATCATGGCGATCATTTTCGTCATCATCGTCGGGTTGGGGCCTTTCCCGGGCATGATCGCCCTGACTATCCACACAACTGCCGCACTGGGAAAATTATATTCGGAAGTGATCGAAGGGATTGATGCCGGGCCGATTGAAGCTATTCGTGCCACCGGCGCCAACTGGCTCCAGGTGGTGAGGTTCGCGGTAATTCCGCAAATTGTTCCGTCTTTTACAGCGCTTACGATCTACCGTTGGGATATTAATGTTCGTTCATCCACGATCATTGGATTTGTGGGAGGCGGGGGTATCGGATTTTTCCTATGGCAATGGATTATCCTGCAGGATTTTAGGGCGGTTGGTTCCTCCTTTTTCGCTATCGCTGTCGTCGTGATCATTATGGACTTCCTCAGCGCCCAAATCCGGGAACGGTTGGTGTGATATGAAGCGTATAAGCAAAATTCTACAGCTTATTGGAAAAATACTGCTCCCCATCGGGTTAATTGCGTTTCTCATTTTTAGTATCCGGGTGACACAGCCTGATCTTGGAAAACTGATCTCTTCAGCGCCCAAAGCCGGAGACATCCTTTCCCAACTGCTTAACCCCCAGCTTACTACCCGCAAAGCAGAGAAGACCAGTTTATCATTAACAATTCCGGTTCCCTGCGGAAGTGTACCCAACCCTGAGCCTGCCACCTCTGGTCCTCGCTTATCAGTGGATCCTGTCTGCGGCAACCCGGGTGATACACTTACTCTTTATGGATATGACCTACCAAAGAATGCAAATGTATCTCTGCGATGGATTTTGCCAACCGGAGGATTGCTGAGTATTCGTAATGCCAAGACAGATGCGAATGGCGGGTTAAACGAGAAGATCGAAATCAGGCCGATTACCGCAGCTGCGGATGGAAAAGCTGCCCAGATTTCCATCGAAATCTCCCTGCCTAGTGGAAAGCTTGTTGCGTCGCAAACGCTCAAGGATGTCGTCGATACAATGTTCGTGACCATTTTTATGGCATTGATCGCCACAACCCTGGGCACTATTATTGCCATTCCATTGAGCTTCATGGCGGCTTCGAACCTCATGCGCAAGGGCAAGGTCGGAACGATAGTCTACTATATAGTGCGGAGTCTTTTAAGCCTGATCCGCTCCTACGAGGCTTTGGTTCTTGCGACCATTTTTGCCATGATCGTCGGTTTTGGCAGTCCCTTTGCAGGTGTGATCGCCCTGACTATCACCACAGCCGCTTCGTTGGGGAAGATGTTCTCTGAAAGTGTGGAAAGCATCGATGAAGGGCCCATCGAGGCCGTGACAGCGACGGGTGCGAACCGCCTGCAGGTGATCATGTATGCGGTGGTTCCTCAAATCACCCCCGATTTTCTCTCGTTCACCATCTACCATTGGGACATCAACGTCCGTATTTCCACCGTGATCGGTTTCGTGGGCGGTGGCGGTATCGGATACTTCCTTTCATTGAGGATCAACACTCTGCAATACAACGCTGCCGGAACCGCCTTGCTGGCTATCATCCTGGTGGTATGGGCGCTCGATTTCCTCTCATCTGAAGTCCGCAAACAGATGATCTAGTCTTGAATTCCGTTGAAACAGGGATGGCTCGCCGGCCATCCCTGTTTTGCTGCCTATAACCAGCCTTGCAGTCTGTAAACGGCGATCCCGATGTATTCCTTGAGCGACCTGGTGAATAATGAGAGGTTGCTATAGTTTGGCACCAGGTTGATGAAGAATTCCTCCACGTTGGGGTGCCACAGCCTGTCCCATGCGGCATAAGTGACGGTGAAATCTGTGGGCGCCGCGGTGACCCGGCAGCCTTCCTTCTCGAACAGCATCATCGCCCGAGGCATGTGCGTGGCCGAGGTCACCAGCAGGATGCTGTTCAACCCGTGATCTTTCACCCACTGGCAGGAGTACACTGCGTCTTCATGGGTGTTCTGCGAGTTACCCTGCAGGATCAGCGCGCTTTCGGGGACTCCGAGCATTTCCATGATGGCTGCCATATCTTGGGCAGGCGATTGGGTGCCTGTGCTCAGAAACTCGATATCGCCGCCGCTGAGGAGGATACGCGGCGCCTTACCCTCTTTGTACAACTCGGCGCCGTAGAACATGCGGTCCGCTGCGGCATTGACCTCGACGATCGGGCGGGGTGGGACTTGCGGCTCGGTTCCGCCGCCGAGCACCACGATCACATCGGCAGAGGGCGGTTCAGCCTGGGTTGCGTATCTCCACTCGAGGGTGCGCGCCAGTGCAAAGGATGCGTAACGGTTGCCCGCGATGAATAATATCAAGAATGAGAGGATTACCAGCCATTTGGTGAAGCGTCGATGCCGCCGGAAGATCCAGGCGAAAAGGAGAAAGAGCGCTGCTGCCCCCATTGGATAGACCAGCAGGGGCAGGAATTTGGAAAGAAAGATGAACAAGGGATGCTCCCCGTGATTATGATGTAGACTTAACTCTATCACACTTCGAAAGGGGAAAAATATGGATTCGCAGGACCCTGCATTATCGCTGCTTCTGATACTGTTTTATTTCGCAATTGTCGTCTTCTATCTCTATTGTTATTGGAGGATATTTGCCAGGGCAAACCAGCCGGGATGGACATCGATCATCCCCGTTCTTAACAGTTACATCCAACTGCTTATTATCGGCAGGCCCTGGTGGTGGCTCTTGCTTCTGTTTGTACCATTTGTCAATTTTGTCATCGGCATCATCATGATGATCGAATTGGCCTACGTGTTCGGCAGAAGCTCCGCCTTTGGGATTGGATTGATATTCCTGCCGTTCATCTTCATTCCGATTCTGGCATTTGGCGATTATTCCTACCAGGGACCCCTGGCGCACGCCGCCTGACAAAATTGAGAGCTTCATTGCCCCGGAAGGGAACGTTCTTCCCGGGTCTTTTTGGTATTATTCAGGTTGCTTTATTGATTAGTGGATAGTATGATAATCTGAGACTCGATTTCAATCGTTGATAAGTTGAACTGATGAAGACGGATATTCCGGTCATTCGCACGAAGATAATCATCCCGCAGCGCCGGCGTGAGATCATCTCCCGTCCCCGGCTGTTGAATATCCTCCATGACATCCTTGAACTCAAGCTGCTCATTCTTGCCGCGCCCGCCGGCTACGGCAAGACCTCGCTCCTGGTCGATTTCTCGAAGCACACCCAGCTTCCCATGTGCTGGCTGGCGCTCGACCCCCTCGATAACGATCTCAAACGCTTCACCACTCACCTGATCGCTTCCATCCACCACCGGTTCAACGAATTCGGAACTGATTCTTTCTCCGTCCTCGCGAATATGAACCAGGATTCGGCCGATATCGACCCGATTGTTTCGGCGATCGTCAACGATGCCTACGATCACATCAGCGAACACTTTGTGGTCGTCCTTGATGATTACCACCTGGTGCGCGAAAGCAAGGAAGTCGAAGCCTTTATCAACAGGGTGATCCTCGAGATCGGCGAGAACGTGCATTTCATCATCGCATCGCGCACCCTGCTCACCTTGCCTGATCTATCCCTGCTGGTTGCCCGCTCGCAGGTCGGCGGCTTGAGCTTCGAAGAGCTCGCCTTTCTGCCCGACGAGATCAAGCAGTTGTTGGAAACCAACTATCATCAGGAAGCCACTGACGCGAAGATCAAAGAACTGCTCGATCAAACCGAGGGCTGGATCACCGGGCTGCTCCTTTCCACCCAGCTTTCACAGAAAGGCGTTGACGAGCGTCAGCGCGTGGCGAAAGTCTCCGGGATTGGCATCTATGAATATCTCGCGCAGCAGGTCTTCGATAGGCAGGCGCAGGATGTCCGCGAGTTTCTGCTCAGAACATCGCTGCTCGAAGAGTTCGATGCTGCGATGTGCGAGAAGATGCTTGCGCCCGTCGAAGAACGGTCGAAGTCATATTGGCAGGATTTGATCGACAGGGTGCTGAACGATAACCTTTTTGTTGTGCAGGTGGGCGAGAGCACGGTCTATTTGCGATTCCACCATCTCTTCCGCGATTTCTTGCAGAACCGCGTACGCCTTGAACGTCCTGAAGAAACCGAGAAAATCGAAAAGACGCTCGCGGCCTACCTGGAAGAGATTCGCGAGTGGGAGCGGGCGTATGCCATTTATGCCCGGTTGAACGATCTCGAGCATATTGCCGATCTCATCCACGAAGCCGGCCCTGACCTGATCGCCGGAGGGAGGCTGGTCACCCTTTCGACCTGGCTGGACGAGCTGCGACCGGACATGTTCAGAGAGAGTCCGGAGCTGCTTTCACTGAGGGGGGCTGTCACGCTCATACGAGGTGATTTGAAGCAAAGCCTGGAGTACTTCGATCTTGCGGTCGAGCGCTTGCGAGGGGGGGCAGCCATCGATCTGATCGACTCGTACAACCGAAGGTCAGCTGCGCTTCGCCAACTGGGCAACTACAGCGCAGCCATGGAAGACGCCGAGAATGCGATCAGGCTGTCAAAGGACAAACCCGACTTCGTGCTTCAACTGGCAGAAGCGCTGCGCTCAAAAGGGATTTTGCTCATTACACAAGGGCAGCCGCAAGAAGCGATGACATTACTCGTTGAAGCAGTCAGCATCTATCGAAAGCTTGGCAGAGAAATGGACGAAGCAAGGGTTTTGTTCGACTTGGGATTGGCACATCGTCAAATTGGACAATTTGAGGAAACTGAAAAAGCGTATACGACAGCGCTGAAAGTCATACAGAAATCAGGTAATGCTTTGATGAGTGCCAACCTCTACAACAATCTGGGGGTCTTGCAATATTTATTAGGCGAATATGACAAAGCTGCTTTTTCGTTGGACAAAGCGCTGCAATACGCAAGTACCTCGGGATATCCCCGCGTTGAGGCTTATATTTTAAATAGCATCGGCGATCTTTACCGTGATTTGGGAGCGATCCAGCAAGCGCGGGCGGCTTACAGCCATTCCTGGGACATGATTCGTACCACTCCAGATCAATCGCTTGCGTTATACCAGTACCTTTCCCAATCTGTTTTGGAACGGGTCACCGGTAATTTCGATGCTGCATTTGAAAACTTAAGGCAAGCTAACGAAATCACGAAGTCAAAAGATGCATCATTCGAAAATGCCTTATGTGGGCTGGAAGCTGCTGCTTTGGCAATTCATCAGGGAAGGTACACCGAAACCGACACGCTTTTGCCTCGTTTGTTTGAAGTCTTCCGACAGAACGGCCGGATGTTGGAATCCGACAAATGCGATCTACTGTTCCTCGTGTCAAGTATCGGGCTCAAGAGTAAAACAAAAGTACGCAAAATAATCAATCGCCTTTTTGCCAGTCCATTTGCTGTAACTTCTAGACAGGCGTTATTCATTTTGGGGATCGAGTTCAAGGAATTTCTTACTCTCTGCCGCGAGCAAATTGTGGACAACAAGCTGTTTGCTGAGTACATGGCAAACATAGATGATTTGGAACGCCAGCTTCCAGAAATGCGCAAGGTGCTCAGGGGGAAAACCTCTTTGGTCGCCGATGCTCCAGCACACATAGTCGTGCGCACGCTTGGCAAAGTGCAAGTCAAGGTCGGGGATCGTGCCGTCACAACTGCAAACTGGAAAACACAGACATCTCGCGATTTCTTTCTGTTCCTTTTGGCGCATCCGGAAGGTGCCACAAAAGAAGAAATTGCTGAGATCTTCTGGCCTTTTGGATCTGCCGAGACAATCCGTTTACGCTTCAAGAATACGATCTATCGAGTTCGCAGGGCGGTAGGGGCGGATTGTATTTCATATATCGATGACTATTACCGATTCAATAGGTCGGTCGATTACGAATATGACGCCGAAGATTTTATGGCTGCTCTGTCGGAAGCGAACGCAAGCGATATGGCTCCCGATCAGATCAAACATCTCAAAGCGGCAATTAACACATATCGCGGCATCTTTCTACCCAAACTTGACTTAGAATGGGCATTGGTCCAGCGCACTCAAATGCAGCATGCCTTCATGGATGCGGTGATCAAGCTTGCAAACCTGTATTTTCAGGCGGATCAGTATCAGCAAGCTATTCATACGGCCAACCGGGCATTGGTGGAAGATCCCTGCAACGAAGCCGCTTACCGGCTGATCATGCTGGCAAATGCCGCCGTTGGCAGCCGCGCAGAAGTTGCCAGGCAGTTCGACAAGTGCAAAAGAATATTAGCTGAAGAATTGAACGTAGAGCCTGCCCAGCAAACCAGAGCCCTCTTCGAAATGTTGATGCGCTGAACTTTCCTTCACTTTTCTTTCGTAATTTCCGATACAATTGAATACTCCCATCACCGTTGACCTCTTCCTACCTTAGAAATCTTAAAAAAGTCTAAAAACAGGCCGATTTTGCATCCTGTTTTGCATCCTGTTTTGCATCCTACCTGGGTGGATAATAGAGCAATAGACAAATCCCAATCTATTTTTTGCATAAGGAGACTCCCATGAAATCCCTGACTACTTCTGCTGCATGCTTCTATATGAAACACGCCAACACCATCCGTGTCATGATCCTCGTCTTCACCCTCGCAATGTTCATTTTCGCTGCCGGCGCCGCCGAAATCACCGGAACAGTCGGACGATAATCCCGTAGATGATACTGGTCATCGCAGTCTTCATCGGCCTGGCAGCCGGTCTCATCCGCGCAAGGGTGAATAAGACCACATATCGTGCCAATGAACTTCGCTACCCCGGTTTAGTGATCCTCGCTTTTGTTCCCCAGTTCATCGCTTTCAGCCTGCCGGCCACCCGATCAAGCCTGCCAGATACCATCGTTTCAGTCCTGTTATGTTCCTCTCTTGTCGTTCTTCTTGCTTTCTCGATCTTTAACATCCGTAACCTGGGTTTTTGGCCGATGATATTGGGCCTGGTGGCGAATTTTACGGTCATCCTCCTGAACGGTGGATGGATGCCCATCAGCCCTGAGACGGTCCAAAAGATCCTGCCGAATGCGCCTGCGGGAGCATGGTCGATCGGGAGCCGCCTTGGAACCGGAAAGGACATCGTCCTTGCCGTGGAAAACACAAGGCTTTGGTTCCTTTCAGACGTGTTCACTCTCCCCGGTTGGATGCATTACGGAATCGCATTCAGCATCGGAGACGTTTTGATGTCGCTTGGTGCGATCTGGTTGTTATGGAATATGGGTAAGAAAGTCAAGGATATTTAAAAGGAGTTTAGCCATGAGTAACATCTTTCATGATTTCGATCGTCCTGATAAGCCCGTCTCGATGAAAGAAAAAGAATACAGCCGAATTTTGACTGCCGCGGTTGTGAACGAAAAGTTCCGCAAACTTCTACTTTCTGATCCCGAAATGGCAGTGCGCATGGGATTTGGCGGGGAGGCTTTTCACCTGGACAACGCCGATACTCGAAGGCTGGCTTCCATCCGCGCCACGTCGCTGGCTGAGTTCGCCCGCCAGATGAACAGCACGGGCATGTTCGCCGGTGCTTCCTGCACTGCTGCCGATTAGTCGTACTTCAACAACAGGGTTATCCCAACCAACTGGAAGGAGCGTAGGGGGCGGTTGATTGCACTCTATCGGATAATCCATTAATGGATGAGGCATGAGCCACTTTATTCATAACGCTCCATACTACATAGCCGGAAGCACCCCTACTGCTCTCCGGAAACCCAGAGGGAAACTGCTCGAACTTTCTGACCTGAGCCATTTCCTCCTGGGTGCTGACACTCCCCAGGAATTGATGGAAGATGCAACGCAGCATATCGTCGAGATCCTGGGTGTGGATTATTGCAAGATCATCTTGCTGGAAACGAACGGTCATTATTACACGCGGGCAGCTTATTACCGCAATTACATTGTTGTTCGTAACCAGGCGAACTTGCCTGAAGGAAAAGCAGTCGAAAAGCTCTTTAACAATGTACTCGATGGCAACAAGCTCTTCACCCTCAATGCAGATGAGAAAGGCCTTACGGTTGAAGAGCGGCTTTCGTTGGGTCTGAATTCAGTCTCCAGGGTGTGCATTTTACCTATGTGCGTCGAGTCGAATCGTATTGGTGTGGTGGTCATTGGCGATGGGCTGGGGTTCAGCATGGACTTCCAGCGCGAAGATACACGCTATCTCATCGATCTGATCACTGACCAGCTCTCCAATGCAATTCACCGCTCGCGGATCAATCAACAGCTCGAAAACCTTTCGCTGGAGACCGTGCTGGCGCTTTCAAAGACCCTGGAAACTCGCGATATTCACAGTGGACTGCACAGTAAGGGAATCGCAGAGCTTTCAGAAAAAGTGGCCATGAAGCTCAATTGCAGTCCAAAGGAAGTCCGCGAAATCTGTTGGGCATCGCTGCTGCATGATATTGGGAAAATCGGTATCGAAGATAGCATCCTGCGAAAACCGGGTCCTCTGGATGAAATGGAGTGGGAGCGCATGAAGACCCACCCTGAAATCGGAGCGAAAATCGTAAGCGAGATTTCTGGTCTTGAATCACTTGCGCCGATGGTGCGCAGTCATCACGAGCGCATCGATGGCAAGGGGTACCCCAGGGGACTTAAAGGGGATGAGATTCCCCTGGGCGGTAGGATTTTGGCAGTAGTGGATTCTTACTGCGCCATGACCGAAGGCCGGGTTTACCGCGAGGCGCTGAAGCACGAGGCCGCCATCCAGGAATTGATCAACGGCAAGGGCACCGCATACGATCCATTAGTGGTGGACGCGCTGATCGAAGTACTGAGTATGTGAGGCAGGGCAAGTCGATTGGGGTAGATATGTCAGCTCTTGGTCGAACCTTTGGGAGGGTTTGACCGGTGTTGCAGGGGGAAAAAAGCAGATGGCCGGGAAACCGCGCCATTTGCTTTTTAATTTTTCGTGCCGGGCCGGGCAGCCCATTGACGGCTGCTCGTCACGCGTGCCCGTTACGCGTGCTCGTCACGCGTGCCCGTTACGCGTGCCCATCCTGGCGAGTATAGCGCCCGGTTCCCCGAATCTCCAAAATTTCGCCAAAATAGACGCGGTGGAAATCCTGCTTGGGGTAGCTATTCATGATGGCAGGGTCGATGAAATTCTTTGGATCGAGATCCTGCGCGTAGAGCTTGCGGCACTCGATCACCAGCGAAGCTTCGGCATAAGCGGGTGCGGTGATTTTCGCGGACGCGATGGGCGTAAGCCCCGACTCCTTGATCTTGTCGCCATCCCTTCCCGATTTGGCGCCAAGGAGCTGCAGCGCCGGCCGGTACTCTTCACTGAATGCACAAAGTGAGAAATCGGGATACCGGTCGATGAATCCAAATGTGTGCCGCGTTGGACGGACCGCCACCTGGGCGAAGGGACGGTTCCAGATGGTGCCAAGGCTGCCCCACGAAATAGTCATGCAATTGAAGCTGCCGGCTTGCAGATCGCCGCTGGTGAGCAAAAACCAGTCGCGGTCGAAGAGGTCGAAAATATCGGTGTTGAAATCAGAGAGTGCGATGGATGTCAGCATGGGTTCCCTTTCAAAGCGTAGATCCATCAAGTGTAATCCAGAAAGGGCATAAAAAAAACCGGCGAAGAATCGCCGGTTGGTTTCACTCAGGTGGAGTCAGTTGAGCGAACTGAGTGAAACACTTCGAGGGGTGATTTTGCCAATGATCTTACCGTATCCGTATGCTTTATAGTAATCAGCAGGGTTGCCATTCAATGGTGAGGCGATCACAAAAGTGCGGCCCCATGAGTCATTTCCGTCTTTGGCGAGGCAAGTTTGAAGGACGAGCACGTTTCCGAGCCCATAAGTGCGATAGAAAAGATCGGTGCTGCTGATTTGGACTCCTGGGTTGGAGAGGTCCACGAAGTTGGAGTACGGCGAATACGGATCGAGAGCCTGGTATTTCTGGATCTGGTCGATTCTGTAAAGATCGATGGTGCCATCACCGTAGATGGCTGAAACGATGTCTCCTGTCTTGAGGTTATAGAAATTTGCCCCTGCCAGAGTATTGTGCGCCAGGATTCCGGTTGAGCCATAACGGCTGGCTGCGGCAAATTGGGTCAGTACGCTCGTGCGGGTCGATACGAAGGATGCATTGCCGGATGGCTGCTGTACTACCGAAAAGGCCATCACGTCTGGAGCGTAAATGCCTACGAGTTGGCTTGAACGACCGTTTTCGACCGATCTTGCGAATGTCTGCAGGGATTGGAGTGCGCTGGTCGTGGAACTCGCTGAGCCTGAGATAACCGTATCCGCCTGCACCGTTGAGAGCGGCGAAAACAGAAAGCAGACTGCAAGAACAGTCGTGACAATCAGGTGAAGCGGTTTAGAACCGGGAACACGCATCCATTTACCTCGATATAACAATAAGAAAACCTGAAACTAACTTATTTGGATAACAACATTATAGTAATCCGATGGTAATAAAACAATAATGTTGATGTTATTTGGGGGAAATCTTGCAAAGTTGTTAAGTTGATTGTTTGAACCTGAGCGCCATTGGCGCGTGTTGTAAACAGTGGATGATGAACTTATAATGAGTCAGTACAATCCTCGGCTTTGGAGCGGACATGGTCATTCGGCGTCGGTTGATAACTCTGGTGCTCCTGTTGAGCTTCATCACAGGGTGTACGTTTTCAACCCAGACGAGCACGCCTCTGCCAACTCGGACCGCGACATTGACGCTGCCATCGCCAACTATTCAGCTCGATCCAACTGTCACAACTGCGTCAGCAACCCCGCTTCCAACAGCCTCGCCAACCCCGAGAATCGATCATCTTGCCACCCCTGGAGATGCTCCTGACCGCTTCGAATCTCAAATCATCGACCCCGACGATTCGATGTATGCCGGCTCGAGAAAGGTCGTCGCTGGTGAAGCTTTCGATTCCGGCAATTTTGAGCGCCCCTTCAATGCCGGCGCGATGAACCTTTATTCTCCCGAACTGGACATCCTGAGCGCAGGGCTCTATCGCACGGACGATTGGGTTTTTGTCACCATCACGCTTGCCAGTGTGCCAAAGGGCAAACTGCTCTCGGGGATGTACGGCGTTGAAATCGATATCGACGTAGACGGCCGCGGAGATGTTCTGGTTACGGCGAAAAAGCCGGGTTTGATGTGGTCGGTGGAGGGGGTATCCGTTTGGCGCGATGCAAATCACGACGTCGGAGGGACCATTCCCATATATGCCGACCCCTCCAAAAGCGGAGACGGATATGAGCAACTGATATTCGATTCAGGCAAAGGCTTTGATTCGGATGCGGCCTGGGCGCGCATCGATCCGGATGATTTCAGTTCAGTTCAGATTGCTTTCAAGAAAGCGATCATCGATAACGACAATGCGTTTCTTTGGGGGGCATGGGCGCAAGACGAGATCAAACCCGCATTGTTCGATTACAACGATCATTTCACTCTGGAACAGGCCGGTTCTCCGCTTCCCAGCCAGGCGCAATACTATCCTCTGAAAGCCCTGGCCAATGTGGACAACACCTGCCGTTGGGCGGTCGGTTTCGAGCCGACCGGGAGTGAGCCGGGCCTGTGTCCCATCGCAATCGGGAAGGTGACCGAATCCACAGGGACGACCATTCGCGGCCTCGTTTGGTATGATCGAAATAAGAATTTAGTTCAGGATCCGGGCGAACCCGGATTCGAAAACATGACCCTGAATTTGACCGAAGGCGATTGCGGGCAGGAGGGAAAACTTGCAGCAATTGCAACCACCGGCCTGGATGGAACCTACGTTTTCAATGACGTCCCCCCTGCAAGGTATTGCCTTACGGTGATCGGACCGATCCCCACAGATGTCAGCCCGGTGGAAGGCACAGGCCCACAAACCATTGATTTGAAACCAGGCAGCACAGTTAGAGCCGATTTTGCATTTGTCATTTATAGCCGCTGAGAGCCTGTCTGGCCCCTGGCTGATTAATCATCGATTTCATCAAGGAGGGAAACATGCAGGAAGGGTTCGTTCAAAAGGCGATCCAGCGTTCGAATATTGGATCGCTCTTGATTTCGGCGATTGGCTTGATCGTTGTCCTGGTTTTGGGAGTATTGCTTTCTCGCTACTTCTATAACATGATCAAGGGACCCTTTTTCATCGCCCAGGAAGAAATAATCTCAATGCAGAAACCTGAAGGTCAGCTCGAATACTACATCACTGTGCATGGAGATGAGCAGGCATACGATACGGGCTTTCAATACGTCGAAACGGATGAACATGGCAACGAAACGGTCAAGAGTTACTATGCGGCGCTCCCCTTGCAGGACCGGTTTCTGCTGGTGCGGACATCCAAACCGGAACTGCTCACCATTTATACGGGCAGTTTGATCTCACTTCCTCAAAAAGAGCAAACTGAAGTCGTCGCAGGGCTTGAGAGTCAATACCCGCAACTCAAGAATGCATTCCTGCCTATGATGCTGGATACGCGTGACTTCAAAACCCTGGGATATCTGGGGATTGCTGGGGCAGTAGCTGTAATCATTCTTTGCTTTATCCTGTTTGTCAGCGTGATCCGGCACAGTATGGATCCGCAGACGCACCCCATCATGCGCATGCTCTCGGCATATGGCGACCCGGAGGCTACCGCCATGCAGTTGGACAGCGATATGGCCATGGCCGGACCCAAGATCGCGCACGTTCTGGTCGGCCAAAATTGGCTTGCCCGGCCCAACAGTCTTGGTCTGAAGGCAATGCGCATCGGCGACCTTGCCTGGATGTACAAGCAGGAGATCACTCACCGCAGGTACGGCGTTGTGATCGGAAAGTCATATTACGCGGTCATCCACGACCGCAATGGAAAATCGATCAGGGTGGGAGGCAGGCAGCCTAAAGTCGATGAACTCTTGGCCGCTTTGCATGCCCGCGCGCCATTCGCAATTACCGGCTACGATTCGCGCATCGAAACGATCTGGCGCAAGAATCGCCAGGATCTGATCAACGAAGTGGACCGGCGAAAAAGACCGGCATGACCAAAAAAGACCGCCAGCGATGGCGGTCTTTTCGATCAAGTTTCACAAAGTGCAGGAATTCAATTCTTCATCCGCAGGTCGGATTTCAACTTTTCGATGCATTTTTCGGCGGCCGCTTCACCCGCATGGATCACCCCATCGGCTTTGCCGAAATCCCACTTGGAATACTGGCGCAGTTCAGGGCGGACGTAGCAATCGCATTCTGATGGATCGGCCATTGCGGCTCGGGACTGCATGATATCGAACATATCCAGGATAACTTCGACGGGGTTTTCAGGCCGCTTGTTCTCGCCTTCGCGGCGTGAAAGATCGACGGCGATCACGTAATCCGCGCCCATGTTGCGGGCAACTTCGATAGGCAGGTTATCCACGATGCCGCCATCCACCAGCAAACGCCCGTTCAGTTCGACTGGGTTGAACAGGCCGGGGATGGACGCGCTTGCCCGTACGGCAGGCGCGAGCGGGCCTTCGGTGATGACTACCTTCTCGGCGGTGACGATATCGCAGGCGACCACGGCCAGGGGAATATCCAGGTCCTTGAACTCGCCTTCGCCTATGTTCTCGCGTAAAAACTCCTCCATGGGCGACGTATCGAAGAGAGATAAGGCATGGATCAGCTTGGGCCGGATGAGTTGAGGCCACGACATACTCTTGAAAATGGCGGCGATGTCGTCCAGTGGAATTCCGGCGGCGTATGCGCAACCCACCAGGGCTCCGGCGCTGGTTCCGGCTATGAAATCGGGGCGAATCCCTTCCTGCTCAAGAACTCTCAGCACGCCGATGTGGGCAGCGCCATGGGTCGAACCGCCGCTAAGCGCAAGACCGATCTTCGGCCGGGTGATTCCAAGTCTATGGGCAAGTCGCATCATTCGTCTCTCCGTTTCCTGTACATTTTATTATACGAAGGAATCCCCGCTATCGTCGCACGAGGCTGTAACTCCGAACTGGTGCATGAAAAGATGGCAAGGTTGGAGGAACCGCCGGGTCTGCCTGCGGTAGGTCGATTGTATTGGCTGGATCAGTTGCTGAGATATTGAAGGATGTCGTCGATCCCGCGGTCCGCCGTAACCGCCGCGTCCGTCCGGGCGATCGTGTGCACTCTTGCACCCGGCCAGCGGGCAAGGGCATTGCTCAACAGCGCGCTACGGACAACCACAAGCGCAAGCCTGTATTGCCTGCTGTCGATGGCGCGGATGCCCTCAATCCAACCCTGGTCATGCTCGAGCTCGAGCGGCCCGAGTTCGTCTACTACGAGCACATCGCACGGGATGCTCGCCGCAAGAACGCCTGAGCCCCAATGGAGCGCATCCTGGTCGAACTTCCAGTGCGGCGTGATCGAATTCGGATCGTCTTTCTGAAGGTTGGCGAGCCTGCGGGCCTGGCCGCTGCCGGCATCCTGAACGTCGATGCCGATCTTCCCTCCGTCCTCGAAGACGGCGGGTGAGAGCACGCCCGCAACCGAACATCCCATTTCCATGGCCTTGGCGATTGCCTTTCGGCAGAAACTTGTTTTTCCGGCTTCGCTGTTGCCTGAGATCAGCCAGATTTGAGGATTCCCGCCGCTCACGACAACCTCCCCATGGATTTGACCACCTGGATGCCATCGGTTCTGACCACTTCGACCGGAACGCCGTAGGTCTGGGTGAGTTTCTCGCTGGTGAATGTTTCTTCGAATCCCCCGGCGGCGAGAACCCTGCCCTTGTTCATCAGCACGATGGTATCGGCAACGATGAGCGCAGCCTCCGGGTCGTGCGTCGTAAAGAGGATCGTTGTTCCCTCCTTGCGCAGTTGATCGAGGATGCGCAGGGTGATGTTGCGGTTGGCAAGGTCGAGGTGCGATGTCGGCTCGTCGAGAAGCAAGATTCGCGGCTGCTGAGCCAGGGCTCTCGACAGGAGCACCAGTTGGAGTTCACCGCCGCTCAACGCAGGGATGGGTCGGTGTTCCAGAAAAGCGATGCCGGTTTTTTGCAGCGCGTCCCTGGCGATCACGATATCACCATCTCCTGGCAGTTCGAGCGGACCCAGGTAAGGTGCGCGGCCAAGCAGCACATACTCGAGTACGGTGTATTCGAATGAGACATGTTCCGATTGCGGCACAAGGCCCATCCACTGGCTGAGATTTCGCCTGGAATATTCGTGGAGCGGCAAATCCTCGAGCAGGATGCTGCCCGAAGCCGGCTTTCGCAGTCCCAGGAGCAGGTGAAGCAGGGTAGTCTTTCCTGCACCGTTTGGCCCAAGGATCGTGGTGATCGTACCCGCATTGATCTCGAAGCTCACCCTGTCCAGCGCGGAAGCCTGGGTGGTATTGTAAGCAAAGGTCAGATCGTCGATGGTCAGCAGGCTTCTGTCGCTCATGCTTTCACCTTCAAATTTGGCTTGACCATCAGGAAGATGAAAATGGCTGCTCCAAGCAGGGATGTGATGATCCCCAGCGGGATTTCACCGGGCATTAAAGTGCGCGCCAGGCTGTCGCACAAAATGCCGAAAATCGCTCCAAGGCTGATGCTTACGGGGATGAAGTTGGCGGCGTTTGCGCCTGTGATCCGGCGGGCAATGTGCGGAATGATCAATCCAATCCAGGCAACGATGCCTGCCACCGAAATCACCACCGCAGTCACCGCTACAGATGCGGCGAGCAGCAGCGTGCGTTCGCGCCCCACCGATACGCCAAGCGAGAAGGCGGTTTCGTCCTCCAGTGCCAGCAGGTTCAGTCGCCAGCGCATCAGGTAGATGATGATGATTCCCACAATGACCACAGGCAGGATATACAGCAGGCTCTTCCAGGTGATCGAGTAGAGCCCGCCGAGCAGCCAGAAGACGATCTGCTGCAGTTGCGAATTCGGGTCGGCCAGGTATTTGAGGATGCCAAGCCCGGCGGAGAAGAATGCCGAAACGGCGATGCCTGCCAGCACCAGGCGTAGCAGCCATCCTCCGTAGCGCATCTTCCGTGCAAAGAAATAGGAGAAGGCCAGGCCGAGCACGGCGAACAGGGTGGCAACACCTTCGATCGCCAGGGGATTGGTGGTGAGGAACACGATGCACAATGAAGCGCCGAAACCCGCTCCCTGAGAAACGCCCAGAAATCCCGGTTCAACCAGTGGATTGCGGAACAGCATTTGCATCACCCCGCCCGCTGCTGCCAGCGACATGCCAAGCAGCATGGCGGTGATCGTGCGCGGTAATCTCAGGTTGAGCACGAGGCGTTGGGCGATCTCATCGCTGCCAAGCAACGCCGGGTTCATCCAGATGGGTTTGGGATAGCGGCCGACAAACAAAGCGATCACGAGAACCAGCAGGGGGAGGGTGATCAGCAAAATGGTGGTATAGATTTGCTTGCGTCGAATGTTCACAGGTTCTCGCTTGATCAAACCGGGATGCGATTTGCATCCCGGCTCGTTATTATAGCCTAATCACCTTTGACGATGGGCAAAACTTGCGACGTGATTGCCGCGTCGTCCATGTTGTAGAGGGTCTTGTAGAATTCAGTTACCTTGGCGGTCATATCCACGGAGGCGAAGGTCTCAGGCTGAAGTTTGGTCGCCAGCCAGGTGAGGCCGAGTGCCCAACGCGGATCGGCCTGATCCCAGCTCAGGAAGTCGACAGGAAAGGCGTAGAGCTTCGAGTTCTTGACTGCATCCAGTGCCGACCATTGTGGATCGGTCTTGAGCTGCGAAACGATGTCGAGGGCATTCCCGGCATAGTCGACGATGAAGATCATCTGCGGGTTCCAGGCGGAGATCTGCTCGAGGGTCACCACCGTCCACCCACCCTGGGTGGGCACATCTGTCCAGATCGGGTTGCCGCCGGCCAATTTGACCAGGTCGGTCTGCAGCCAGGTTGCGGGTGCGACATTGAATGCCACTGTTCCGCCCTTGTTCGAATATTCGAGCAGCAGCGCGCTCGGGCGGTTCGCGTCGCTCAGGTTTTGCAGCGGCTCTGTCACCGATTTGACCGTGGACTCGTAGTAAGACACGATCGCCTCTGCCCGCGCCGAGTTGCCAAAGATCTGGCCAATGGTGCGCACGTCGCGCATAAAGGTATCCGTGGTTTCGAGGTTGAGATACACCACCTTGAAGCCGAGGGTTTCGAGTGGAGCGCCAAGGCTGTCTTTGAGATAGTCCTTCAGGATGACCAGGTCGGGTTTTAGCGGCGCAATCTGCTCGGCGCCGACATTGTTATCAAAGGCAGTCTTTGTATCCAGCTTCGGGTCGATCACTGGAAGGAAGTTTTTGCCGGTTTGCGAAGTCTTGCCGTAAGAAATGACCCGGTCCACCGCTTCGGGGAACATGTACATGGCGTCGAGGATGAGCGAGGAGGCTTTGCCCGCGACCACAATCCTTTGAGGCAGCGTGTCAAGTGTGACGGTGCGGCCCAGGGCGTCAGTGATCGTCACCCCGGTGGCGGGAGGGGCTGTTGGCGCGACTTCTGTTGTGGGGGCTGGGCTTGCTGTGGGAGCAGCGCATCCGGCTGAGAAGCTGAAGATCATCAATATTGCGATAAAACCGGACAACAACTTAATTCTCTTCATGGTTTACCTCGATAATGGGATTTTGAGTTTCGACGCGTTCGAGCTCTTTTTCGAGCCAGTCGACGATCGATTGGATCTGTGATTTACGGAACCTTGCCACCGACTGGCCGAAGTTCAATCCACCGGCCTCCGATTTTACGGATTTCCTGGCATTCTGCAGCCACATTCTGCAGTGGCCAAGTTGCGCGCGCAGGAAAGGCGCCGGGTTTTCACGTCGCCTGCTGCGGAAGTAGTACTTGATCATAAAATCCTGCCTGAATTCGCGCGGGTGCGTAACAGGCGCGTCGAGCCATTCTTCGAAAGCCGATTCGCCATTGCCAGAGATCCGATAGACCTTGCGATCCGGCCGAATGTCGCCAGGCACCCGGGTTGCAGTCAACCACCCCTTCTTTTCAAGCTGGTCGAGCACCGCATAGAGATTGGAAAGTTTCACCTGCCAGATGAGCCCGATTCCTGACTGGTCTGAGATTTGTTTGTATAGCTCATACCCGTAGGTGGCGCCTGGCAGCAACAGGCCAAGCAGCGCGTATTGGAAGGTGGGGAAGGGATTCGTTTTTCCGCGGGTCATCTTTAATTACTCAATTAGTGAATATCAAAAGGATAACATGAGCAAATCATTAAGTCAATGAACTAAAAGCGTGGATGACATTGCGGTGCTAGAATGATTACATACGGCTGTAGAGGAGGAATCAATGGCCACCAGCAAAAAATCGATCGATCTCGTGAAAGTCTTTGGCGCAGTTGCCAACACCCTGGCTGAGAACCGTACTTCTTTGAACCAGGCAGATGATTACAACCATGACCATGGCGATCATATGGTGCAGACATTTGAGGTGATCACCCAGGCTATGAAGGAAAAGAAAAGCGCCCTGCCCTCTGATCAACTGGCCTACGCTGCCCAATTACTCAAGCAAAAGGAAGCCAGCGGATCCTCAGCGTTGTATGTCGACGGACTTACCGATGCTTCACAGTCCCTGACGGGGCAGAAAAAAGTCACAGCTCAGAACGCGGCCCAGCTTGTGCAATCCCTGCTGGGCGCAGGTACATCCGCAAGCCCAGCCTCAGGCGGGACGGCGGACCTGCTTGGCTCGCTGCTGGGAGGCCTGGGCGGAATGCAAAGTGCGCAGCAGCCCACCGGGGCGGCAGGCGGCGCAGGCGACTTGCTCGGCTCGTTGCTCGGGGGAATGGGCGGCGAATCCTCTGCACCAACAGCTCAACAGGGCGGACTCGATATGGGTACATTGCTCAATGCCGGGATGAGTTACATGCAGGCCAAACAGCAGGGCAGCTCGAACCTCGATGCGATCCTCAATGCGGTCGTTGGCAGCAGCCGGATGAACTCTTCCAATGCGCGGCAGCAGTCCGGCGCAATGGTGGCGAACACGCTGATGCAAATGCTCGGCGGCGCGCTCAAGAAGTAGTCTCAATATGCGGATCTCTCGACTCCGGCGCAAACCGGAGTCGAGCATTTAATTGGATTTCCCCCGGCGGTTTGCGGATTAAACGGACTATAATTGCCTGAGTCCAGTTCTAATCGTTTGAGGAAGCTTTGAAATCCAGTGCATTTTCTTATTATTTGAAATCCATTGTCACCCTCAACGCAGGCGTGCGCAACCGGAGCGTGCTGCTTAAGCTGCTTTTCGATCTACCGCTTGACAGACCCTACCAGGTCGATTTGCGCGACGGCACACACTTCCTTGCTCTCACCTTGATGGACCTGTGGGTGCTCAAGGAGACCATTCTCGACCGGACTTACGAGAAAGTGGGCGTCCCGCTGCAAATGGGCTGGACGGTGGTGGATATCGGCGCCGCACTGGGAGATTTTGCCATTTGGGCGGCGCTGCAGATGAGCACTGGCAGGGTGATTGCCGTCGAGCCGTTCCCCACGTCGGTCGAACTCCTGCAAGAAAACCTCCACCTCAATTTGCTTGACAATGTCAGCCTGTGCGAATGCGCGGTAGCGTCACAAAACGGATCATCGCATCTCAACCTGGCGACAGGAGAAGCCGCGCAGCATTCCACGGCAGGAGCCGGCGACACATCCTCCCGCATCGAAGTGCAGACGGTCACGCTCGCCGATCTTTTTGATACCAACAACATCCAGGTTTGCGATTATTTGAAGATGGACTGTGAAGGCGCTGAGTATGACATTCTAATGAATGCCCCTGCGGATTTGCTTGCCAGGATCACTCGTATCTGCATGGAAGTCCACGATGGCGTAACCCATTACTCGCGCGTTGATTTGCAACAGTTCCTCGAGGCAAACGGCTATGGGGTAAGGATCACGCCAAACCCGGTGCACGAGAACCTGGCTTATCTCTATGCTGAAAGGTACTCCAACCCATGACGCTTGGGAATCAGCACGTCGTCGAAGCCGCTGAAGCAAAGAAGGATCACCTCTGGCTGCAAATCAGCAGCCTGCCCTATTTTCGCGGGCTGCTCAGGGCTGTCGAAGCCCGATTTTACGAAAATATCGATCTGCCTGCTCCAACTCTCGATCTTGGCTGCGGTGACGGGCATTTTGCCACGCTTGCCTTCGACCGCCCGCTCGAAGTCGGCATCGATCCCTGGGCAGCGCCCATCCGTGAAGCCGTCAAACGAGGCGGTTACCGCGAGGTTATTCGCGCCAGCGGCGACGACATTCCCTTCGAAGATGCGCATTTTGCGAGTGCCGTGAGCAATTCGGTTCTCGAGCACATTCCCAATCTCGACCCGGTGCTGAAAGAGATGGCGCGCGTGCTCGAACCCGGCGCGCCTTTCATCTTCTGCGTGCCAAATCACAATTTCTTACCCAAACTTTCGATCAGCACCTTCTTCGACCGCGTCCATCTGCGCTTCCTGGGCAACCTTTACCGGGCTTTTTTCAACCGCATTGCGCGTCACCACCATTGCAACAATCCGGATACCTGGCGCTCCAGGCTCGAGGAAGCCGGGTTCGACTTGGTCGATTATTGGCATTATTTTTCCCCCCATGCCGAGCATGTGCTGGAATGGGGACATTACTTTGGACTTCCCTCCCTGGTCAGCCGCAGGCTTTTCGGAAAATGGATCATCGCCCCCTACCGTTGGAATCTCTTCCTCACAGGCCTGATTACCCGCAGTTCGTACGCCGAACCTTCGATCCAGCCGGATGGGACGTATACTTTCTATATCGCGAGACGAAAATAAAATGACTATTCCCCCCGATGAAGGTCCTTTGGGCGAGCCCAGTCTGCTGGATTATCTCGAAGAAAAACTCAAGTTTCGCAAGACTCCCAATTCTGCCCAAGACATTGACGAGTTGAGGCAGGATGAACCCCAGGAGCCTGAGAATCCCGAGGAGAAACCCATCCGGCGCTGGAAGGGGATTCCCTGGAGTTCCATCCTGGCTTTGATCTTTGCCATCGTCGGGCAGCGGTTTCTCGAACCGGGCCTGCGCAGCGTCGGGTTCGCGGTGATTTGCTTCGCCATCGCCGCCGGATTCCTGGTCCGCGCGCTGCTCATTCGCGAATGGCAGATCGCGCCGCTCAAAGAAGCCGAAACGCAGCCTCACGACTTTTCGGTGCGCCGCGTCCCCCTTCTTTTCCTGCTTCCCATGCTGGTGATCGCTTTCCTGGCATTTAGCGGAAATCTCTTTTCCTCGTTGAATATCACCCTGTGGGTCGTCCTGATCGCCACTTCGTTCGCGGCGTTCTGGATCCCCCGTCACCCCCAGGCGCTCTCAAGCCTATGGTCGAAGGTGAGGGAATTCTTCCGAAATCCGGCTATTCGCATCCACATTTCGGGATGGGAGCTTTTGCTCCTGGCGGTTTTCCTTCTGGCCGTGTTCTTCCGCACCTCGCAGTTGAATGCCGTTCCAGGCCAGATGATCAGTGATCACGCCGAGAAGCTGCTCGACATCAACGATGTGCTCAACGGCCAAACCTCTATCTTCTTCACGCGTAATACTGGTCGCGAAGCCTTCCAGTTCTATCTCACCGCCTTGGTGATCAAGCTCTTCGGCACCGGCATCTCCTTCTTGAGCCTCAAGATCGGCACTGTGCTGATGGGCCTGGTGACGCTGATCTACGTCTACCGCCTGGGCAAGGAACTGGGCAACAGGTGGGTCGGCCTGTTCGCTATGCTTCTGATGGGCATCGCTTACTGGCCAAATGTCATCTCACGCATCGGGCTGCGCTTTACGCTTTATCCGCTCTTCGTGGCGCCGCTGTTGTTCTATCTCATCCGCGGATTGCGCAGGATGGACCGCAATGATTTCATCCTGGCGGGAGTCGCATTGGGCATTGGGCTGCAGGGCTATAGTCCTTACCGCATTGTGCCCATCCTCGTTGGAATTGCGGTGATCCTTTTCATCATCCATGCCAGGCGTTCGAGCGACCGCAAGATGGCGCTCTGGGGATTTGCCCTGGTCGCCCTGTTCGCGCTGGTCTTCTTCCTGCCGCTTGGACGCTACTGGAGCCAGAACCCGCAGATGTTCGAGCTGCGCGCCTTCTCAAGGCTCGGTTCGATCGAACGTCCCTTGCCCGGACCGGCAGGGCTGATCTTTCTCTCCAACCTATGGAACGCCATGATTATGCCCTTCTGGAGCGACGGGAATGTCTGGGCGCATTCGGTGACTGGCAGACCTGCGCTTGATGTGATCAGCGCCGCGCTGTACCTGCTCGGGTTTGTCGCCCTGCTTGTGCGCTACATCAAACAGCGTACCTGGCAGGACCTCTTCATGCTGATCTCTGTTCCCGTGCTGATGCTGCCATCGATCCTCTCCCTGGCTTTCCCCGAGGAGAACCCCGCGCTCAATCGCACCGCCGGAGCCGCGGTTCCCATCTTCATCATCGCCGCCATCGCGCTCGAGGGCATGCTCTCCAGCTTATGGATTCGCGCCCGCCAGCGTGCAGGCAAGGCGGCTGTTGTAGCGGCGGGGGTGATGATCATCGCCTTTTCAGCTTCGCAGAATTACGATCTTGTCTTCAATCAATATGCCACGCAGTACGCGGCAGCCTCCTGGAACACCGGCCAGATCGGCGCGGTGGTCAAGGATTACATCGATTCGGGCGGCAGCGTGGATACTGCCTGGGTGGTGGGCGTGCCTTACTGGGTGGATACACGTCTGGTGGGCATCAATTCAGGCTATCCGACCAAGGATTATGCCATCTGGCCTGACCAGTTTGGCCTGACCACCGCTGAGACGCGCTCGAAGCTATTCATCGTCAAAGCGGACGACATTGCCGACATGGACGCCCTCAAATTGCTTTATCCAACAGGATTTGGCACCCTTTATACCAACGAATACCAGGGCAAGGATTTCTACGGTTTTTACGTCCCCCCTGTCGAGAACGTGCAGGCAAACTCGAACTAGCGGCGCAGGCGCACGGTGTATCTATACCGGTCGCCCCGGTAGAGGATCTTGACATATTCCACCGGGCGGCGGTCCTGTGCAAAGAGCACCCGCTCGCTCAGCAGCAGCGGAGCGCCTGCGGGTATCTGCAGCAGCGCCGCTTCCTCCGGGGTGGCAAGCGTCACCTCGAGTGTTTCGTCAGCTTCTGATGGGATGATCCGCAACTTTTCCTGTAGAATCGTATATAGCGAGCCGCGTTCTTCGAGTTCTTCGCGTGTGATTTCCTGCCCCTCTTTGAGCGCCAGGAAGGAAGTCTGCAGCCCGATCGGAACGCCGTCCCCAAGGCGGATGCGCTCGATGCGCAGCACTTTGGTCGCCGGAGCAAGTTCGAGCCTTTGCAGGATCTTTGGAATGGGCACGATCCACTCGAGCGAGCGGATGATTTGCCCGGGCTGGATACCGCGGCGCAGCAGGTCTTCAGAGAAGCTGGTCAGGTCGAGCATTGCCTTTTGCAGTTTTTGCGGCGAGACGAATGTGCCGCGCCCGTGCTCGCGGTAGAGATACCCCTGGCGCACAAGCTGGTCGATCGCCTCGCGGATGGTGGTGCGGCTGATGTCGTACAACACCTCGAGCTGCCGCTCCGAAGGGATTGCCGACCGGGGTTCCCAATCGCCGTTCTCGATCTTCTCGCGCAGGATGGCAGCAAGCTGGTAGTACTTCGGGATGGCATCGTATGGATCGATCATTCTTGACATCAAAACCTCAAAGTGGTATGATAAAGACGATCACTGGTCATGTGGTCACTACCAGTTTCATTATCTAACTTTTTGGTGGTTTCGTCAAGTGGAGTGCATTCCAAATGGCAGTAGATCCCCAGGATGAGATTCACCGCATCGTCGAACGTGTGGTCGGCAGGACCCTTGGTGCAGTACCTGCGGTTCCGGAGCAGCCTAAAGCGGCAGCCCCGCTGACTCCGCCTGTCGAAGTCAAGGCCGCGCCCATTGCCATGCCAGGACACAAAAAGATCGTCGCCATTGGAACAGACCATGGCGGCGTTGAGCTTAAAGAAACCCTCAAGGCTACCCTCGTCGAACTGGGGTATGAAGTGATCGACTGCGGCACCAACACCAAAGATTCTGTGGATTATCCCGATTTCGCCGCGGCCGTTGCCCGCCTGGTTGCGCAGGGCAAAGCCTGGCGCGGCGTGATGATCGACGGCGCTGGCATCGGCTCTTGCATGGCAGCCAACAAGATCGACGGCGTTCGCGCTGCCATGTGCTACGACTACGCCACAGCGGTGAACAGCCGCGAACACAACGACGCCAATGTGCTGACCCTTGGAGCAGGGCTGATCGGCGTGAACCAGGCAAAGCTGATCCTCAAGACCTGGCTCAGCACCGAATTTGCAGGCGGCAGGCACGCCGGGCGTGTGAACAAGATTATGGCGCTGGAATCCGGCGTTTCTAAGGATGGAAAATAAGATGAGCCCAGATGCAAAAATGATCGAGCAGCTTGTCGAGACGATCACCCGCGAGGTGTTGCTTGCCATTGCGGAGCAGGAAGAAAAGCAGAAGAATCCAGACGGGTCTTACTGCGTCGTAGATGTGGCGAACGGCGTCAAAGTGAAGACCTGCTTCGACAACGCCGGGCATGTGGTCAGCGCGGGCGCTGAACGCCTCACTTCAACGATCGGCGTGATCCCCGAAGACGTCTCATTGGCGCGTATGATCGACCACACCCTGCTCAAGCCGGATGCGACCTCTGCCATGATTGCCCAACTCTGCTTCGAAGCGCGGAAATATCACTTCGCTTCGGTTTGCGTCAACCCAACCCACGTCAAACTTTGCGCCGATCTGCTCGCAGGGTCAGACGTCAAGGTTTGCACCGTGATCGGCTTCCCGTTGGGAGCCACGCCTCCCGAGGTGAAGGTTTTCGAAACGCAGACAGCCCTGAAGAACGGCGCCACGGAGATCGACATGGTCATCAACATCGGCGGGTTGAAAGCCGGTGACAACGAACTGGTTGCCCGCGACATCCGCGGGGTGGTCGAAACCTCGCATGCAGCGGGTGCCCTGACGAAGGTGATTATCGAAACCGCGCTGCTCACCGACGACGAGAAAGTGGTTGCCTGCCTGCTGGCCAAGGAAGCCGGCGCCGATTTCGTCAAAACCTCAACGGGGTTCTCGGGCGGGGGCGCAACCGTGCACGACGTGGAATTGATGCGCCGCACGGTGGGGCCGGGCGTTGGCGTCAAAGCCTCGGGCGGCATTCACACTTTCGAAGAGGCCGAAGCTATGGTCGCAGCGGGCGCAACGCGCATTGGCGCGTCCGCCGGCGTGAAGATCATGCAGGCGGTTTCTGAGCCGAAACCTGCCGCTGCCGCGCCGGCTGCCAAAGGATATTAGGATCGATTTGCGGATCTAAATCCGCGTAAAGATCGGAGTCAACATGCTGATTGCCAGGGTCGTTGGAACCACAGTCTCGACCATCAAGGACGAGAAACTTGCAGGACGAAAACTGCTGATCGTGCGTCAGACGGACGAACATGGCGAACCGTTCGGCAAGCCCTTCGTCGCGGTCGATACCGTCGATGCAGGGGTGGGCGACCTGGTGCTTACGGCTGCCGGGTCGAGCGCGCGCCAGACGAACATCACCAGGGATACTCCGGTGGATGCGGTCATCATGGCGATGATCGATTCACTCGAAGTCGGCGGCGAATTGGTCTACCGCAAGGAATAGGCGAAGAGAGATGGCACTCGATAAAGATCTTGCGTCCATGCAAGAAGCCCGCGACCTGGTGAACAACGCTTACGCCGCGTGGCAGATCTGGGCGAAGGCGAGCCAGGAGCAGGTGGACCGCGTCTGCGCTGCCATGGCTGAAGCCGCTTTTGGCGCTGCCGAACGGCTTGGACGCCTGGCGCACGAAGAGACCGGCTACGGTTTCCCGACGCATAAGAAACTCAAGAATGAGTTTGCTGCCAGGAACGTGTGGGAGAGCATCAAAGACATCAAAACCGTTGGCGAGATCGGCAGGGATGACGCGCGCCGCATCGTCGAGATTGCCTGGCCCATGGGCGTCATTGCAGCGCTGACCCCTTCCACCAACCCCACGTCCACCGTCATCTACAAGATTCTCATCGCGGTCAAAGCCAGGGATGCCATCGTCATCGCTCCGCACCCTTCAGCGGTGCGCTGCTGCTACGAAACCGCAACTCTGATGGCCCAGGTCGCTGAAGCCAACGGCGCCCCGCATGGGCTCATCGGCTGCATGCAGAACATCAGCCTGCCCGGTACAAACGAGTTGATGACCCACAAGTACACCGCGCTCATCCTGGCCACGGGCGGCACACCGATGGTCCGCGCGGCGCATTCCACGGGCAAACCCGCGTACGGCGTCGGCCCTGGCAACGTTCCGGTCTACGTCGACCGTTCCGCGGATATCGAAAAGGCGGCAAAGTATATCGTCGCCTCCAAGTCTTTCGACTGCTCCACCATTTGTGCCACCGAACAGGCGGTCGTTGCCGATTCGCCCATTTCGGGTCGCCTGGCTCAGTTGATGCAGGAGCAGGGGGCCTATTTCACCACCGAAGCCGAAACCGAGATGCTGCGCAATCTGCTCTTCAATCCCGAAGGTGGGATGAATACTGCAACCGTGGGGCGTCCTGCGATGACTCTCGCGGGCATGGCGGGGTTCAGTGTCCCCCAGGGTACGCGTGTGCTCGTCTGCCGGCTCAAGCGGGTTGGACCCAAAGAGCCGCTTTCTCGTGAAAAGTTGACCACCGTGCTCGGTTGGTACGATACCGACGGTTGGGAAAAAGGCTGCGAGCGTTGCATTGAACTCATCCAGTTCGGCGGGCGCGGCCACAGCCTGATCATTCACGCCAGGGATGACCGGGTGATCATGGAATTCGGGCTCGAAAAGCCCGTGTTTCGCATCGCGGTGAACACGATGGGCACGCTGGGCGCCATCGGGCTCACTACAGGGCTGATGCCTTCGCTGACACTCGGCGCGGGCGGGGTGGGCGGCTCCATCACCGGAGACAACGTCACCACTTATCACCTGTTCAATGTCAAACGCCTGGCCTACGAATTGTCTGCTCCTCCGCCTGCGGCGCTTCTGCCCGGCGAACCGGTCGCAGGACCGTCAGCCGCCGAGGTCGAAGCCACGGTGCGGAGTGTTGTGGAAGAGATCTTAAAAATCCGATAATCTAGATTTCGTTGATCGAAAGGAATGAAAAATGGCTTTAGATACTGCTCTGATCGCGTTGGGAATGGTGGAAACCAAGGGACTCGTGGGTTCCATCGAAGCTGCGGATGCCATGGTAAAAGCAGCAAATGTGGTATTGATCGGCTCTGAGTACGTTGGCGGCGGATACGTGACCGTGATGGTCCGCGGCGACGTTGGCGCAGTCAAAGCAGCCACCGATGCCGGTGCTGCGGCTGCCAAGCGTGTCGGCGAACTCGTTTCGGTGCATGTCATCCCAAGACCCCATCAGGATGTCGAGATGATCCTGCCCCAGAATACCCGCGGCAGCATCGGCGGCCGCACCACTGAAGCGAAGAAATAAGCCGGTCATTTCGCATGAGAGATGGAGTGGGCTACCTGCCTGTGTTAGCCGATCCCGCTCAGTATCTCGCCAAAGCTGAAACGCTGATCCTGCCGTTTGGCAGCAACGGGCATCCCATCCCCGGTACTCCCGACGCTTCGGGACCCCTGAGGGTGGGGGTGGATCTCGGAACTGCCTACACCGTGCTTGTGGTGCTGAACCAACAGGGCAGCGTGATCGCAGGCGAGTATGCTTTCGCCCAGGTGGTGCGTGACGGCCTGGTGGTGGATTACATCGGCGCTGTCGACCTGCTGCGCGAGATCAGGACGCACGTCGAGCACCGCATCGGTCGCGAGTTGACCCATGCCGCCAGCGGTTTTCCGCCGGGCGTGCCGCGGGCGGAAGTGCGCGCCACGGCGAATGTGGTCGAAGCGGCAGGGATGCGCTGTCCCGATCTGATCGACGAGCCAAGCGCTGCGAACAACGTGCTCGGCCTGCGTGATGGCGCGATCGTCGATGTGGGCGGCGGGACAACCGGTATCGCGGTGCTCAAGGATGGCAAGGTCGTCTACACTGCGGATGAAGCCACTGGCGGCACTCACTTCTCGCTGGTCATCGCCGGCGCGCTGGACATCAGCTTCGAAGAGGCGGAGGAACTCAAAAAGGATCCCCGCCAGCAGAAGAGGCTGTTTCCCATCGTCCGGCCGGTGATGGAGAAGGTGGGCAGCATCGTCGAACGTCATTTGCGCGGCATGGACGTGGATTCCATCACCCTCGTGGGTGGGACGACTGTTTTCCCGGGCATCGCGGGCGTCGTCGAGGAAATGACAGGGATTGCCACGCGCGTTCCGGAACGTCCGTTATTCGTTACACCGCTCGGGATCGCTCTTTCCGATATGCAGGAGCTGTAAGGAGGACTGATGGCTGAACAATTTTCACTGAGAGCTTATTCGTTTCTTGACCGTATGCAGGCGCAGTACGCTGCCTTCGTGGGCACGATCACCCAGGGAGATCTCCCTGTCGAGGGGATGGCTTCGCTGTACGTCGAAATGGCGCCAGGCAACGAAGTATTTCGCGTAGTCGACATTGCCGTCAAAGCGACCGAATCCAAACCGGGTGCGCAGATCGTCGAACGCGAATTTGGCATGTTCGAGGTCCATTCGCTGAACCAGGCTGCCGTGCTCGAAGCCGGGCAGGTGGTGCTCGACCGTCTTGGCTTGCGCGTGGAAGACCGCATCAAACCCGAGGTGGTCTCCACCCAGGTGATCACCCGCGTTGATCCCTACCAGGCGCAGTTGCTCAACCGCTTCAGAAGGGGCAGCATGCTCGTGCCGGGCGAAACCCTGCTTGTCCTTGAATGCGCTCCGGCTGCCTACATCAACTATGCCTGCAACGAGGCTGAGAAGAAAGCCAGCATCAAGATCGTGCATGTCTCGTCGGTTGGACGCTTCGGCAGAATGTGGCTCTCGGGCTCTGAATCCGAGATCATCACCGCGAAGAATGCCGCAACACAGGCCCTCGAAGCGCTCGAAGGCATCAAGGGTTGAAGAGCGTCGGGCTGACCCTTGCGGCCGGCTGAAGGAACAGGTGAAAGATGAGCAAACAATTTATTACCGAACATGATATCGAAGACATGGTCAACCGCGGCGAGAGGACATTGCAACTCGGCGATTCGGTGGTGCTGACCGACCTGGCCTACGAGAAGGCCGAAAAGTTGGGCATCAAGCTGCTCCAACCCAATGAACAGCCCCCGGCCGCCCCTGTTCGCCCGTACCTTGCCGCTGATAGCAAAGGCGCCGCGCCCGCGGCCAGGCCTTGCTGCCAGGACGTCCCGGCTCGTGCGGATGACGACCTGCGCCAGCGCATCCGCGATTCGGTCAAAGCCAGGCTCGGCAACCAGATCGACCCGAGCCTGCTCGAGACGATCATCACCCGCGTATTGAACAACGTGGGAGTGAAGTAGCCATGCTGCTCGGCAAGGTGATGGGCACCGCGGTCTGCACGCTCAAATACCCTGGCACCGAGGGGCTCAAGCTGCTCATCGTCCAACCTGTGGACAGGCACTTGAAGCCCATAGGCGCTTTGCAGGTCGCTGCTGACGTTGTGCAGGCAGGCCCTGGTGACCTGTGCGTCATGGTACGTTCGCGTGAAGCCGCCCTCGCCATGCCTGATGTCAAGTTCGTGCCAGTCGATCTCGCCCTCGTCGGTATCGTGGATGAGATCGAAGTCAAACCGGATGGCGAGTTCGATGTGACGCTCAAAGCCGGAAGAACGGCTTACACCTAGAGATTATGATCTTAGCCAAAGTTGTTGGAACCGTGGTCACCACCATCAGCCACCCGCATTACAAGAACCGGCGGCTGCTGGTCGTTCGTCCGCTCGTCATGGAGGGGGACAAGGCGGACGAGGATTTTATTGCCCTGGACAGTACCCAGGCAGGCATTGGAGATACTGTGCTCATCAACCGCGAGGGCAACGGCGCCCGCCAGGTTCTGCGCAACCCCGACGCCTGCGTGATTTCCGTCATCGTCGGCATTGTGGATTCTGTGACCATCGGGGAATGATCAAGGGTAGACATCCACCTAAAACTGTCCGCCCCCCTGGCTTTTTGGCACAACCGCCGGCTTTCGTAACTGCACACCCCACGTCCACTCTGTCTGCACCCTTCATGGGTGCCGCATTAACACCCCCCGTCCACTCTGTCTGCACCCGTATCTGCACCCGTATCTGCACCCGTATCTGCACCCGTATCTGCACCCTTTATGGGTGCCGCATTAACACCCCACGTCCACTCTGTCAGCACCCGCATCTGCACCCGCCTCTGCACCCGCCTCTGCGCCCGCCTCTGCACCCGTATCTGCGCCCGTATCTGCACCCGCCTCTGCACCCGTATCTGCACCCGTATCTGCACCCTGTTTCTGCACCCGTATCTGCACCCGTATCTGCACCCGTATCTGCACCCTTTATGGGTGCCGCATTAACACCCCCCGTCCACTCTGTCTGCACCCGTATCTGCACCCGTATCTGCACCCGTATCTGCACCCTTTATGGGTGCCGCATTAACACCTGACGTC
>JAJXZS010000027.1 GCA_021779955.1 Chloroflexota bacterium | reverse complement strand
GAAGAAACCATATTGGAAGGGCGACCAGGGCTGGACGGTAATATCGTTCAACCGGCAGTAATCGAGGATGCTCCCATCCCGGTCGACCGCCGAGTCGTTCTCCATGTTGACATTGATCCCATTCGAGATCATGGAAGCGTTTGTAATGCTCAACTGGAGCTGGTTCGCCACGATTGGCTGCCGAAGATACCTTCTCAGCAGCTCGATCTGCATGGGTTTCTGGTTGGAAACGCCAAAGTGGCGCACCTTACCTGAATTCTCAAGCGCGGTAAATGTCTCGGCGACTTCTTCGGGTTCCATCAATGCATCCGGCCGGTGCAGCAGCAAGACGTCGAGATAATCGGTCTGCAGGCGCTTCAGGCTCCCGTCCACTGCTTCAAGGAGGTGCTCCTTCGAGAAATCGTACATGGTCGCGCGGATGCCCGCCTTGGACTGCAGGATGATCTTCTCCCTGACGGATGGACTCATATGGATGGCATTCGCAAAAAGCTCTTCGCATGCGCCATCATCGTAGATATCAGCATGGTCGAAGAAAACTCCTCCCTGCTCAAGCGAGGTCTGGATGAATTTCTCAGCCTCGCGCAGGTCGAGCGAGTTGAGTCGCATACAGCCCACTGCGATCACAGGCACTTCGAGTTCACTGACACCTAATTTTATTTTTCTCATCATCATCTCTCCAGCATCAAAATGATCCCCTGTTTGTGTGCAACCTTGAAAAAACACGGTTCAGATTTCATGATAGCACCCTTTGCAGGGAGATGGAAATGACTCTTTGCCGGATTGAAGGGTTTTCAACTTCAATTCAGTACCTCCTGCTTGCACCATGACGTGATACATACTTGTCAATATGTCAAGTAAACTTGACATTTTGTACAGTATAGCGTACACTATCAGCAAGGAGAAAAATATGGAATCTTTGCAGTTGGGGAATCGCCTGAAGGTTGCCAGGGCAGAAAAAGATCTATCCCAGGAGGAGCTGGCGTCTCTGGTCGGGGTCAGCCGCCAGACCATCGGCTCGATCGAATCGCGCCAATACATCCCATCCGCACTGCTGGCTTTTCTGGTTGCCCGGAAGCTTGAAAAACCGGTCGAGGAATTATTCTTTCTTGAAGGAGCAAATCATGAATAAGAACGAAGTGGTAAAAGATGAAAGATTTGTCGCAGTCGAAAACGCGAGCTTCAAACTGGGCTACAGCATCCTGTCCTATGGTATTTTGGTACTCATCGTGGTACGTTCTCTTCTGCTCAACCAAACGAATTGGGACCTTTTTGCCCTGGTGATCGTCTCAAGCTTTGCGGCAACCATCTATCAGATCAAGAACAAGACCATTTCCTTTTCCTGGAAATGGGTGGTCCTCTTCTTTGGAGTGATGGCATTGTCTGCACTGATCGTGCTGGTAATCATGATGACCAGGAGATAGCGGCAATAGAGGGCCGCCAACAATTGACCGCACTTATGTTGTGGAGATCATTTGCCGGAAACCGCTCACCCACGAGCGGTTTCGTTATTTTCAGGGGCCGCTGAATTCAGGAGAAGATGCCTTCTGCAAGGAGGATGCGGCGCCAAACAAACCGGAAACGTGCAGGATAAGGCAGTTCAGGTGAAAGATCAGCATATCAATAAATCCATATAAAATATTTATGTTGTATACACAGAATTCTCCTGCATTCATGGTAGACTTTCTATAGGAATCTGTTATGTCCACACTCACAGCCACAGCGGTTGCACATCCTAACATCGCTTTCATCAAGTACTGGGGAAATCGCGATGATGCATTGCGTATCCCCTCCAATGGATCGATCTCGATGAACCTGGAAAGCCTGGCTACCCAAACCCGGGTGACTTTCGATTCGCACCTGCCTGAAGATATTTTCGATCTGAACGGCACAAGGCAATCGGGCCCGGCACTCAAACGCGTTGTATCACATCTCAACCTCATCCGCGGAATTCGCGGAACGGCGATCCATGCCCATATTTTGAGTGAAAACAACTTTCCAACAGGTTCCGGCATTGCCTCATCGGCATCAGCATTCGCAGCATTGACCCTGGCCGTAACCACCGCGCTGGGTCTGCAAGTGGGCGAAAAAGACCTCACCCGAATTGCCAGGCGCGGATCAGGCTCCGCCTGTCGCTCGATTCCCGCCGGCTTCGTGGAATGGAATGCAGGCGAGACCGATCGCGATTCCTTCGCCTTTTCGATCGCTGCGGCCGATTTTTGGGATCTGACTGATTGCATCGCCATCGTCGAAGCCGCTCAAAAGAAAGTCAGTTCAACCGAGGGACATTCACTGGCTGGCACAAGTCCGCTGCAGGAAGCGCGCGTTCAAGATGCGCCGCGCAGGCTGGACATGTGCCGGAATGCCATCCAAACGCGCGATTTCGCCGCCCTGGCATCGATACTCGAGTTGGACAGCACGATGATGCACGCCGTGATGATGACATCGACCCCGCCGGTATTCTACTGGGAACCGGCTACGCTGAATATCGTCAAAGCCGTGGCAGCATGGCGCAAGTCAGGCATCCCTGCGGCTGCCAGCATCGATGCCGGGCCAAACGTGCACATCATCTGCGAAACAAGGGCTGCCGAAAACGTCGCCCAACGGCTTTCTTCGCTTCCCGCGGTAAAAGAAGTCCTGGTCTCCAAAGCCGGCGGACCCACGGTGCTTAAATGAACACAATAGCACCTCTGGATAATTAAGATAGTTTATGGCATAATTCAATGAATTATGAAGAATTTGGAAGGTAAACATGCTTAATACAATTCTGACCATCGGTGAATTTGTCCTCGCGTTTGGTATCCTGGTATTCCTCCATGAACTTGGGCATTTCATCATGGCGCGTTTTAATAAGATCGACGTTGAGGAATTTGGATTCGGCTACCCCCCACGGATGGCCAAGCTCTTCACCCGCAATGGCACGGTCTTCTCCCTGAACTGGATCCCATTTGGCGGATTCACCAAGATGAAAGGCGAAGCAGGCGACGCAACCGAGCCCGGGTCTTTTGGCGCTGCCAAAGCCTGGCGCAGGTTGGTTGTGTTACTCGGCGGACCGCTGATGAATTTGCTGCTCGGGCTGGTCATCTTCGCGTTTATCTTTACGCAAACCGGCACACCCGACCCCACCAGAGTGCAGATCGAGGAAGTAGCTGCGAACAGCCCGGCTGCAAATGCGGGACTGACAACCGGAGACATCTTCGTCTCGATCGATGGCGTCAAGATTACCAGCATGGATCAACTCAGCAAAACAATCGCCGCATCCCTGGGCAAGCCAGTCGAAGTAACGGTTCTCGACAACGGCGTATCCAAGACGGTTACCCTCACGCCGCGCGCAAATCCGCCGCAAGGTCAGGGCGCACTGGGCGTGGTCATTGGCAATCCACTGGTGCCAACCTCCATCTTTGCAGCCATCCCTCAGGCGGCTCAAACCACGCTCGCCCAGGGAAAGCAGCTGCTGCTTCTCCCCTATCAACTGATCGCCGGGAAGATATCTCCGCAACAAGGCAGAGTCGTCAGTGTGGTGGGCGTATATGACATCTTCTCCCAAATCCAGGCGCAGGATCAAGCTTCCGGAGCAACTCCGCAGTATGCGTTTCTGAATGTGCTCTCGTTTTTCGGTATCATCTCGATCGCACTTGGCTATACGAATCTTCTCCCCATTCCAGCCCTGGATGGCGGTCGGATTCTCTTCTTGTTGCCCGAGCTATTATTCAAAAAGAAGGTGAAACCCGAGCTCGAAAACACGGTGCATTACATCGGCTTCGCAATCTTGATGGTATTGATGGTGGTGCTGGTCATTAACGATATCGTGAATCCCATCGTCATACCCTAAAGGAAATTCTTATGAGTGAATTATCCCCAAATCAAAGTCTTGCACAGGTGATCGACGCTTTGCAGGACTCATCCCAACCCTTTCCATCCCGATTGATGCGGAGGCTTTCCGACCTTTCAACAAAAGATATCCGCGAACTTGGGCGGATTTGGCCGCAAGTCGATGTCAAACTCAAACAGGGGCTGCTCAAGGAGCTTGAAGAATTGGCCGAGCGGGATACGCTGGTCAACTTCGACGATTTCGCCCTTTCCATTTTGGATGACCCCGAACCGTCGGTACGCGTTCTGGCAATTCGACTGCTTGGAGAATGTGACGCCACGCGCCTGTTGCCGGTGATGACCGAATTAATGATGGGTGATCCCGAAGAAACCGTCCGAGCCGCGGCTGCTGCGCATTTGGGCATGTTCGTCCTGCGCGGCGAGCTTGACGATTTGCAGGACTCCCTGCGTATCGCCAATTTTCAAAATCTTTACGATGTGGCTAACGGCAGCGACATGCCCTCCGTGCGGCGGCGCGCGCTCGAATCGCTTGGATTCTCATCTCAAGCCAAGGTTCGCCCCCTGATCCAGGAAGCTTTCGATTCTGACGATATCCTCTGGAAGGCAAGCGCCTTGTTCGCCATGGGGCGTTCGGCGGACGAACGATGGGCTCCGCAGGTGATCAGCATGCTCGATTCGCCCGATGTAGAGGTGCAATATGAAGCCGTGAGAGCTGCCGGAGAACTGGAACTGGGCGATGCCGCCGAAAAGCTGCTTGCCTTGCTTGAAGAGGAAGCAGAACCTTCCGATCTCAAAATGGCCATCATCTGGTCGCTTTCGCAAATCGGCGGCGAAGAAGCCAAGGCCAAACTCGAAGCGTTGATGGATGAGTCTCAGGATGGCGAGGAGATCGAGATGATCGATAAAGCCCTCGAAAACATGGAATTGAGCAATGCCAGCGGCGGCCTCGAACTGCTCGATATCCAGGCTCCGCCTTCACCTGACAGCGCCCAGGACGATGCTGACATTGACCATTAAGAACTCGCTGCCTGCAGGCGCACGCGGCAAATCCGAGGAATAGAATGAGCAAAGAACGAAACGAAGGTCTGCATGCGGTTGTCGAAGGACATGTGCAAGGCGTCGGTTTTCGCTACTTCGTTCAGGACTTTGCCGAGCAGCGCGGTCTCACAGGTTGGGTGCGCAACCGAGAGGAAAGGCAGGTCGAAGTCTATGCTGAAGGATCGCACAACGATCTCTCCCGCCTTTTGGATGCGCTTCAGCAGGGCCCGGGAACCGCAGTCGTGACAAACGTCGAATTCGAGTGGTCAGAAGCGCAAGGTAAACACGACCGTTTTTCCATTATTCCATCGGCCTACTAAAAGCCCCTCGCTTATGAGGGGCTTTCTCTATCCTGTTTTCTATTCACACGATCTCAGTCAACTTCACCGGCCATCAGGCGGGCTTTCTGCCACGGCGGAACGTTCGATTCGTCTGCAAGCAATTTGCGCAGGTCGAGAATCTGATCGCGCAGAACCGCAGCCTCCTCGAATTCAAGGTCTTTGGCCGCCTGGTGCATTTGTTTTTCCAACTCGGCGATAAGACGTTTGATTTCGCTCTCAGGCAAGGGAGCGGCGTGTTTGCTCCCAGCCATATAAATGCCTCGTCCTTCCGCCGCTGCTGCCATGGCCGGGTTCAATGTCAGGCGCTCGGTGATGTCGTGTACTGCCTTGATGATGGTATACGGTTGAATGTTGTTGGCAATGTTATAGTCGTTCTGCTTCTTACGGCGCCGGTTCGTCTCGCTGATCGCGAACGCCATCGAATCTGTGACCTTATCGGCGTACATGATGACCTTGCCGTTGACGTTGCGCGCAGCGCGTCCGATGGTTTGGACAAGCGCAGTACCCGAGCGCAGGAAACCTTCCTTGTCTGCATCGAGGATGGCGACCAGCGAAACCTCGGGCAGGTCGAGCCCTTCACGCAGCAGGTTGATTCCAACGACCACATCGTACATGCCCATGCGCAGGTCGCGCAAGATTCCCACCCGTTCGAGCGTCTCCACTTCAGAGTGCAGGTAATGCACCTTGATTCCCAATTCTTCAAGGTAATCCGCCAGGTCTTCGGCCATCCGTTTGGTCAATGTGGTAACCAAAACGCGTTCGCCGTTGTCGATCCGCTTTTTGATCTCGGCGTAGAGATCGTCCACCTGGCCTTTCGAAGGCCGCACCTCAACTTCAGGATCCACCAGCCCCGTGGGCCGGATGATCTGCTCGACGACTTGGTCGGCAACGCCCATTTCATAAGGTCCAGGCGTCGCCGAAGTATAAATGGTTTGCCCCATGTGCTTCTTGAACTCCTCGAAAGTCAGGGGGCGGTTATCCACAGCACTCGGCAGGCGGAATCCATATTCGACGAGCGTATTTTTGCGGGCACGGTCTCCGTTGTACATCCCGCGGATTTGAGGGATCGTCATGTGGCTTTCATCGATGACCAGCAGATACTCGCTGGGCAAATAATCGATCAATGTCCATGGCGCAGATCCGGCAGGCCGCTGGTCGAGATGGCGCGAGTAGTTCTCGATACCTGAGCAGTATCCCACTTCCCGAAGCATCTCGAGATCGTAGCGTGTACGCTGCTCAAGACGTTGCGCTTCAAGCAGCTTGCCATTCTTCTTGAAGTAGACAAGTTGGTCGTTCAACTCGTTCTCGATATCCGTAATCGCCTGCTTCATGCGTCCTTCGCTGGCGATGTAGTGTTTGGCCGGGAAGATTTCGGCATGCGCCGGTTCGTCGTACACCTCGCCCGTCAGCGGGTTGAATACGGTAATCTTCTCCACCTCATCGCCGAAGAAACTAATGCGAAACGCTTTCTTTTCTTCATAAGCAGGGAAAATCTCCATCGTCTCCCCATGCACCCGGAAAACACCGGGACGCAGTTCAAGGTCGTTGCGTTGATACTGACCTTCGATCATCTGCCTCAACAATGCATTGCGCCGGTAGATTCCTCCCACGTCCAGCTTGACCACCACGCCGGCATAATTCTCCGGGCTTCCAAGTCCATAGATGCATGAAACCGATGCAACGATCAGCACATCTTTGCGCGACATCAGTGCCGTTGTGGCAGCCAGGCGCAGCCGGTCGATCTCGTCGTTGATCTCGGTCTCCTTTTCGATGTAAAGGTCGTGGGAAGGCACATAGGCTTCCGGCTGGTAGTAATCGTAGTAGGAAACGAAGTATTCCACCGCGTTCTCGGGGAAGAACTCGGTGAATTCGGTGTAGAGCTGGGCGGCCAGGGTCTTGTTATGGACCATCACCAGGGCGGGCATCTGCACCTGCTGGATTACATTTGCGATCGTAAAGGTCTTGCCCGTTCCGGTGGCTCCAAGGAGTACCTGGTTCCGATCTCCAGCGCGCAAACCGGCCACCAACTGGTCGATGGCTTCAGGCTGATCTCCTGTAGGTTTGTATGGAGCGTGTAATTTGAATTCCATCTCTCACTTATCCCTTGTCAATACCAATATTTTAGCACATTTGTTCATCATCAGGTTAAGCCTGAATGAGAGATCGATGGTTCAGGATCCATTCTGATCCTGTACAGTTTGCGGAACTTGTACAGGCGTAATGGCAGAAATGACATTCAACAATTTGCTTTGCCACTCTGCGCCGGCTGCCGCCAGAGACATCCAGTAGGCATTCTTTCCTGCACGCACCTCTGCGCTGACCAGAGGCAGGTTGCGGCTGGGCACGCCTTCAGGCAAGGGAGGATAGCGCAGCACAATCTGGTCGCCTTCGACGCTGACAGAAACCAGTCCTGCCTTTTCACCCCTCAACTTCACCCTTATCTGGAAGAGGAGATTGTTCACGGGTTCGGCAAGCGATCCAAAACGGTCGGTAAACTCCTCGATCAGCGTGTCTAGCTCGGCTTCATCGCGCAGGTTTGCCATGCGGCGGTAGAGCTGCAAGCGCAGATTTTGATCGCTCACATATTCGGTCGGGATGCCCACCGCAAGTGGCAGGTCCACGCTGACCGGGCTGTACCCGCCGGTGAGCCCAAAAGTGCGTTCCACATCGCGTGTATCCGGGATGGTCTTGCGCAGTTCGCGCACGGCCTGTCCGAGCATGCGCGTGTACAGATGGAACCCCACCGAGGCGATATATCCGGATTGCCTGACGCCGAGCATATCGCCCGCACCGCGCATTTCAAGATCGCGCATCGCGATCGAATAACCCGAACCCAGCTGAGTGTTCTCGGCGATCGTTTCGAGCCGTTCCTGCCCCTCGACTGTAGGCGGTTTCTTGCGGTGCCTGAAGAAGTAGGCGTACGCCCGCTGCCCGCCGCGCCCAACCCTGCCGCGCAGTTGATAAAGCTGTGCCAGGCCGAAGGTGTCACCGCGGTCGACGATGAGTGTGTTCGCGTTCGGAATATCAAGACCGGATTCGATGATCGATGTACACAACAGAATATCGATCTCACCCTTTGTGAACCTCGTCATGACATTCGAAAGTTCATCCTCGCGCATCTGTCCGTGACCAATACCGATCCTGGCTTCCGGCACCAGCGCCTGCAAGTGATGCTCCATGGCATAGATCGTCTGCACACGGTTGTGGACGAAGAAAATCTGCCCGCCCCTGTCAAGCTCGCGCAATATTGCCTGGCGGACCAGTTTGGGAGAATAGGGCCCGATGTGCGTGATGATCGGCAGGCGTTCCGCCGGAGGTGTGTTGATATTCGAAATGTCCCTGGCTCCCGTCAATGCCATGTACAGCGTCCGCGGGATCGGCGTGGCCGTAAGGGTCAGCACATCGACCTCGGTGCGCAGCTTCTTGAAGTGTTCCTTATGAGTCACGCCAAAGCGCTGTTCCTCATCGATGATCACCAGGCCCAGATCTTTGAACACCACGTCCGAGGTGAGCAGGCGGTGCGTGCCAATGACGATGTCGACTTCGCCCAACACAAGCTTAAGAATGATCTCATCCTGCTGTTTTGGGCTGCGGAAGCGTGAAAGCATTTCAACGGTCACAGGGTAAGGAGCAAGCCTTTGCCTGAAAGTCTCGAAATGCTGCTGTGCAAGAACCGTTGTCGGTACGAGCACAGCCACCTGCTTGCCGTCCATCACAGCCTTAAAGGCAGCCCGCAAGGCTACCTCGGTTTTGCCGTAGCCTACGTCGCCGCAAAGCAGGCGGTCCATCGGCTTGGGTGTTTCCATGTCGCGCTTGACGTCTTTGATGGCTTTGAGTTGATCCGGTGTCTCGACGTAAGGGAAACTGGCTTCGAGTTCTTGCTGCCACGCTCCGTCCGGGCTGAAAGCAAATCCCTTCGACATCTGGCGTTTGGCGTAGAGTTCGAGCAGGTCTTGCGCCACCTGGATGACGGCTTCCCTGACCGATTGCTTGGTTTGCGACCATTCTGCGGTGCCAAGCCGAGATGCTTTAGGGCGTCCACCTTCCGGACCAACGTACCGGCTCAGGCGGTCCGCCTGGTGAATCGGCACATAGAGTTGATCACCACCGTCGTACTCGACGCAAAGGAACTCGCGCTCGGTTCCTTCAAGAACACGGCGCACCAGGCCCGAGAAACGTCCGATGCCATAGTCGACATGTACCACCCAATCGCCTGGCGTCAGGTCGGCATAACCGGCTTCAGGCGCCTGGTAAGTGACGTGCATGTGTTGGCGCGGCTGAGGGCGTTCCCAACCGAAGATTTCACTATCGGTAATGAAATGGAACTCATGGCCATTTTCAAGGAACAGGTTCCAGCCTTCAGTCAGCGTCCCTTCCATGAATTTTGGCTCGTAAGGGTTGTCGGGTTCTTCACGTTCTGCCCAAAGCTCCTTCATGCGGGAAAGCTGGCGGGTCACCACAACCGCGGGGTTCTGGTTTTGGCGCAGATCTTCGAGCGTACCCAGGAAGATCTTGAGCTGACCCGCAAACCGGTCGCCCAGGGTGAAGATTTCGCCAAATGGATGCTCTTCAGGAGCTGTCGAGCCGCCCAGTTCGATCCACCGTCTCATTTGAATCGAGTCGTTGATCTCCGAGTAAGTCTCGTATGGAATCGGGAAGTCCTCGGGGATCGTGCCTTCGTTGATACTATCCGCGCGCATATGGATCGCCTGCTCCTCGATCTCTTCGCCAAAGCTCTCGAGATTGGCCAGGTTATCCACCATGATCAAGGTCTGGCGCGGGAGGTAGTCCAGCAAGGTCGACGGCACGGGATGCACCAGAGGAATGGAGAATTCATCAAGCTCAACACCCTCGGGCACAGTTAAATCGGACATCGAAGGCAGAATCTCACGCGCAGGCGTGATAAGCAAATCGTCCAGGGGACGGATGGTACGCTGGCTGCCCGGGTCGAACCGGCGCAGCGTATCGATCTCATTACCAAAAAACTCGATCCTCACAGGAAAGGGTTCAGCGGGTGTCCAGACATCGAGGATGCCGCCGCGCCTCGAGAACTGCCCATGCTCGAGCACCGTATCGACGGCTTCATACCCCAATTCCACCCAGGTCCGCTGCAAGGATTCAGGGGATACTGAAACGCCAACTTTGATCGTCTTGCACATCGAGAGAAAATCACGGCGCGGCAGCGTGCGTGTCATCACAGCGCGCAAACTGGTGACAATGATCACCGGTTCGCTGGGTTTGCGCGCGCCGGGCATATGATAAAGGGCCAGCGCAGTCAATGCTTCGAGGCGTTCGCGCCTTGTTACCGAGCCCCAGGCTGCCTGTTCATAAAAGAGCGGGTTGGGTTCGGGAAAATACTTCTTGTTGATATCTGGCGCCCAGAAATTCAGTTCATCGAGCATGGTCAGCGCACGATCAGCCCGATCTGTGAGCAGGACGACAGGAATGCTAAGGTCTTTGACCAGGGACGTCACAACAGGCAGGCGCGCGGATCGTGGCAATCCAAGCCCAGGCAGCTGCTGTCCGACCTTAATCGAGTCGAGCATATGGATATACGCATTATGTTTTCGAAGGAGTTCAAGCACGATGTTCCCTATTCCAACTTACCATTAAACTTGTTCATCGCCGCGTCAAGCCCGCCATCGATGTATGTCTTGATGGCATCCACCGCACGATCCAGCACAGCTTTAAGCATTTCGGATTCGGGGTTCGAGAAGGATTGCAGAACGTAGTCCTTCGCATCCATCTGACCAGGTGGTCTTCCGATGCCCAGGCGCAACCGTGCAAACTCCTGCGTGCCAAGGCGTTCGATGATCGATTCCATGCCTTTCTGCCCTGCCGATCCGCCAGAGGGACGGATGCGAATCGTGCCGAGGGGGAGATCCAGGTCGTCATTCATGACCATGAGATGGTCCACCGGGATCCTGTAGAAGTGCATCAAGCTCGATACTGCCTGACCGGAGAGGTTCATAAATGTCTGAGGCTTGGCAAGAATGATCTTGCGGTTGCCCAATTGCGCACTGCCGACAATCGCCTTGAACTGCACCTTGGTCAGCTTGCACCCCAGCGATGCGGCAAGTGCATCGATGGCCATGAAGCCGATATTATGGCGCGTAAGACGGTAATCGCGTCCTGGGTTACCCAGTCCCACGATGAGATATACGTTCGAGCTTTCCTGGTCCATCCTATCCTTTTCCCCAAACAGTCTTCTCAAGAATTGCATTTCCACCTATCCTTACGCCTGCTCAAGCTGCGAATGAAAGCATAAACCCCGATGGACAGGACAACCCCCATCCCAACAATTGAGCCCATGAGCAAAGCGGATATAAGCTCACCTTTTTGCAGTGCAGCCGGATTTGCCGTCGGAACAATTCCGGTTAGCGCTGCAGCCGCAGATGCAGCAGCCGGAATCAGCACGGACTTCCATCCGGCAACCGGTTGCAGCCGGAAAATTGGATCAGGAAACAGAAAAAGGGCAAACACCCCGGGCAAGGTTGTCAACATGGCAACCGTTAATATTAACACAATCCCACTGATGCTGCAATGTGCGATTAAGACAACATAACACTGAATTGTCAAGATTCTATTGTGCTATAATAAATTGCAATATGAATGATGACATTCACTCCCCCTCTTTGTCGGAAACGCCTTCAAGCGAGACTCAATCTCCCGCAAAAGGCAAATCGCGCTTGTGGATTTGGATTGTTGCCATTGTCGTCATCGTGGCAGCGATAGCTGTTGGGGTATTTTTCCTCTTCCGCACACAGCCGAGTGTTACCGCTCAGATCCGGGATGTCTTTATCATCTTCATGGCATTGGAAGCCCTGGTCATTGGCGTGGCCCTGGTGGTTCTCATCATCCAGATCACATCGCTAATCAACCTCGTGCAAAACGAAGTCAAGCCCATCCTGAAATCGACCACGGACACCGTCAACACACTGAAAGGGACTACCGATTTTCTTAGCGAGAACCTGGTCGACCCTGTGATTAAGCTGAATGGATCGTTGGCAGGCTTGAAACGTCTATTGGAGATATTCAAAATTGTTCGGTGAACTTCACTCTTGAATACGGGAAATAAATTCGAAAGGAGAATTAAAATGTCAGATCGCGATGGTTTTGGTACTTTTCTCTTTGGTTTCTTACTTGGCGGAATTACCGGTGCGGTGGTCGCTCTTTTGTACGCCCCGCAATCCGGTGAAGAAACCCGAACAGTGATCAAAGAGAAGGCAATCGAACTCGCCGACAAGACCGGCGACACCCTTGAAGAAACCTATGCCAAGGCAGAAAAAGCGGCTGAAGATGCCGTTTCCAAGGCACAGGACTTGATCAAAGTTGCTCAAGAAAAGGCTACAGACGTAACGTCCAAAGGTCAGGTGATCCTGGAAGAAGCAAAATCAAGAGTCAGCAAAAAGAAACCCGAAGAACCCTCGATCTAGCACACAGCACCGCCCCTCACGGGGCGGTTTTCTTTATTCGAGCACATAGGGTAGATATTCGATCAAATCGCTTGCCATGACGGAAGCCTCAGCCCCGACGGCATCTGCGGCAAAGATGCCTGCCTGGGCATGCAGCCAGGCACCAGCAACCGCGGCGTTGAATGGAGCTGCGCCTTGAGCCATTAATCCCCCGATAATACCCGAGAGAACATCTCCAGAGCCTGCTTTTGCCAGGGCTGACGTGGCAACCGGTATGATCACCGTCGCTCCGCCGGGGTCTGCAATCACGCTCAGCGCGCCTTTCAACACGACCACCTGATTCCACTTTTTCGCAAATTCAACGGCTGTCTTTTCGCGATCGCTTTGGATCTCCCCGACACTCAAACCGGTGAGTGCTGCCATTTCAGCAGGATGCGGTGTGAGCACTCCCCTGGCAGCCACGTGCGCCCACCACTCGGGCAACTTTGCCAGGATGCGCAGCGCATCGGCATCGATCACGAAAGGCGGGAGCTTCGAACCGGTTGCTTTGCTTTTCTCTTCCCGGATGAAACCCATGGTCTTCGTCTGCGAAGCCACTTCGCCCATCAACAGCCCTTCGATGAAGCGAGTCGTCGTCTCATCCTGCCCGATCCCGGGGCCAAGGATCATGCAAGTGATCTTCTCAAGCCGCGATGAAACCAGGGGAAATGCAGACTCGGCGATGGCTCCCATTTGCTCATCCAGCAGCAGCCAGATGGCTTCCACAATGCTGCCTGCAATCACTGGCTGCAAGGATGCGGGTACCGCAAGTTGAACCAGGCCAGCTCCCACTTTGTAGGCCGCGCGCGCCGCCAACACCGGCGCACCGGTGTAGTTGATCGAACCTCCAACCACCATCACCGTGCCGAAGGTGCCCTTGTGCGCATCTCGCGGACGAGGCGGGATGAGCCCAAGCGCCAGGTCGCTGTCGGCAACCTGCCTTGCTGAGGAAATCTCCACCCTGGCAGCTTTGGGAATGCCAAGGTCGACGGTGACGATCTCTCCGCATTTCAAGAACGCCGGCATTCTGACCAGGCCCTGCTTCACGGCTTCCATGCACACCGTCAGGCCGGCTTCGAGTGTCTCAGGACTGCTTGCTCCTGAGTCACAATCCACGCCGGACGGACAATCCACGGCCACGACGATCTGCTCCTCAAGTTGCTTGCCGATATCCGACAATTGCTTGGCATATTCGGGGGAAAGCGGCAGATGGAAACCGGTGCCCAGGAGGCCGTCCAGGATCACATTGCAGCTCTCGAGGGCCGATTTAAGCCTTCTCTCGGCGCCTTTCGTACTCAAATCGATAACGCTTCCCCCGTTCTCAAGCAGCCCCTGCACCAGCCTGTCATCCTCAGCCCTGGATTTTATGAGGACCGCGGTCACAATCCAGCCCAGGGTGCAGAGTGAGCTTAATGCCACAAGCGTGTCGCCGCCGTTGTTGCCCGATCCGATCAGGCCAATTACCTGGTTCCCTTCCCTGGCAAAGAAGCGTTTGTGGACAATTTTGGCAAGCTCATTGCCTGCTTTGAGCATCATCATTTCGAACGAATACCCCTGCGCATCGGCAGCGGCTTCGATTTTCTTCATTTCTGCTACGGATACTAATTTCATGGTCACTCCCTCTTTACAGAGATATTATACAACCCGGGCAACCCGGAATTCTGTTCGAAGCGAATACGGTATAATGACTGCGATGCGCAAATACCTCTATATCGCTGTGTTTTTCTCCGGAATGGCGTCACTCGCGGTGGAGTTTTCAGCATCTCGCCTGTTGGGCAATTATTTCGGGTCGAGCAATCTCGTTTGGGCAAGCATCATCGGCCTTATCCTCATCTATCTCACGCTTGGATACTTCTTGGGTGGCGCCTGGGCTGACCGTTCGCCCAGGTTCGTAACGCTGTACAAAATTCTTGCCTGGGCAGGATTTGCCATCGCTCTGGTGCCTCTGGCTTCCAGGCCCCTGTTGAGGCTGGCAGCCAATGCCTTCGACCAACTGCAGCTTGGGGTGCTTTTCGGGTCGTTTAGCGTGGTGATGGTGCTGTTCATCATTCCGGTCACCCTGATGGGCACCGCCAGCCCCTTCGCCATCCGCCTTGCCATTAAAGATACAGAGGGAGCAGGCAAGATTTCAGGTCGCATCTACGCCATCTCCACACTCGGCTCATTTTTGGGCACTTTTCTCCCGGTGCTTGTGCTCATCCCAATCCTTGGGACTTACCGCACTTTCATCGTCATCAGCATGGGGTTGATCGCTATCGCCCTGCTCGGATTGATCCTTGCCCAGGGTTTCAAAAAGAGCCTGCTCTATTGTCTCATTCCTGTTGCAGTCATCCTTCTCGGCGTCTTCGGCATTCCGGGCATGGATAAAACGTCCCCGGGCCTGGTTTACGAAAAGGACTCGGCTTACAACTATATCCAGGTGCTGGATCAGGACGGCTACATGCTCCTCCGCCTGAACGAGGGCCAGGGCATTCACTCGATCTACAAGGCCGGTCAGTATAATTTCAACGGTCCATGGGAACGAGTGCTGGCAGCTCCATACTTCAACCAGGCGCCTTATGCAACAGCCAATGTCAAGAACATCGCCATCGTGGGGCTTGCCGCAGGAACAACCGCACGTGAAGCGTCGCAAGTCTTTCCTTCAGCGGCTATCGATGGTTTCGAGATCGATCCGGAGATTGTCAGGGTGGGTAGAGAGTATTTTGGAATGGACTTGCCCAACCTTAACGTGATCATCCAGGACGGGCGCTATGGATTGGCGCACAGCAACAAGCAGTATGACATCATCAGCGTGGATGCCTACCGCCCGCCCTATATCCCATGGCAAATGACCACAGTCGAATTCTTCCAGATGGTGAAGGAGCATCTCACGCCATCTGGCGTGATGGTGATCAACGCCGGCATCGCTCCAAACGACCGCCGCCTGGCCGATTCACTCTATGCCACGATTCGGCAAGTCTTCCCAACGCTATATATTTCAGATGTTGCCGGCTCGTTCAATACCATCATCTACGCGACAGCCCAACCTACAAACGTCAGCGGGTTGATGGGCAACTATCAGACTCTTGCGGCTGATCCGGCGACACCGTCCTTCCTGTTGGACATTTTGGCCGAGACGTATGCCGGCCTACAGCCAGCCCCCAGCGGCGGCACCCTATTTACGGATGATAAAGCTCCTGTCGAGCAGATTACCAACTCGATGGTGCTCAAGTTCCTATTTTCTGGTCAGGTGGAGAATCTAGAATGAAGATTTTGTCAAAGATCGCAGGCGTCATCGTGACCCTGATCGTTCCCTTCTTCCTGATACTGACTGCCGGTCGTATCGTGTTCAACTCCTTCTACCTGGATTACGAGTACAATCTGCCGAATTTCCCCCCAGATCCGTTCGGTTTTACAACCGCTGACCGTCTCTACTGGGGCAAGCTCTCTTTGAACTATCTTTTCAACTCGCAAGGGCCCGAATTCCTGTCGAGCCAGCGCCAGGCTGACGGCTCCCCTCTCTACAACGAACGAGAGTTGAGCCACATGAACGATGTGAAGAATGTCATCCAGAAGGCGCTGATCGTTTGGTATGTGATCTCCGTCGCGCTGATCGTTCTGGGTGTCGTCACCTGGCGCACCAAATGGAAGAAGGAGTTCTGGCGCTCGGTGGCCTACGGAGGTTGGTTGACCATCTTGCTGATCGTTGCCGTGCTGCTTGCCGTCGCGATCAACTTCGACCAGTTCTTCGCAGATTTCCACCACATCTTCTTTACAGGCAACACGTGGCTGTTCTACACCTCAGATACGCTGATCCGCCTCTTCCCGCTCAAGCTCTGGTCAGATGGCTTCACGTTCGTCGGTATCCTGGCCATGGTTGGCGCTGTGCTTCTTGGTGTCTTCGGAGGGAAAACCTCGCGCAAGACTTCGTAGAAAGTGAACCGGCGGTTGAACCGCCGGTTTTTTTGTTATTTCGCCTTGCCCTGGTTGGCTACCGCTTGCATCTGCTTTTTGACTTCCTCTTCGTCCGCCAGGTAATAGTGCTTGATCACCTTGAGATCTTTGTCCAGTTCGTACACCAGCGGAATGCCCGTGGGGATGTTCAACTCGGGGATTTCCTCATCAGAAATATTGTCGAGGTACTTCACGAGCGCCCGCAGGCTGTTGCCGTGCGCAGCAATGAGCACTTTTTTGCCTGCCTTCACCTCAGGGACGATCGTGCCGTGCCAGTAAGGCAGGAATCGTTCGACGGTGTCTTTGAGGCATTCGGTCAGTGGAAGCTCATCTTGCGTCAATGAAGCGTAACGCGGATCCTTGCCAGGGTACCTGCCATCATCGGGAGTCAGCGCAGGCGGGCGGATGGCATAACTACGGCGCCAGATGTGAACCTGCTCTTCACCGTACTTCTGGGCAGTCTCGGCTTTGTTCAGCCCCTGCAAAGCGCCGTAGTGGCGTTCATTCAAGCGCCAGGAATTGATGACCGGAATCCACATGCGGTCCATTTCATCCAGCGCAATCCATAAGGTGCGGATGGCGCGTTTGAGCACAGATGTAAACGCCAGATCGAACTCAAACCCTGCCTTGAGCATCGTTTTTCCGGCGGTGTGGGCTTCGATGACACCCTTATCGGAAAGATCTACGTCAGTCCAGCCTGTGAAGCGATTCTCCTTGTTCCATTCGCTTTCGCCATGGCGCAATAAGACGATCTTGTACATGTTATCTCCTTCTGTTATCTGGTATTCACAATTGTAGCGCAAGATTTCTCTTGCGCTACAAATGACTTGTCTTTTGAAACGAATCTAGATTACTGCAACCGGGTTCTCTGGATCCTGGGAAGGATCGAAGATGTGGAAGTTGCCCATGTTGAAGGTCAACTTGATGGTATCGCCAACCTGGTAATGAGAGCGGGGATCTACTCTGGCTACGAAAGTAGTGTTGCCATTCACAAGGTAGACCAGGATTTCGAAGCCCATCAACTCGGTGACGTCCACTTTCGCTTCCACAAGCTCAGCTACGATGTTCGCGGGCACATAATCGGGATTGTGGATGTCCTCGGGGCGGATGCCGAAGATCACATCGCGGCCGACAAGATTGGCCAGGACCGCCTGTTTGTCGGCAGGAATCTTCACCTTCATTGTGCTGTTATCCACAAACAGATCCTGTCCTTCTTTGATCAGTTTCATGTTGAAGAAGTTCATGGCAGGCGAGCCAATGAAACCCGCAACGAAGAGGTTCTGCGGCTTGTCATACAGATTCTGCGGAGTATCCAATTGCTGCAGAATGCCCTTGTTCATGACAGCGATACGGGTGGCCATGGTCATGGCTTCCACCTGGTCGTGGGTCACGTAGATGAAGGTGGTCTGCAAGCGGTGATGCAGCTTGCTGATCTCAGCACGAGTCTGCACACGCAGCTTGGCATCGAGGTTCGAGAGCGGTTCATCGAAGAGGAAAACTTTGGGTTCGCGGACGATGGCGCGTCCGAGAGCCACACGCTGGCGCTGTCCACCGGACAATTCACGCGGTTTTCGTTTGAGCAGGCCTTCGATACCGAGGGTCTTTGCAGCTTCTTCGACGCGGCGCTGAATATCAGCCTTCGGAACCTTGCGCAGCTTCAAGCCGAATGCCATGTTATCGAACACGGTCATATGCGGATAGAGCGCGTAGGACTGGAAGACCATGGCTATATCGCGGTCTTTGGGTGCCACGTCATTGACGACGCGGTCGCCGATGACCACCTTTCCACTGTTGACTTCTTCGAGTCCTGCAAGGCAGCGTAAAGCTGTCGTCTTACCGCAGCCAGAAGGTCCCACCAGGACCAGGAATTCCTTGTCCTGAACCTCGAGACTCAAATCGCTGATTGCAGTAAAATCACCAAACTTTTTTACAACGTGATCATATGTAACACCAGCCATTGTTTCCTCCTCCCGGAATGAGTATAGTGATTTTATTATAAGGGTTTAGCAGGCAGGGTGCAAGTCAAGGAGTCGACGGATTTATGACATCTGGATTCTTGTTCGATGTCAATCCCTACAAGGAAGTATTTGCCGGTCAAAGAGGGCTCTGTCAGGAGGGGCCAGCGTTCATCGCTGATGGTAATCACCAACAACCTATAGGCGCAGCAGTACCGCAATAGCCAACGTTTCAGGAGATGATCAACAAAAAGGTTTATAGATAATTCGCCGTGGAATACAAGATTTAAGCAAATTTCCGAATTGGCCCTAACATGATACTTTAGCCAGGCTTACTAATCCAGGTTGTCACCCCTGTCTGATTATCATAAATAAACAAGTCATAACAAGGATAAGCACCGCCAAAATTCGGAGCAAAACATTGGCTTTTCTCGACGCCTTTTGGAAGCAGATTGGCTGCTTGAGAGGAAAAGGCCACGTAACGCCCATCTCCTGATATGCGCACATCATCAGAGTGGCCTTCTTGTTGCAGGAAGACGATCCCGCTGTTGCCATCGCCAGGAACACCGTTCGAAGTGGCACTAACCAGGGTCAGTTTCCTGGTTTGAAGATCCAGCAGGTATACCTGAGCATTAGATTCGGAGGGGTGATATCCAACCGAATCCCCAAGATGCCAGGAGTCGAACGCCAGCCAACGACCATCGTTCGAGATTGAAGGCGAGCCGGCGGTGCATGCCTGACCAGCGCCGGCGCAAATCAATTCAGCGTTTCCAGTCGATCGATCGTATAAGCGAACCACCATCCTTGAGGCATATTCAGATCGTTCGACTTCCGTCCAGGCTAACCAACGGGCTTTGTTGGATATGGTCAGGGAAGGGTAAGGCTCGCCCATAGTAAACTGAATTTGTGCAGAGATGCGCTCAATCATACCTGTAGTGATCTGGTAAACAAAAATGTCAGCGCAAGGGTTTACCTGTAGACAGGTATCTCCGCCGGGAACCAGGTTACCGGCTGTGGATACAAAGGCCAAAAAATCGCCATCTGGAGAAAAGGTCGGTTCACGACTTTCGCTGGTGGTGTTCTTCGGGTTAACGCTGACTGGAACGAGCTTGTAGGTCGAGAGTTCCAACAAATAAATACTCGTTCGATCTTCATACACTGACAAGGCAAGGTAGCATCCATCCGGAGATACAGATTTGGGCGTCACCCGGGCTCCGCCCAACTGCTTTTCAAGAAGGGTAAGATCAAGAGATTCATCCTGACCTGTTTGCAGATCACGCAAATAAATGTGATCAAAATGGTCGAAAGCTGGTTCTATTGAATTGGTATCCCGTTCAGCATAAAGCAGATAACGCCCATCCGCGCTGAGACTTATAGCTTTCATTTGACGGGCATTTCCAAAAGTACTCTTATCTTCTGGGCTGATTCGCTGGATAGCTCCAGATTGCGTTTGATAAATATATGATCTTATCCCGTCACTAAGGTCACCATGGATCAGACCAACGACGCTGCTGGTAAATGCAAGCTCTTGACCATCCGCAGAGAAGGCATCTGCGAAACTATTGTGGTAAACAGCAGGATTTAAAGGGGTCGAAGTTGGCTGAGTAAAATGAGCAGGCGTTGGTGAGCCGATTGGAGGTATGCCAGGGTTTGGGAGCGGTGAGGAGTTTGCAGTTGATTGAATCGGAGTAGTTGATGGCTTACCGGCCGTTGCGACAGGGGCATCAATTGTTGCCATTATGCTTTGGCAAGAAGCAAGCAAGAGTATTTGGACGACAAGAATGAGAATCTGAGTTATTCGTCGAAGCATTTAGGGATATCTCCAATTCTTACAGTGATACTTAGTCTAGCCTTAAGCCATAACAGCCACAATCTATATTCGTCCGTCCTCGAAAGATGGTGATACTCAATGCTCCTATGAAGAGTAGATAGAGCAATGAAGTAAACACTGCCGCCAAGCGAGCCTGCCATCCGGATAGCAGGATTAATGCCAAGATTAACTCTACCCCAGGGAGAGATAGTCCAAAAGGTCGGACTGCAAACCCAGGCAAGAGCTGATAAGAAGCAACTGTATCAACGAACTTTTGACGTTCGCGTAACTTTTCTAGAGATGATTGGAAGAAGATTACCGCAAGGAGGTAGCGAATAAATGCGAGAAAATATGGAGCAATTCGTGGCAATAAATCGATCATCGCCAATTACCATAACTCAAAATAACCCTGTCCATTAAGATTGGCATGCTTACCCCTTTTTAGATTTTGTTTTGATTATTAATCTTATTGATTAAATGACATTATTTACCCCACAACTTGCTATTTTGATTATACATAATTTCAGACTGAAAATCAATTAACATATCTGCAAAACCATTTAGAGATTTTATGACAAATTCAACTACATTTGTTGAGAAGAAAATGGAATATGATAGAATATTTGTACCAATAGGGGTCAAAAGGAGCGCGCCATGCCTGAACTGCCGGAAATTGCCTCGCGAACTGCAGAAATGCAGCGTGAATTGAAGGGCAAAGTCGTTCAAAACATCGAAGTGCTGCAGCCCAAATGCCTGAATCTTTCTGTCGATGAATATGTAAGCCATCTGCGAGGCGCACGGTTCGAGGATTTTCGTTATCGCGGCAAGTGGATCGAAGGGCGCACGGACAAAGGATGGCTGCTCATCAATATGGGCATGGGCGGCGAGCTTTTGCTCACCGACCGCTCCCATCTCCCGGAAAAATACCGCGAAGTGCTGGATTTCGGCGATTCGACGTGTCTCAGTGTCAATTTCTGGTGGTTCGGGTATACTCATTACGCTGCGCTGGATGAGCTCGACAAGCACTCGCTGACAGCCAGGCTCGGTTCAAATGCGCTCGACCTGGACCAGCAGCAATTTACCGCGCTGGTGAGAAGCCAGAAGGGCCGCTTGAAGGCCTTTTTGCTCGACCAGTCGAAGATCGCAGGCATCGGCAATGCCTACATTCACGACATCCTCTTCCTCGCCAAACTCCATCCGCTCAGGGCAGTGCCAAGCCTGACCGGTGACGAGATCAGCGCGCTCTATGCCAGCGTGCAGAAGGAACTGCGCACCAGCCTGGACAAGGGCGGCGCCTTCTACGAGGTGGACCTGCACGGGCATGGAGGAGGCTTCCAGATGGAAGACATCCTCATCGGATACCGCGAAGGGAAGCCCTGCCCTGTATGCAGCACGATCATCCAGAAGATCAAGACAGGCGGAACGAGCAGTTTTATCTGCCCCAATGAACAGAAATTGCTGTGATTCCTGGCAAAACCGTTAACAAGATTGTGAAGGATCAAAGTGATCACCGTTACCAAAACACCTGATTTGCACGAGTTCAACTTACAGACGACCGTCTCAGCCAACCGTCTGGCAGGTCTCTGGCGGATGATGCAGGGATTTCGCCTGCCGTACCTTGGCGCTACCGTAAGCATTGGCATCTCTGCCGCTGCGAAGACCAGCACATACCTGCTACTCAAGTACTTCGTCGATACCTATTTCGTGACCGACGTGCGCAGCGTACCTCTGTACCTGATTGCGCTTGGATTCATCGGGCTGGCTGCCGTCGAAGGGAGCTTCTCGTTCCTCAGCGGGCGGCTGGCGGCGTTCACGGCTGAAGGCATCACCCGCAGGCTGCGCAATTTCCTGTTCGATCATATTCAGCATCTCACCTTCTCGTATCATTCCAAGATGCAGACCGGCGAGCTGATCCAGCGCTCGACATCCGACGTGGATGCCCTGCGCCGCTTCTTCGCAGATCAGGCGATCAGCGTCGGCCGCATTATCTTGTTGTTCATCATCAACTTTGCCGCGCTCCTTTCCCTGGACGTCAGGCTGGCGTTTTATTCGATCATCGCCATCCCTGTGATCCTCCTGGTGTCGGTGTACTTCTTCCGCAAGGTGGCAAAAGCCTACGAAGCCTACCAGGAACAGGAAGCCACGTTGAGCACCACCCTGCAGGAGAATCTCTCCGGCGTGCGCGTGGTGAAAGCCTTTGCCCGCCAGTCGTACGAGATTGACAAGTTCGAGAAGGACAACTGGGAAAAATTCGTCCGCGGCAGAAATCTACTGCGCATTCAGGCGATCTTCTGGCCATTTTCCGATCTCATTTGCGGTTTTCAGATGCTGGCTGGCTTCCTCATCGGCGCGTTGATGGCGATCAACGGCCAGATCACGGTGGGCACCTACATCGCCTATGCCGGCCTGGTGGTCTGGATCATCTTCCCCATGCGCAACCTGGGCCGCCTGATCGTGCAGACCTCGACCGGCCTGGTCTCTTATAACCGCGTCGCCGAGATCCTCAAGCAGAACCGCGAACCGCTCGAAGAGGGCGATGTTCAGCCCACCCATCCGGTCAAAGGAAAGCTCGAATTTGAGCATGTCGGCTTCGAGTACGAGCCAGGCGAACGCACATTGGATGACATTTCGTTTACCTGCCAGCCCGGCCAGGTGATCGCTCTCCTGGGCTCCACCGGATCAGGCAAGACCACGCTTGTGAATCTTTTGCCGCGTTTCTTCGAATATACAGACGGCAGGATCCTGCTTGACGATATCGAGCTCAACCGCTATCCGCGCAAGTACCTGCGCCAGCAGATCGGCATCGTCGAACAGGAGCCGTTCCTGTTCTCGCGGACGATCCGCGAAAATATCACGTACGGCCTCGACCGCGAAGTGACCGATGAAGAAGTGGAACGGGCTGCCCGCGCTGCCGCCATCCACGATGTCATCCTCACCTTCCAGGACGGCTACAGGACGCTCGTTGGTGAAAAAGGGGTGACGCTCTCCGGCGGTCAGAAACAACGCGTCACGATCGCGCGCAGCCTGCTCAAGAACCCGCGCATTCTGATCATGGATGATTCGACCTCGGCTGTGGACACCGAAACGGAAGCCGAGATCCGCGGAGCGCTCGAAAACCTGATGGTGGACCGCACCACGTTTATCATCGCCCACCGCATCCAGAGCATCATGAACGCCGACCTGATCCTGGTGATGGACAAGGGCAAGATCGTCCAACGCGGCCGCCACGAAGAACTGGTCGCCCAGGATGGGATCTACCGCAAGATCTACACCATCCAAACACGCATCGAAGATGAACTAGAGAAGGAGATTTCCAGTGCCGGCTGATTATTTCGAAGAGGAAGAGTTCCAGACCCAATTCAGCGGGAAAACCTTCCGGCGCATCCTGACCCTGGTCGTCCCCCACATCAGGTGGGTGATCGGGTTTCTGATCACCATCGCGCTCGTTTCGGCGATGGATGCCATTTTTACGTACCTCAGCAAGCAGATCATCGACCAGGGCATCTCGCAGCACAACGCCCAGGTCCTCATCCAGATCCTGATCCTGTACGGATCGCTGCTCGTTTTGCAGGCAGGCGGCGTTTTCGGTTTCGTGTACCTTGCAGGCATCCTCGGCGAGCGGGTAAGGTACGATCTGCGGCGCAAGATGTTCAACCACCTGCAGCAGCTCTCGCTCTCCTACTACAGCAAAACCCCGGTCGGCTGGATCATGTCCCGCGTCACCTCGGATTCGGAGCGCGTTTCAGACCTGGTGACCTGGGGCCTCGTGGACTCCACCTGGGGATTCATGAACGTCCTGACCTCCATGGTCTTCATGCTGATCATCAACTGGCGGCTGGCGCTTGTCGTGCTGGCCGTGCTGCCTGTCATGTTCTACCTGGCGGTCGAGTTTCGCAAGCGCATCCTCTACGAGTACCGCAACACGCGCAAGATGAATTCCAAGATCGTCGGCGCTTTCAACGAGAACATCAGCGGCGTGCGGGTGGTCAAAGCGCTGGGCAGGGAGAGGGAAAATCTCAAAGAGTTCAAGGTGCTGACCGGAGAGATGTACAACCACAGCTTCCGGGCGGCCTGGCTGAGTGCTTTGTTCCTGCCCGCAGTACAGCTGACCGCAGCCATCGCGCTTGGCGCCATCGTGTGGTACGGCGGCTACCAGGCTGAACTCGGCGGCATGACCATCGGCGGTATCTCCGCTTTCGTGGCCTATGTCACGTCGATGCTGTGGCCCATCCAGGATCTCGCCCGCGTGTTCTCGGATATGCAGCAGGCGATTGCATCGGCCGAGCGCATGTTCTCGCTGATCGATGCCCGCCCCGATATCGCTGACCGCCCCAAGGCGATCGACCCGGGTACCATCCGCGGCGATATCATCTTCGACCACGTCACCTTTGCCTACGACAACGATGAGCCTGTGCTCGAGGATTTCAGCCTGCACGTGCGCCGCGGCGAGACGATTGCGCTCGTTGGACCGACCGGCGGCGGAAAATCCACAATCGTCAACCTGCTCTGCCGCTTCTATGAGCCGAAGAACGGGCGCATCTTCATCGGCGGGCGCGACTACACCTCGCTTTCGCAGCGGGCCATCCAATCGCGCATCGGCGTGGTGCTGCAGACCCCGCACCTGTTCTCAGGCAATATCCGCGAGAACATCCGTTACGGGCGCCTGGATGCTTCCGACGAGGAAGTGGTTGGGGCAGCCCAGCTCGTCGGCGCGTACGACTTCATCATGCGCTTCCCCAAGGGATTCGACGAGGAAGTCGGCGAAGGCGGCAACCTGCTCTCGGTCGGACAGAAACAACTGATCAGCCTGGCTCGCGCCGTCCTGGCGACCCCCGAGGTCTTCGTGATGGACGAAGCGACCAGTTCGGTGGACACGCTCACCGAAGCCCTGATCCAGAAGGGCATGGAAAACCTGCTGCAGCGCTGCACCAGCTTCGTGATCGCGCACCGGCTCTCCACCATCAAGAAAGCCAACCGCATCCTGGTGATCGAGCACGGGCACATCGCAGAGATGGGCACCCACCAGGAACTGCTGCGCATCCGCGGAAAGTATTACCAACTGTACACCAAGCAATTCCGCCACCAAATGGAAGAGGCGTTCGATCCTTTTACGGAAGTGCCGCAGGAGCCCAATCCATCCTACCAGCAGTAGAATGACTCAGAGCAAGCGAAGCCTTGATTGCGCGGTTAATTGTGCCATAATGAAGTGAACATTTCGGGAACAGGCAAAATCGATCGATGAGAACCATGGATCAAAAGAAGCGGGAAACACTGACGCCGTCAAATGTCGCTTTGAACCTGCAGGTCGGAGTCCAGAGCGCCCTGCACCTCACTGTGAAGATCGTGAAAGGCGCGTTTTCGACGTTCTCGAACGCCAAAGGCGCGGAAGCCTCCGCCAGCCTGGCGTACTACACGCTGTTCTCGCTCTTCCCCCTGATCCTGAGCTTCGTCGCCATGGGTTCCTACCTGGTGGACAAGACCGTCGTCGAACGCGAACTTCTGGAATTGATCCCCAAGGTCATCCCGAACTCGCAAGACCTGATCCTTTCGAATATCCAGCAGATCTTTGCCCAGAGAGGCGCCGTATCCATCCTGGCGCTGCTTGGCTTGCTCTGGTCGTCCACATCGGTGTTTTCGACGCTCATCCGCAATGTCAACTCGGCCTGGCCGGCGGCTGCGCCGCACAGCTTCATCCGGATGCGCCTGGTCTCGCTCGCCATCATCGGCTCGCTGGCTGTGCTGCTGATCCTCTCCTCGTTCTCGAACACCTTTATCAACCTGTTCAGCAACTTCGGCATCGACCTTCAAGCACTGGGGCTGAGCCAGTTGCTTTCGTCAGCATTGATCACCACCGTTCTGCCCAATGCGCTGCGCGTGTTGATGTTCTACGGTTTATACTACCTGGTGCCGCAGATCAAGGTGCAAAAGCTGGCAGCCTTCATCGGCGCCGTGGTCACAGCATCCGCGTGGCAGGGCATCACCATCGGATTCAACGCCTACTTGAGCAGCGGCATGGCCAATTACGAGATCGTCTATGGCTCGCTTGGCAAGATCATCGCCCTGCTGGCGTGGATCTACATGAACGGCACGATCATCCTGTTTGGCGCGCATTTGACCTCGTCGATCGACAGGCATACGAAGAGATAAATGCCACTAGCCTGAGTTTACGTCTAGCAGTGTGACACCCGAGTTTTTCTCAGATTGTGCTCAAGCGTCTTAAGTGAGAAGGCGAACACTTTTTTTCGCTTGAGCCTTTTATCGATCATCAAGAAGATGGAGAAATCCACCGGGCAGTTAAATCCAAACCGTCAATTCATGTTTGAACACATGCAAAATTCGAGAGTTGTGTCCCGGCGCGCGCATACAGCCAAAGATAATAATTATCGTTAAATTTGAATGTGCAGCCGTGGGTATATCCTTGAGAATCGGCTGTCTGATACAGGAGCTGGTCGTAATTGTGAAGCGCTTTCATATTGGCTGCATCCGTAGAGACCAGCACCAAAAGGTCAGGCTTAAGTGACCAAATGTACGCCACCCTTTGTCCGGGATCGGTCATTCCGGCGATGACGGGGTTGTTCAACCCGAACGTGTCCAGAACCTGCCAGCCTGAGTAATAGGGCACGGCGCCCACGGAGCCCAGAGCGATCCAATGGGCGCTGCCCCTTGTGGCAAGATCCTTACCCAATTGAACGTAAGATCTTTCAAGGTTCGTGGAATACGCTAGCGCAGTAATGACCTCGCTGCGCCCTCCAACGACCTGCTGCCCCACGAATGCCAGCAAGACAGCGGTTACAGCCAACGAAATTCCCAACGCGCGCTTGCGGAAGAGGTTTTCGATGCCGAGGCTGGCAGCCAAAACAATCGCAGGGTAAAGCGGAAACAAGTACCTAAAGTGCATCCCCATCAGGTGCCTGGGGAATACGTAGTAGATCATAAGCGCAAGAACGCCTCCGGCGAGCGCGAGGGTTTTTGCAGAGCGCCATTTGATGCCGAAGAAAGCCAGGATCAGGATGGGCAGTACAAAAAACAAATACGCCCTTACATCTGAAAGGCCGGCAAACAGGCCCACGTTTGCCTGCTTGATATAGAAAGGCAATGGGAACAGCATGCCGAAGTATGCGTAGCGCCAGGCAAAATAGGCAGCGCCCAAGATCACAAATGGAAGGAACCCATAGACGAACAGTGTCTTTCGGCTTGATGGAAATAGAACTCCCACCAGAAACATGGTAAAGATGACCAGAATGACCGCTTCCGGTCGGCTCAGGCATAGCGCCAGAGCGACGATGCCACACAAGGCAGCTTTTCGAGGTGTAGGAGCATCGACAAACCTGCTCATGATCAGGATGAACGACGTCACCAGGAAGATCGCCAGAGCGGTATCCATCCCCGAAATGGCATTTAATGCTGTGTAAGGACTACAGAGGAAAAGAAAAACAAATGCGATCGCCGAAAAGCGATGCTGCCTTTTGATAAGTTCGCTAAAACCCAGCCAGGCTGTCAGGAGGACAAGGATGATCCCGATAATTTTTGCCACGGTCACCAGGTCGGCCTGCAGAAACGCAAAAAAGGATAATATCAAAACCCAAAGTATGGAGGTGTAACCTTCCGTCGGGAGGATTTCTCCAATATTCCAGACCAGACCATGCCCTGAGCCAAGATTCTGAGCGTAATGTAAGAAGATAAACGAATCGTCAAGGGTGTATGACCAGGTATAAGATACCAAAAGACCAAACACCAGGATTGGTATGATAAGAAGTAGAGCGTGCCGGTCAATTGAGAATGGCAGACCGCCGGCTTTTAGCGTGTTATTATTCTCTTGATCCATAGCACAGAAATAAGGGCGGAATGGGTTGCATTTATGTCCATTTCAAATTTGCGAATCCGCAAGATAATCTCGCATCACAGCAGCGTAGATTCCTGAAGGATGCATTGATTATAGTATCTTTATCGAGATTGCCGGCAATTTACTTTTGTTCCTACACAATCACGGCCGGCGACGGCGAAGTGATGATTGGGACCGCTGACGTCGATCGTCTACGCCCGGGCATGTTGGTTTGGGAACAGTATGGTCCCGGCATGCACCTCACCTCGTCGATCGACAGGCATACCAGACGATAATGGTCACAGTAACTCCCCATCTTTGCAGATGGGGAGTTGTTTTTTATGATCGCCGCTGGACTAAGGGAGCGCAGGGTTGTTCTCGGCGAAATATTCGTGGTTATCCGCGTTCATGATGGCCTGGGCGGGGTTGGTGATGGCGAGGTTTATCGCCCCGGTTTGACCATACACATAGTCATCCGTCTGCGCGACAACGTTAAAATGGCTCATCTCGTGGATCAGTGTGCCTGCCTGCGAATCCGTACCTGTCAGGGGCGCCTGCCAGAAGACCTTGCACAGATAAATATAGTAAGGCTTGTCTGGGTAGACGTAGGCATAATAGGGTTGTTTGCACTTGCAGTCAAAATTGACCCCCGCATTGACCCATGCGTCATCAATAGCAACGAAATGATCAGCAACGATGTTGTACCGCGATGAGTCGAAAACGCCGAACCACTCCACGTAGCGTTCAGTGCCGGAGTTGATGCGCTGCAGGTAGGCGTCGGCGCCAGAAGCATACTGGATCGCTCCCTCGCGCGCGTTGTTCAGAATAGCCTGTTGCGTTACCGAACAACTGGTGAAACTGCTCCCGCCATCCGGGGGCGGCGGCGGAGGGGTGGGTTTCACTTTTGGGGATCGTCCCTTAATCTCCAGAACGAGCTTGGAGGAGCTCAGGGTTTCGACAGCCTTGCCTTTTTCGTTGAAAAGAGCAGGCGACGCAGCAGCATAAGCGATCTCGTATCGACCCGTAGCCGAAAGGTCATAATACTCGCCCAATGGAATGGTGAAGGTGACCGATTCGCCGCTCTTGAGCGTGATGTAATCGCTGCCGGTTGGCGCCGGACGCTTATACACCGCGCCGGTATAGGACACCGACCGTCCATTCACGCTCACTTTCAAGATTGGCTCTTCAAGCCCATCCGCCGGGGTGAACCACTTGAGAATGCGCAGCGAGTGACCGGTGGGGTTCGAGATCGTGGCCGTGATCAGGACGTCCTGCGCGGCAGAGTATTTGGCCTGGTCTGCACTCAGGCTGACAAGCGGGCTGCCGTTGGCAGACGCTCTCGCTTCACCTGCGGTAATCAACAAGGCAATGATGAGGGTAAAAATAACAAAAATGCCAAAGATCTTCCTGTTCATGTTTTTCTCCTTAATCAGGGATTAAAAAGAGTTTAGCATAAACGTGGATGTATAGTCAACAAGATAACAGTGGCGGCCTGGGTGTCCCGGACTGCTTAACGGCAACAATTCAGAGTAATTTGGGATGCTTTCGATAACTGCGGGAATGAATCGAAACGAATCGCTCACCAGCGGCTGCGAACAAGAGATTGGCGGTTGGATTACTTTTAAATTGAGCATTGAGGACAACCCACAATCATACGCAGAGGTAAATGAGAAGCTATAAATTGTAAAGGTACAGGATGTTTCCATGTATATTATAGCACATATGTTCTATTTGTCAAGAGGGTTTGGGATTTTTTAAGCTTAAAAAATGTGGGCGATCGCAGACTTCGCGAGATAGAAACCGAGATGGAAAACGAGGTTGGCAGGTGGCTCGGATTGCTGATGCCCCATTGAAATAAGTGCGTTCAAACTCGAACGCCCCTAATTTAGTTTTCCTTCACGAACGAATTGGGTATATTTCACCCACCCTTCTCGTTCCCATCGATCGGCAATATCAGAAACCAAACCCGATAGGTCCGCAGCAATTACGACCTGCTTCTTTCTTCCTTTTCCCCCGAGCTTCTTTGTCCAATAAACAATGACAATTTCAAGTTTTCCTGGATCAAGTAAAAGCTTTATAAATTCATCAACGTGATTATCAGACGGTTCAAGTTCTAAACTCCACCCTCCATTAATTCTTTCCCTACCTTTGACTTCTCCTGAGAAATCACTAAGCTGGTAACCATTTGGAGAGCGATTGTTGTAATTGGCAAATTTACCATTTGGTTCGATATCAGTGATTTTTAAGAAGCTTCCTAATAGTGTAGACGAAAGCTCCCATTCAAAAACCCCCATTTCTCGTCCGAGATTTTCAATTTCGCAATCAACACGCACAATAATGCCAAATGGTATTCCATTCTTACCTATTGCTCGATCTTCTTCATAGCCAAAACGGCCAGGATTTACCTTTAGAGATATCTCTGGATGGCTTACCGCGAGTTGTAAGTCCGCTTCCTCGCCTTCATATTGCCGCATTTTTTTCTTCATTTGATTATAGATTTGGATATTTGCTCCAATAAAGCAAAACAATGCTACAACTCCATATACCCAAGGTAGAAATAGAATATTCTTCCCAGTGACTTGTGAGTAAATACCCAAGAGTGTAGACAATGCGAATATCCACGAAGTCCATTCTTTGGAAATGTCTTTTAGGTAGTTGAATATCATCGAATACCCCCGCAAGAAGCGTTTTCTGTATTCTACATTCTTTTCAAGAATAGATTTACTTGGTTGACTCAATATATATGCTCTGCTAAATTAAACTAATCGGATTCGCCTAACTTCATTGTTAGGACTGACAGGTCACATGGATTTGATGAAAGCCGGTGGGTTGCACCCCTTACACGCAACTGCGCTTGGCATTGTTTAAAATCGAACGCACCCTACTTTTGGACGGTGCTCATAGCCTGCGAAGTGAGTATTTGTCCCAAAGTGATCAATCTTTATTCATACCCTTTTTGAGCTATCTTTACGGTCCATACTGGGAATCCCGATGTACCATCTGCGGCCATTCCAATGAATAATCCTTGATAATTCGTCCAATAAAAAGCTGCTGGTTCCTGTTTATCAGGAAAAGATCCAATATTCACTCCAAAGCGGGGAAGAATTTCTTGCCATTGATTGAGGGAATATCCTTCTTGCTCCAAGCCATCAAGCACGGTAAAAATCCGAGCAATTCCGGATTTATCAAACGAAATAAAAGTCAAGTAATCGCCAATTTGGTAGTCTCTATATTCTCCCCCACCTGTGTGGTCGTCATAATCATCGTTTGGAGTGATCAATATGGTAGGCCCTAGAATTTGTTCTACCTGGAAAACATCTTTACCTAATAATGACGGAACATCCACTAAGCAATCCTTGGTGGGGCTAGGCGCAATCGTATTTGTTATGGTACGTGTTGAGGTAATATTAGGAGTATTAGTCGAACTAATGGATGAAGTAATGGTAGGAGTTTCCGTGGGTGTCTGGGATATCAAAGAGAGTACCGTTTGGGAGGAAGCGAATATCGTTGGAACCGTAGTTGGCACTATTGGTCTTTGTGTTTGAAGGACTGTTACAGCTACAGGCATTTCAGTGAAGAGAATTGTTGGACTCGATGTCGCTGCTTTTCCTGAATTCTTATTTGCACCATCGGTGAACAGTCCAATGACTACAATGGGAAGAATGACCGCTGCTAAAGCGATCATAATTACTTTCCAACCCCCTTGTGTTTTTTCCATGATGCAACTCCTCTGTAGACCCCAAACCTAACCATCGGAGAGCAATTATCATTTCATGCGTTCCGCAAATCCATCAAGCAATAGCTTTGGCTGCTTCTCCCGAATAGGCGGAATTTTCTACTATCGCCATTTTGTTAATAAAGACAGCGTGACCTGCCATGTAAATAATACATCAGTTGATTCCAGGGAAACAAGTGCTTGGATTTATGATCCCAAAAATGCGACAGCCCTCACGCGTACTGTTGTTGAATGTTTTCGGCGAGGTAGCAGGTCTGGTGCGCCGTTGAAGCACAATCATCTGCAGGGGGTTCATATTCGACGTTACCTTGCTTTGTACTTAAAATTGGTGCGGGTGGGATTTGCGAAGTGCTGGTCTTTTTCAGCAAACCCTTTTTGTTCTTGGGATTTAAATCAAAAGTGGCGAGGGTGGGATTTGAACCCACATCCAATGGCTTATGAGTCCACTGCTCCACCATTGAGCTACCTCGCCAACAACGTGGAATTTTAACGTACACCCCCCGTTTTGTCAACGAAATCGAATACGGACTAGGCGAATCCCAGGCCCTTCTCCTTGAGGGAGACGAAGGTGCCCGCGCCGATGACGAGGTGATCGAGCACCTCGATGTCGAGCAGCTTGCCGGCCTGCACCGCCCCCTTGGTCAGGGCAACATCCTCGGGGCTGGGGCTCGGGTCGCCACTTGGATGGTTGTGCACGATGATGATCGAAGCTGCTTTCTTCAACACGGCCTTGCTGAACAATTCGCCTATGCGCACCTGGGATGTGGTCACCGATCCCTTGTACAGTTTTTCGATGTCGATCTTGTGGTTGCGGATGTCGAGCAGGATCACCCACAGGTTTTCCTCTGCCAGCGCCTGCATCTCGTAGCGCACCAGGTCGGCCGCCTGCCCGGGTGTGCTGATGGCTTCCTGGCTCTGCGGGCTGTCGAGCGCCAATCGTCTGCCCAGTTCGATGGCGGCTTTGATTTGGGCCGCCTTGGCGGGCCCCACCCCATTGACGGAGCACAGATCGGCGATGGAGGCCTTCTGGATGCCCAGCAGCCCGCCCATCGTCCTCAGGATCTCATCCCCGAGCTGGATGGCGCTTTTGCCCTCCACGCCAACCCTGAGCAGGATCGCCATCAATTCCGCTTTCTCGAGCTGTTCAGCGCCGAGCAAAGCCAGCCGTTCACGCGGACGATCATTTTCCGCCAGGTCTGCAATGCGATAGGTTCCGTGAGCCTCTTTGACCATTGACCCGCTCCGATGCTTCATGTTCTTAGGAATTTTATAGTATAAAGAGAGATGCAGCGCAAGCTAAAATCCAATGCGCGATTTTTTTCCATGCTATAATCTTGGAATGGGAGAGAACCATGACGCTTGACCCAGCCTTGCTCAAACAAATCTCCATACTTCTTACCGGCTTTGGGGCGGCCTTCCTGGCGGCCCTCTGGTTGAGCCTGATCTTCTGGGTCTTCCGCGATATCCGCTCGCGCACGCGCGATCCATTCATGCGCATCCTGGCAGTGATCGTAGCCGTGCTGCTCTTCCTGCCCGGAATTCTGATCTACCTGATCCTCAGGCCTGCGCGAACGCTCGAAGAGGAGTATCAACGTACGCTGGAAGAAGAAGCGCTGCTTCAAACCGTGGAAGACGCGCCTGTGTGCCCCGGCTGCAATCGCAGGGTGCAGATGGAATGGATCGCCTGCCCCAACTGCCACACGCGCCTGAAGAAGGTGTGCGAGCATTGCGGCAGGACGATCGAACTGCCCTGGAACCTGTGCCCCTATTGCGGGACTCCCGTGCCTGGCATGCGCTCCGAATCCATAGGCGACGAAGACGAATTGATCCCCTTTGATCAAGATTTTGGCAACCGCCCGTAGAACGGTTTCTGCTGCATGAACAATATCGCCCTCATCGAACCGGTAGATTATCTGGTTATTGGACATATCACGCAAGACATCCTCCCGAATGGATTTGCATTAGGCGGGACGGTTTCTTATTCATCGCTGACCGCTGCGGCGCTTGGATTGCGAGTCGGAATGGTCACTTCGTGCGCGCCGGATTTGATGCTGAACGAACTTGACTCGATCAGGGTCGTGCGCAAAGACGCCGAGCATTCCACCACTTTCGAAAACGTCTACACGCCTCACGGAAGGGTGCAGCACATTCACAACCGAGCCGAAACGATCAGCGCAGCGGATATTCCGCTTCAATGGCGCAACACGCCCATCGTCCACCTGGGACCCGTGGCGCAGGAAGTGGACCCTTCGCTGGCCAGGGCGTTCCCAAATTCGTTCGTCGGCGTGACGCCCCAGGGTTGGCTGCGCGATTGGGACGATGAAGGCAGGGTTTTCCCGTGCAAATGGGGCGATTCTGCGAGCGTGCTGCCTTATGCCAATGCCGCGATCCTTTCGCTTGAAGACGTCAGCAGCGACGAGGAAGAGATCCAGAAATTCGCCGAAGCGGTGCCGATCCTGGTGGTCACCTTTGGCGAAGCGGATGCGAGGGTCTATTGGAACGGCGATGTGCGCGTATTCAAGCCGCCGGAGAAGGAAGAGGTGGACGCGACAGGCGCAGGCGATATCTTTGCCACAAGTTTCTTTGTGCGCTACACTCAAACCCGCGACCCGTGGGAAGCTGCGCGCTTTGCCACGCGGATCGCATCGAATTCAGTGACAAGAAAAGGACTCCAGAGCATCCCCACGCAAGATGAGATCAAAACCATCACTTCAGAGATCGTAAAGTAATGGGCTTATGACAAGAATCTATTCGCTGGTAAATCAAAAAGGTGGGGTTGGCAAAACGACCACGGCGATCAACCTTGGCGCATTCCTGGGTCAATTCGGCCAGAAAGTGCTTTTGGTCGATCTTGATCCTCAGGCCAACGCCACGTCGTCGCTCGGCATAAACAAGTACACTGTCGAATCCGGCACATACGAGATGCTGATCGGCGATCACACCACACCGAATATCCTGCACAACCCAAAACTCAAACTCTCTCTGCTGCCTTCTTCGCCATCGCTCGCCGGGGCTGAAATCGAACTGATCGATACTCCAAAACGCGAGTTCCGCCTGCGCGAGATCCTCAAGGCATTTTCGGACCGCTATGATTACATCCTGATCGATTGCCCGCCTTCGCTCAGCCTCCTGACCGTGAACGGCCTGATGGCTGCCCGGGATGGCGTGCTCATCCCCGTTCAATGCGAATACCTGGCCCTGGAAGGCATCGGCCAGTTGACTCAAACGCTCAACCGCATCCGCGCATCCCTGTACCCGGAGCTGAAAATCCGCGGTGTGATTCTGACCATGTTCGATGGTCGCACGAACCTTGCAACTGATGTAGTGAACGAAGTGCGGAAAGTCTTCCCCAACCAGGTGCTGCAGGCGATCATCCCGCGCAGCATCAGGCTTGCAGAAGCGCCGTCGTACGGTTTGCCCATCACAAACTACGCCCCCGAATCCAATGCTGCAAAATCGTACGCCGCGCTCGCACGCGAGATCATGGTGCAAGATGGCGTCAGCATAAGTCCGTTCGTTGAATAGGCAGGTGCACATGGCTCGAAAAGGTGGTTTAGGCAAAGGTTTGAACGCAATCATCCCAGACGATTTCTCGTCAGAAACCGGGACATCTGAAAAGCTCGCCCCTGTCTCAATGATCATTCCCAACCCGATGCAGCCGCGCGAGAGGATGCCTGAGGAAAACCTGCTGGAACTGGCGCAATCGATCAAAGAGCACGGCATCCTGCAGCCGCTCATCGTCACGCACGATGAAATGACCGGCCAGTACACATTGATCGCAGGCGAACGCAGGCTGCGCGCAGCCAAAATAGCGGGGCTCGATTCGGTACCTGTGATCGTCCGTACCGCAACGAACCGCGAGCGGCTCGAACTTGCGCTGATCGAGAACGTGCAGCGTTCCGACCTGTCTCCGCTCGAGACCGCTGAAGCCTTCCGCCAGCTTGCCGAGGAATTCAAGCTTTCACACGACGAAATCGCAGCACGCGTGGGTAAGAGCCGCGTGGCGGTGACAAACACCCTGCGTCTGCTCAAGCTGCCGGCACAAGTGCAGGAAGCTCTGGCTGAGGGCAAAATCACCGAAGGTCATGCCAGGGCGCTGCTTGCGCTCAACAGCACGCAATCTCAGCTTGCGGTGCTCCAGACCATCCTCAATCAAGACCTCAACGTCCGCCAGGTGGAAGAACTGGTGCGCAAATACTCTGGACAGAAACCCGAGAAACCGGCCGAAAAGCCGGCCGACCCCGAGATCAAGGCGATCGAGGAAAGACTGCAAGATTACCTGGGCACGAAGGTATCGCTGCGCCACGGCGCCAAGGGCGGCACGCTGACCATTCACTATTATTCAGACGAGGAGCTGACAGATTTGCTCTCGCAAATCATGCATGATTGACCATGATCATTCTCTACAATGCCAGAATCCACTCTCCAGATAAGCTGAACCCACCCGCTTCGGCGATCGCCATCGACGGCGCGCGGATCGCGGCTGCCGGCAGTGACGATGAGATCCTGGCCGCAGCGTCAGCTTCTGCAAAGAAATTCAACCTCGAAGGTAAAACGGTCTGGCCGGGATTGACCGACTCGCACCTTCATCTTCAAATGTACGGGGAGTTCCTTACCCAGATCGATTGCGAAACCCCCACCAAACAGGAATGCCTTGAGCGGGTCGCAAAAAAAGCGAAGGAAACGCCTGAAGGCGAATGGATTCTGGGACACGGCTGGAATCAGAATATCTGGGAAGGCGGTTTCCCTTGTGCCGCCGACCTCGACCGGATCACTTCGCGCCACCCGGTCTATCTCACCGATAAAGCGATCCATTCGGCCTGGGCGAACACCCTGGCCCTTCAGCTCGCCGGCGTTACATCTTCGTTATCCGATCCCGAAGGCGGAACCATTCAGCGCGATAAGGATGGAGAGCCAACCGGCATATTATTCGAAAATGCGGTCAGGTTGATCGAAGCGATCATTCCCCAGGTGACCCCCGACCAGCTCGAAACCTCGATCCTCGCCGCGCAGGAGCGACTTCTGTTCTACGGCGTGACGAGCGTGCATGATTTCGACGGCGAAGAATGCTTTGCCTCACTTCAGTCGCTTGAAAGCGGCGGCAAGCTGAAGTTGAGAGTCTGCAAGGGCATTCCGTTTGCCTTGCTCGACAGCGCCATTGCCATGCACCTGCACAGCGGCTTCGGCAGCGACCATCTGTGGCTTGGCTCGCTGAAGCTTTTCGCCGACGGCGCATTGGGCCCGCAAACGGCTGCAATGCTCGCGCCTTATGAAGGATCATCGTCCGACACCGGCACGCTCCTGTTGACGGCCGACGAAGTCTTCGAGATTGGCATCCGCGCAGTCAACAGCGGCCTGAGCCTGGCAATCCATGCCATTGGCGACAAGGCAACCAACCAGGTGCTCAACGGATATGGGATGCTGCGCGAATACGAGCATCAGAATCACCTGCCGGGCTTGCTCCACCGCATCGAACACCTTCAACTGCTCCATCCCGACGACATCATGAAGCCCTGGCAATTGAATATCACCGCATCCATGCAGCCGCTGCACGCCACTTCGGATATGTTCACAGCAGACAAGCATTGGGGAAAACGCGCCAAATACGCTTATCTCTTCAATACGATGATAAAATCCGGAGCCCCGGTCATCTTCGGCTCGGATGCGCCAGTGGAGAGCCCCAATCCATTCAGGGGCATGCACGCAGCGGTCACACGCATGCGTCCCGACGGCACCCCTTCCGCCGATGGCTGGTATCCTGCGGAAAAAATTTCGCTTTCGGCTGCGCTCAAGGCATACACCAAAACCCCCGCGGAGATCAGCGGGCGTGCCGGCGTCATTGGCGAATTGCGACCGGGCTTGAAAGCTGATCTCATCGTCCTCGACCGCGATCCTTTTGCGCTCCCTCCTTCTGAACTGCATTCCGTCCGACCCTCGTCGGTTATGGTTGACGGGCAATGGGTCATCGAAGGTCACTAGAGGCAGCAACCTATGGCATTGACTCCTGAAATCCTCATTCCCCGTTTGGGCGACGTCCTGGTAGAGCAAGGCCTTCTGACAACCGAAGACCTCGACCAGGCGCTCGATTATCAGAGGCAGCTCAGGACAACAGGCCAGGCTCCTTTGATCGGCCAAATCCTGGTCGACATGGGCAAAATCGACAGGACGACGATGGATCAAGCCATCACGGTCCAGATCATCCGCCTGCAGCGCGCCCTGCAGGAATCGAACGAAATGCTCGAAAAACGGGTCGAAGAACGCACGGCAGCGCTGCAACGGGCATACGAGAAGCTGGCTGAGCTTTCGAAACTCAAAGAGAATTTCATCTCCAATATCTCGCACGAACTGCGCACGCCGCTGACGCACCTGAAGGGTTACCTCGACCTGATGCTTGCCAACGATTTCGGCCCGATCACCCTTGAGCAAAAGAAGGCCCTCGACGTGATGAACCGCGCCACCGACCGCCTCGGCCGCCTGATCGACGACCTGATTCTCTTTTCCACGTCCGAATCGGGAAATATCCGCCTCCAGGTGCAGCCCTTCGATCTCATTCCGCAGGTCAACGCCATCATTCACCGCAATGCTTTGGCGGCAAAGCACAAGAACATCAATCTCTGGTTGAGCGCCGAAGAAGGATCGACAAAGGTTGTTGGCGATCCTGAGCGCATCAACTGGGTTATCAACCAACTTGTGGATAATGCAATCAAGTACACCAATAAGCAAGGAGAAGTGTGTATCAAGCTGATCCCTGATGCAACGGAGTGCACCATAAAGATCGCCATTATCGATACCGGCATAGGCATCGAAGAATCAAAAATCGATGAGATCTTCGAACCTTTCCACCAGTTGGACGGTTCTTCAACGCGCACCCAGGGCGGCACAGGGCTGGGTTTGGCTCTCGTAAAGAAGATCGTTGAAGCCCACAATTCGAAGATCGAGGTTTCGTCGACGCCCAACCAGGGCAGCCGGTTTGAATTTCGCCTGAAGACAGGCGAAAAGGATCAGAGTGCCCATCATGCATAGTTATGAAACGAAAGCACTTGACGAAAAACTCTCCGCGCCTGACGCCAGCCTGCTGGAACTGAGTCAACTGGTCGATTATTCAGAAAACTGGAAAAGGACGCTGGATGAGTTCGTGCACAGGCTCAGAAATTCTGTCATTTTCGACAATATCGTGGTTTACCAGACAGATTTCGAGACGCACCGCCTCGAAGTGATCTACGCCCGCGCGCTTGGACGCGGAAAATCAGCCGAAGCAGACAGCAACTGGGGCGAGTCGATCGCTGCCGCAGTGGCCCAGGAGCAAAAGTCTCTACTCGATTACCCCGGCGCTGGCGGCTCCAAAGACCGTCTTTCAACGCCGATTCTACTGGGCATCCCGCTGATGGCCGGAGAGAATTTGCCAGGCAGCCTGGTTTTTGTCCGCTTTGGCGGGCCCGAATTCAACGCACATGACCAGGAAATCGCGCGATTCGCTGCGCGCCAGATCAATACGATCGTCGCCCACAAGGTGATCAACGACATGGGCACGATCGTCGAGCGTCAGCGCAAAGCATCCCAACTGCAGGAAGAATTCATCCATACCGTGTCGCATGAATTGCGCAGTCCCCTCGGATTCATCAAGGGATACGTCACCACCCTGCTGCGCGAAGATATTCAATGGGATAAGAAGACTCAAACCGATTTTTTGAACATCATCGACCGTGAAACCAATCACCTCGAAGACCTTTTCGATAACCTCCTCGATTCTGCCCGGCTTCAAAGCGGGCAATTGAGATTCGATCTTCAGGCGGTCAGGGTCGATTCACTGATCCGCGACGAGGTCAAACGCGCGCAGCTCAACCATCCTGACCTGGATGTGCGCTTCTATTTCGAGCCGGAGGTGCCGCCAATCGAGGGCGACCCGCGCCGCCTTGCCCAGGTTTTCGACAACCTGCTCAGCAACAGTGTCAAGTACGCACCGGGCGCAGCCATCAGCTTCAAAGTAAGGCGCGACCCGCAGCGGATGACCATTTATTACAGCAACAACGGCCCGAGAATTCCCGAGCCTTACCTTTCACAGATCTTCACTCGTTTTTATCGCACACCCGACCAATCGATGAAAGCACACGGCACTGGCCTTGGCTTATACATCTGCAAACAAATCGTCGAGCAGCACCGGGGAACGCTGACAGCGTCTTCACCGGAAGAGGGCGGCGTGTTATTCACAATCACCCTGCCGATGGGATCTTCCCCCTGCGAAAGCAATGAATAGGAGTTGATTTATGGCCACAAAAATTCTGGTAGTTGACGATGAACCACTTTATATTCACCTGCTGAAAGTAAACCTCGAGTCCGAAGGGTACGAAGTATTGACGGCAACGGATGGCGAAAAAGCCCTCGACATGGTCTCGCGCCAGGTTCCCGATCTGATCATCCTGGATGTGATGATGCCCAATATGGACGGGATCACCACCTGCCTGCGGATCCGGCAATTTTCGACGGTGCCCATCATCCTCCTCACCGCGATGGGCGAAGAGCACGATCGGGTCAATGGGTTGAACATCGGAGCTGACGATTATGTCGTGAAACCCTTCTCGGCGACCGAGCTCGTGGCGCGAGTCCGTGCTGTCTTGCGCCGCACGCAGATCAGGGCTGCCTCCGAAACGAACAAGATCTTCACCCACGGCACGCTAAAGATCGACCTCGCAAAGGCGGAAGTCTACAAAGGTGAAGAGAAAATCTTCCTGTCCGCCACCGAGTACAAATTGCTGCTCCACTTTGCGCATCACGTTGGCCAGGTCTTGACCGCCGAAGAACTTCTCGAAGCCACCTGGGGAACAACTTACAAAGAGGAGAAAGAGATCCTCTGGGTAAGTATCGCCCGCCTGCGCCAGAAGCTGGAAGATAATCCTCATTCGCCCGTGCACATCGTCACGCGCACGGGAATGGGATATCAGATGCCGGTTGTCAGCCAATAGCTTGAAACGATTGTGTCCGTTGAGGGCTATTGTATAATGCTTAAATCAAGAACATTTCAGCAGACACGCGAGGAAAAAATGGACCCTAGAATATTGGCAATTCGCTCGAAAAAAATCGGGGTCTGCATTGCAGACACTCGTCAAAAGGCTCGCAAGTCCGTCGAAGATACCGCCAGGTACCTGGGAATCACCCCCGAGCAGTACACGGCATACGAAAAGGGCGTAACCACCCCATCTCTGCCGCAGCTTGAAATGCTCGGCCTGTATTTCAATGTGCCTGTCGAGCAACTGATCACGTGGCAATCTGAGCCAGATGCCGTTTCGGCCACGGATGCGCCGGTCTTGAGCAAGATCGTCAAGCTGCGCGAACACGTCATAGCGGCATACCTTTCGAAGGCGCGCCAACAAAAGCAGGTATCCCCCGAGGTATTGGCGGAAGCCTGCGGCATCTCTGCGGCGGATCTTTCGGCTTATGAGAAAGCTGAGAAGTCGATTCCCTACCCCGTTCTCGAAAGCCTCAGCAAATACCTCGATCTGGATCTCAAATCGCTGTATTCTTCGCATGGTCCTCTGAAGAAAAAGAAAGCTCCCGCCGAAGTTGAAGATGTCAGGAAGAAGATTGCGGAGCTTACTCCCGAGTTGTACGACTTTGTCAACAAACCGATCAACCGCCCATACCTCGAATTGGCGCAAAAGCTCAGTGAAATGAATGTCGAGCGCCTGCGTATGGTTGCGGAAAGCTTGCTCGAGATCACATATTAAAGGTCATCATGAGCGAAGAACTTCATTCATTGTCGCAGACGGGCATGAAGCATTTCAACAAGAAGCAATATACGCTTGCCGCCGACTTCTTCTCCAAAGCAGTTGACCTTGCCCATAGTGAACAGCTCGACCTCGATGAAGCCGAGCAGAAGAACAATCTAAGCGTGGCGCTCCTGTTCGCGGGCAATGCCCGGCAAGCATATGAAGCCGCAGCAGGCACCGACCAGGTATTCCAGGCGCATAACGATATCAAACGCCAGGCGATGGCTCTTGGAAATGCAGCCCAGGCGCTCGAAGAACTGAAGAAATATCCGGAAGCGCTGAAGCTTTACGGGCAGGCCACCGACCTGTTGAAGGGTCAAAATGAGGGAGAAACCCGATCAATGCTGCTCCACCGCAAGGCAAACCTGCAGGCGAAGACCGGTGAAGCTTTTCAAGGCGCAGCCACCCTTTCAGCCGCGATCGACGAGAAACCCCGGCCGGATTTGAAAGAGAAGATACTCCAAAAGGCATTCAACAAAATCTTCAAGCGAAATTAGCGAGCACTGACACAATATGAGTGAAAGACATACCATTCGAACTGCCGAAAGAGCCGACATTCCCGCGATCAGTTCGTTTCTGGCGTCGGCCAGGTATGTCCACAGGCATCTGGATTGGCGAACAACAATCGACTGGGTCGGCACCCAGCCGTTTTGTCTGGCAGAAGACTCGAACAGGCTGGTCGGGCTCCTTGCTTACCCCCCCGATCCTCCCGGCATCTCGTGGATTCGCTGTTTTGCCTGCGCGCCGCTGAGTTCGCCCTCGAAGCTTTGGACTGCTTTGTTTGCAGAATCGCTCAAGTGCGATGAAGCACAGAAAGCCGTGATTTGCGCGGTTGGCCTCCAGGAATGGTTTTCAGAGCTACTCACCTCGCATAATTTTTCGCATTTCCAGGACATCATCGTGCTTACCTGGAACCGGAAGATGCCGCAAAACCAACCGCTGCCACCGTTGTTCGATATCCGACCGATGCTTGAGTCTGATATCGAAGAAGTGACAAAGGTCGATCAGGGATCGTTCGAGGCGCTTTGGGTCAATTCGGCCGAGACGATCCGGTTGGCATATCGCCAATCTACTTTTGCAGAAGTGGCCGAGTACGCCGGTCAGATAGTAGGCTACCAGTTGAGCACGTCCAACCAGTGGTCGGCGCATCTGGCTCGTCTCGCCGTGCTACCAGATTATCAAAGGCACGGCGTTGGGTACAGCCTGGTCTACTCGCTGTTTCAACATTTTCAAAAAAAAGAAATCGCCCAGATTACAGTGAATACCCAGCACAACAATCACTCATCCCTGACGCTCTACAGCAAATTGGGCTTCGAGATCACCGGAGAGCATTACCCGATCCTCGTCTACAACCGCTGAAATCGAGCAACAACTGGACAATTCATTGTGTTTGTGGCAGAATTTGAGCTACCTGGAGGAAGCCATGGCAAAACCCGTATCAAAGAAGAAACAGAATCGCGCTGCGCAACAAAGAAGAACCAATCTAACGGTAATTATTATCATCGCTGCTTTCGCGGTAGTTGTGATCGGCTTGATCATTGCCACGCAGCTGCCCAAAAATTCCCCCTCGGCGAATGTCACCATTCCCACCCTTACGCCCAAACCACTTGAGTCGGGATTGAACCTCGGCGATCCAAGTGCACCGGTGAAAGTGATCGAATTTGCCGATTTCCAGTGCATTGTTTGTTATCAATATTGGCAGCAAATCGAACCTACGATCATCAGCACCTATGTCGCTACAGGCGAGGTGTATTACACGTTCTCACCCTTCGTTATCTTCACGCAGAATTCTGAATCCGAGGATGCGGCTGAGGCTGCCTATTGCGCGAATGATCAGGGCAAGTTCTGGGAATATCACGACACCTTATTTACAAATTACCTCGGAGAATACAAGGGTTCATACACCATAGCGAGGCTCAAAGCCATGGCGGAAGGCCTCGGGCTGGATATGACGACGTTCAATAGCTGCCTGGACAGTCATAAATATGCATCGCAGATCGAGACGGATAGACAATATGCCCAGTCGTTCAATGTGCAGGGTACGCCATCCTTCCTGGTCAACGGCACACTCGTCCACGCAGACACATTGCAGGCTACGATCGACGCGGCCCTGGCAGCATCCAAATAGCTGACCTAACTGACGCAAAAAAGCTGGAGCGAGAATGGATCCGCTCCAGCTTTTCTTATCTCCAAGCCGCGATTCAGCCAAACAGCGAAATGATGAACACGATGACGGGAGCCATCAGCAACGACGGCAGAAAGCTCGCCGTCCGGATTTTCTTGATCTCAAGCAGACTGCTGACGGCAATTCCGACCAGGATCACTCCGCCGACGGCCGTCAACTCGTTCATCATGGCTGTCGTGGTCACATTCTGCACCTGCCCTGCCAGCAGCGTGATGCCGCCCTGGTAGAGAAAGACAAGCACTGCCGAGAACAAAACGCCGACCCCAAGGGTTGAGGCGAATGCCATTGCCGTGAATCCGTCCAGGATCGACTTGACCGCGAGGGTGTTGAAACTGCCGGTCAAACCATTTTCGATCGAGCCAAGGATTGCCATGGGTCCAACGCAAAATATGAGCGAAGCCGTGAGGAATCCTTTGATGAATCGTTCTTTTTCCTCGGATTCATCGGCGTGATTGAAGGTTTTTTCCAGCTTCTGGCCCAGCACCGCCAGCCCTTCTTCGATCCGCATCCACTCTCCAAGAATCGTGCCGATCACCAGGCTTCCAAGCACGATCAGGGAGTTTTGCGTCTTGAAGAACATTGTGATGCCGTAGACCAGAGTGAACAAGCCAAGTCCTGCGACGATGGTCTGCTTCAGCTTTGCGGAAAGCCTCGAACCCAACAATAATCCCAAACCACCACCGACGATGATGGCTCCTGCATTCAATAATGTTCCCGTCATCAAGCTTCTCTCTATGCAAATGTGATGTGAGAACCGGGTTCTTTTGCTGTTTTGACTTCAAGAACGAACAGAAGTGAAGATAACCGGTTCAAGTACTTCAGCAGATATGTGTTTTCAAGCATTCCCTGATGAATCATGGCTGCAAGCCTGCGTTCCGCCCTGCGCACCACTGTGCGCGTTATGGAGACCTGCGCGCTCAATAACGTGTCGCCCGGTAGAATGAACCCTGAAGGCATTTTTACCGTCTCTGCGAGCCGCTCAGCCTGCTTTTCCAGCCATGTGATTTGCTCCTGGCCGATGGCTCGATATTTCTCGGCATTTTCAGGATCGGATGCCGTCTCAGCCATGATATGGTAAAGGTCCGCCTGAATTTGCTTGATTGTCTCTCTTTCGGCAGTATTGCCAAGCAGCGAGCGTACCAGTCCGCAGTGCGCAGAAGCTTCATCCAGGGTGCCAAGCGTCTCGAATCGGATATCGTCCTTGGGCATCCGGCCTTCGCCCAGGAACCCTGTGCTGCCGTCATCACCGGCGCCGGTGAAAAGCTTGTTCATTTTGCCCATCCTTTCACAAACTTCGCATAGAGGAACCAAAACTTGTCTGACGGAAACGCGCTTTGAAGCTGAGAAGGCCACAGAAACTCGCCAGGTTCGGTGAGCCGCTGGAGTTGACCATCCAGCGCCGCGAGTTGATTCTCGAGCCGGATGTCGCCGTCCGTTTCGCCCAGCAGCAGTTCGATGATCGTCCTCAACCTGGCCAGCACCGAATAATTGACCCCGGCGCCGTCTTCCTCGGCTGCATCGGTGAGCGTCGACCTGTACTGGGCCAACCTGGCGTGAAAGTCGGCTGACGCTTTCCGTTTCCAGGCTGCCTCCCACCTGCTCCGTTCCTTTTCGATTGTCGCGTCCGCCTTTTGAACTTGGGGGTCAAGTCGGCTTGAAAAAGCAGCAACCCTCTTCTGCGCGAGAAGAAGGTTGCCGATAGTGAGCGGTTGTGATTCAAACTGGAGCGGCCAGAACAAGACGTCGGATTCGAGATAGGGTGCAAGCGCATCTGCGCCCGCGATCAAATACCTGAGATCATCTGACCCATCATCCATCGAGACCTTTGCTTTCTTAAGGTGTCGTGGTGGTATCCGCTACTCGTTGCACATTGAGATACCACGACGCGACGGTATCGAACCGGTAGCCTGTGTCGATCAATGGACCCATGGTTACGCCCTGCACCTGGGAGCTCACGGCGTAGGTGTAGACGGGGTAATACAAGGGCAAAGCCGGCAATTCTTGAGCGAAGATCGCCTGGAAATTGTGATACAGGCGCGTGCGCTCAGCCAGGTCGGTCGTCGTTCTCGCCTGTTCCAGGATATCACTTGCCACACGGTTGCTCCATTGTGAATAATTTTGTCCGCTGGAGGCCTCGCTCTGATCCCAGAAGGGATATGGATCGGGATCGGGCGTGCTGGATAAATTCAAGTCCACGAGAGCAGCCTGGTAAGCCCGTGCGGTCAGTTTATCGGCGATGAACAGGTCGGCGGGAACCGGCTCGAGTGTCACGTCCGCACCGATTGCCTGCCAGTTCTTCTGGATCATCTCGGCAATTGCCTTGTGAGTGGCATCATCGGGGTAAGAGAAAACAAATTTCAGGGCTACGTCGCTCTTCATCCGCACGGAGCTCTGCTCGCCTGTGATGACGTATCCCGCTTCCTTCAAAAGTGTAATCGCCTGGTCGGGATTGTACTCGGTTGGCGTGAGGCTCGAGAGATACGCCCATGATTCAGGGAAGATCACGCCGTTTGCTTCGATCGCCTGGTTATCCAGCACCTGCTTGATGATCGCGGTGCGGTCGATCGCCATATAGAGCGCCTTGCGGATATCGACTTCCTGGAAGAATTTGACCGATTCGTCGTTTTGATTCAGCAAGACCATGCTCATTTCAGGCAGCCGGCTTGTGTAAAGCGAAAGGTCAGGTTGCGCCAGGGCAGCAGGCAGAACATCGGGTGTAATCTGGCTAACCCCTTGCGCCATTCCATCTTGATATGCCTTGAAGGCTGAGGCGCTGTCGGGATAATACTTGAAAACGATCTGGCTGATGAGCGGTTTGCCGCCCGCGTAGTCCTTGAATGCTGTGAGCGTAATGCCGGTGATGACATTATTCTCTGATTCGATGCTGGTCAGCTGATACGGCCCGCTGCCGATCGGATTCAGGTTGAAGTTCGAATTGACGATGGCATCGATGGTTTGGTCGCCCAGGAGATGCTCCGGCAAAATGCCAAAGGTCAAATGATCGAGAAATGGCGCGTACGCTTCGGGCAGAACGAATTGAAGATGCGTATCATCGAGCCGGATCACTTTGATCGCGTTCCAGAACGTTTTCACATCATCGGCAACCACGCTGCCGCCGCTCTGCATCAATTGAACCGTGAATACCACATCGGCTGATGTGAGAGGTCTTCCGTCCTGCCACTTGAGACCGTCTTTGAGTGTAAATGTGTAAATGGTGCCGCTGCCCGAAACGGACCAGCCGGCTGCCAGATCGGGCACAGGCAATCCTCGAGAATCGAACTTCAACAGCCCGGAGAAAATCAAACGATCAACGTCCATGTCAGCTTGATTTTCATGGTCGAGCAATGGATTCAATCGTTGGAATTGGCCGATCAGCGCTTCAGTGTAGATGCCGCCGGAAGCAGGATTCGCTCCGAAAGGCAGGGTGCCGCCGTTTCCTTTTTCAAGGAGAAGTAATATCCCAACAATCAATCCAGTCAGGAAGATGATGATCAGTTGCCATTTGAATTTTTTCATATGATTTATAGTGAAAGGCGACTTCCCTTGTTCAAGGAGAGTCGCCCTCGAAATCCTGGGATGTGTGGAGTAAACGATCCAGGGAAAACCTTGATTACTTGACTAAAATCGAAGCTACAGTAAGCATGAAGAACAGAACCGAAAGAACAATGGTCACCCAGAAGAGGGTCTTTTCGATACCACGCCGAGCTGTAAAGACACCGCCGGAATCGGTATTCGTCAATCCACCCAGGCCAACGCCCTTATTTTGAAGGATCACGCTGACGATGAGTGCGATTGAAGCTATAATCAATGCGATGTCAATATAAGATTTCAAGGTATTCCTCCTGGAGTAGATAGCAGACGAAATTATACCTTTGATTTCGGCAAAAAGTCAACCTATGAAAGAACTGGTAGTCAACCTTCACAATCATACCATTTATTCTGACGGCAGCGGTTCCCACAAGTATGTCATCAGCCAGGCGCTCGATGCAGGGATCGATGTCCTGATCACCACCGACCACAACGTTCTCGTCCGGGGTGCTGACCGGTACGTCTCGGCGAACGGCAGACGCCTGCTGTTCCTGGCTGCCGAAGAAGTGCACGATCAAAACCGCGAGCCTCAAAAGAATCACACCCTCGTCATCGGTGCAAACCGCGAGCTTGCTCAATTTGCATCTTCTCCGCAGGAATTGATCGACCGGGCCAATCAGGCCGGCGGCCTGACTTTCCTGGCGCATCCAAACGAATCGGAATTGCCGATGTTCCACGAGCCAAATATCTCCTGGATGGATTGGAGCGTCAGCGGCTTCACGGGGCTGGAAATCTGGAACCATTTCAGCGAATTCAAAGACGCTGCTTCCACATTCTGGAAAATGCTCTTCAACGCCTTCCATCCCGAATACTACCCCCTTGGCCCAAGGCCTGACACATTGGCCAAATGGGATGAGCTTCTGGGCGCCGGCAATCGAGTCGTCGCGGTGGGGGGCTCGGATTCGCATGCGCTCCATTTTAGGCGGCTCTTTTTGCAGAAAACCATTTTCCCTTACAGGCATCACTTCAGAAGCATCAACAACCACATTTTGATCAAAGAAGAACCGACAGGAGAGCTCGAGCACGATCGGGCATTGGTCTACAGGGCGTTGGCTGCCGGTTCGACCTTCGTGGGATACGATCTGCCGGCGGATACGCGCGGATTTCGATTTACTGCTGAAAACGGGGATATCGAAGCGTCCATGGGTGAGACCATCGGCATCGAGCATGGAGTCACATTCCGTATCCATACCCCCCGACCGGCCAATACCCGCCTGATCTGCAACGGTAAAACCATCATGACCTGGAGCGGCGTGGACAAGATGGTCGCCACAGGCACTGAACCCGGCTCCTACCGGGTGGAGTGCCGCATCGAATTTCACGGGAAAGAAAGGGGCTGGATTTTCTCGAATCCGATCTACGCGGAGAAGAAAGAGAGCTATGGCCATCTCGAATAATGTCACGCGGCTGCTCGACTCAAAAAAGATTGCATACACGGCTTTCGAACTGCCCCCTGAGAAGCTTGGAGCGATCGAAACCGCCGAGATTCTGAATATTCCCCTCGAAATTGTCTTCAAGACCATCGTGGTCAAACGGACGAACGGAAAATTGATTCTATGCGTGGTTCCCGCCGACAGCGAGGTGGACTTGAAAGCCGTGGCTGCCTTTCTCGGGGAAAAGAAAGTGCACGTACCCACCCAGGCAGAGGCTGAAGCGGAAACGGGCTTGCAGGCAGGTGGAATCTCGCCGCTTGCCCTGCTCAATAAAGGCTTTCAGGTGATTGTCGACGACTCTGTGCTGATGCTGCCGCAAATGCACATCTCAGGCGGGCAGCGGGGACTGAACATCCGCATTGCGCCAGGCGATTTGATCAAGCTGACGAAAGCGCGCACCGCTCCGATTGCCCAGTTCCTTTAAGTCAAACGCTAGCCCTTCACCACAACCACAGGCTTGAGCCTGGCCACCTTGCGAGCAATTCCAACGCCGGTAACCGCTTCGATGACCTCGTCGACATCCTTATAGGCGTTTGGCGCCTCTTCGGCCACGCCGCTCAGCGAACCGGCACGCACGATGATCCCCTGTTTGGCCAGATCGTGAACCAATTGATCTCCGCGGACCGATCTTTTGGCCTGCGCACGGCTCTTCAGCCGCCCGGCGCCGTGACATGCCGATCCGAATGAGACTTCCATGCTCTTTTGCGTACCCGCAAGCACCCATGATGCCGTGCCCATGCTCCCCGGGATAAGCACAGGTTGGCCCACAGAACTGTACTCCTCAGGCAGATCGGGGTGCCCGGGGCCAAAGGCTCGCGTTGCACCCTTGCGGTGGACGCACAACTTCTTCTTGATGCCGTGCACGATGTGAGTCTCCATTTTGCCGATATTGTGCGCCACATCATAAACCTGTTGTAAATAGCCTCGCTCGCTGCCAGAAAAGCATTGCTCGAAAGCCTGCCTGACGCCGTTCGCCAGGATCTGGCGGTTGACAAAAGCATAATTGGCAGCCGCGCGCATGGCCTGCAAATATTCGTTGGCATCTTTCGAATCCAGCGGAGCACAGACGAGTTCGCGGTCCATCACCTCGATGCCGTAGCGGCGGACCGAGTTCTGAAACTCCTGCACATAATCCGTGCAGATCTGATGCCCGAACCCGCGCGAGCCGCAGTGAATCTGCACCACGAGGCATCCCTCGAAAAGGCCGTATGCTGCAGCGGCCTCGGGAAAAAAGATTTCATCGACGACATCGACCTCAAGGAAATGGTTGCCCGACCCGAGCGTGCCCAGTTGATGCATCCCCCGCTCGATGGCCCTGCTGCTGACCGCGCTCAACGAGCCGCCTGCGAGCGATCCGTGCTCCTCGATGCGTCTGAGGTCGTTTTCGGTGGCATAGCCCGCCCCGCGCGCCCAGGCCACCCCTTGTGAGCAAATCTTCTCGAGATCATCCCGTTTGAGATTGAACGAACTCGTCGCGCCAACTCCGCTGGGCGCAGCCGCATCGAGCAGGTAAGACAGCTTTTCGAGTTTATCTTTTGCATTCTTGAACGGAATCTGCGAGGAAAGCAGCCTGACTCCACAATTGATGTCGTAACCGATTCCGCCGGGCGAGATCACACCGTCGTTCAAGCGCATGGCGGCCACGGCCCCGATCGGAAAGCCGTAGCCCTGGTGGACATCCGGCATCACCATCACCGCCTCTTCCACCCCGGGCAGGCAGGCGACATTCATAGCCTGCTGGAACGAGATGTCTGTCAATGCATGCTTGATAATCTCTTCGGTGGCGAAGATTCTGACCGGCACTTGCATCTGGGGCATCGCGCCCCTGGGAATTTCCCAGGTAAACTCAGAGATTTGTTTGACGATCGAGTTTTCTACCATTTTCCCCTCCGCTAAAGGTCGAATACGATTATTGTCTCGAAATTTCCATCCTTTTGCACGATCTTCATCTGCGAGTAGGTCACTGCTTTGATGTTTTCGTGCATGCTTGTGATTCGCGCCAGTTGCAAGCGCGCTCTGCAGCGCTCGGGCTCGAACGAAATCTCCATGCTTTGAACAGCCAACCGGTCCAGTTCGGCGATATTCAGGCACTCCGAAAGAAAGCCAACCAGCAGGGTCTCCCAATCGAAGCCCTTGATCTCGAGATCACGGCTTGCCGTTTCACTTCCGGTGAGCACGTCCATGACGGCGTACATTCCCGCCGCAGCGTCGGCAAAAAGCCCGGCAAGCGAAGGCGCGGTCACAACGATCGCGCGGTCCGATAGATGCTCAATTTCCCGATACCCCATCGAATCACCCAGCCTGATTTCCTTATTATCGAAGCTCTTTGATTATAATAGTTATGTATGTCGAACCCAATGGATCTGCTCGAAAGCAAGATCAAAGAAATCATCGAAAGCAGCGCGGCTGTCTTTCCATGGATGGACGAGCACGCGATATCGGTCCACCGTCTGGTCGAAGCCTTCCAGGCGTTTATCAATTCCCTCGATGGCAACCAGCAGATATTGCCCAACCGGCTCAGTATTTCCATGTCTCCGCAGGAATGCGTGAAATGGAAAGATGAACCGGACTGGGAATTCGCCATCGCCCATACGCTGATCGATACATCCAAGGAACTTGGGCTGAAGTTCGAAAATCCGCCCACACTGAACCTTGTCCCAAACCCTGCCTTCAACTACTCCGAAATCGCCATCGAAGCTGTGTACCCCGTCGAACCGATCGGCATCACGAACGTTGTGCCCATCAGCCCCGAAGCGCTGCTTGCCCGTGCGCCTGCCGGGATTCCGGTGAGGGCGGCCCTCATCCTGGAAAATGAGACTGTCTTCCCCATCGAACAAAGAGTCACCAATATTGGCAGGCGCAGCACGAACCACCTTGTCATCAGCGACCTGCGGGTTTCGCGCGGACATGCACAGATCCGCTACGTCAATGGAAGTTTTATCATCTTCGACACCGGTTCGAGCGGGGGAACCTTTATCAACGGCGAGAGGATTTCGCAATATCGCCTGAGATCTGGGGATGTGATCTCGCTGGCAGGAGTCAAATTGATATTTACCATCGACGAGCCGGGCGACAACACGCGTCCAAGGCAACATACAACAGACATGAAGATTTCGAACGACCAGGGATAAGATCGCATGCTACCCTTCCTCGTATTCATACTCCGCATCCTTGCAGCAATTGCCCTTTTCGGATTCCTGGGCTGGGCTTTGTACACCCTCTGGCGGGACCTGCGCTTCCAGAGCGAAATGGTGACAACCCGAAAGATACCACCCATCAGCCTGAGCCTGGCAAGCGGATCCGAAGACACCCGCAAGACTTTCACCTCAACCGAGGTAGTCATCGGAAGAGATTCGACGTCGGATTTTCCTCTGGCAGATGAAACAGTCTCTGCCAGGCACGCAAAGCTCAGCTACCGCTATCTTCAGTGGTGGGTGGAAGATATGCAATCCACCAACGGCACTTTCCTGAACGATGAGAGAGTGGAAACGCCGACGATCATCATCAATGGGGACGAGATTCGCATCGGTCAAATTCCCATCCTGGTTGAAATTCAACCCTTTGAACAGTAAAGGAGTAAATCTTATGGATAAGACCCCCGTCCTCGCAGTCATTGGCGGTTCAGGCTTATACAATTATCCTGCCCTCGAAACCATCGAAACAATCTACCCCGATACCCCCTTTGGCAAGCCGAGCGCGCCAATCGCGCTGGGCATGCTCTCCGGACGGCCTGTGGCTTTTCTTGCCAGGCACGGCATTGGGCATACCCTTTCACCAACTGAAGTGCCCTACCGCGCCAATATTTATGCCCTGAAGACGCTTGGCGTTACCAGGATCATCAGCGTAAGCGCGTGCGGATCACTGCGCGAAGATTTCGCTCCGGGAGAGATCGTGATCCCAGACCAGCTATTCGACAATACCCGCAGCCGAGCGCGTTCTTTCTTCGGCGATGGCATGGTCGTCCACATCAGCCCCGGCGAACCGTTCTGCCCGGATCTTTCCACGCAATTATTTCAGACGGTTTCGATGATGAACGCCCAGGCGCATATGGGCGGCGCAATGATCACCATCGAAGGCCCGCGTTTCTCCACCAAGATCGAGTCCAACACCTATCGCTCCTGGGGAATTGCGCTAATCGGCATGACCACTGCCCCCGAGGCATTTCTGGCGCGCGAGGCTGAAATGTGCTATGCGGTGATGGCGCACGTCACCGACTACGACGTCTGGCACATGCATGAAGAGGATGTCACCGTCGATATCGTGGTCAAGACTTTGAACAAGAACACGGAAATCGCACAAAGGACCATTCAATCTGTGGTCGAGAATCTGCAGGGTGAGTCAACCTGCAATTGCAGGAATGCTCTCGAAAATGCTTTCATCACCCATCGAGATGCCATTCCGCCTGAGACGATCAAAAAACTGGGACCCCTGGTAGACAAATACTTCAAGTGAACTGGATATTTCCGACCGCAGATTCGCCCCATATCAAACTGCAAAGCCGTCTGTTGACTCTTGCGGCCGCCTTTTTATTCTTCGACTGTCTCGTGCTCACCTTTGCGCCTGCAGTGCGCCTGCATGAATGGACGGGAACCGTCAGATGGCAGCAGTGGGTTGCCTGGCTGATCTGGCTGGTGGGCTTTTCACTCCTCTATCGCGGGGTCAATCGTTTTCTCCCCGATCGTGATCCTTACCTGGTGCCCATAGTTGGGCTGTTATCTGGTTGGGGATTGGTCACCATCTTCAGGTTGAATCCAGACCTTGGTTTTCGCCAGACAATCTGGTTCGTTCTCTGTATCGCCGGTTTGCTGGTTGGCATCCGCTATCCCAGACTGCTGCCCATTTTACGCAGATATAAGTACGTCTGGCTCACCAGCGTTCTGGTGCTGACGGTGCTGACCTTGTTCCTCGGCACCTATCCGGGTGGCACGGGCGACGGTCCGGGCTTGTGGCTGCAAATGTTCGGCGTTTATCTGCAGCCATCCGAATTGCTGAAACTGGCGTTGATCATCTATCTCGCTGCCTACCTGGCAGACAGCATGCCGGCGCATTTCCGGTTCATGCAGCTTCTCGCTCCAACGCTGGTCGTCGCAGGCGCCTCGATCGCCATCCTCATCGCCCAACGCGATTTGGGCACTGCATCGATCTTCATTCTCCTTTACTGCCTGATCGTCTATGTCGCTTCGGGCAAGCGCAGGGTGCTTCTGATCAGCTTTTTCGTGATCGTTGCGGCACTCGTTGCCGGGTATCTCACCTTTGACGTCATCCGCTTGCGCATCGAAGCCTGGCTGAATCCCTGGCTCGACCCCTCGGGCCGGTCGTATCAGATCGTCCAATCTTTAATGGCTGTCGCAAATGGCGGTCTCTTCGGGCGGGGGCTAGGCCTGGGCAGTCCGGGTGTCGTACCGGTGGCGCAGTCTGATTTCATTTATTCGGCCATCGCTGAAGAAGCGGGGCTGTTTGGAGCAGTGGCTCTTCTGGCCGTGATGGCTATACTCACCATTCGCGGCATCGAGATTGCTTTGCACGCCCCCAATCAATATCAGCGCTTCCTGGCGATTGGCATCTCGACCACGTTCATCGTTCAGGCGGGATTGATCATCGGCGGGAATATCCGCCTGTTTCCGTTGACAGGAGTCACCCTGCCTTTCGTGTCTTATGGCGGGTCTTCGCTTGTAACTTCGTTCTTCTCGTTTCTGCTGCTTCTGATGATCAGCAACCAGGCCGAAGATCAGCCTGCCGCAATCGAAAGATTGAGACCATATACACTCATTGGCTCCCTGTTTCTGACGGGCCTATTTGTGATCGCACTTTTTACAGGCTGGTGGTCGTTGATCCGCTCATCGAGCCTGCTGGCCAGAAGCGACAATCCCCGCAGGGCAATTTCTGATACTTACGTATTGCGGGGTGAAATCCTCGATCGCAACAATGTAGTGCTTGCTGAATCGACAGGGACGCCCGGCGATTACGTCCGCACCATCGAAGTGCCATCGCTGAGCGCGACGGTCGGCTACAGCAACCCGGATTACGGTCAGACGGGTATCGAGTACAGCATGGACGGATATCTTCGCGGCGTGGAGGGGAATTCACCCACGATCGTCTGGTGGGATCATGCTCTTTACGGGCAGTATCCTCCCGGCCTGAATATCCGCCTGAGCATCGACTCGATGCTGCAGAGCAAAGCCGATGCATTGCTCGCGGGGCGCAAGGGCGCCATCGCACTGATGAACGCCGAGTCGGGCGAGCTTCTCGTCGTGGCAACCGCACCCACTTTTAATGCCAACGATCTCCAGGCAAATTGGTCCACATGGATGGCCGACACGAATGCTCCCCTGCTCAACAGGGTGAGCCAGGGCCAGTATCCGCTTGGCACGGGAGTCACTGCATTTCTCTATGCCACAGCTCTGCAGACCGGCCTTCCCCCTGTTCCGTCCGATCTGAGCGCCGTCGACCTCCAGGATTGCGCCGTTTCGCCCGGCCCTGCGCCAGACCTGGCAAACCTGGTCATCTCGGGTTGCCCAATTGCCACACGCCTGCTCGCCTCGGCAATCGCTCCGGCAACCCAGATGAGCATGATCTCGCGATTGGGCTTTTTTGCCCAACCCAACCTGCCCATCGAAACCGCAAAGGCAACCTCGCTCAGTGCGCCGTTTACCAGTTCAACCCTTGTCTCTCCCCCATCCAGTTGGCGAATTTCGCCTTTGCAACTCTTGATTGCTGCCTCAGCCCTGTCCAACAATGGGCACGTGCCTTCCCCCATTTTGGTAACAGCCTATCAAGATCCAAGCAAAGATTGGATTGCCATGCCGGACTTATCCGCCTTAAAAACTGCGGACATGCTCAATGCGCCTGCTGCAACGGAAAACCTGGCAACCACCTCGTTTCCCGGTTGGGAGACGATATCGCACATGATCGATGGAGATCACACGGTCGATTGGTTCATCGCTGGAACAACGCCAGAGTGGAAGGGAGCGCCTCTTGCACTCGTTGTGGTGCTTGAGGGTGGAAACCCTGAGACCACCCGCTCGATTGGCGAGGAGATGTTCCTTTCAGCGGTCACGCCCTTTGGAAGCTGACAAAAAAACCTCCCGCAAATGCGGAAGGTTTCATTCTTATTTCACCAGTTTCAGGAAGTGTCGTTTGCCGACTTGCAGAACGCCATTACCGTGAATGACGAGCATCGGGTCGGTAAGCACGGCGCCATCGAGCTTGACGCCTTTCTGGTCGATCAGCCGGCGCGATTCGTTCTTGCTTTTCGCCAAGCCTGCCGAGACAAGCAGGTCGACAAGCGGCATTCCGTCGCCGACTTTGAACTCGTCGATCTCCCCGGGCATGCCGCCCTTCTGGAATGTCTCGACGAAATTATGCTCGGCATCTTCCGCTTCCTGTTTGCTGAAGAAAGCCGCTACAATTTCGCGTGCAAGCCGCATCTTCGCATCGCGCGGGTGCAGCGTTCCGGCTTTGACCGCATTCTCCACTTCGGCGATCTGCGGCGGGGTCATCGGCGTGACAAGACGGAAGAATTTCCCTACGGCGGAATCGGGAATGCTCATCACCTTGCCGTACATGTCTGAGGCACCGGTATTGAGCGGTATATGGTTGCCCAGCGACTTGCTCATCTTGACCACGCCGTCTGTGCCGGGCAATATGCCGACGATGATGGCGATGTTCGGCAATTCTCCCATGGAAGTCATAATTTTGCGGGCGGCGGTCATGATATTGAACAATTGGTCAGAGCCCCCGATCTGCACATCGGCCTTCAACGTGTAGGCGTCGAAGCCCTGCATCAGCGAGTAAAACGTCTCGTGCAGGTAGATCGCGTCTTGCTTTTCCCAGCGCAGCTTGAAATTCTCGCGGGTCATGAATTGCTGCACCGTGAAGTTGGATGCCATCTTGATCAACTGCTCGAAAGTCACCTTCGAAAGCCATTCGTCATTGAATCGGACGTGCGTTATCGTTGGGTCAAGCACGCCGATATTAAAAACCTGCTCGGCGTAGGTCAGGGCGTTCTGTTTCACGGTCTCCGGCGACAATTGCGGACGCAGCACATCCTTGTCCGAAGGGTCTCCGATCAGCGAAGTGTATGTGCCCACCAGGAAGGTCACGTCATGCCCAAGTTCCTGGAACTGGCGCATCTTGCGCAGCGGCACCGTGTGGCCAAGGTGAAGGTCGGTCGTACGGGGGTCGAAGCCGCAATAAACACGCAAAGGACGTCCTTCCTTTTGACATGCGATCAACCGTGAACGCAGCTCATCTGCCATGTTCTTCTTGAGCTGCTCGTCGCCATATTCGGTGCCCTGCATCAAATATTCGACCTGTTCATCTATGTTCATTGCGGCCTCCTTTGTGAGAACTATGAGAAAAGATTAATAGCCTGATTATACCAATCCTTTCTCAAATTCAGCCGTTTTGACTTCGTGAGCTCAAAAGGTCGGCCAAGGCATCGCGTAAATTGGGGTACTGAAATTCGAATCCGCTGTTCGTCAGCCGGGTTGGGAGCACTTTTTGACTTTCAAGCAAAAGGCTGCTCATTTCGCCAAGCACCAGGCGCAGTGCGAACGCGGGAATCTTGAACCAGTAGGGACGCCGTAGCGCCTTCGCAATCTCCCGGCCAAACTCCGCATTGGTGACAGGTTGGGGCGACGTTAGATTGTAGACCCCGCTCGCCTCCTCATGCTCGAGTAAATACCGGATGGCGTGGGCTTCATCGGCAATATGGATCCAGCTCATCCATTGACTGCCGCTGCCCTCTGCGCCGCCCACAAACAGCCTGAAAGGCAGCATCATCTGTGGCAATATGCCCCGCGCTCGATCCAGCACCAACCCGGAGCGGATAACCACGCGCCTGGTGGAGGATTGGGCAACGGCTTGAGTGGATGCTTCCCATTTTACGCACAACGCGGCTTGAAATCCGGTCCCTGCCGGTGAGCTTTCATCCACCGGTTGTACGGAATTGCCGTAGAAACCCATGGCGCTCGCCTGCACAAACACAGCGGGAGGTGCTTTCAACCTGGGCCATGCCTCCACGATTGCCCATGCCGGCCGCAGGCGGCTATCCACAATCACTTGCTTTCGCCGCTCGCTCCAGCGGCCTTTCCCGATGCTCTCCCCCGCCAGGTTGACCAGCCCGTCCATTCCATCGACGATCCTGGCAAGTTCGTCTGCGCTCCGGCCGTCCCACTGCCTGACTTCAAAGCGATCCACAGTTTCGCCAGGTTCGGCGCGCCGGCTCAGCAGTACCGCATCATGACCGGCAGCCCGCAATTCCCTCGCCGCTGCCATCCCGATCAACCCTCTTCCCCCTATAATGGCTATGCGCATCTTAACCTCCAAATATGACTGCTTTCCCGGTTATTCGATGCTATAATCGTAAAAATATGGAACACGCTGTATTGGTTCTCAATGCGAACTACGAACCCGTCAACGTCACCAACTTCCATCGCGCGCTTGGCTTGATGCTGGCGGACAAAGCTCTTCTGATTCTCAACGGCAGGGGCGTCATACACACTGCCCGCGCCGAATACCCCATCCCTTCCGTCATCCGCCTGCAACAGATGATCCACGCCCCGCATCCTCACGTCCGCCTCACCCGCCGCGAGATCCTCCGCCGCGACCACTATACCTGCCAGTACTGCGGAAAGCAAACCACCAACCTCACCATCGACCACGTTCTGCCGCGTCACATGGGTGGCGCCCACATGTGGACGAATGTTGTGGCTGCCTGCCCATCCTGCAATCACCGCAAAGGCGGCCTGTCGCTTAAGGAATCGGGGATGACTTTGACCAATCTCCCCAAAGAACCGCCCCACTCTGCCAATTACATCTTCGGGCATTACCTTCCGGAGAATCAGGAATGGACGGACTACCTTCAGGGCTGGTAGCGGTCAATCCAACAGCACCATCCAGTCTCTAGCCAGATCGATTCTCCCGTTGAATGACTTCACAGCGTCCGCAAGCAGGCGCTCTTCCGGGATCGTCGAATCGTAATGGATCATGATCAGCCGCTTCACGCCGGCTTCTGCCGCCAACTCGCCTGCCTGGGTGGCAGATGTATGCCCCTTGGCTCTGCCTGACGTCTCCTGCATCAAGATATCCGCGCCCCGGGCCAGCTTGATGATATTGTCGCACGGCTCTGTGTCGCTGGTATAGACGGCGGTGCAGCGCCTCGCCGGAAACTCCATGCGCAAGCCGACATTTGGCACCAGGTGTTTGACCGGCATGCTCAAGATCTTGAGCTGGTCGTCGCTGATCAATGAAGTCTCGGCCGTGTCCGATAGGCGGATGAACTCCACAGGGAACATGGGTTCCCACTTCTGCCAATCGAATACATCCATCAACATGCGGATGTGCTCAAGCGTGAACTCAAGGCCGTAAATCCGCAGCGGATCAGTGCGTTTCTCCAGCCACATATCCATCAGCAGCAGCGGCAGGCTCGCAACGTGGTCGGCATGAAAATGGGTGATGATCAGGTCGGTGACCGAATTGATGGCAATCTCCGCCTTTGCGAGTTTAACTACAGGGGAATTGCCGCAGTCGATCAGGATGATGCGCTTCGACGTCTCGACCAGTAGATGAGAATTATCTTGATTCATGTTGGGAATCGCGTAAGCCGAGCCCAGGATGGTCAATCGTTCCATACATCCTCCTTAAATGAATAATGGCTACCTCATCCATTATACGGCGGGCAGCCACTAGTTCAATCAAGTCAGGCTTATTCAGCGCCCGATGGGGGCTCCTGCGGTGAAGAAGCGGCAGGCGCACCGGGTTCAGTCGCCTTCGCGCCCTTGCGATGCCTGATGATCATAGCAATCGAAGCTGCAACTGCGATCACGGCCATCAACCACTGGTTGATATTGATGCCAAACACCGGTGAATAGTCAATGCGGATGAACTCAAGCAAGAACCTTCCCACCGGGTACACGATCAGGTAAGTGAGGAAAATATCGCCGGGCTTGAGTTTGTCGGATCGCCTGAAGGTCAGCCAAAGCAACAGACCCATGTTCAACAGGTCCCAAATCGATTCGTACAGGAACGTCGGCTGGTAGTATGCAACATTCTCGTAACCGGGCAGCCGGTGAGCAGGATCGATATAGATCGCCCAGGGCAGATTGGAAGGTAAACCGTAAACTTCCTGGTTGACGAAATTGCCCCAGCGCCCGACCGCCTGGGCAAGCGCCAATCCCGGTGCGATGATATCCGTCCACGTGAGGAAGCTTTGCTTTTTTGCTCGCGTGTAGATAAATAGGGCAAGCGCCCCGCCCATTACCGCGCCCGGAATTCCCAGCCCGCCGCGCCAGATATACAGGGCGTCCAATGGATGAATGAAATAGGGATTGACTCCATTGATCAGGCTCGAAGCCGGCGGCGTGAACACATGCCACAACCTTGCACCGATAATGCCGGCAATCAATATCCAGGGAAGCATATCCCAAATATCGTCCGGGTTCTGGCCGTGCTTTTTCGCCAGCCACGCAGACATGAAAGCAGCAGCAATCGCGCCGCCCATGATGATGATCCCGTAGAAGTGGATCGAGACTCCAAATATCGTAATTCCAGGCATGAGGTTGTTTCCTTATCTAAGTAGGATCGCTATTGCCCAAGGCGCGATTGCCTTTGAACATGGATAAATCGTTGAATCGCCGTTACATTGGTGAAGATGGCAAGTATCCACAGCGCGACCAGGGGGATGTTGAAAATCAAGCAGGGGATCAAAATGACCAATCGTCCGACGCGTGAAAATAGCCCGACCTTGGCTTCAAAACCCAACGCTTCCGCCCTGGCTTTGACATACGAAACCAGTACGCTTCCTGCCGCCGAAACAAACACGAGTACGCACGCAAGAGCGTCGCCCGCCTGCAAAAAATAAAAGAGCAAGCCGCCAAAGACGAAAATCTCTTCATACCGGTCTGTCACAGAATCGAGGAATGCGCCGAAATTCGAAGATTTCCCGGATAACCTGGCCAGCGCGCCGTCCAGGGCATCCATTGGCGCTCCAAAGAGCAAAATAAGGCCGCCCGGCAGAAGTTGGCCCATGCCGATCAGCACCGCAGCCGCGGCGCTGACCACCAAGCCAAATACGGTAACGGCATTTGCGGTCACTCCAATTCGAAGCAGAAAACCTGCGATCGAATCTAAAGGTCTTTTGAATGTGTTCCTCAGAAATTGTTCAAAAGACCATTTTTCTTCGGACATCCGGATTCCTTCATTAAGCATGTGCTATCTTACCACCAATCGAGTTGTATCCTAATCGTTCTGGGGATACATGTCAAGAATATATTACTCGATCTCCTCATCGAGGTCCGGGTCTGAGGCGCCATCGATGAGCACTTCCCTATCCTTGCCGCTTCCCACTGCCGGCCCAACCACGCCCATATCCTCGAGTTCATCGATCAGCCTCGCGGCTCTTGGATATCCCACGCGCAGTCTCCTCTGCAATAGCGAAGCGCTGGCTTTACCGGCATTCTTGACCACCTCGATGGCCTGTTCGACCAGCGCGTCAGAATCCTCGTCGCCATGCGACTCGATCAGCGATTCCCAGGGGGCTCCAACCTCAACGCTGGTTTTCTTGAACTCCTGCCAGTGGTTCATGATCTTCTCGACTTCCTGATCCATCACCATGGCGCCCTGGGCGCGCTGCAATGAGCCCACCTCAGGATCGAGGAATAGCATGTCACCCTTGCCAAGCAGCGTTTCCGCACCGTTCATATCCAGCACAACCCGCGAATCCACCGACGACGCAACCGTAAAGGATATGCGTGCCGGGAAATTTGCCTTGATCAGCCCGGTGACCACGTCGGTACTTGGCCGCTGCGTGGCAACCACGAGATGAATTCCCGTTGCTCGCGCCATCTGCGCCAGGCGCACCAGGCTGTGCTCGGTTTGCTCGGGAGCAGACATCATCAAGTCTGCCAGCTCATCGATCATGAGCACGATTTGCGGCAAGGTCGGCTGCTTCTTGCGCTGCATCTTGCGGTTGTAATCCTCCAGGTCGCGCGCATGCACTGTTTCGAGCATACGGTAGCGCGCATCCATTTCCGCTTGCGCCCATCGCAATACTGCCAGCATCCGCTCGAGATCGGTTTCCACCTTGCCAAGCAAATGCGGCAATCCATTGAAGCGCACCAATTCGACCATTTTCGGGTCGAGCATCACCATTTTCAGATCGTCTGGCGTGTTGTTCATCACCAGGCAGGCTGTGATGGCTGCAATGCACACCGACTTCCCCGATCCGGTGGTGCCTGCGATCAACAGGTGGGGCATCCGCGCCAGGTCTCCAAGCACCGGTTCACCCGAAACGCTTTTGCCAAGCACCAGCGCCAGCGGGGATGCCATCCGCTTGAACTCATCCGATTCCAGCAGCCCACGCAAATGCACCACCGTGCTTTGCGAGTTTGGCACCTCGATACCCATATATGAACGCCCGGGCACGGGGGCTTCGATGCGCAGCCTCTCGGCTGAGAGCGCCAGTGCGAGGTCTTTGGACAGCGTCGAAATCTGCGAAACCCTTACTTTTTGCTTCACCATCTCGCCATCAGGACCCTGGCGTTCGATGAAACCCGGCTCGAGCGCGTATTGGGTGACAGTCGGCCCCATGCGGTATCCAATGACCTTTGCCGGTATGCCGAATTCACCCAGCGTCTTCTCGATGACCAGGGCATTCATGCGAATCATCTCTTCATCCGGCTTGACGCTCTGATCCTGGATCAGCAAGTTGATGGGCGGAAGGCGGTCATCTCGCCAGAGCGCCTGCGGCATGAGCTTCTCCACCTGCTGCGGATCATTCGGACGAACCCGGGTTTGTTCCCTGCGCGCCAGGTCAGCCCTGGCTTCCTCAGCCGTCGGAATGGGACGCGCTGTCGAGTCCACCCATTGGCCAAGATTTCGAGCTACGAGTTTGGAAATTCCAAAGCCCCAGTAGACGAACAATACCATCAACAAAAAGATGAGGATCGTGCCGAACGGCGCAGGCAGAAACGAGAAGATAAACTGGGCAAGTCCCCAGCCGATGGTGCCCCCATCCTGCCCCGCACCCGCCCTTTCGATGGAGAACCCGCCAAAGACCGATGCCAGGCTGATGATGCAGAAGAATAACCCCTCGATCGAGACAACCTGTCCGAGGGTGAGACCAACGGGTTTGCCCGCCCTATGCCTGAAACAGGCAATTCCGAGCAGCAGGAGCATCAAAATGAAGAGGTAGATCCCCCATCCAATCCCCTGCCTGACCAAACCGACCAGAGGATTGATCAAAAAACCTTGCGAAAAGCGAAACGTGCCCAAAAAGATCAACGCGGCAAGCAATAGAATCAGTGTGCCCAGTAAATCCCAGGCAAACTTATGGATGTGCGAAAGAACCTGCCTTCCGCCGCCTGGTGCAGCACCCAGCGGTTCGAGGGACAGGTTCTTGCCGCTCATATTACTGCGCGTTGGATCTGATTTCAAATTCATTCCGTAGTGACCAGGCCCAATCCAAGGCGCCGTCTTTCTGCGTCGATATGCAGAATGCGCACGGTGACTTTTTGTCCGCTAGTGAACATCTTTTGCAGGTTGGGGTGATCGTTTCCCTGCGCGATGCACGAAATATGGATCAGCCCCTCCACGCCCTCGTCCAGCCTGGCGAATGCGCCAAATTTCAGGATGGAAGTAATATACGCTTCGACGACGTCGCCGATGCTGTACTTCCTGAGCAGTTCTTCCCACGGATTCGCGGCCAAACGCTTCAAGCTGAGCGCAATCCGGCTGGTCTCTTCGTTAACTGAAAGCACCATCACCCTTACCTGCTGACCGATCTGGAGGAATTTATCGGGTTTGTCCACCCGACCCCACGACAGCTCGGAAACGTGGATCAGGCCTTCCACCCCTCCAAGATCGATGAATGCGCCGAAATCGGTGATATTCGTCACGATGCCGCTGAGGGTCGACCCTGCTCTCAGTGATTCGAAAAGCTCCTTGCGTTTCCCTTCACCCGCCTGGGCAGCCCTTTCTGAGAGAACGACCCTGTCGCACGAAGGCTCGCACTCGATCACCTTCAAATAGAGCGATTTTCCGATATATTCGGATAGCAGGTTATGCCGCTGTTCATCCGTCACATTTGTCGGCATGTCCACAAGGTGGCTCACGGGTACAAATCCCTGGATGCAATCGCCCTGGACGAGCAACCCGCCCCGGTTGAACCCGTGCACTGTGAGCAAAACCACCTCATCGTGTTCATAAAGCTCTCTGACACAATCCCAATCCAGCGCTCCCACTTGCGGAACGGGATTTGTTTTTGTCTCGACTACGCTTGAGTCCTCAGTGTAAGAGCTCTCGTCGTTCAATATTGACGACCACCATCCCTCGTCGAGCTCAGGGACGTCATCACAACCCTCCCGTACAACTTCGTCCTGTTCCATGGATATCCCCTCCCTGGCTTACAATAAAGGCCATAATGCTAACCGACAGTTCCCTTTTTCATTTCCAATGCTTTTAGTTCCATTTGAACAATATTGTTGGTAATAGCCTCCACTGCCACCCTCTGTTTGCGGTAAAGATCCGCTTCGCTGATGGCCAACCTGCGTGCGATTTCTCGAACTCTTTTGCCTTCCATGAATTTCAAGTCGAGAATATTATACAATATCCACTCGCTTGTGTATTTTCTTTCGCCTTCCGGACGCGTCTGCTCGATGGCGGTTCGCAGAATGCTGCGCAGTGCATTCTGAGGATTGTTCTCGTGTTCAGGCAGGATGTCTTGCACCACCTGAAATTCCATCAATGGGCTT